>JBOHYM010000070.1:0-136629 GCA_050737735.1 Rhodanobacter sp. | reverse complement strand
TCACGCGTCTGCCGACCACCCTCGACAAGCACCTCGACAGCTTGCTGCCAACCCGTTGGCATTGCCCTATAAGCTAAACCGTCACCGCGCTTCAAAGTGACGGGGGCGGACGCTTACACTGGTCGCGAAGAACTCCCTGGACACAATGAAGCGCCTGACGTTGGAGCTCGGAGGCAAATCGCCGAACGTCATCCTGGACGACGCCGACTTCTCCTCCGCGATCCCGATGGCAGTCAGCGCGTGCTACCTGAACAACGGGCAGGCCTGCATTGCGGCTTCGCGTCTGATCGTGCCGGAAGGCCGACTTGACGAAGTGAAGCGATTGGCCAAAGCGGCCGTCGAAAAAATCGAAGTGGGCGATCCGATGAACCAGGCCGTCACCCTCGGACCATTGGCCAGCGTTAAGCAGTACAAACGAGTTCAGGAATACATCAAGTCGGGTATCGAAGAAGGTGCGGAACTCGTTATTGGTGGGGAAGATCATCCTCAGGGACTTGAGGATGGAAATTTTGCGAAGCCCACTGTATTCGCGAATGTCACCCGCGACATGCGCATCGCGCGGGAAGAAATCTTCGGACCGGTCTTGTCGATACTGACGTATAAGACGGAGGCCGAAGCCATTGAAATGGCCAATGACACGGAATTCGGGCTTATCGCCTACGTAAGCTCAGCGGACCCGGAACGGGCAAGCCGTGTGGCGCGAAAGATTGCTGCCGGCAGGGTCCTGGTAAATACGGTGAGCCACGATCCGTTTGCTCCCTTCGGCGGGTTCAAACAATCGGGAATTGGCCGAGAAGGCGGGATCTTCGGGCTGGAGGAATACTTGGAACCCAAAGCGATAATCAGCTAAAGCCAATCAAAAAAGGAGTGGCGGCCATGGGTAAGTTAAATGGAAAAATCGCAGTCATTACAGGTGGTACTTCAGGGATAGGATTGGCGACAGCAAAGCTGTTCGTTAAAGAGGGTGCTTATGTGTTCATTACAGGCCGCCGCAAGAAAGAACTCAATGAGGCCGTGAAGGAAATCAGCAGCAACGTTACCGGCATTCAGGGGGACGTTGCCAAACTGTCAGATATTGACCGGCTCTATGAGATCGTGAAGGCGAAGGGACGCATTGATATTATCTTCGCAAACGCGGGTATCGGTGAACCTACTCTCTTGAAAGATGTTAACGAGGAGCATTTCGATAGAACATTTAATGTCAATGTAAAGGGGGCATTATTTACGGTGCAAAAGGCTTTGCCACTACTGAATGATGACGCATCTATCATTCTCACAGCCTCTGTCGCAGGCGCCAAAGGTAATCCCTCCTATGGCGTCTATGGCGCGAGCAAGGCCGCTGTCCGAAATTTTGTACGAAGCTGGGCTGTTGAGCTAAAGGACCGCCATATTCGTTCAAACGTTGTCAGCCCTGGCCCGACCGATACGCCGCTTCTTGCCCCCCAACCTCCAGATGCGATTGCGCGGCTGGTGTCTACTATCCCAATGGGACGTCGGGGCAGGCCGACGAAGTTGCCAAAGCGGTGCTATTTCTGGCCTCAGATGACTCAAGTTTCGTTACTGGCACCGAACTACTTGTTGATGGTGGTCGCGCACAGATTTAACCGAGGAAATGCCCTGAGAAGCGAGAAGAAAGATGACCGTCAACGTATCATGATTGACGAAGCTGTCGAAGGCCATCGATCGGCGCTGGCGCCGAACCCAGACGAAATCGCCAGTCAGGCCGATATGCTCCCAGCCAAGAGGTGCGACGTGGCGCACTAGCTCCAGCTGAGTGTAGCCGTCGCGCCCGGCAAGATCGGGCAAAGCAGTCATTCAACTGGATGATACGAGTCGCGAGCAGGCGGGCTGTTTTCGGAAACCACGATCGCCCGAACAGCAAGTGTGATGCGTTCGCCGCGCATGCTTGGCCTAATTCGGCCGGGTTCTATCCCGTAACCTGTGACAGATGGCATCTAGGTCGACTAGTGGTTTCGTTCGACTCAAAATAATGAACGGCGCCGTATCTCTACGGCGCCGTTTTCGCTGTTATGAAGCGATTCCGGCCTGCGCCGGAATGACGAGCTAAAGAACCGGAATGGCAAATAGGGCGATCAAAGCGCCTCAAAAATCCCCGCCGCACCCATGCCGGTACCAATACACATCGTCACCATCCCATACTTCTGCTTGCGACGACGCATGCCGTGCACCAGCGTGGCGATGCGCACTGCGCCGGTCGCGCCGAGCGGATGGCCGAGCGCGATGGCGCCGCCGAGCGGGTTGACCTTGCTCGGGTCGAGCTTGAGGTCACCCATCACCGCCAGCGCCTGGGCGGCGAAGGCTTCGTTGAGTTCGATCCAGTCGAGCTGATCCTGGGTGATGCCGGTCTGCTTGAGCGCCTTCGGGATCGCTTCTTTCGGGCCGATGCCCATCACGTCGGGTTTGACGCCGGCGACGGAGAAGCCGACGAAGCGGGCGAGCGGCTGCAGGTTGTATTCCTTGATCGCCTTTTCGCTGGCGAGCAGCACGGCGCCGGCGCCGTCAGACATCTGGCTGGAGTTGCCGGCGGTGACGCTGCCGCCGAACTGGCCGTTGCGGAACACGGTCTTGAGCTTGCTCAGCACGTCCAGCGTGGTGCCGGCGCGCGGGCCTTCATCCATGCTGATGCTGCGGCTGTCGGTGACGATGCCGCGGGTGGCGAGGTTGGGGTAATGGTCGTCCAGCGCGAACGGGCTGATCTCGTCGTTGAACTCGCCAGCCGCCTGGGCGGCGAGGGCGCGGCGGTGGCTTTCCACCGCGAACGCATCCTGCTGTTCGCGGCTGACCTTCCACTGCTTGGCCACGTTCTCGGCGGTGATGCCCATGCCGTAGGCGATGCCGATGTTCTCGTCCTTGAAGATGGCCGGGTTCATGGCGATCTTGTGGCCCATCATCGGCACCATGCTCATGCTCTCGGTACCGCCGGCGAGCATCAGGTCGTCCTCGCCGAGGCGGATGCGGTCGGCCGCCATCGCCACGGCCTGCAGGCCGGACGAGCAGAAGCGGTTGATGGTGACGCCCGGCACGGTGTCGGGCAGGCCAGCCAGCAGCACGCCGATGCGCGCCACGTTCATGCCTTGCTCGGCCTCGGGCATGGCGCAGCCGATGATGGCGTCGCCGATGCGGTGCGGGTCGATGCCGGGGTACTGCGCCATCACGCTGCGGATCACGTGGGCGAGCATGTCGTCCGGACGGGTGTTGCGGAACACGCCGCGTGGCGCCTTGCCGACCGGGGTGCGGGTGGCGGCGACGATGTAGGCGTCTTGCACTTGCTTGGTCATTAGCTTTCTCCGAAAGCCGGGAATCGGGAATGGGGAGTCGGGAATCGGCTTGCGAGTCCCGTGGCCCCTAGCGAATCCGGCCACTGTTTCGAAATGGTTGGGCATGGGCGGGAATGGCTTTTCACCATTCCCGATTCTCTATTCCCGATTCTCAGTTCCTGAGCGGCTTGCCGGTGGTCATGGTGTGGGCGATGCGGGCCTGGGTTTTCTCGGTCTGCGCCAGCTCCACGAAGTGCTTGCGCTCCAGCGCCAGCAGCCATTCCTCGTCGACGGTCGAGCCACGCTCGATCACGCCGCCGCACAGGGTGTCGGCGATGCGCTTGGCGATGTCGACGTCATGCTCGGAGGCGAAGTAGCCGGCCTGCAGGTTGGCCAGCGAAGCCTTGAACGTGGCGGTGCCGACGTCGCCGGCGACAGGGATCGCACGTGCCGGCAGCGGCGGACGGTAGCCGCTCTCGGCCAGCGAGTTGGCTACCTGCTTGGCGACGTAGAGCAGCTCGTAGGCGTTGAACACCACCACGTCGCTGTCGCGCAGCAGGCCCAGGTTCTTCGCTTCGAACGCGCTGGCGGAAACCTTGGCCATCGCCACGGTCTCGAACACCTTCTTCAGCTCCTCGAACGGGTCGCCCGGGTTCGCCTTGGCGGCGCGCACAGCCAGTTCATGCAGGCCGCCACCGGCCGGCAGCAGACCGACGCCGGCCTCGACCAGGCCGATATAGCTTTCCAGTGCCGCGACGGTGCGCGCCGAATGCATCTGGATCTCGCAGCCGCCGCCGAAGGCCATGCCACGCACGGCGGCCACCACCGGTACCAGCGCATGCTTGACCGTCATGCTGGTGCGCTGGAAGTTCGCCACCATCTTGTCGAAGTCGGCGATCTTGCCTTCCTTGAGCAAACCCAGTGCGCCCTTGAGATCCGCGCCGGCGGAGAACGGCTCGCTGGTCTGCCAGATCACCACCGCCTTGAGCTTCTCTTCGGCCAGCTTGATCGCGTGCTGCACGCCGTCGAGCACGAAGTCGTTGAACGTGTTCATCTTGGTCTTGAACGAGAGGATGCCGATGCCGTCATCGCCCAGCGTCCACAGGCGCACGCCCTCGTTCTCCCACACGGTGGTGCCCTGGTCGAACTTCTCGCCCAGCAGCGGATCGGGGAACAGCTGGCGCTTGTATACAGGATGCTGCGAACGCGGCTTGTCGGCGTTGGCGCTGGCCGAGTACGAGCCGGCCTTGCCGTGCACGCCGGTGCGGCCGTCGGTGACCCACGCCGGCAGCGGTGCCTTGCTCATGGCCTTGCCGGCGGCGATGTCCTCGTTGATCCAGCTGACGATCTGCTGCCAGCCGGCAGCCTGCCAGGTCTCGAACGGGCCGAGCTTCCAGCCGTAGCCCCAGCGGATCGCGAAATCCACATCGCGCGCGGTGTCGGCAATGTCAGCCAGGTGATAGGCGGTGTAGTGGAACAGGTCGCGGAAGCTGGCCCACAGGAACTGCGCCTGCGGATCGCTGGACGCACGCAGCTTGCCGAACTTCTCGGCCGGGTCCTTGATCGCCAGGATCGCGGCGACTTCGTCGGACGGCTTGTGCTCGGAGGCGCGGTAATCCTTCGCGGCCGGGTCGAGCACCACGATGTCCTTGCCGGCCTTCTTGTAGAAGCCGGTGCCGGTCTTCTGGCCGAGCGCGCCTTGATCGATCAACCCCTGCAGCCAGGCGGGTGCCTTGAAGTACTGATGCCACGGGTCATCCGGCAAGGTGTCGGCCATGGTCTTGATGACGTGCGCCATGGTGTCCAGGCCGACCACGTCCGCGGTACGGTAGGTGGCGCTCTTCGGACGGCCGAGTGCGGGGCCGGTGAGCGCGTCGACGGTGTCGAAGCCGAGCTTGAACTGGTCGGTGTGGTACATCGTCGACAGCATCGAGAACACACCGATGCGGTTGCCGATGAAGTTCGGCGTGTCCTTGGCGATCACCACGCCCTTGCCGACGGTGGTGACCAGAAACGCTTCCAGGCCCTGGATCACGGCCGGGTCGGTGAGCTTGGTCGGGATCAGCTCGACCAGGTGCATGTAGCGCGGCGGATTGAAGAAGTGCACGCCGGTGAAGCGATGGCGCATTTCTTCCGGCAGCGCCTCGGCGAGGCCGTTGATCGACAGGCCGGAGGTGTTGGAGGCCAGGATCGCAGTCTTCGACAGGTGCGGGGCGATCTTCTTGTACAGATCCAGCTTCCAGTCCATCCGCTCGGCGATCGCCTCGATGACGAGGTCGACGTCCTTCAGGTGGCCCATGTCCTCGTCGTAGTTCGCCGGGATGATCGCGGCGGCGAGGTTCTTGTCGGCCAGCGGAGCCGGGGAAAGTTTGAGGAGATTCGCGATGGCCTTGAGCGCGATGCCGCTCTTCGGACCGTCCTTGGCGGGCAGATCGAACAGCACGGTTTCGACGCCGGCGTTGGTCAGGTGCGCGGCAATCTGCGCGCCCATGACGCCGGCGCCCAGCACGGCAGCCTTGCGGATGCGTAGTGCCGATGTAGGTGAGGATGCAGCGGTCATTGGCTTCTCCGATGGTGCGAACACAAAACTTGGGGGTAGGGAACCGCACGGCCGTTGCCGGCCGGTGACAAAGAAATCAGGGGTGACTCAGGCCGGCGACGGCGAAACGGATCAGGTGCTGGGCGGTCTGTTCGCGGTGGGCCAGCTCGCTGACGTCCTGCTTGCGCTGGATCATGCCGAAGCCGGACATCGCGTGGGTCAGCGCACCGGTGACCAGGTCGATGCGCCAGTACAGCTCCTGCTTGCTCAGTTGCGGCAGCAGGCGGGCGAATTCGGCGGTGAACTGGCGCATCACGTGGCCGTAGTTTTCGGACAGGAACTGGCGCAGGGTGTCGTCGTGCTCGGCAAACGCCCGCGCCAGCACGCGCATGAACAGCGAGCCGCTGTCGTCGTGGGACAGGTCCAGGGCGGGGCGAATAAACGCGGCCAGCAGGTCTTCCAAGGTGGTGTCGGCGTGGCCGGCGATCTTCGCCAGGGCCTCCAGCCGGCGGGTGTTCAGCGCATCCAGGCGGCGCCGGAACACCTGTTCGACCAGTTTTTCCTTGGAGCCGAAGTGGTAGTTGACCGCGGCCAGGTTGACGCCGGCGGCGGCGGTCAACTGGCGCAGCGAGGCGCCGTCGAAGCCGCGCTGGGCGAACAGGACTTCGGCAGCACCGAGTATCCGATCCTTGGTCGAGCCGGAGCTGTTCACGAGCAGAGTCATGTGTCGGTCATCGGGTCGGTTCAAACGATCGTTTGAGCATACGCGGACAGCTCGACGTCCGTCAAACGATCGTTTGTTGCAAACGGCAGGTTATTTCCGTATGAGTTAGAATCTGTCAAACTTTCGTGAGCTAAATCCGCAATCCTTGTCAGGTTTAGCTCATCTGTCGGCCGGGGGCCGGCACGATCCCTTTCCCTAAATCCGTTTTCCCGGAGCAGACCCGTATGGCGCTGGAGCGCACCCTTTCCATCATCAAGCCCGACGCCGTTGCCAAGAACGTCATCGGTGAAATCTATGCCCGTTTCGAGAAGGCTGGCCTGAAGGTCATCGCCGCGAAGATGAAGCAGCTGTCGCGCCAGGAAGCCGAAGGCTTCTACGCGGTGCATCGCGAGCGTCCGTTCTTCAAGGCACTGGTCGAGTTCATGATCTCCGGTCCGGTGATGGTCACCGCGCTTGAAGGCGAGAACGCCGTGCTCGTACATCGCGACCTGATGGGTGCCACCAATCCGAAGGAAGCCGCACCGGGCACGATCCGCGCCGACTTCGCCGACTCGATCGACGCGAATGCCGTGCATGGCTCCGATGCGATCGATACCGCCAAGGTGGAGATTGCTTATTTCTTCGCTGCGACGGATGTGCTTTCCAGGTAACTCGTGCGTTCGTTCTTGAACGCGGAAATCAAACAGCGGCCATCCGTGGCCGCACTCTTCAAAAAACCATGAACCAGGCAGTTATCACTTCATCCGACCCGAAGACCGTCAAGGTCAATCTGCTCGACTTCGATCGCCAGGGCCTGCGTGATTTCTTCACGCAGATCGGCGAGAAGCCGTATCGCGCCGAGCAGGTGATGAAGTGGATCTACCACGACCTGGAAGACAACTTCGAGAACATGACCGACGTGGGCAAGGCGTTGCGCGCCAAGCTCACCGAAGTCTGCTACATCGGCGCGCCGAAGACGCTGCTGGACAAGGCTGCCACTGACGGCACGCACAAGTGGCTGTTGGGCATGGACAGCGGCAACGCGATCGAGACGGTGTACATCCCCGAGCCGACCCGCGGCACCTTGTGCGTGTCCTCGCAGATCGGCTGCGCGTTGAACTGCAGCTTCTGCTCGACCGGGGCGCAGGGTTTCAACCGCAACCTGTCCACCGCCGAGATCATCGGCCAGGTGTGGGTGGCGGCGAAATATTTGGGCAACATCACCCATCAGAACCGTCGCATCACCAACGTGGTGATGATGGGCATGGGCGAGCCGCTGGCGAATTTCGAAAATGTGGTGCGCGCGATGAAACTGATGCGCGACGACCTGGGCTTTGGCCTGGCCGCCAAGCGTGTCACGCTGTCCACTGCCGGCATGGTGCCGCTGATCGACCAGTTGTCCGACGCGATCGACGTGTCGCTGGCGGTCTCGCTGCATGCGGCCAACGACGAGCTGCGCACCGAGCTGGTGCCGATCAACAAGCGCTATCCGATCGCCGAATTGCTGGCCGCCTGCCAGCGCTGGGTCGCACGCAAGCCGCGTACCTCGATCACCTTCGAATACACCTTGATGAAGGGCATCAACGACCAGTCCGAGCACGCTCGCCAGCTGATCAAGCTGATGCGCAAGCTGCCGACCTGCAAGGTCAACCTGATTCCGTTCAACCCATTTCCCGGCACCCGCTACGAGCGCTCGGACGCGAACGATATTCGTGACTTCCAGACGCAACTGCTGAATGCCAGTGTGCTGACCATGTTGCGGCGTACCCGTGGTGATGACATCGACGCCGCTTGTGGCCAGTTGGCCGGCCAGGTGACCGATCGCACCCGTCGCAGCGCCGATATCCGCGCCGATGCCCGCAAACGGCAGCAGGACGAGGGAGCCATCCATGCGATTTGAGCGTGCACTGATCTTCAGTCTGTTGTTGCCACTGGCCGGATGCATCACCACGCACACCGACAGCAACTCGCTTGGCAAGAGCATCCCGCAGGTCAGCAAGGGCCAGCAGGCGCTGGATGCCGCACGCGTGCATACCGAACTGGGCCAGCGCTACATGGCCAATGGCGATATGCAGACGGCGCTGGAAAAGCTGAACATGGCGCTGAAGTTCGATCCCAACTATGCCCCGGCGCATACCGTGATCGCGGTGCTGTACGAGAGGATCAACAATCTTCCCGAGGCCGAGCTGCACTACCGCAAGGCGGTTGAACTGGAGCCAGCCAAGGGTGATCCGAACAACAATCTCGGCGTGTTCCTGTGCAACAACGGAAAAGCCGCCGAAGCGGCCGGGTATTTCCGCAAGGCCGTCGCCGATCCGTTCTACCAGACGCCCGATGTGGCATTGACCAACGCCGGGGTATGCCAGCTGCGTGTCAATGATGTTGCCGGCGCCGAAGCGAGTTTTCGTGACGCCATCGCGCGAAATCCGAACAATGCAGAGGCACTCTTCCAGCTTGCGAACACGCTTTACGTACACAATGATGCGTTCCGGGCCCGGGCTTTCATCCAGCGTTTCGACGCGCTGGGCAAGCCGACGGCCGCGGCGCTCAAGCTTGGTTACGATATCGAATCTCATTTGGGCAACCCGGACGGTGCCCACGCCTATAACAGCCGATTGCAGAGCCAGTTCCCGGATTCGGAGCAGGCACATGCACTCCACTCTTCCACTGCCAGCCCATGACTTCCATGCAGCCAACCCCGTCTGAACAGGGTTCGGGTGAGCCCGATCTGTTTGGTATCAACCTGCTCAACATGGATGTGCCTTCGACCGATTTGCACGCTGTCAGTTTCGGCAGTCGACTGCGAACGGCGCGTGAAGCGCGCGGGCTGGATCTGGAGACATGTGCGCATACCCTGAAGCTGCCGGCTCGGGTGTTGCGCCAGCTCGAGCAGGGTAGCTGCGACGGCATCGATTCGAAGGTCTACCTCGCCAGCTACATCGGCAAGTACGGCAGCTTTCTCGGCATCAACCAGGCATCGATCCAGGTCGAACTCGATCGCATCAAGCAGGTCGAGCTGCCACTGGTCGCCACCGGCGGCATTTCGCACTCGCGCTTCCTGCTGGATCACTACGCCACGGTGGCTACCTACGTGGTACTCACGCTGGTGATTGCCGTGCCGACGGTCTGGTTCGGTGTGCGCAGCACGCTGGATCGTGACCTGAGCCATCTGGCACCGCTGGATGCGACGCCGGTGGCCCAGCAGGATGCTCCGGCAACGCCCGCCAACCCGACGCCTGCCGGCCCAGCCGGTAGCGCCGTGACCGTGGCCACGTCGCCTAAAGTGGCCGCGGCACCGGCGCAGGAACAGCCACAACAGCTGATGGCCTCGATGGCACCGTTTCCGAATCTGGACAACAGCAGCCAGCCATCGACCGTGGTTCCGCCGGCGCCGGCGCCGGCAGTCGATGCCGGTACCGGCAGTCACAGCGTGAGCCTGAACCTGAGTGCGGCCAGCTGGGTCGAAGTGGTCGGCGCTGACGGTTCACGGCTGGAATACGGCCTGCTGCCTGCCGGCAGCAACAAGGTCTATCACAGCGACCAGCCACTGGATGTGCGCATCGGCAATGTCAGTGGCGCACAGGTCAGCATCGATGGCCAGCCGGTCGGGTTGGACGATTTCCGGCGGGCCAACGTGGCGCGTTTCCGCGTGCAGGTACAGGGCGGCAAGGCCTCCGCCACCAGCCTCTGATTGCGGCTGCGGCCGCTCCGGACAATCCATTTCGGTTATGCTTGCCCACTGTCTGTTCGGCTGCCGAGCGGACGTGATCGGCTTTTCCCTTTATCGCGCTGGCCTATGCACGCGCCTGCGGGTGCGCGGCCCTCTGAATGGTGATTGCATGGCGTTTGAAGAATACGACAAGTACGAACAAAGCGAACTGGTTCAGAAGTGGCTGCGCGAGAATGGTCTGTCGATCATCGTCGGTGTGGCTATCGGTCTGGTCGGCATCTTCGGCTGGCAGCAGTGGCGCAATCACCAGGCAAACCATGAGGCCCAGGCCGCACAGCTGTATCAGCAGGCGCAGATTGCCATGGCGTCTGGCAAGCCGGACATCGCCGCGCAACTCACTGACAAGTTGATGACGGATTACGCCAAGTCGCCGTATGCCGTATTCGCCGTCAGCGACCGCGCCCGGCAACAGGTGCAGGACAAGCAGCTGGACAAGGCCGGGATCTCGCTGGCGTGGGCCGAGAGTCATGCCGGCGCGCCGGCATTGAAGTCGCTGACCCAGCTGCGTATTGCGCAGGTGGAACTGGCCAGCGGCAACGGTGCTGCGGCGCTGGCCACGCTCGATCGTATTCCAGCCAACGGCTTTCATGGTCTGGCGCAGGAACTCCGCGGCGATGTGCTGGTCAAGCTTGGGCGTTCAGATGATGCGCGCAAGGCCTATCAGACGGCCTTGTCGGCGCTGAGCGAGGATGCACCGCAACGCGGTGCCTTGCAGATGAAACTCGATGATTTGGCTGCGGCCGGGAAGCAGGGTGCATGAAACCTGAAATGATGAAACGCGTCTTGCTGATTTCTCTGACTTCACTGGTGGCGCTGGCCGGTTGTCATTCGTTCAAGAAGGAAAACGTCCAGCCGCCGACTCCGCTGGCCAAGGACTTCAAACCTACCGTGCAGGTCACCAAGCTGTGGAGCACCAGCGTGGGCGCTGGTGCCGGCAAGAGTGGCGTCCGTCTGCGCCCGACCGTGGTCGACGGCGTGCTTTACGCCAACAGCACGGACGGCAAGCTGGCGGCCATCGATGCCACCAGCGGCAAGACGCTGTGGTCGAAGAGCACGCGTATCCACGGTTGGTTCGGCTGGGGCGACAAGAAGCGCCAGGACGCCACGTATGCCGGTGGCCCCGTGGTCGATGGCGATCTGCTGGCGGTAGGCACGCTGGGCGGTCACGTGTATGGCGTGAGTTCCAAAGATGGCAGCCCGCGCTGGGATGCCGAGTTGGATAACGAAGTGCTGGCCTCGCCGGTGATCTCGGGTGACCTCGTGCTGGTTCGCACCGAGGACGGCCGTGTCTACGGGCTGGACCGGGCAACCGGCAAGCGTCGCTGGGTCTATGACCAGGGCAGCGTGCCGCTGCTCAGCCTGCGTGGCAATGGCGGTCTGTTGACAGCCAATGGCGTGGTGTTCTTCGGCAGCGACGACGGCAAGCTGATCGCATTGCGCGAGGACAACGGCGCCAAGTTGTGGGAGCAGAAGCTGGCCAGTGGCACGGGCCGTACCGACATCGAGCGGCTGGATGATGCCGATGGCTCGATCCTGCTTGAAGGCAGCACGTTGTATGCCGCGGCTTATCACGGCAACCTGCTGGCGGTGGATGGTCCCAGCGGCCGGCCGCTGTGGGGTCATCCGTTCTCCACCTTCGACTCGCTGGCGCTCGGTGGCAATGCGCTGTACGGCATCAATGAGGACTCGGAGGTATGGGCGTTCGACAAGAGCAGCGGCGCTGATGCTTGGAAGAATGATGATCTGAAGTATCGCTGGCTCACCGGCTCGGCTGTGCAGGGCAATTACGTCGTGCTCGGTGACATGCAAGGTTACGTGCACTGGCTGCAGACCGGCGATGGCGCACTGGCTGCCCGCGTGCGGTTGTCGAAGAAGGCGATCCGCGCCCAGCCGCTGGTGGTGGGCGACACCGTCTATGTCGAAGACGTGAAGGGCCGCATCGGCGCCTACCGTCTGTCGGCCCATTGATCGCTGCGTCGATCGCAAGGAACCATGCTTTCCCATGTTGCCCGTCGTCGCCCTGGTCGGTCGCCCCAATGTCGGTAAATCGACCCTCTTCAACGTACTGACGCGCAGCCGTGACGCTCTGGTGGCCGATATGCCGGGCGTCACCCGTGACCGCCACTACGGTGTCTGCCGCAGTGGCGCGCGGCCCTTCGTGGTGGTCGACACCGGCGGTCTGTCCGGTGTCGAGGAGGCGATGGATGTCCTGACCGCCAAGCAGGTGCGCCTGGCGATCGAAGAGGCGAACGTGCTGGTGTTCGTGGTCGATGCGCGTGATGGCCTGCTGCCGCAGGATTACGTCATCCTCAATGAGCTGCGCCGTAGCGGCAAGACCATCATCGCCGCAGTCAACAAGACTGACGGGCTTGAAGAGGAAGCCGTACTTGCGGAGTTCTCGGCTTTCGGTGTCGGCAAGATCTTGCCGCTGTCTGCCGCGCACAATCGCGGCACAGGCGATCTCATCGAACTGATCCTGCCGTTGCTGCCGGTCGACGAGGAAAACGCCACCGAGGCGGAAAGCGAGGACGGCAGCATTCGCGTCGCCATCGTCGGCCGTCCGAACGCCGGCAAGTCGACCCTGATCAACCGCCTGCTGGGCGAGGACCGGCTGATCGTCTCCGATGTTGCGGGCACCACCCGCGATCCGATCCGGGTGCCGCTGGAGCGCGACGGCAAGCGTTACACGCTGATCGACACCGTCGGTATCCGGCGCAAGGCGCGCGTCGAGGAAGCTGTCGAGAAATTCAGCGTCATCAAGACGCTGCAGTCGATTGCCGCCGCGCAGGTCGTGGTGGTGATGATCGACGCCCGCGAAAATCTGGCTGACCAGGATCTCACCCTGATCGGTTACGCGATGGACGAGGGCAGGGCGCTGGTGATCGCCATCAACAAGTGGGATGGCCTGGACCAGTATCAACGCGACGAATGCATGCGCGCGCTGGATCGTCGATTGACCTTCGTCGACTGGGCCAAGCAGGTGCACATCTCGGCGTTGCACGGCTCCGGTCTGCGCGAGCTGATGCGCGCCGTGGTGCGTGCACATGCCTCGGCGACCAAGGTGCTGGTGTCTTCGGACCTCACCAAGACGCTGGAAAAGGCCTACGAGAGTTACCAGCCGCCACTGGTGCACGGTCACTCACCCAAGCTGCGTTTTGCGCATCCGGGCGGCAACAATCCGCCGACCATCGTGATCCACGGTACCCGCACCAAGCACATCGCGCCCGCCTATCAGCGCTATCTGGAAAACTTCTTCCGCAAACGCTACAAGCTGGAGGGCACGCCGGTTCGCATTGCCTTCCGCGAAGGTGAAAACCCGTACGCGGGGCGCAAGAAGGTGCTGACCAAGGAGCAGGAGCAAAAGGCGCGGCGCCGGGTCAGTGACCTGATCAAGCGCACGCGCTGATTCGCCGGGCCACTCCAGGTTACCCCGCTCGTATTAGGCTACAGCGATGAGCGACCCCTTGAATCGTGACGCCTGGCTGGACGAACTGCGCCGCCGCGTGCCGGAAATTTCACCGGCCGAAGCAATGGCCAGGCAAACCCGTGGCGCCTTGCTGATCGACGTGCGCGAAGATGCCGAACGTGTCGCCGGCACGCCGGCCAACGCGCTGGGGCTGTCGCGCGGTTTCCTCGAACTGTGTATCGAACAGCTGGAAGCGGACCGCGATCGTCCCCTACTGACGCTGTGTGGCAGCGGCCAGCGCTCGCTGCTCGCCGCCGAGGCGCTGCAACGTCTTGGTTATCGTCAGGTCAGTTCGGTGACTGGTGGCTTCGGCCGCTGGAAGGCCGAAGGCTTGCCGGTTGCGGCCAGTACACTCGATGTCGACGCCGCCGAGCGCTATGCCCGCCAACTACAGCTGCCGCAAATCGGCGAGGCGGGGCAGGGCAGGCTGGCCGCAGCGAACGTGGTGCTGCTCGGTGCCGGTGGACTCGGTGCGCCGGCGGCGCTGTATCTCGCGGCGGCGGGCGTGGGCCAACTCACCCTGATCGATGACGACAAGGTCGAACGTTCCAACCTGCATCGGCAGATCATCCACGCGGATGCCCGCGTCGGCATGGCCAAGACCGAATCGGCGCGGATCGCGCTGCTGGCGCTCAATCCGCGCATTCGCATCGAGATCCGCAACGAGCGTCTGCAGGCCAGCAACGTGGAGCGATTGCTTGCCGGCCACGACCTGGTCATCGATGGCGCCGACAATTTTCCTGCGCGCTACCTGCTGGCAGCCGCCTCGCGGCAACTCAAGCTGCCGATGGTGTATGGCGCGGTGGAGCGTTTCAGCGGCCAGCTCAGCGTGTTCGATCCACGGCGCGATGATTCGCCGTGCTACCGCTGTCTGTTTCCCGAACCGCCAGCCGCTGCCGATGCACCGAACTGCAGTGAAGCCGGCGTGCTCGGTGTGCTCCCTGGCATCGTTGGCCTGCTGCAGGCGACCGAGGCGCTCAAGCTGATCCTTGGTTTGGGCGAACCGCTGGTCGGCCGGCTGCTGTGCTTCGACGCGCTGGGCATGCATTTCCGCGAGGTCCGGCTGCCGCGTGATCCGGCGTGTCCCGGGTGCGGCGCCATGGCCGTGTTTGCCGGCTACGAGGATGTCATGCGGCTGTGTTCCACCGCCGGCTGAGGCAGATCCGGCGGGATCAATCCGTACACTGCCGCATCATGCGCTTGCCCGTTCGCCCACAGGCGCTGGCGCGCGATCGCTTCGAAGCGCGCACCGATCTTCTCTGCCGTGCGCCGGCTTGGCTGGTTGTCGGGCAAGGCCACGATTTCGATCCGGACCAGGCCCAGTTGCTCGAAACCGAAACGCGCCACCAGCGTGGCCGCCGCCACGGCGATGCCCTGCCGTTGGCGTGACTGGCGTATCCAGTAGCCCAGGTTGGCACTGCGGTGCAGCCGGTTGTAGTGGTTCAGGCCGATGCCGCCCAGCAGGTCGCCAGAGTCGGTATCGAAGATCGGGAACGCGAAGTGCTCGCCCGCCCGCCAGCCGGACTGGCAGTGCGCGATCCAGGCGACGGCATCTTCCGCGCGATAACCGGCATGGCACCAGGGCAGCCAGCGGCCTACGCTGCCGGTCGACTCGCGGGCGGCGGCGAACAGCGCCGCTGCGTCGTGTGCCTGCCACAGGCGCAGGCACAACCGGCCATCGGTCAGTTCGAGCGTGTCGGCAAGTATCCCGTTGGCAGTCATGCGTGGCTGTCGTTTGTGCGCGTACGGCAGAGCCCGGATAATGACCACCTTTACGGTCAGGCAGCAACCCATGAGCGCACGCATCCTCGATGGCAAACGCATTGCACAGGAGCTGCTGGAGCGATTGCGTCTGCGCGTCGTTGCACGGGTGGCGCACGGTCTGGCCGAACCGGGGCTGGCGGTGGTGCTGGTGGGCAACGATGCGGCTTCATCGGTGTATGTGCGCAACAAGCGCAAGGCCTGCCACCAGGTCGGCTTCCGCTCATTCGACTACGACCTGCCATCCAGCACCACCCAGGATGAACTGTTCGAGTTGATCGATCGGTTGAACGCGGACCCAGACGTGCACGGCATCTTGGTGCAGTCGCCGCTGCCAGAGCATATCGATGAGGACGCACTGGTCGATCGCATCGACCCGGAGAAGGACGTGGACGGTTTCCAGGCGGTGAACGTGGGGCGTCTCGCGCTGCGCCGCTTCGGATTGCGTCCGTGCACACCCAAAGGGGTGATGACCCTGCTTGGGCATACCGATCGCCCCGTACGCGGCCAGCACGCGGTGGTGGTCGGCGTGTCCAATCACGTGGGCCGCCCGCTGGTGCTGGAGCTGATGATTGCCGGCTGCACTACCACCAGTTGTCATCGTTTTACTCGCGATCTGGAAAGCTTTGTGCGGCAAGCGGACATCCTCGTCGTGGCGGTCGGCAAGCCGGGGCTGGTGAAGGGCGAGTGGATCAAGCCGGGCGCGGTGGTGATCGATGTCGGCATCAACCGCCTCGACGATGGCCGGCTGGTCGGCGACGTGGACTTCAATGCAGCGGCAGCGCATGCCAGCTGGATCACGCCCGTGCCCGGCGGCGTCGGCCCGATGACCGTGGCCACGCTGATGGAAAACACGCTGGAAGCCGCCGACGCGCGCATCACGCCGCACAAGGCGGCCTGATTCACGGCGGCATTCAGCCACACATCTGGCGAGCCTCATGGCAGGGCGCGTATAATTCCCTCTTTGCAGCGGGACTTTTCGCATGCGCATCCTCGCCGAGGCCCTGACCTACGACGACGTCTACCTGGTTCCTGGCCACTCCATCGTGCTGCCGCGCGATGTGGATACCTCCACGCGGTTCACCCGCAACCTGCGCCTGAACATCCCGATCGTCTCCGCTGCGATGGATACGGTCACCGAAGCCCGGCTCGCCATCACCATGGCGCAGAACGGCGGCATCGGCATCATCCACAAGAACATGACGGCCGAGCAGCAGGCGGCGGAAGTGCGGCTGGTGAAGAAATTCGAGGCCGGCGTGATCCGCAGCCCGATCACCGTGAGCCCCAACACCTCGATCCGCGAAGTGCTGCGGCTGACCCATGCGCACAACATCTCCGGCGTGCCGGTGGTCGACGGCGAACAGCTGATCGGCATCGTCACCAGCCGTGACCTGCGCTTCGAGCGCAAGCACGACGATCCCGTGCGCAACATCATGACCCGGCAGGACAAGCTGGTGACGGTGCGCGAAGGCGCCAGCCAGGACGAGGTGCTGCAGTTGCTGCACAAGTACCGTATCGAGAAGGTGCTGGTGGTCAACGATGACTTCCAGTTGCGCGGCCTGATCACAGTCAAGGACATCCAGAAGGCGCGCGACAACCCGCATGCCGCGAAGGATCACCACGAGGCACTTCTTGTTGGCGCCGCGGTTGGCGTCGGCGGCGATACCGAGCAACGCATTGCCGCCTTGGTCGACGCTGGCGTGGATGTGCTGGTGGTGGATACCGCACACGGTCATTCGCAGGGCGTGATCGAACGCGCCGGCTGGGTCAAGAAGCATTATCCGCAGGTGCAGGTGATTGCCGGCAACATCGTCACCGGCGAAGCGGCACGTGCGCTGCTCGATGCCGGTGTCGACGCGGTCAAGGTCGGCGTGGGCCCGGGTTCGATCTGCACCACCCGCGTGGTTGCCGGTGTCGGTGTGCCGCAGATCACCGCGATCGACATGGTCGCCACCGCACTGAAGGACGAAATCCCGCTGATCGCCGATGGCGGCATCCGCTACTCCGGCGATATCCCGAAAGCGCTCGCCGCCGGCGCGTCGACCGTGATGCTCGGCTCGATGTTCGCCGGCACCGAGGAATCGCCGGGCGAAGTCGAGCTGTTCCAGGGCCGCTCGTACAAGAGCTACCGCGGCATGGGCTCGATCGGCGCGATGCAGCTCGGCTCCAAGGATCGTTACTTCCAGGACGAGGCCGATGCCGACAAGCTGGTGCCGGAAGGCATCGAGGGTCGCGTGCCGTACCGCGGCCCGCTGCGCAACATCATCCACCAGCTGATCGGTGGTCTGCGTGCGTCGATGGGTTATCTGGGCGCGGCCACCATCGAGGACGTGCGCCACAAGGCGCAGTTCGTCAAGGTGACCTCGGCGGGTGTCACCGAAGCGCATCCACACGATATCCAGATCACCAAGGAAGCGCCGAATTACCGGCTGAATTCGTGACTGGCCGGGAATAGGGAATCGGGAATCGTCAAAAGCGGTTCCCGGTTTTCCCGGATTTTCCTTGTGCACCGGATTTTGCAGAGCGCCGGCTTTTCCATTCCCGATTCCCGATTCCCGATTCCCGATTTCCCATTCCCGGCCACTCCATGACCAACATCCATAGCGACAAGATCCTGATCCTCGATTTTGGCGCGCAGTACACGCAGCTGATCGCACGCCGCATCCGCGAGCTGGGTGTGTATTGCGAGATCTGGGCCTGGGATCATGAGCCGGCCGAGATCGCCGCGTTCGGTGCGAAGGGCATCATCCTGTCGGGTGGTCCGGAATCGACCACGCTGGCAGGTGCACCGAAAGCGCCACAGCAGGTGTTCGACGCCGGCGTGCCGATCCTCGGCATCTGCTACGGCATGCAGACGCTGGCTGCCCAACTGGGTGGCGCTACCGAGGCCGCCGATGCGCGCGAGTTCGGTCACGCTGAAGTGGACATTGTTTCGCCGAGCCGGTTGTTCGATGGCCTCAGCGATCATGCCGGCGCGCACAAGCTCGATGTGTGGATGAGCCATGGCGATCACGTCGCCAAGGCACCACCCGGCTTCGCGATCACCGGCACCACCGAGCGCATTCCGGTCGCGGTGATGGAGAACGAGGCCAAGCGCTGGTACGGCGTGCAATTCCACCCGGAAGTGACGCATACGAAGCAGGGCGGGGCGCTGCTCAAGCGTTTCATTGCTGAGATCTGCGGCTGTGCCACGCTGTGGACCGCCGCCAACATCATCGACGACCAGATTGCTCGCGTGCGCAAGCAGGTCGGCGACGATCACGTGCTGCTGGGCCTGTCCGGTGGCGTCGATTCCTCGGTGGTCGCCGCCTTGCTGCACAAGGCAATCGGCGATCGGCTGACCTGCGTGTTCGTCGACACCGGCCTGCTGCGCTGGCAGGAAGGCGACCAGGTCATGGCCACGATGGCTGCCGCGTCTGATGAGCATGGCATGGGCGTCAAGGTGATCCGCGTCAACGCGGCGGATCGCTACTTCAAGGCACTCGAAGGCGTGGCTGACCCGGAAGCCAAGCGCAAGATCATCGGCGGCCTGTTCGTGGAGATCTTCGACGAGGAGTCGAGCAAGATCACCGCCGACGGCAGCCAGGTGAAGTGGCTGGCGCAAGGCACGATCTATCCCGATGTGATCGAGTCCGCCGGCAGCAAGACCGGCAAGGCCCATGTCATCAAGAGCCATCACAACGTCGGCGGCCTGCCGGCGCACATGAAGCTCAAGCTGGTCGAGCCGCTGCGCGAGCTGTTCAAGGACGAAGTACGTCGCATCGGCGTGGAGCTCGGCCTGCCGCGCGCGATGGTCTATCGCCACCCGTTCCCGGGTCCGGGCCTGGGTGTGCGCATCCTTGGCGAGGTGAAACGCGAGTACGCCGAGTTGCTGGCCCAAGCCGATGCGATCTTCATCGACGAGCTGCGCAAGGCCGATCTGTACGACAAGACCAGTCAGGCGTTCGCCGTGTTCCTGCCGGTGAAGTCGGTCGGTGTAGTCGGCGACGCCCGCGCCTATGAATGGGTGATCGCGCTGCGCGCGGTGGAGACCATCGACTTCATGACCGCGCACTGGGCGCACTTGCCGTACGAGTTTCTCGGCAAGGTTTCAAATAGAATTATCAATGAGTTACGTGGTATTTCTCGCGTAGTTTATGATATTAGTGGCAAGCCGCCCGCCACGATCGAGTGGGAGTGACCAAGGCGCTTCCCGGGTTTTTACGAATTTCCCTGGGGTGTGTGTCGACATTGATTTGTGAAGCTACGTGGTGGTCAACTGGAATGCTGCTGGCAAGCGCGTCTCGATCCAGGCAAGCATGTCGCCGATTACCTCGTCCCTGCCGAGGTCGTTGAGTGGATCGTGATAGCGGCCCTCATAGATCTTCAAGGTTTTGTCCCTGGAGCCTGCACGCTCGTAGAAATGCTGACTTCCACTTGGTTTTGCGACCTTGTCGGCTGCACCGTGAACGATGAGCACGGGAAGAGTGATCTGCGGAAACGCCATCTTCAGTCGCTCGTCCGCGCGCACGATCGCAGCCATCGTGGCGAACGGCTGCGTTTCATGAGCGATCAGCGGGTCCTCGTTCATCGCCTTCACGATATCAGTGTCGCGCGAGAAGTCCTTGTTCTTGAGTGCAAGGGCGCGTGCATGCGGTGCGAGGTAGCTGACCCCCTTTAGCGCAGTCAAGGCGAGGCCCGGTGCCGGGACCTCGAACGCGAAGTCCTCGCAAACAAGACCGGCGATCTTGTTCTGGTGCTCGAGCACATAAAGGCAGGCGGTCACGCCACCCGCGCTGTGCCCCAACAGGACCAGCGGAACGTCGGGCTCACGCGATTTCACGAACGCAACAAGCCTGTCGAGGTCGTCGACGTAGTCCTCGAAGTGCTCGACATAAAAGCGCTCGCCATCGGACTTGCCGCGTCCGCGCAGATCCAGGGCGTAGGTGACTATCCCATTCTGCGCAAACTGATCACCGCACCACGCATACATGCCGCTGTGGGCGTTGAACCCATGACAGATCGCGACGATGGTGCGCGGGGCGGACGCCGGTCGCCAGGTCCGGACGAGGAGATTGCCGGCGCCGCCTTGGATGGTTTCTTCCGTGGCTTCGAGCATTGCCCGCTCCTTGGTTGGACGCGTGGGCTTTGCGGATAGAAGCCGCTCCACCCCTTGCTGTCAGTGGCCTTCGACCGCGAAGACGATTTCGGCGAATCCGTCCACGGTCTTCTCGCGGTTCCAGTCGCGCTGCAGTTCGCAAACGAGCTGCACCCAGCTCACCGGCTTGCCGCCGGCTTGCACGAGCCGTTGCATGCCCAGTTCGTGCGCTTCGGCCGAAGTGCCGCCGACGCAGTCGAAGACCGGATAGACCTCGAAGCCTTCCTTGATGGCGTCGAGCGCGGGATGAACAAGGCACACTTCAGTCCAAAGCGCCGCCATGATGAGTTTCTTCCGACCCGTCGCCTTCACGGCGCGCACGAAATCCTCATCCTCCCAAGCGTTGATCGAGGTACGGTCGATGGGATCGATGTCGCTCAGCACGTCCGTGATCTGGTGAATGGTTGGCTGATTGCGTCCGGAGTTCACGTTGACGGTGGAAAGCACGGTCGGCAAATCGTAGAGCTTCCCGATGCGGACGAGCGCGGTGATATTGGCGACCAGCTCGCGTTTCGAGCGCGATTGGATCGACGAGACCTGCACCGGCTGGAAGTCGATAATCACCAGCGCGGCATTTTGCGGCGTGAGCAGATGATCTGCGATCGGATCGCGAATGTTCCTGGGTGATGCCATGAGCTTTCTCCTACTTGTGCGGGGAGGCGTCAGCGGGAACGACGTACGTCGTATCCGTCGGTCCCTGGCCCGTGATGTAGACAACCGCCGGCAGATCGTCAGTGAAGGCGAAATGCGCCTGACCAGCGGGCTCGGTGTAAAAACCGCCTGGGTTGAGTGTCTTGGTCCTGGCCTTTTCGGCTTGCTCGCCGTATCCGAAGTGCCACGCGCCCGAGACGACGAGTGCAGTCCGGTTGTCGCGATGGGTATGCGCGGCGATCCGGGTATGCGCGGGAACGCGAATCTCGATGGCGTAGGGCCCGGGCGCAGTCGGATCTCCCGACAGAACTGTTGTCTGGATGCCGCTTAGCCCGGAGGTACCCGGACCCGCACCATCCCGCTTTAACGCATCGACCTCCGTTGAAGCCAGTCGAGCTTGCGGTAGCGCAGTGACGCGGGCACCCAGGAAGGCACGAATGGCCACGATCGTTGCTTTTGGTTGCTCCTCCATGAGCCAATGCCCGGAATCGGCGATCACCACCTCGTGTACGTCGTCGGCGGCGAAGCGCATAATGTAAGCCATGGTCGAGCCGAGCGAATGGTCGCCGCCAATGGCCAGCACCGGCATTTTCAAGCGCCCGCGCGCCACTGACGCGCGGTTGTCGACCACGTCCTGGTCGAAGGCGGCGAATTGCAGAAATCCCGCATGCATGCGCCCGGGCTGCGCATACAGCTGCGCATAGTGGCGGCGCGATGCTTCTGGAAAGTGTGCGGGATTGGCCGAAAACTCATTCCAGAAGCGGTCAAGGTAGATACGTTCCCGCCCGGCAACGAGGCGCTCCATGTCAGGCCCGCCGAAGCGGAAATGCCAAAGCAGCGGGTTCTTGAGAATTTCATCCCATGGGCCGACACCCGGGACAGGCGCATCCATCATCACCAGTCGTGTCGTCCGGTCCGGATGAGCCTCGGCAAACGCAAACGCGACCATGTTGCCGATGTCATGGCCGATGATGTCGACGTGCTCGATATGCAACGCATCCAGCACCCCGGCGATGTCTTCGGCCTGGTTTTTCTTGGTGAAACCTTTCGTGGCGACCGCAGAAAGTCCCATGCCGCGCAGATCTGGCGCGATGACGGTGTGGTCGCGCACCAAGGTCGCAGCCAGGGGCGCCCACATGTCGCCCGTATCGCCATATCCGTGAATCAGCACGACGGCCGGCCCCGCGCCGCCAATGCGAACATGCAGGACAGTCCCGTTGGTCTCGATATCCCGAGTGTGGAAACCAGCAGGGAAGTCAAAAGGCCCGGCAAGCACGGGGGTGACGATGAGCTGCCATAACAATATTGCAGCGGCCAATACGATCACTCGGTTGCAAATTCTCATGAGAGCTGCTCCTCAACGCCTGATCTGGCTTGCCGAGATTGCGGGTCGAGACAGCGGAGGTCTTGCAGATATTCAGTGTGTTTTAGCGAAAACCGCTGCAGCGTTCATTGAACCTGCTTGCGCCAGACACCGGGGCTCACTCCGACGGCGCTGGTGAATACGCGCGTAAAGTGGCTTTGGTCGGCGAACCCGCAAGCTGCGGCTATTTCGGCGAGCGCCCAATCGTTGTCTCGCAGCAGGGTCTTCGCGCGCAACGTGCGTTGAAGCAGCAGCCAGCGATGGGGCGGCGTCCCTACACTCTGCTTGAACGCCCGGGAGAAATGGCTCAGCGAAAGTCCGCACGCTCGTGCCGGCTCCGACAAAGAAAGATCATCGCCCAATCGTTCGGTCATGAGTTCGGTGGCACAACGGACTTGCCAGGAAGCCAATCCACCCCGCCTGCCGTTTGCTGGCAATCGCATGCCGCCGAACGCAGCCGCGAAATAGGTGTGGGTCACCAGCAGCAGGTGATCGGCGTACATCGCTCCGACCTCGTCGGGGCGTTCAAGGGCCGGTATCAGCGCTTCACCGAGATGCCAGACCATGGGATCGAAGACACCACGTTCGCAGTGAAGGGAGTCGACGCACGATGCGCCCCGGTCGTCGGCGATTTCGTTGAGCGCGGCGCGCGAGACATAAAAATGCATGACGTCGAAAGGGCTTTCCAGATAAGCCACCGGCTCTTCCTGAAGATCGACGATGCTGGTGGTCTTGGCGGCATATCCTCCGCGATGGACGGAACGCCCGCCAATGAACAACTCGCGATTTGGCGAATCTCTCAGTTGCAGCAGCACCGAAAACGCAGCTTCTGCCGGCAATGGGGATGTAAGGCCGTGCCCGGGCGTGTCACGCTGGATGCGCGTCACCGCCAGCTTTGCCTTTTTGAGAATGCTGGTGACAAGATGTGAGGTGGCATCGGCCCGAAAGTGTCGAGCCAAGTCGTCGCCGTAGGCGCCTGTCACCGGCTCCATTGGCTCGACCGCCACGAAGCCAGGATGTAGGGAATATTGGCCATGCCCCTCTTGTCCTTGTTGTGTACCGAACGGTACGTTAGTATCAATGAACTTATTTGAAGATGTCAACAGACTTATGTACCGCATCGTCTAGAAAAGCGGAAAGGAGAGAGTCGGCGTGATTGGTCGTCCAAGAGAGTTCGATATTGAAAAGTCCCTTGAGCGTGCCATGAAGCTGTTTTGGCGCCAGGGCTATGAGGGTACGTCGCTTGCTGACCTCACACGGGAGCTTGGCCTGAGTCGCCCCAGTCTGTATGCCGCTTTCGAGAGCAAGGAGGCGCTTTTCCTGAAAGCGCTCGATCTGTACGAGGCGCGTGCAGGATATCGGCAAGCCGCACTTGCGGCGCCCACGGCGAGGGCATATGCGCGCGCGTTGCTGGAGGGGGCCGCCGATTTGCATGGCGACAAGAAGAACCCGCCAGGGTGCCTCGGAGTCCAGGGCGCCCTTGCGTGTGCACCAGCGTCGGATACGATTCGCGAGGAACTCATTCAGCGGCGCAAAATGGGCGAAAGCGCCATTCGGGATAGATTGAAACGCGCCAAGGCAGAAGGAGACCTCCCCGTGGATGCAGACCCTGCTGATCTGAGCCGCTATCTCTCGATAGTGATATATGGAATCACGGTACAGGCAGCAGGTGGCGCTACGCGAAAGCAATTGCGAAGCGCTGCGGAGCTCGCCTTGCGAAATTGGCCGAAAGCGCCCAACGCGGAATAGCAACAGGACGCTGAGGTTTCGCAGTCATCCGGCATGTATCGCATCCAGGCAGTGGTTCCTGTCGGTAGGCCTGACGGTAAAATGACGGGAGGACTCACGAAAGTTGGTGTGTTCAAGGGTGGCACGTGCGGAGACAACTGAGTGGGAATAGAGATCAATCGCAGGCGCAGGCAGTAATGACCTGATGGTCGAACCAACCATGCGCTTCAATAGACTGACATGACCAACGAAATCTCCGAATCGACAAATACCTTCTCCGCTGACGATGTGCGCTACATGCAGCGCGCCTTGCAGCTCGCCATGCATGCACGTGATGCCGAGAATGAGGTGCCGGTAGGCGCGCTGGTTGTGCACGACGGTGATATCGTCGGGCTCGGCTGGAATCGTAATATCACCCTGCGCGATCCGACCGCGCACGCGGAAATCCAGGCGTTGCGCGCGGGCGCGGAAAAGGTTGCCAATCACCGTCTTTCCGGCGCCACGCTGTACGTCACCCTGGAACCTTGCTCGATGTGTGCAATGGCGATGATCCATGCGCGTATCGGACGCGTGGTCTTCGGCGCGCCCGACCCCAAGACGGGCGCCGCAGGCAGCGTGTTCAACACCTTGATCGACGAACGCCACAATCATCGCATCGAGGTGGCTGGCGGCTTGCTTGCCGAGGAATCCGCCCGGTTGCTGCGAGATTTTTTCCGCGCCCGTCGCTGAATTGCCGTTACAGAAAAGCCAGCGCCTGCGCGCAAGGTTGCTCGATCTTGAGGCTCAGCAGCGCATCGGCTCGGGTGTGACCCATGTTCACTGCGGCGATCGGCTTGCCCGCACGCGCCGCCGCATGGACGAAGCGGTAGCCGGAATACACCATCAGCGATGAGCCAACCACCAGCATGGCATCGGCGTCATGCAGCGCCTGCATGCCAGCGTCCACCCGTTCACGTGGTACGTTTTCACCGAAAAACACCACGTCCGGTTTCAGCAACCCAGCGCAATGCGGGCACGGTGGTATCTGAAATTGGGAGAAATCGTGGCCATCCAGGTCGGCGTCGCCGTCCGGCGCGTCGGCCGCATCGAGATCCGCCCAGGCCGGATTCAGGCGCAGCAGTTCAGCCTGAAAATCAGTTCGCGCAAGGCGTTGTTCGCAGGCCAGACAACGCAGCCGGTCCAGCCGTCCATGCAGATCGACCACGTTTTCGCTGCCAGCAGCCTGATGCAGCCGATCGACGTTCTGCGTTAGCAGCAGTGCGAGTTTGCCCTGCCGTTCCAGTCGTGCAAGCGCGTGATGAGTCGCATTAGGCTGCGCGTGCCCGAATCGCCGCCAGCCGATCAGGCTACGCGCCCAGTAGCGCTGGCGCGTGGCCAGTTCGCCCACGAACGCCTGATAAGTCACCGGCTGTGGGCGCTTCCAGCCGCCGCTGAGATCCCGGTAATCGGGGATGCCTGAATCCGTGCTGCAGCCGGCTCCGGTCAGCACGAACAGGCGCCGATGCATCGCCACAAATTCGGGCAACGCGGCGGCGCCCACCTGCGCTCCGACCGTCTGATGTGCTTGAGCTGACATGCCTGCTGTTATGGCACCTCATTGCAAGGATTGCCAGCACCTGGCACCTCATTGCACGGATTGCCAGCGGTGGTCACGGTGCCGTAGCCACCTGGCTTCTGTTCCAGCCGACCAGCTGCAGTCGCAGCCCCCACGGCGCGACGAAGTTCACCAGCGTCTGACCGGCATGCGGACCGGTCGTCATGGTGACCGGTGCTCCGATCACCGTGACGCCTTCGCGTCGCAGCCATTGGCCGGCATGCGTTACATCGTCGGTGGAGAACTGGATCGGCTGGTTGCCGTGATCTGTGAAATGCCGTGCAGTAGAAGGGGAGTGCACGGCATGATCATCGAACAACTCAACAACGGTGCCGGCATCACAGAGCAGCAGTCTGGATGGGGGCAGGTCATGGCGAGTGGCGTGATCGGCGTTCGCAGATGCGGCGGGTTCTGCGGATTCGTTCGCGACGATCGGGCCGATCGGTTCGCAATCCAGGATATTGCGGAAGAATGCCGTGGCCTGTTGCAGATCGGGTACGCCGACGCTCACGTAGCCGCTGTCATGGACATCTGCGGCGTGACTGCTGATTGGCACGCCGGCCATGACGAGCAACAGCCCGCCAGCCAGTATTGAAAGAAAGGTTTTGCGCATGACACAGCACCAGTAACCCTAATGGCGACCTATATGGGTATGGCGAGTTACTGCGGAAGTCCTAATGGGTGGTCACCGTGTTTCCACGCGTGAACGATCCCTGCACCGTCAACCCGAGCGGCTGGTACTCCGTTGATCGTTCCTTAACGGAAACAGAGCGGTCGCTTGATGGCGCTTTAACGGTGCCATCACCAACCCCACTTATGCCAACACAAGCAGACCGGCGAGCGTTGCCTCATACAGGCGGTTAATCCGGTCATCCCACATCGTCACAGGATCACCGGAATGAAACGTCATCTCAATGCACTGCTGCAACGCAAGTACACCGAATTCGAAGGTCCCAGGGAAACACATCGCTCACCACAAGTCAGCGCTACCAGCGAGGCAACTGCCGTCCAGATGAAGGACGGTTACGACTGGCTGGCCCTGATCAAGGGAAATCAGACAGCTCGCGTGTCTGTGCGCGGCTGACAGCAGGACGATTCCAGGCATCCGCATCACTGACTGGCTACCGGCCAAGCCTGTGGCACTTTTCGAATGGTGGATGCGGGATAGCCCAGTGCCTTCACCCGTGCAAGCAGGGCGTCATAATCTGCCTGCGAAACGGTCGGCGTGCGCGCCATGATCCAGGTGTAGTCGCGCGCATCGCGGGCGACGATGGTCTGGCTGTAGTCGTCTTTCAGATACGCCACGATGTATTGCGCCTTGAGCGGCCAGAACACCTGGACGCCCCATACCGCGTTGCCGCTGCCCGTCTTGACGAAGCCGATGGAATGGATCGCCTTGACCGGGGCGTCGAACGAGCCATTGCGGAAGTGGAACTGGGTGTAGACGTTGCCGTCAGGCTGCAGCGTATACGTCTCGACGGCGTTGAAGGCATTTTTCTCGAAACGTGTCGGGATGGTGGCGATCACATACCACGTGCCCATGAAGCGTGGCAGATCGACATGCGCGACCGGCTTTATTCGTGGCAGATCGTTGGCGTAAATACCGGTGCTGGCCATGGCGAGGCTGCAAGCCATTAGCAGTGCTCTTGGCAGGTTCATGCAATAGCTCCGATGTTGGTGAGGGGCGACCGCCTGCATGGGAATGCTCAGGGGCGGACAAACAGGTAATGCGCGACCAGCCACTCCTGTCCATCGGCATAGCCGAACAGCTCCGCGCAGGACATCCAGAACATGCGCCAGCGCTGGAACCACAGCGGCGCCGCTTTGGTGCCGTAAGCCTTGATCAGCGTGGCCATTACCGGATCCTTGCGTGCATCCTGATTGGCGAGCCAGTGATTGGCGCTGCGCTGGTAATGCGTGCCGTCGACATGCCAGCGCTGTTCGATCTGCAGGTCACGCTGGAACCAGAGCAGGGTGTCGGAGGCTGGCATCAGGCCGCCGGTGAAGAAGTGCCGGCCCATCCAGTTGTCCTCACCCGCGGTTTCGAACGGGTACATCAGGGTCTTGTGCGCGAAGATATGCACGAACAGTTTGCCGCCGGGTCGCAGCCAGCTGGCGATACGACTGAGCAGAATTTCATAATTGCGCATGTGCTCAAACATCTCGACCGACACGCAACGGTCGAATTGGCCAGCGTCCAGTTCGAGCTGGTTGACGTCCTGGGTGATCACGCACACGTTGAACAGGCCGCGCTGACGGCACTGTGCCTCGATGTGTTCACGCTGCTGATTCGAGTTGGAGACGGCGACGATCTTCGCGTTCGGATAGCGCTCAGCCATCCACAGCGTCAGCGAACCCCAGCCGCATCCAAGCTCGAGAATCTTCTGGCCATCGGCCAGTTCGGCACGCACGCCATACAGTTTGAGCATGGCTTCCTCGGCCTGCTCCAGCGATTCGTCACCGCGCGGGTAATAGCAGCCGGAATACTTCAGCCGCTTGCCAAGGCATAGTTCGAAGAAAGCCGGCGGTAATTCGTAGTGCTGCGCATTGGCAGCGTCGGTGTGAATCGCCATCGGGCTGTGGCGCAACATGTCGATGCGCTCGGCAAACCGGGCGGCCTGCTGATCCAGTCCTCCAGCCATTTCCTCACGCAGACGCTGCGCGCACATGCGTCGGATGCCTTGCCGCAGCAGGGCATCGGGCAGGTGGCCGCGCTCGGCCAGCCCCAACAACCCACTGGCAGGCTGCTCCTGTGGCAGCTCGTCGCTGACGGCAGCGTAGATATTCATGGTTCGATCCTCTTTGGAAACCAGGGAAACAGCATCGATGTGCTGCGTTGATAGGCGCGGTAATCGTCACCGCGACTGCGCAGCGCCTGCGTCTCGGTATACGGGATGCCGCTGATCCAGCGCAGGAACACATACATCACCACCGGTCCGGACCAGGCCAGCCACGCGATGGGTGAGCCAAGTGCAAGGCAGACATAAGCGAACCAGTGGACCCATTCGAAGAAATAATTCGGATGGCGCGAATAGCGCCACAGCCCATCGCGGCAGGTGTGTCCGTGATGGGCTGGATCGGCGCGAAAGCGGGCGAGCTGACGATCGGCGATGGATTCACCGATCACACTGATCAGCCAGATCACGACCGCCGCCAGCATCCATGGACCGAGCCCGCCGGGATTGCGCGCCACCGCAAGAAACGGCAACGAGAACAGCACGATCAGGAAGGCCTGAAACTGGAAGAACACGAAAAACTTGAACTGGTCGCCGTTCCAATGCGCGCGCAAATTTTGGTAACGACCATCTTCCGGCTCACCGCGTACGCGTGCCCATAAATGCGCAGCCAGCCGCGCGCCCCACAGGCCGCCAAGCACGGCCAGAATCGCGCGTGGCCACCCGGCACCATCGCCCAGCAAGGCAAAGAAAACCGCGCCGCCACCCACACCACTGGCCCACAGGGCGTCGACGATGCCGGCGTTGGCGCGATGGCTTTGCCATAGCCAGCCCAGGCTCATCATCAGTGCCGCCAGCACCCACAGGCTGCCCAGTTGGATCCAGACATTCATGACGCATGACCTTGCAGGGAGATCGATACCGGATTCGGATTGATTGACCAGCGCCTGGCCAGCCATGCAAGTGCCGGTGTGGCCAAGGCCCAGCCGATCCCCAGCCAAAGCAAGCCGTGCCATGTGGGATCAACAAACGTCACGACATGCCAACCGCGCGATGCGCTCAGGTAGGCCAACGGTCCACCGATACCTCCGAGCAGTACCGCCAGCCAGAGGCGCGTTTGCAGATAGGCGAGCGATTGTGTAAAGGTCAGTGAAAAGGTGACCCACAACGCAAGAATCCAAGCGGGCGCCATCGCCGCGGAAGGCCAGGGTGCCGCATAGCGGGCCCATCCTGCGTGGATCAATCCGCCATCGACCAGCAGTCCCATCACGATCGCTATCGCCATAAGGGTCAGATCAGCGCGGTAATGCCGCGCGGCAACCAGCTGGCATGTTGCGTAAAGCAGCATCCCGACCATCCCTGGCCACGCCAGCCCGTACTCGGCGCCGATCACCGCGCAGAACCAGACCAGCTGATAGCCGATGAGGCTGATCCAGAACTTCATGCATGGACCCCAGTGGTTTGCATGATTTCCGGCAGCAGTGCCGGTCGCCGGTTGTCCGGTTTTGCCAATAGCAGGTGCGCAACGCCGATCGAGCGCTCGCGGAAACCGCCTTCGCAGTAAGCCAGATAGAACTCCCACATGCGGATGAAGTGCTCGTCGAAGCCCTGCGCGCGCACCTGCGGCAGATGCGCCATGAAACGCTCACGCCATGCCTGCAAGGTCCGTGCGTAGGACTCGCCAAAGTCCTCCAGCTGGATTAGTGCCAGGTTGCTGCTGCGCGTCTTGGCGGCGAGCAAGGCGTTGATCGATGGAATGAAGCTGCCGGGAAACACATGGCGCTTGATGAAGTCGACTGACTTCAATGCTTGCGCGTAGCGGTGATCCTCGATCGTGATGGCCTGGATCAGTGCCAGGCCGTCCGGTTTCAGCAACTGACCGAGCTGGCTGAAATAGGTGTCGAGGTAGGACGCGCCGATCGCCTCGACCATCTCGATCGAGACCAGCTTGTCGTATTGCCCGCGCAGGTCGCGATAGTCCTCCAGCAGCAAGGTCACATGCTCGCCCATGCCAGCAGCGGCGACGCGCGCACTGGCCAGCGCATGCTGTTCTCGCGAGATCGTGGTGGTAGTGACATGGCAGCCGTAATGCTGCGCGGCGTAGAGCGCAAAACCGCCCCAGCCGGTACCGATCTCGACGACATGATCGGTCGGCTTCAGATCGAGCTTGCGACAGATACGCTCGAGCTTGCGTGTGGAGGCAGCCTCCAGCGTGTCGTCGGCGCCATTCCAGATGGCCGAGGAATACATCAGGTCCGGCGACAGGAACAGTTCGAAAAAATCGTTGCCCAGATCGTAATGCGCGGCAATATTGCGGCGGCTGCCGCTGCGTGTATTGCGTTGCAGTGCATGCCAGGCACGCATCGCCATGCCACCAAGTCGGGCCAGGCCCGTTTCCATACCATCGAGAAGGTCGCGGTTACGCACCAGCAACTGGATCAGGCCGACCAGATTGCCGCAGTACCAGTACCCGTCCATGTAAGCCTCACCGGCGCCGACGCTGCCGTTCGCGGCCACGGCCCGATAGAAAGCCGGATCGAGCACCTCGATATGTACGGTGAGGTCAGGGTGTTGCGCTGCCGGCGTGCCCAGCTCGACCGTGCCCAGGGCATCCTGAAGTACGAGTCGGCCGTGACGTAGTCCGGACATCTGTGCAAGCAGACGCTGGCGCAGGAAACGTGCACCGGCCGATGGCATCGTGGCCTGGGCGGATTCAGCAACACTGGGTTTGACGATGGCGTTCATGCGGACCTCAAAGCGTTTGCGGATGGTCGTGGACGGGATTGCGTTTCAGCCACAGCCGCAGCGCCTGCCAGTGGATCGCACCGACGATCTGTGCCGTCATCAGCGGATAGCGCCACAGCACGCGAGCAAGCGAGGCGCTGTTCAAGGGCTGGCGTTGCAGGGTGAGGGTGGCGTCGAACTCGCGTTGGCCGTCGCGCAGTACGTCCATGTGTACGTGCAGGTCGTCAGCCGGCGCTGTAAAACGCCAATCGTATTCGCGCGCCATCGGCATGAAGGGCGACACGTGGAAGGTCTTGGGGAAGCTCCAGTGCAGAGCGCGTCCATGCGTCTGCGCGGTCTCGATCGGCAGCACATAGGCGTGGCGCTCGTGCCACGGCATGTTGGTGATCTCCGCGACGATGCAGACCAGGGTCATGCCGTCTTCGGCAAAGCAGTAGTAGAAACTGACCGGATTGAATACGTAACCGAAGTAGCGCAGGTGGGTCAGCAGGCGGATCGGGCCGGTGGGTCGCTGCCCAGTAGCCTGCTCAACCCGCTGGCGCACGGCGTCGGCCAAGGAAAGTTCGGTCGGGCCGAGGTAATCCTCGCGCCGAAACTGCGCGACGTTGCGGTGCCCGTTGGACCACAGCCAGCGCTGCTGGAAGGTGCGATCGACTTCGTCCAGATCCAGATATAGCTGGGCCATCTTGTAATCGAACACATGCGAGTGCGGTGCAAGGCGACGGTGACGCACCACGCCTTCGTACACGGCGCTCGCCATTGGCGTAATTGCATTGGCCGCTACGACGTTCACGCCGCCATCTCCTGTCCGCGCGATTCCACGGCGTGGAGAGATGCCGTCCCCACCGGCCAGCGTATGCCAAGTGCGGCGGCCACCTCGACCGCACTGCGCATGCCGTCCTCGTGAAAACCCCAGCCCCAGTAAGCGCCGGCAAACCAGGTGCGTCGCTGCCCCTGGATCTCGGCCTTGCGCCTCTGCGCGGCCACCGAAGCATGACTGTAAAGCGGATGGTGGTAGTGCATGCGGGCCAGCACCTTGTCCGGGTCTATCGCCGCCGTGCGGTTGAGCGTGACCACAAAAGGTTCGGGCGATTCGATGCCCTGCAGCAGGTTCATGCAGTAACTGACGGTACATGCCTCGCCGGGGTCGCGTGGCAGCCAGGCGTTCCATGCAGCCCACGCCTTGCGGCGCACTGGCAGCACACTGGCGTCGGTATGCAGGACGGTGTCGTTGGCCTGGTAAGGCATCGCGCCGAGAATGGCGTGCTCGCGTTCGCTCGCGTCGGTCAGCAGCGCGAGTGCCTGATCGCTATGGCAGGCCAGCACCAACTGGTCAAAATGCTCCGCGCCCGCGGCGCTCTCCACGACGGCGCCATCGGCATGGCGACGAATCGAACGTACCGCGCAATTCAGCCGTTCGTGTACCGGCCAATGCGCACGCAACGCTTGTACATAGTGTGACGAACCACCGCGTACGACGCGCCATTGCGGGCGGTCGCTGACCTGCAGCATCTGGTGGTTGGCCATGAACTGCACCAGATAGCGCGCAGGGAAGCCGAGGATCTGCGTTGCCGGCGACGACCACAACGCCGAAGCCATCGGCACCAGATGCTCGTCGCGAAAGGCTGCGCCGTATCCGTGTTCGGCGAGATAGTCGCCCAGCGTGGGGCCTTGCTCCGACGAATCGAGCAGTGCCGGTGCCTCGCGATAGAAGCGCGCAAGATCGCGCACCATGCCGATAAAACGAGGCGAGCACAGATTACGGCGCTGGCAGAACAGGGTATCCAGGGTGGCCGCGTTGTATTCAAGCCCGCTGGCTTCGTTGTGTACCGAGAAGCTCATCGTGGTGGGCTGCGATGCCACGCCGAGTTGATCGAACATCTTCGTCAGCAGCGGGTAATGACTCGGGTTGTGCACGATGAAGCCGCTGTCGATTCGGTAATTGCGATCGTGCTGCACCACGTCATGTGTATGCGTATGGCCGCCGAAATAACCGTTGGCTTCGAACAGCGTGACATCGTGTTTGCGCGACAGCAGCCACGCCGATGCGAGCCCTGCGATGCCTGATCCCACCACGGCGATACGCATGACTTATCTCCGCGCCTTGGTCAGCACCCAGGCAGGTACTGGCTTGAGACCATGCACCAGGCCAAGTGCTGACATCAGCTTCAACCCGTACCAAGTCAGGTCGACTTCCCACCAGTGGAAACCCTGCCGGCTGGAGCCTGGGAAGAAATGATGGTTGTTGTGCCAGCCTTCGCCGAAAGTGAGCAGCGCCAGCCATACGTTGTTGCGGCTGTCATCCTTGGTGTCGAAGCGACGCTTGCCGAAACCGTGCGCCAGCGAGTTGATCGTCACTGTGGCGTGGAACAGTACAATGGTCGATACAAAGAAGCCCCAGATCAGCATCTGGCCACCGCTGGTACCCAGCTGAGGCGCGACATGATGAAGCAGTACGCCCAGTGCATACAGGCAGAGGGCAAGTACGACCGGGATGGCGATGTCGTAGCGGTCCAGCCAGCGCAGTTCCGGATACTTCGCCAGATCCGGCACACGCGACAGGTCGGTGCGAAAGTTGCGCGGGGTCAGGAACCAGCCGACATGACTCCACAGGAAGCCCCACACGCCCGGCGAATGCGGGTCACGCGTGGTGTCGGCGTGGCGATGGTGATTGCGGTGATGCGCTGCCCACCACAGCGGCCCGCGCTGCACGCAGGAGGCGCCGATCAGCGCGAACACGAATTGCACAGCGCGCGAGGTCTGGAATGTTCGATGCGAAAAATAACGATGATAGAAGCCGGTCAGCGCAAACATGCGCACGACGTAGAGCGTTCCTGCCACGATCAGCGCAATCGGCGAGACGCCGACCCAGAACACACACAGGCAGGCCAGATGCATCGCAACGAACGGTGCGGCCCGCAACCAGTCGATGCGATCCGCGGTGGCCTCGTCGAGCTCATCACTGGTGGCGGTATCGACCCAGCGGCGTATGCTCCGGCCGAGCCATGATCCCCGCGTGCCCGGAGTTTCTGCAGCGAGCGTGGATGACTCGACCCCGTGGGGGATCGGAATCAGGATCGGTTTGGAGAGTGCCATGAAGGTGTACCTATCAGCGTGTCGTAGATAGGTACGGCCGGGAGGCCCATGCGGATGCAGGCGCAGACGCATGCATTTCGGTATGGGCTGGGGGCGCGGTAAATATGGCGTTTGCTGCCTTTGTGCCTACGCAAGAGCTGGCTGGCAGGTTTTGCGTAGTTGCAGGTCAGATACATAAAGATCGCGCCGGAACAATGCCGGCGCGAGGGTCATGCGGGAGACGGCGTCATACCTTCATCAGATCGACGTACGCCCGGCGTCCGAAACGTAGACGGCTGCCACTTTGCTCCCTGCATCAGGCGCACCACTGATGGCACCCTTGGCGATGACCGCACCCGTGGGTTGACCGGTCGGTGAACCACCCAGCGGCTCCACCGAGACGGCAAGCACAGCGGTTGGCCCGAGTCGCGCCAGCAACGCGGGATCGAGAGCCAGCGTGGTGGGCCTGTCACGCGCGATCATGCCTACCGAAATCGGCTTCCCGCCTGCCGGAATCAGCCATAGCTGGGGAGCACGTCCCTGCGCGAAGGTCACCGGTGTTGCCGGCACCACGACCATCCGCGCGTGCTGCAGATCCATGGTGGCAGTCCAGCCGGTGACACCGTTGTCCTGCTGGATCGTCGAAGCCATGTAACCAGCGTTGACCACCGTCGGCGTGGGTGCCAGATGGGGCAGGGACACCACAACCACCAGTGTGGCAGCCACGACACTGGCTCCGATGCCGAGCCAGTGCCACAACTGCAGGTTCTCCCACAGCCCCTTGCGCGGCAGGGTCCTGGCCGGCGCATCCAGCTGCAGGGCGTCCTGAATCCGGGCCCAGACATAGGGGGCAGGGGTAACCTCGTCGATGGTTTCAGCCAGTGGCATCAAACGACGCTGCCACAGTGCAACAGCCGTTGCGGCCTCGTCGCTGGCCCCGATTTCATTAGCTACTGCGGCGCGTGCGTCGGCATCCAGCACGCCCAGCACGTACTCGGCGTAGCGCAGATGGTTGTTGCCGTCGTCGGCTGGTGTATTCATTGATCGAGGCACGTGCGAAGTTGTATCAGGCTGCGACGGATCCAGCTTTTCATGGTTCCGAGCGGCACCTTGCAGCGTGCCGCTAACTCGTTATACGTAGCTCCGGTGAAAAAGGCTTCACGCACTGAAGACCGTTGTTGCGGCTCCAGTTCATCGAGGCAGCGTTCCAGGCGGCGGTATTCCTGGCTGGCTTCAGCATCGGCCGCTGGTGTGGGCTGCTCGTCGGCGGTTTCCTCCAGCCTGGATGGGTCATCCAGTAATTCCTCGCGGTGCTGGCGCAGGCGGTCGATCGCCTTGTTGCGTGACAAGGTGACCAGCCAGGTGATCGCGCTGGCCTTGGCCGAATCGAAACTGGCGGCCCGGCGCCACACTGTGGTGTAAGTTTCCTGCAGCACTTCCTCAGCCTCGCCGCGGTCGCGCAACATGCGCAGACACACCCCGAACAGCTTGGAAGAGGTGCGCTTGTAGAGCTCGGCGAAGGCTTTCTGGTCGTTGCGACCGGACTGCATCAGAAGCCGGTTCAGTTCTTCATGCTCAGGCGCGCTGGTGACACTCATGAACAAACCATCCTGTAGTCATGAAGGGATTGGCTCCGCAGACATGCTGCGCTGCGCGTCGGACAACATACTTTTCATAGCATGAAGGCAGTGTCATGTGGTGGCAAGGGTGTGGTTGCCCGGTCGTCGGCGCTCGCGCATCCGAACCACAGCGACCGCTGTGCCGGCTGGTCCGTCGTCAGGCCAACACGTCTATGGCAGCGCCGAGCCAATCACACAGATCCAGGGGGCTCTCCATGGGCCTGCGCGAGCGTGTAGTCCATGTCGCATTTGACGGTGATCAGACATTCATGCTCGGGAGAGGCGACATGAAAAAACAATCGTCGAAACTCCGCAAATTCCTGACCATCCTGCGGCCATTTTTTGCGATCTGCGTGGTGGGGCTGGCCGGGACTGCGCTGGCCGAACCCGCCAGCGGCATTCGCTACTACACGATTGCCGGAAGCCTGCCGGGAGCGAGCAAGTCCGGGGATGGCGTGGTGCCGCTGGCCAGCGTGATGCTGCCTGGTGCCGAGTCGACGACCGTCGTCACCTCCGGGCACAAGGTTTACAACAACGATGCAGCGATCGCACGGGTGATCAAGATTCTTCGGGAGTTTCAGGCCCGGGGATCAGCTTACTTTTAGGGTTTTGGCAGCGCATGCTATGGGCGGAATAGCGCGGACGAGACTCTCAGCATGACCGAAATGCAGGATTCACCACACGTCGAACTAGCAACGTGCCATCGTGAACTGAAGGCCGTTCGTGGCCGACTTCGACATCTGGAAAGTCTCTTTACGCACATAGCGGACCCGATTTTCGTCACCGAACTCGACGGCCGCATCATTGACCTGAATCCCGCGGCCTCTACGGCATGGGGTTATACCCGTGACGAATTGGTGTCCTTCCATCTGTGGGACCTGGTGCTCGACACATCGAAGGACGAAATCCTTGATCTTGTCGAAAGCAGGTTGCCCGGCGTACCGGTCACGCTGCAATGCCGCTGCAGAACCAAGAGCGGCGACCAGCCGATCATGGACCTCAGCCTGGTGCGCTGCGTTCTTGAGGAGCGCATGGTGATCGTCGTCACTTGCCGGGATGTCACGACGCTATGCCTGGCGAACGAACAGCTGGAGAGCGCTCTGGCGGCGGTCAAGGAATCGGAAGAACGCCTGCAGCGGAATGAAGCCTATCTGGCCGAAGCCCAGCGCTTGAGTCGCACAGGCAGTTTCGGCTGGAACGTCGCCACGGGTGACCTTTTCTGGTCTGCCGAAACATTCTGCATAGTGGGATACAGCCGAGAGACAACTCCCACGCTGGATCTGGTCTTCCAGCGAATCCACCCGGAAGACATCGCCCTCGTTCGTCAGACGATTGATCACGCGGCGCAGGACGGAACGAATCTGGATTTCCAGCATCGGTTGGTGATGCCAGACGGCGCAGTCAAGCATGTCCACGTTCTGGCGCAGCCTGCCGGAAGTAGCACCGGCACACTGGAGTTTATTGGTGCATTGATGGACATCACCGATCGCAAGCGTGTCGAGGAGGCATTGTGTCGGAGCGAAGCCTATCTGACCGAAGCGCAAAAATTGAGCGGCACGGGTAGCTGGTGCCTGCGGGTGGCCAGTCAGGAGCTCATATCTTCCGCACAGACGGTGCGCATAGGCGGCTGGGAGGACGGCACCACCCCCTCGCTTGAGCAGGCTCTGGAGCGGGTGCATCCGGATGACCGGTCGCGGGTCCAGGCCACCCTTGAAAAAGCACTGCAAGATGAATCCTTCCTGGAGTATGAGCATCGACTGCTGCTGCCCGATGGGACGATCCGGCATGTGCACACGGTCGCGAACCCGATGCATGACGCCTCGGGACAGCTCGAGTTCGTTGGCGCAGTGATCGACATCACCGAGAAGAAGAAGTCTGAGGATGCTTTGCATGCGGCGGCCGAAGCGTTGCGCTTGTCCGAGCACCTTGCCCGAGGTCAGCTGGCTGCGTTGGCCCGCACACTGGACTCGCTTGCCCAGGAATTCGACCCGGACCAGCTGCCGAAGCACGTTGTGACGACGATACTCACACAGATGAACGCACATAGCGTCACGGTCTGGGAGCGCAACGCAGACATGCTGGATATCCTGGGCGTCGTCGAGGGCGGGCACTTCAAGACCAGCATCGAAGCCGGGTATTTCGGAGGCAGCATCTCCATTTCCAAAGATGCGCCGCCGCTCTGGGGCGATGCGCTCCAGGTCGGGATGCATTTCGTGATTGAGGACATTAGCAGGGATCCCGCCCGAATCATTCTCGCGGATGGCCGCACCGCCGCCTGGATGACAGCGGAGTTGCCTAGGCCATTTGCAGACCTGAAGACGTATTTCATCACTTCAGGTGTCAGCGCCTTGCTGATTGCGCCGATGATGATGGCTGGCGAACTTGTTGGCATTATCGGAATTCGCTTCACCGGATCGCGGGTGTTCGAAGCGGAGGAGATCGAATTGACGAAAGCGCTCGCCCATCAGGCGACACTGGCAATCCGGCTCATGCGCCTGTCCCAGCAAAGCCGGGAAGCAGCCGTGCTGGCGGAACGCAACCGGATGGCACGCGACATCCATGACACGCTTGCGCAAGGCTTTACCGGTGTCATCGTGCAGCTGGAAGCCGCGAAAGGCACGCTCGTGCGACATGACGACGCCAGTACGAGCATGCATATCGAGCTTGCCAGCGAACTGGCGCGCGCGAGCCTGCGCGAGGCGCGCCGTTCAGTGCGTGCCTTGCGGCCGCGCTCGCTGCGCAATGCCAATTTGTGTGCGGCGCTTGAAGATCTTCTCAAGAAAATGACGGAAGGCGTTCATCTGCAAGCGACCTTTCAGGTCATCGGCCAGGAACGAGTGATGCCGGCGCAGTGGGAAGAGGATCTGTTGCGAATCGCTCAGGAAGCCCTGACCAATACGATCAAGCATGGGCAGGCCAGAAATTTCCGGATCATGCTTCGCTTTGGTCAGGAAGACATTGAGCTGCAATTGGTCGATGATGGGCGAGGCTTCGATATGACTGCCGAACACGATGGCTTTGGTCTGATGGGCATGAAAGAACGCGTGGAGCGCATGAAAGGGGGCTTCACGATCCGCTCGACGCCGGGTCATGGAACCGAGGTCGGTGTCATCTTGCGTATCCCGGCAGACGAGTAAAAGCCATGGCGAGCTCCAGGAGAACTGCGGGTAATGGCACATTCGGTGCCGAAGACAGAAGTAACCCGCATGTCGATTGCATCGGCGGCGCCCCTAAAATCCGCTTGTTGATCGCCGAGGACCATACCGTCGTCCGCGATGGATTGATCGCGATCCTTGAGCAGGAACCCGACATGGAGGTTGTCGCTGGAACCGGCAACGGACGCCAGGCGGTTGAGCTTTGGAAAGAAAAGCGACCCGACGTCACCTTGATGGATCTGCGCATGCCGGGTCTGGATGGTGTGGATGCCATCCTCGAAATCCGGACTGTTGATCCCGACGCACGCATCATCATTTTGACGACGTACGATGGCGACGAGGACATCTATCGCGTCATGCATGCGGGAGCGAAGTCGTATCTTCTGAAGGATGTGGGGCGCGAAGAAATGTGCCGCTGCATACGTGAAGTGCATGCCGGAAAAACAGTCTTGTCTCCGGCGATTGCCAGCAGGCTGGTAGAGCGCATATCCCTAGAAGAACTTACGCCACGCGAACTGGACGTCCTGCGCCTGCTTGCACTTGGCAAACCGAACAAGCTCATCGGCGCGGCGCTGGCGATCTCGGAAGTCACGGTCAAAAGCCATATGCAGGCCATTTTCAGAAAGCTCAACGTGCTGAGCCGCACCGAGGCCATCGCCGTGGCCAATCGTCGAGGTCTGTTGCGTTCGATGAGCATGTGACGGGCACGACGGCGCTGATCGTTCGAATACGTAACCAAGTGGTAACTACTTGATAAAAAGTAGTGAGGGCTCATCCTGTGACGCAATGCATGCATCGGATACTTAAATGACGCTTCGACAGCCCACTACGATGCATAGCGCAACCGCAACCGCAACGGCACGGACCTTGGTGGTCGTTTCCGACGTTATTTGCCCGTGGTGCTATGTACTCAAGCGCAGGCTCGATGCCGCTCAACAACGCTTGCCCGTCCAGAACCGTTTCATGGTGTCTTGGCGCCCGTACGAGCTCAATCCAGACATGCCGACTGAGGGCATGGACCGCAAAGCGTATCGCTCGGAAAAGTTCGGATCCTGGGACAGATCGCTCGCACTCGACGCACAAGTCAAAGCTGCTGCCGGACCGGACATCGAATTTCATCATGAACTGATGGAGCGCACACCGAACACCTTCAACGCACACCGCCTCGTGTGGTGGGCGGACCGACAAGGCCGTCAGAACGAAGTCGTGGAAGCGCTCTTCAATGGCTATTTCGTACTTGGAAAGGATGTCGGTGACCTGCAAACGCTAGCCGAACTGGCGTCGTCCGCGGGCCTGGACAAGGATCAGGCATGGTCTTTCCTGCGGAGTGATGAAGGCAGCTCCGAGGTACGTGCCGAGGAACTCGCGGCAGGCAGGCCTGACGTACGCAGCGTACCGACAGTTCGACTCGGCGACAGGACGCTGTTCTCGGGCGCGATCGACGTTGCGGATCTGGAAAGTCTCCTACTCCGACTGCAAAGTGAGTGAATGCGATGCCGTCACCCAGAGTGGGTATCGTCGGCGGTTCCATCGGAGGCCTGTGCGCCGGCATTGCGCTGCAAGCGGCGCATTACCACGTGGAGATCCATGAACGGTCTCCTCGTGACATGGCCAGTCGCGGTGCGGGCATCGTCGTGCAACCGGAACTGCTTCGGGTTGTGGCGTTGATTCCCGGCGCGGCGCTGCCGATGACGCAATGTCTCTACCGGCGTTACGTACAAGCGCAAGATGGCAGTGAGGCGAAGCATGCAGCACCACAAACCTTTACGTCGTGGGAAGCCATCTACGCCACCTTGCGCTCGGGCTTTCCGCGTGATCGTTATGCCTTCGGTTCTGCGCTGACCAGCTTCCATGGGCAGGACAAACGTGTAACGGGCGTATTCTCCGATGCCGCAGAAAAGTCCTTCGACCTGCTGCTGTGTGCCGACGGCTTTCAATCCGAAACCCGGCAAACCGTGTTGCCGGATGTCCAGTCGGCTTACGCGGGCTACGTGGCTTGGCGCGGCGTGGTGGATGAAGCCGATTTACCCGAGCCGCTGCGCGCCTGGTTCGATGACGCTTTCAGTTTCTGCGAAGCCCGCTCAGGCGGACACATGCTGTGTTACTTCATCCCCGGCGAAGGGAACGCCACGAATCGCGGGGCACGCCGACTGAACTGGGTGTGGTACGTCAATGTTCGCGAAGGTGAGGCGCTGGACGACATCCTGGTCGACGAAACGGGGCGACGACACGCGTACTCTCTTCATCCGGGGGCAGCGTCCCCTCGGAACGTCCAGACGTTGTATGAACGTGCCCGTGTCGAATTGACTTCAAGCTTCGCCGATCTGGTTGGAATCACGCCAGATCCATTTCTTCAAGTCATCTTCGATCTCTTCAGTCCCAAACTGGTGTTCGATCGTGTTTGCCTCATGGGTGACGCGGCGATCGTCGTTCGACCGCACACCGCAGGCGGCACGGCGAAAGCAGCGGGGGATGCGCTTGCCCTGGCCGATGCCCTGCAACGCGAACCCGATATCGATCGTGCACTCGTTTCGTGGGAGCGCAATCGGCTCGCGTACGGTCTTAGCCTGATGAACTATGGAATCGCGCTCGGCAAACGCACCGCGCGCTAGCGCCATGGTGAATATATTGAAGACTTCCCGTTCCGACGTTGCTGATGGTGGTGCAGTTAAGCTCTACGGTCATCCCGATTCCCGGGAGGCATACGAGATACGCGACTTGCTACAACGAAGCGTCGTCCAGTTCGAATGGATCGAGTTATCGCGAGATGCTCCGTGGCCGTCCGAGTCGGGCGTTGCACCAGGCAAAATCCCGACACTGCCGATCGTGGAGCTTCCGGATGGCACGCGGCTGAGTGCGCCCTCGTTGCAAGCGGTGGCCAACGCGCTGGGTTGGGTCACGACGCCGCGACGACACGAGTACGATCTTTCCATCTACGGCGCGGGGCCTGCGGGCTTGTCAGCCGCCGTCTACGCCGCGTCGGAAGGCATCAAGGCCGTCGTTGTCGAACGCCGTGCCGTCGGTGGGCAGGCCGGATCGAGCTCCTTGATCGAGAACTACATGGGCTTTCCCGAAGGCATCAGTGGCGCCCGTCTGGCGGAACGGGCGCGCCAGCAGGCGGTGAAGTTTGGCGTGGATTTCCTGATGCTCAACGAGGGTATACGCGCGGTGTTCGATGAGTCGGGCATCCATGTCGATCTCGCCAACGGCGAAAAGCTGGTTGCACGGGCCAACCTCTGCGCAACCGGGGTGGAGTACAGGCGGCTTGGTCTACCCGATGAAGGCGCATTCCTGGGCAACGGGCTGTATTACGGTGGCGGCGCAGGAGAAGCGCCCATGTGCCGCGGTGAACATGTCGTGGTGATTGGCGGTGGCAATGGCGCATTGCAGGCGGCGATGCATTTCTCGGAGTTTGCCAACCGGGTGAGCGTGCTGGTTCGCGGAAGCAGCTTGACCGGCATCGCATCGCGTTACCTGATTGATCGCATTCAGCAAACGGCCAACGTCGAGGTGGAATACGGCACGGAAGTCACCGCGCTGCTCGGCGAGAACGCGTTGCAGGCCATCGAAATTACCGACCATCGCAACGATACGAGAAAGACAGTCAGAACGCGTCACGTCTTTGCCTGTATCGGTGGTGTGCCCAATACCGAATGGGCGAAAGACACGCCCATTGCCCGCGACTCGCATGGCTACCTGATCACCGGTCCCGATTTGCTGGTTCACTCCCATGCGGAAACATCGTGGCCACTCAGGCGAGCGCCATTCTTCCTCGAAACCAGTGTGCCTGGATCGTTCGCGGCAGGGGACGTACGGTTTGGCTCGGTCAAGCGAGCGGTAGCTGCCGCCGGAGAAGGCGCCATGGCGGTGACGTTCATCCACCGCTATCTGCACGAAACTCAACAGTAATTCTGGCAACGGGGGCGAAGATGAGTGCCAAAAACAAGCTGGAGCAAATAATCTTTGATGAGCGTTACCCTGCGCGACGGATCTTGGCTGTCCTCTCGAATAAATGGACGCCGATCGTGATCTATTGTCTTTCGTCAGGTGTGAGGCGCTTCGGCGAAATGGAGCGGGCATTGCCAGGCATCTCGAGAAAGATGCTGACACAAGTGCTACGCCAACTGGAGCGTGATGGACTGGTGAAGCGCGCCGTCCATCCTGTCGTCCCACCGATGGTCGAATACACACTGACTGCGCTCGGCAGGAGTCTGCACGAACCCATAGCCGCGCTTTGTCTATGGGCCAGTCAAAATCGACGTGTGCTCGAAATTATCGAGAGAAACAGATCTTTGAAAGCGAAGATTTAAGAAGTGTCCTGCGCAAGAATATTCGGGGCTAACTGCGCCGCAGCACGACCATATCCTTCTTTCGATGGATAACATTGCCCCTCTTATGTGCGATTTTTCCGATGCCATTCTTTCGATACGATCGCTCCCCGGTCTAGGAGACTTGGCCGGATGCTGAATGGTCCGTTGATTCGTCTCCACACCAGAGGTTGGAACCGATTCGTATCCAGGCGAGGCGATGCAGTGCTCACTCGACGCTCGAACGACCGTGGAATCGCTGACTTTGGATGGCTGAAAAGTCGCCATACGTTTTCCTTCGGACAGTATTTTGATCCGGACCATATGGGGTTCGGTCCGTTGCGCGTCATCAATGAGGATCGTGTCGCACCTGGCCAGGGTTTCGGCGCGCACCCACACCAGGATATGGAAATCCTTTCATGGGTGCTCTCCGGCACGCTTGAGCACAAGGACAGCCTGGGTACGGGCGCACAGATCCGTCCGGGTGAGCTGCAGCGCATGAGCGCGGGCACGGGCGTGACGCATTCGGAGTTCAATGCTTCGGATAGTGAGCCCGTGCATTTTCTGCAGATCTGGATATTGCCGGAACGCCTGGGCCTTGCGCCCGGTTACGAGCAGCGCAGTTTCGCATCAGATGAAATGAACGATCGCTGGCAGTTGATCGGCTCAGGCGACCCGCGAGACGGTGCCGTGAAGATTCACCAGGACGTTGATCTTTTCGCGGCGCGGATACATGCCGGTCGCGAACTCGTGCACAAGCCTGAAGGTGATCGAAATCTTTGGCTGCAAGTCATTCTCGGTAGCGTGGAAGTCGACGACGAAGTGCTCAGCGCTGGCGACGGCGCGGCATGGATGACGGCCGAAACGGTCAGCGTGCGTGCCAGGAGCGATGCGGAAGTCCTGCTGTTCGATATGACCAGATCCGACATGGCCTATTGAATGGAAGGCGTTTGACCTGCGTTCGGCAAGTCTGCTGGCGCTTAAAGCTCTGCCGTTGTTTTGTCAGCTCAACACGCCGATCCGCGTCGAGGATCATCTACGGCATTCGGGAGCAACTCATGGCAGCCAGTGATCCATCCACGGATGTCGACGAAAGCCGTCGCACCTTGCTTTGCGGAGCTGTCATCACCGCAGCAGTCGCGGCTTTTCCGATTCTGGGCAACGCAACATCAAGCCGTCCCTCAGGCATGCCTTCTTCTTCATCCATCCACGGGAGCCAGCACATGAGCAGCATCAAGACCAAAGACGGTACCGAGATCTTTTACAAAGACTGGGGAAAAGGTCAGCCGATGGTATTCAGCCACGGTTGGCCGTTGTCAGCCGATGACTGGGACGCTCAGATGCTGTTCTTCCTGAGTCATGGTTATCGAGTGATTGCCCATGATCGACGGGGACACGGTCGTTCCAGTCAGACGGCCGAGGGCAATGACATGGATCACTATGCTGCCGATCTCGCGGCGCTGACCGAGGCCCTCGATCTGCGCGACGCCATTCATGTCGGTCACTCGACTGGTGGCGGTGAGGTAGCGCGTTACGTGGCCCGCTATGGGCAACACCGCACGGCGAAAGCCGTGCTGATCAGCGCCGTGCCGCCCATCATGGTGAAGACTCCGAGCAATCCGGGCGGGCTACCGATTGAAGTGTTTGATGGCTTCCGTGCAGCCCTCGCAACCAATCGCGCGCAATTTTATCTGGACGTCCCCTCGGGTCCTTTTTATGGCTTCAATCATCCCGGCGCGAAAGTCTCCGAAGGCATCATTCGCAACTGGTGGCGCCAGGGAATGATGGGAGGATCCAAGCCGCAATACGACTGCATCAAGGCGTTCTCGGAGACAGATTTTACGGATGACTTGAAGCAGATCAGTCAGCCCACCCTCGTCATGCACGGTGATGATGACCAGATCGTGTCCTACAAAGACTCGGGGGTTCTGTCCGCGCAGCTGCTGAAGCATGGCACTCTCAAGATCTATCCGGGGTTCCCGCACGGGGCGCTGACGACTCATGCCGACGTCATCAATGCTGATCTGCTCGCCTTCGCCAAAGCGTAGGTCATGAACTGAAACGAGAGGAACCGTCACATGATTAGCGGATTGAGCACACTCACGACCATCCATACCTTGCTAAGCATTGTCGCATTGCTGTCTGGTGTTCCGGTAATCACCGGTCTCCTCCGTGGCGTTCGGTCATCGGGCTGGTTCTGGATCTTCTGGGTGACGGCAACGGCCACAAGCGTGACTGGGTTCTTCTTTCCCTTTCATGGCGTGACGCCGGCCATTGGCGTGGGCATCGTTGCATTGATCATCCTCGCCCTCGTACTGATGGCCGCGCCAGGGGTTCAGCGATCGCGCATGAGCTCCTTCATTTACTCAAGCGGCCTTGTCGCCAGTGAATATTTTCTTGTATTCGTGGCTATCGCCCAGGCGTTCGTAAAAATCGCTGTGCTGCATGCCGCAGCGCCGACGCTGAAGGAGCCACTCTTTGCGATAGCGCAGCTCGTCGCCGTGGCGATCTTCGTGTTGCTGGGAATTCTTGCCACAAAGAAGCGCAAGGCGCTGGTGCTGTAAGCGCCGGACTTCCACCGTAGTGTGCATGGTCGATCGTTGATGACCTTTCCATCTTAGGAGCCTGATATGTCCATTACCGCCAAGTCCACTCCTGGAAGCCTTCTGCTGACACCGAAGGATCATGCGCTGATCATGATCGACTTCCAGTCGCAGATGTCGTTCGCCACGCACTCCATCGATGCGATCACCTTGCGCAACAACGCGGCCTTGGTGGCACGTGCAGCGGCCAGCTTCAAGGTGCCGACCATTCTCACCACGGTCGCTGAAAAGAGCTTCTCGGGACCCATGTTCACCGAGATAACCGATGCATTCCCGGGGCAAGCGCTGCTCGACCGCACATCGATGAACACCTGGGAGGACGCTGCCGTCATCAAGCAGGTCAATGCGATCGGCAAGGACCGACTGGTTCTTGCAGGGCTATGGACTTCGGTCTGCATTGTCGGGCCGACCTTGTCTGCCATCGAGCAGGGCTATGAGATCTATGTGATTGCCGATGCCTGTGGCGATGTTTCTGTCGAGGCGCATGACCGCGCGATGGATCGCATGATCCAGGCGGGCGCGCGGCCAATGACCTCGGTCCAATACCTTCTTGAGCTGCAGCGCGACTGGGCGCGTACTGAATCGTACGAGAGCACCACCGGCATCGCCAAGACATATGGTGGCTCCTACGGCCTTGGCTTGATCTACGCCAAGACCATGTTCCACGCGCAGGGCGGTTGATCCTCACGTGAGGCGCTTGCCGAGTTACCGAACCCCTGGGTGCCACGGGCTGGAGTTGTGACCATGAAGGCGTATTTGTTGTCGCTCGCTGCAGGTCTTTTGGTCGGCGCGGTCTATGGCTCTATCCGTGTCCGTTCTCCGGCACCACCGGTCATCGCCTTGGTGGGGCTACTCGGCATCCTTGCCGGCGAACAGATACCACCGCTGATCAAGCAGCTGATAAGCAGGCCGGTGACGACAGCGGCATGGGTCGGGCATCAGGTAAAACCGCATGTATTTGGAGAGTTACCCTGCGGGAAGCTGCCTCCCGAAGTGTCATCAGACGAGCAGGTGAAATCATGAGCCAGTCCGCGCTTGCACCCGAACTCATCCTGCATGGCGGCTCCTTCATCACACTCGACCCGACCAACCCTAGGGCAAGCGCAGTGGCGATCACGGCGGGAAAGCTGGTCGCGGTGGGCTCTGACGAGGACGTATTGGCGCAGGCTGGCTCGAAGACGAAGGTCGTCGACCTTCACGGTCGTTGCGTGCTGCCGGGACTGATCGACAACCACCTGCACATTATTCGCGGTGGCCTGAACTTCAATATGGAGCTGCGCTGGGATGGCGTGCGCTCGCTCGCCGATGCGATGGACATGCTGCGACGACAGGTCGCGATCACGCCGCCGCCACAGTGGGTGAGGGTGGTCGGCGGGTTTACCGAGCATCAGTTCGTCGAAAAGCGCCTGCCCACGATTGCCGAGCTCAATGCGGTGGCGCCGGATACGCCGGTGTTCCTGCTGCATCTGTACGATCGTGCACTGCTGAACGCCGCCGCATTACGCGCTGTCGGTTACACCAGGGATACACCCGAGCCACCCGGTGGGACGATCGAGCGCGACAAGGCAGGCAACCCGACCGGACTGCTGCTGGCCAAGCCCAACGCTGCCATCCTTTACGCGACGCTGGCGAAAGGGCCGAAGTTGCCGTTCGACTACCAGCTCAACTCCACGCGCCATTTCATGCGCGAACTGAATCGGCTTGGTGTGACAGGCGCGATCGATGCCGGCGGTGGCTTCCAGAATTACCCCGAAGACTATGCCGTGATCCAGAAGCTGTCGGACGACGGTCAGCTCACCATCCGCCTGGCCTATAACCTGTTCACGCAGAAGCCCAAGGCGGAGAAAGAGGATTTCCTCAACTGGACGCGGACCTCAACATACAAACAGGGTGACGACTATTTTCGCCATAACGGCGCGGGCGAGATGCTGGTTTTCTCGGCTGCCGATTTCGAGGATTTTCGCCAGCCGCGCCCCGATATGCCCGATGCGATGGAGAGCGAACTGGAGGGCGTCGTGCGCATCCTGGCCGAGAACCGCTGGCCCTGGCGCATGCATGCGACCTACGACGAAACCATCAGCCGCGCGCTGGATGTGTTTGAACGCGTCAATCGCGATATCCCGTTGCAGGGGCTCAACTGGTTCTTCGATCATGCCGAAACGATCTCGGAAAAGTCCATTGACCGCATTGCTGCGCTGGGCGGTGGCATCGCCGTGCAGCATCGCATGGCTTACCAGGGCGAGTATTTCGTCGAGCGCTACGGCGCTGCCGTTGCAGCCGCTACGCCACCGGTGGCCAAGATGCTGGAGAAGGGCATCAAGGTTTCCGCTGGCACAGATGCCACGCGCGTGGCTTCGTACAACCCGTGGGTTTCTCTGGCGTGGCTGGTCACCGGCATGACCGTGGGTGGCATGCGCCTGTATCCGCAGCGCAACTGCCTGGATCGTGAAACGGCGCTGCGCATGTGGACGCACTACGTGACCTGGTTTTCCAATGAGGAAGGCAGGAAGGGCCAACTCAAGATCGGTCAGCTGGCAGATCTCATCGTGCCCAGCAAAGATTACTTTGCCTGCGCGGAGCACGAGATCGCAGACATGACCTCGGATCTGACCGTTGTCGGTGGCAAGGTCGTCTATGCGGCAGGTGGATTCAAGCACCTCGATGACACCCCACCGCCCCCAGCCATGCCGGACTGGTCACCGGTACGCATGTTCGGTGGATACGCGGCGTGGAACGATCCCAAATCATCGGCGATGCAGCACATGCGTCACGGGTGTGGCTGCGCCAGCAGTTGTGCGATCCATGCTCACGATCACGTCACCGCATGGTCGGCGCAGCTGCCGGTGTCGGATCTGAAATCGTTCTGGGGTGCGCTCGGCTGTGCGTGCTGGGCGATCTGAGATGACTGCCAAACACCGTCACCCGGATACGCCTGCGATCATCGCCGCGATACTGGACGCACGCATCACCACACTGCTGGCGCGGGTAGTGCTGACGTTGCCGTACTGGTGGAGCGGCATCGACAAGCTCTTTCATCCGCAGGCGGCATTAGCCGAAATACACGCCATGGGCCTGCCTGGATCGTGGATACTTCTCACGCTCCTACTGCTGGTCCAGCTGGGCGGGTCGCTGGCGATCATTGTCGATCGCTATGTGTGGCTTGGTGCCGGCGCGCTGGCCGTATTCACGGCCCTTGTTACCGTTCTGGCGCATGCCTTCTGGACGATGGATGGACCGACACGCTTCGCCGAGATGAATGTCTTCATGGAACACATGGCCTTGATCGCCGGCATGGCCTTCGCCGCGTTGTACAGCCAAGCCGCCAAGGCGCGTCGCACCTAAACCTGACTCCTACTGGAAGGAACACGTCATGCATCCCACCACACGCATCAACTCATTCGCAATGTGGCTAACCGTATCGTTGCTCGCCGCGATACCTGCACTTCCTCTATCGGACGCCATGGCCAAGGAGGCTCCCGGTACGCAGGCCGTATCGGTCGGGCCGCAATACGACACCACCCATGTCTATATCGCTCCCGGTGATTTCGACACCTTCGTCAACAGTTTCACCGGTACTTTTGGTGGCAAGCCATCCCAACGCGGCACCTTCAATGTCTTGCCGGTACCCAGCAATACCGAAGCGCAGTACGTCTGGACGCCAGTGGGCACGCTGTCGACGTTCGCCTTCCTGACGCCGATCCCGTATCCGTTCGGGCAGGAGCGCACGGGTTACCTGGTCACGGACATGGACCAGGCAATCAAAGAGGCGCGGGCTGCCGGCGCCGAAGTGATCGTCGACAAGTTCAAGGATCCGATCGGCTATGACGCGGTGATCCAGTGGCCTGGCGGGGTCAAGATGCAGCTGTACTGGCACTTCACGGCACCGTCCTATGGGACGCTTGACACGGTGCCGGATAACCGGATCTACGTGTCAAGCGATACGGTGGAAGCTTTCGTGCATGACTTCCTGCGCTTCTCGCATGGCAAGGTGGTTTCCGATGATCGCAAGGCCGATGCAGGCGAGATCGGCAAGCCCGGCGACACCTATCGGCGCATCCGCATCGAATCCGGTTTCGGCAAGATGCAGGTCAATGTCACGGATGGCCATCTGCCGTATCCGTTCGGCCATGAAATCAGCGGCTACGAGGTCAAGGATCTCGACGCGACGCTGGCCAGGGCATCGGCCCACGGCGCGAAGGTGCTCGTGCCGCGCTATGACTCCAGCGATCGCAGCTCGGCCATCGTCCAGTTTCCGGGCGGTTACATCGCGGAGATTCACACAGCCAAGGCGGATTAGCAGGTGGCGTTGCCTGTGCCGACGCGCCACACGTTGGTCCTGATCTTGGCTTGCATCACCAGCTGGAGCAACATGGTGCTGGCGGAGGATTCTCCCGTATCTTCCGCCCAGGCAGTCCCTCAGCGTCCGGTGATCAATTTCTACCGCTGGCAGGAGGACTGGTCAGTGCTGGCGGACCCGCGTCTTCGCACCATGCCGGGTGACGCACTCAAATACATATCACTATCGAAAAGCGACCCGAAGAAATATCTCTCGTTCGGCCTCACGGTGCGCGAGCGGGTGGTCAGCATTGATCCATCGTTGTTTGGCGTCAAAGGCGGCCATCGCGAAAGCTACCTGCTGCACCGCCTGGAGTTCCATGCCGACGCGCACCTCAGCGAGAACACCCGCGTTTTCGTGCAACTGGAAAATGCGCTAGCTCCGGGCGTGGCCAAGCCATCGCCGGTCGATGCGAACAAACTCGATCTTCGACTGCTGTTTCTGGATACCCAGGCCGAGGTCGCTGGCGGCCTGTTCAAACTGAGGGTCGGGCGGCAGGAGATCGCATTCGATCTGCAGCGCTTCGTATCGGTTCGTGACGGGCCCAACGTGCGCCAAGCCTACGATGCCGTCTGGGCCGACTACGAGCGGGGAGGGTGGCGCATCAGCGGCTTTGCCAGCCAGCCCGTGCAATACCGCAACGAGTCGGACTTTGACGACTACAGCAATCGTCATCTGACCTACAGCGGAGTACGCGCACAACGTCGTCTGACGGCCACCAGTGAACTCAGCGTCAGCCTTTCGGATTTCCGGCAGGACAGCGTGCACTTCCTGGCAGGTTCGGGTAACGAAGAACGTCAAAACGTCGATGTGCACTACAACGGTATCGCCAACGGTTTCGACTGGGACATCGAGGGCATGAAGCAGGGCGGGAGCTTTGGCGCAAAGGACGTCGATGCGTGGGCGATCGGTTCACTCACGGGATATACCTTTGCCGGCACGGCCTGGAGTCCTCGCGTAGGTATTCAACTGGACGCTGCGTCTGGCGATCACAATTTATCCGGAGGGACCGTAGGCACCTTCAATCCGCTGTTTCCGAACGGTTACTACGTCACCCTGTCTGGCTATACCGGCTATACCAACTTCATCCACCTGAAACCTTCGTTGACGTTGGCGCCGATGCCGAGCGTCCAGTTGGTCGCGGCTATTGGGCTTCTTTGGCGACAGACCACGCACGATGCGATCTATGCACAGCCCAACATACCAGTTCCCGGTACTGCCGGAGAACCGGGTCGACGCAGTAGCACGTATGGACAGCTGAAGCTGAGCTGGAACGCGACACGCAGTCTGGCCTTCGCACTGGAGGCCGACCGCTATATCGTGGCGTCGGCCCTTCGCCGGGCAGGCGGTCATGACTCAAGCTATTTCGGTGCCGAAGTCCGATGGGGATGGTGACTTATGAGCGCGTTGGCGGATACGGCAAGTTCGACCTTCATGGCAGTCAACGGATTTCTGCGGAGAGGTGACGCGCAATCATGAAGAAGCCGACCATTCCTACCCTGCTGAGCTTCAACGCCGGCTACGCAGATACGGCCGGCTTCCTGGCCTTTCATGGGCTGTTTACCGCACACGTGACCGGCAACTTCGTCACGCTCGGCGCCGCGCTTGTGCACGGTACCTCAGGGGCCATCGCGAAGATTCTAGCGCTGCCCGTCTTCTGCGTGGTGGTCGTGCTGGTGCGGCTTTTGCGCTACGCGCTGATCCGACACCAGGCTCCGCCGGTACTGGTACTGCGCACCATGCTCCTGCTGAAATTGCTACTACTGATTCTGGGTACGGCGCTGGCTCTTTACTTCGGACCCTTCGCCGATGGAGACAGTGGCCCCGGCATTTTGACTGGCCTGACCTTCGTCGCAGCCCTGGCCATTCAGAATGCGGTTCAGCGCGTGCATCTCTCCCATGCACCACCCACAACATTGATGACCGGCACAACGACCCAGGTCATGCTCGATCTTGCCGACAAATGGCACGGCGTGTCGGGTGAACAGAAAGTGGCGATCGATACGCGCCTTGCACGCATGCTGACGAGTGTATGTGCGTTTGCCTTGGGGTGCGCAGGCGGAGCCTTGTTCTTTGATCTGATCAGCGTCAAATGCTTCGTCGTGCTGCCGCTGATTGCCTTGTTGGCCTACAGCCACGAAGAGGCCTACGCCACGACGTAAGCGGATTGCCTCAATCGACGACACCTGCAGCGAGGGTCAGGCGATGGAGGTCCCAAAACCGGGTTGCTGCAAGGAAAGTGACTTATGAAACCTCAGTTCAAAGCAAGCGTGGTGTCTACCGACGCGAACTACGCCCACCGGATCCATGCCGGTCATTTCGACCTGGTCACAGATGAGTCAGTAGCGCTGGGAGGGCAGGGGAAAGGTCCCGCGCCCTATGACTATTACCTGGCTGCATTGGCCTCCTGCACGGCCATCACGTTGCGCATGTACGCCGATAAAAAGGGCTGGAACCTTGGCGAGTTCCGAGCCGAGCTGACGCTGGAACGTGATGAGTCAGGCAAGGTTCGTATCCATCGCACGTTGCATTCGGATCAGTCGCTCAGCGACGCGCAATGGCAACGCTTGCTGGAGATCGTAGCCAATACGCCGGTCACCAAAACCATGCGTGACGGAGCCGAGATCACCAGTGAACATGGTGTGTGAGGTAGCGGACTGGGTGATTCGCGACGAGCGCGGTGAGTCGCCCACTCGAGCGGATGCCCGATGTATTTCAACTTTACTGCTCAGAGGAATTCGAAATGTCAAATGCCACGACTCTATTGACGCCCCAGGATTGTGCGTTGCTACTGATTGACCAGCAGGCTGGGCTTGCCTTCGGCGTCGGGTCGATCGATCGTCAAACGCTGCTGGGGAACACCATCGCGCTCGCGCGAACGGCCGAAGTGTTTGGTCTCCCCATTGTGGCATCCACGTCCGCATCCAAGGTGTATAGCGGCCCGTTGATGCCGGCCATCCGGGAGTTCATCCCCAAGGTGCAGCCCGTCGAACGCAGGAACATGAATGTGTGGGAGGATGCCGCGGCAAAGGATGCGGTCGTAAGCGTGGGCCGCAAGCGTCTCCTCATATCCGGTCTTCTGAGCGAGGCCTGCGTGTCGTTCTGTGCGCTGTCGGCCCTGGCTGATGGCTATGACGTTTGGGTTGTTGCGGATGCCTGCGGTGGATTGACCGCGATGAGCCATGAGTTGGCGCTACGGCGGATGGAAGCGGCTGGCGTTACATTGACATCCTGGATCCAGGTGCTTCTGGAGCTTCAGCGCGACTGGACTCGCCATGAGACCTACGAGGGTGCCCGCGCCATCGTCGAGACGCACGGTGGTGGATACGGTATCGGTCTTTCCTATGCCAGGGACATGATCCGGCCCAGTTAGGGTCTACGGTGTAAGTCAATGAGCGACGGCCACGCCAAAACGGTTTCGACATGGACACCTTTCCAGTCGGTGGTGTTTCGCTGGCTATGGTTCGCCATGCTCGCCTCCAATATTGGTACCTGGATCAACGACACGACGTCCAGCTGGATGATGACGTCGCTGTCTGCATCGCCGTTGCTTGTGTCACTGGTGCAAACGGCAGGATCGCTGCCGATCCTGCTGCTTGCGCTGGTCGCCGGTGCCTTGGCCGATATCGTGGACCGGCGGCGCTATCTGATCGTCACCCAATCCTGGACGCTGATCTTCGCCACGATGCTTTCGGTGACGACATGGATGCATCTGCTCACACCGGAATTGCTACTGCTGCTCACGCTCGGATTGGGAGTCGGTGCGGCGATGGGCATGCCGGCGATGTCATCGACCACTCCCGAGATCGTGCCCGCCGCGCAGCTACCCGCTGCCGTCGCGATGACGTCGATCGGCTTCAATGCATCGCGAGCGATTGGCCCGGCGATCGGCGGCCTCATCCTTGTCAGCCTCGGGCCAGCCACCGCATATGCCCTGAATGCGCTGTCCTTTCTGGCGGTGATCGGCGTACTGCTCTGGTGGAAGCGCGAACCTACCAAGTCGGATCTGCCTACCGAACAATTCGTCGGAGCCTTGCGTGCCGGCGTTCGTTACGTGGCCAATTCCTCGGATTTTCGCGGTGTGCTGCTGCGTGCGGTGCTGTTCTTCCTTTTCGCAACAGCGACATGGTCGTTGCTCCCACTCTACGTGCGGGGTGAACTCAAGGCCGGGCCGGCCATCTATGGCGTCATGCTTGGAGCCGCGGGACTGGGTGCGATTGCGGGTGGATTGTGTTTGCCCAGGTTGCGGCAACACCTCAGTCGGGAGCAGCAGGTGCTTGCCGCCAGCGTGCTCTACGCCGTGACCACGATATCGATGGCCTACCTGCGCGAGCCGATCTTCGCTTGCGTCGCGATGCTGATCATCGGCGCGAGCTGGATCGCCGTGCTGTCAGCCTTGCAAGTCTCGGCGCAGACCTCGGTGCCGGCATGGGTGCGTGCCCGTGCGCTTTCGATCTACATCACCGCGTTTTCCACCGGGCTCGTCGCAGGCAGTGCAGGGTGGGGTTGGGTGGCATCGCATTGGGGAATCCAGGTGGCGCTGACTGCTGCGCCGCTTGGTCTGGCGCTGTCATCCATGGTCACCGCGAGAATCAGCCTGAAGGGCAAGGACCCGGACGATCTGGTGCCATCAGCACATTGGCCGTTGCCGATTCCTTCCGAAGACATTACGCCTGACAGTGGACCAGCGCTGGTCACGGTTACATATGCAGTGCGTCTGGAGCGCCGCACGGAATTTTTGAAAGCGCTGCATGAACTCGGCCATGCGCGTCGTCGCGATGGCGCGATCTTCTGGGGCATCTTCGAGAACGTCGAACAGTCAGGCGACTACATCGAGACCTTCGTGATCGCTTCCTGGCTGGAGCATCTGCGCCAGCACGAGCGCGTCTCGTATGGCGCTCAGCGTCTGCAAACGACCATCGCCACCTTCCTGGCCGAGGGAAGTGTGCCTGTCGTGCGTCATTACATAGGCGGTCAGCTCGTGCAGAAACCTGATGCCGTCCACGATCACCACCATCATTGATCGGTAGGAGCCAGAGCAGCATGCTGCTTACCGGTGCGACGAATCAGGGCATTTGGTTTGATCTGGCCTCAAACAAAGAGACGCCCATTTGGGCGTCTCTTTGGGAGTGAAGGGGTAGACCCTACTTTTTTGCAGCCTTCTTCTTCGGGGCCTTCTTTGTCGCCGTAGCTTTCTTCGCTGGTACTTTCGCCGTACCACCTTCAATCAGGAAGCTCTCCAAAGTCACGCCGCGTTTCTTGAGTGCGCCAGCAAGCCACAGTGGACGTTTGCCACGGCCTGACCAGGTCTGCTCGGGATTGGCTGGATTACGGTACTTCGGGGCAACCGACGATTTCTTGCCGGCCTTGGCGCTCTTGCTGCGACGGGTCGGGTAGACCTCATCCAAGGTCAGGCCGTTGCTTTTGAGCAGAGCATCAATCTTCGTTCGGACGGCCTGGATCTGACCGGCCTGGGCCGCTTTCATCTTTGATTGAGCGGTCACAATCAGGTCTTGCAGTTCTTTCGGGGACAACGATTCGAGATTGAGTGCCATGAAGGATTCCAGTTGATTAGGGACTGCCAGTGTAAGGCATCTTGCTCGGGCAGCAAAAAGTCCTGCCGAGTTCCTTCTGCAGGATTTTTACACGTGACGTGTTTACGGACATATATCAGGGTGGGCTTCAGGCAGGCGTTATGTATATGGATGCCGACTGCCAAATCATTTTGACCTTGAAGCAAGCTGGAGTGCTACGCGCGGCACCAATGACCTAAAAGGCAAACTATTGGTAGTTTCCCACTCCCCTGCCGCCCTTCTACCTAAAAAGTTGGTAACTCCACAGACGATTTCGTGATTGACGCACACTGGTTCAGACGCGTTGACAGTTCCTTATCGGTGCTTCTTGCATACTCGGCAAGGTGATACGTCTCTTTTTTTGGATGAGAAGAGGTGAGGATCGCTGTCGCGGTGAATGCACTTAGCCAGCAAGAGAACGGTACCCATTGAGAAATGCTCATTTGGGCAGCCAGACCCCATGTCGTTCGCAGCCCAATGAGAGGGCTTCATCATGACAACGATAGCCGAGCGGTTGGTTGAGACGCTGGAAGCAGCCGGTGTTTCGCGCATTTATGGACTCGTGGGGGATTCGCTCAACAGCATCACGGATGCGCTCAGGAACCACAAGGGGATTCCCTGGATACCGGTGCGTCATGAGGAAGTTGCCGCGTTTGCAGCGGGTGCCGAAGCGCAGCTCACCGGAAATCTTGCTGTTTGCGCAGGAAGTTGTGGTCCCGGCAACCTGCATCTGATCAACGGTCTGTTCGACTGCCACCGCAGTCGCATTCCGGTCCTGGCCATTGCGGCACACATTCCAAGTACGGAAACGGGATCCGGTTATTTCCAGGAGACCCATCCGCAGATCTTGTTCAAGGAGTGCAGTCACTATGCCGAACTCATTACCGATCCCAGCCACGTACCGCGCATCGTCGAAACGGCGATACGTGAAGCAGTGACCAAGCAGGGCGTGGCGGTCATCGTCATCTCCGGTGACATCGCGATGCGCGAGGCAGGGCCGCAGAAACCATCAGCACAGCCTGTGCCGCGGCTACCCGACGTGGTCGCTACCGATGTGGATGTCGAAGCCCTTGCTGCACTGGTCAACGAGGGCAAGCGGGTAACCCTGATGTGTGGTGCGGGTTGCGCGGGCGCTCATGATGAAGTCGTGGCGCTGGCAGCAAAATTGAAAGCGCCTGTCGTTCATGCCTTGCGCGGCAAAGAGCATGTCGAATGGGACAATCCATTTGATGTCGGCATGACCGGACTGATCGGCTTCTCATCCGGTTACTACGCCATGATGGCCTGTGACACCCTGCTCATGCTGGGCACTGACTTTCCCTATCGCCAGTTCTATCCGGAAAAGGCGCGCATCGCGCAAATTGATATTCGTGGCGAGAACCTGGGCAAGCGCTGCCGCCTCGAGCTAGGCGTTATCGGCGATGTGCGCGGAACGCTCACGCGATTGAATGACAAGGTCAAGGAGAAAGCCGACGACGCGCACCTGCAGCAGGCGAGGGCGCATTACAAGAAAGCGCGCGCGGATCTTGATGCCTTGGCCGTAGGCAATGCAGCTCGAAAGCCGATTCACCCGCAGTTCCTTGCCAAGGTGATTAGTGACGCCGCTAGCGAGGACGCGTTGATTACCTGCGATGTCGGTGAACCCACGGTGTGGGCAGCACGCTATCTGCGCGTCAACGGGAAACGCCGATTGCTGGGATCGTTCCTGCACGGGTCCATGGCCAACGCCATGCCTCAGGCGATTGGCGCGCAAGTCTCGCACCCGGGCCGGCAGGTGATTTCCATGTCGGGTGATGGCGGATTCACCATGCTCATGGGCGACATACTGACGGTGCGACATCTGAAGCTGCCCGTGAAGATCGTGATCTTCAACAACAGCCTGCTCGGTTTTGTCGATATCGAAATGAAGGCGGCCGGCTTCTTGCCGACGGGCACCTATCTGGACAACCCCAACTTCGCCAAGGTGGCTGAGGCGATGGGCATTTACGGTGTACGCGTGGAGGACCCTGCTGATCTTTTTGACGCCGTGAAGAAAGCCTTCGCGCACGACGGTCCTGCGGTGATCGACGTCGTCACCGATCCGGTGGAGTTGATCATGCCACCCAAGATCACGGTCGAGCAGGCAAAGGGCTTCAGCGTCTGGATGATGAAGGCTGTTCTCAATGGACAGGCTAACCAGCTTGTGGAACTCGCACGTACTGCATTTGAGCGCTAGTCAAGTAGCTGTCAGGCCCCTGTGCTAGCTACGCGGCATGGCGATGGTGTTCTAACGACGAGACCGTGGTTTTCGTGTTGAAGCTGCTGCGTCCTGCGATGAGGACGAACTGGCTGAGCGACTCAAGTCCTGCGTTTGGAATCCGTACTATCGCCCTACAGCAAGCCCGGACAGTCTGGACATGAGACCTCGAAAATACTCGCTGAGCTTGGCTAACTGCTCCAGGTGCCGAGCTCGCCCTCAGCCAGCCTGATTCGGCACGCAGTACAACACTTCCCGTAGCCGCTCGGTCGTCAAAGCATTTCGTGCTGACAGGAGAAAAATCCACCATGACTATCGCGGGAAAGCAAACATCTACTCCAATTTTGCAGCCTCAAGCACGTGCGTTTGCTATTGCCTGGGCTTGCGCCCTCGCATTCTATTTTCTCGAGTATGCGGCGCGCTCAGCGCCCGCCGTGATGATTCCCGAGCTGGCTCACACGTTTAGCGTGTCAGCACTTGGCGTGAGCTCGATTCTTGGCATGTATTACTACACGTACTCCACGACCAGTCTGGTTGCAGGTGTCCTGCTCGATCGACTCGGGGCAAAGTACGTTGTTCCCACAGGCATGGCCGTGCTTGGCATAGGATGCCTTCTGTTCACGCTACCGGTTCCCGGGATGAGCGATGCCGGCCGTCTCCTGCAAGGAGCAGGATCGGCGTTTGCGTTCACCGGGGCGGTCTATCTGGCGTCTCACGGTTTCTCCGCGCAGCGACTGGCCACAGCCATCGGCGTCACGCAGTGTCTGGGCATGCTCGGCGGCTCAGCGGGCCAGATCGTGGTCGGCCCGCTGATTCATGGGCCACTTTCGGTCACGGGTTTCTGGTCGATACTCGGTGTCATCGTGCTTATTGTCAGCGTGCTGCTACTCACGCTCACTCCCAGGGAGCCCCGAGCCACAGCGCCAGGGGCCGGTGTATCGGGGATTTTCGCCACCTACAAAATCGTTCTTACCAACCCACAGTCGTATTTGTGCGGAATCGTGGCGGGCCTGCTATTCGCGCCGACCACGATCGGCGATATGGTCTGGGGGGTACGCTTCTTTCAGGAAGACAAGCTTTTTTCCTATCAAAGCGCAGTCTTCGCGGCGTCGATGGTGCCCATGGGCTGGGTCTTTGGCTGCCCATTGCTCGGTTGGCTCGCCGACACGTGGCATCGGCGCAAGCTTGCTCTGGCCAGTGGCGCGATCGTGATGCTCTTGTGTGCCATCCAGCTTACTTTCGCTCCGACCATCCTCCCAGCCTGGCTCACCTTGCTGGTGTTCGGTGTTGCGTCCGGGGCTGCCATGATTCCTTACACAATCATCAAGGAAGTGAATCCGGATAACGTGAAGGGAAGTGCCACGGGGGCGATCAACTTCCTGACGTTCGGAGTAACCGCCTTGCTCGGCCCCATTTTCGCTGGCCGCTTCGGCAAGACGCTTGGAGTGGGCACGGACCTCGCAACTCACTTTCAAAAGGCTGGAGTCTTCTGGATCGGACTCATTGCTCTGGCGCTGGTGGTGAGCCTGATGCTCAAGGAAACCGGTCATTCAGGGCCTGGCGCTGGCTGAGCCGTACAAAGCCATAGCGCTCATGCGCCTGCGCTGGACGCATGCCGACTTGTGGCCGCGATATGCGACGAGCACGCGGCAGAAGCGGATGCTTTCGGCCACGGCCCAATCGCTCACTGAGAGCTGCTGTGATGCGCAGTCTCGCGTGCATCACAGCAGAGTTATCGCAGTCAGGACTAGCCTTTAAAGAAAGCGAGCAGGTCTTTGTTGATGACATCCGCTTGCGTTGTCAGCATCCCATGGGGAAATCCGGGATAGAGCTTGAGCGTCGCATGCTTCAGCAGCTTCGCAGATAGAACGCCCGCGTCTTTGTAAGGCACGATTTGGTCATCCTCCCCGTGCATGACGAGGGTGGGTTGATTGATCTGCTTCAGGTCATCCGTAAAATCCGTCTCGGAGAACGCCTTGATGCAGTCGTATTGCGGCTTGGACCCGCCCATCATCCCCTGGCGCCACCAGTTGCGAATGGTGCCTTCGGACACTTTCGCTCCGGGACGATTGAAGCCGTAGAAGGGACCGGAGGGGACGTCCAGATAGAACTGTGCGCGATTGGCTGCGAGTGCTAAACGGAGGCCATCAAACACATCGATCGGTAGTCCGCCCGGATTGTTCGCAGTCTTGACCATGATCGGTGGAACCGAGCTGATCAGCACAGCCTTGGCTACTCTATCTTTGCCGTAGCGGGCGACATATCGCGCGACCTCACCGCCACCTGTCGAATGCCCGACATGGATAGCGTCTCGCAAATCCAAGGCTTCGGTCAGTGCGGCGAGGTCGGCTGCGTAGTGATCCATATCATTGCCGTCGGCGGTCTGGCTCGAACGACCATGTCCGCGCCGGTCAAGAGCGATAACGCGATACCCGTGACTCAGAAAGAACAGCATCTGGGCATCCCAGTCATCTGCCGACAATGGCCATCCATGACTGAATACAATCGGCTGACCTTTTCCCCAGTCCTTGTAGAAAATAGTTGTTCCTTCTTTCGTAGTGATCGTGCTCGAGCTCATGGCCGAGGTTCCTTTGTGGTTCGAGGAGGCATGACTGATCTGCGCCGTGGACGCAAACAGCTGGCTTGACATGAGGGAGGGGGCAAGCGCTGCGACAGTCGCCAGGCTTGCACTTTGTGCGATGAATCGCCTTCGAGATGAATCGTGAGAACTGATTTTCGACATAACTTCGTTCCTCCGTTGGGAACATCAGACAAGGCACGAGCAATCTTTTATGCGGTGGGCGTTGACCATTCCTCTGATTATCAGAAGCGATGCCAAGAGCACGTGGAATGATTGGACACCGTGACGAGCCAAGAACGAAATGTCGGATCAGTCCCTTAGTGGAGCGTGAGAGGCCACGGAACGTACAGGGGAAAAATTAGCTCGTCCATCCCTTTACAACATCCCTCAAAAATAACAATGGCAACGCTCATGGCGGATTTCTTTCTACCGCATGGGCGTCCGACTGCGAGGCGATGGAATGAATTGTCGAGGAACAGGCTGTGAACGGCTGATCGGCCACATATGGGTTCCTTGGCTATCGCTACAGCCCTGAAGTCAGTCTCTATGCTTTGCCTATATGTCTCCAGATATCGGCAGTCCGTCGTGCCTCTTGTCGGTGTCCCCCGACGACAGCGACTTCCAGACTCTGGTGGCCGACCGTGGCGTTACGTCTGACGGCATCGCGATCGACCCCATCCACCGCCACATTTTCTGAACCTGCATGGGGTCGAGCCGCAATGGCGAAGACTCCTTTGTCAACGACGGCTTCATCGAACGGATGGATTTCGACGGTGGCAACCGCACGACCATCGTGCCGAAGGGCGGCACTTTCACCCCGAAGCAAATGCAGTGCGATACGGAGCGCGGCTTCATTTACTGGTGTGATCGCGTCTCAATTTTCTGCACACATCAGTAGCGCCAAACTTGAATCACGGCGGACCAGGCAAGAATCACCAGCACTCATACACGATCAGGATTGGATTCGCCTGCGAAGCCAACTTGAGTAGCAGACGCCGCGTGAGGCTTGCGTGAGCAATTGCAAAACCCTCGCTCCATACGCACATGGCCACGGAACGAGGGATTGACTTCGATCTATCGGGTCTTGTAACAAGACTGCACTGATCGCATGTGATGGGTTCAGTCTGGCGCTACTCGCCCTTCGAGCGATCCGGTCACGCACAAGACCAAGACATCTACTCACTTTGAATTTGAAACGGTGGCTGTAATGGTGGCATTGGCGACGGAACATGTGATCGAGGTTCGTCACTGGAATGACACGCTTTTCAGTTTTCGCACGACGCGCGACCCGGGTTTTCGATTCGATAGCGGGCACTTCGTGATGCTGGGACTGGAGGTCGACGGCAAGCCGTTATTGCGGGCCTACTCGATCGCCAGTGCCAACTACGAGGAACACCTGGAATTCGTCAGCATCAAGGTCGTCGATGGTCCACTGACGTCGCGGCTCCAGCACCTCAAGCCCGGCGACCCGATCATCGTCAGCCGCAAGCCAACCGGCACGCTGGTGCTCAACGATCTCAAACCGGGCAAGCACCTCTATCTACTCGGCACGGGCACCGGACTTGCGCCGTTCCTCAGTATCGTGCGCGATCCGGAAACCTATGAGCGCTTCGACAAGGTCGTGCTTGCCCATGGCGTGCGCAGGATCAGCGACCTGGCGTATGCCCAGTACCTGGAGCAGGAGTTGCCCCGGCATGCCTTCGTTGGTGAACGTGTGCGTGAAAAACTCGTCTATTACCCCAGTGTGACTCGCGAGCCGTTTCGCCATCGTGGCCGCCTCACGGATGCCATCGTTGAAGATCGCATGAGCGAATTCGCCGGGCTTCCGTCGATGAATCCGCAAACCGATCGGATCATGTTGTGCGGCAGCCCAGCCATGCTGGAAGACGCCTGCGCGCTGCTGGACGGTCGCGGTTTCCGGGTGTCGCCGCGTACGCGCGAGCCGGGCGACTATGTGGTCGAGCGCGCTTTCGTCGAAAGGTGAATGCAGGCAGGTGCAAGTGCTTAGCTAAAAAAAACCAGATAGCGACTCCAGCCATCCCCAGGAGAGTCCGTCGTGTACGACTTGCTGCGAACCGTCGATTCACCGGCCCAGTTACGCAAACTGGACATGCCAGCCCTGCATCAGCTGGCCGACGAGTTGCGCGCGTTCATCCTGGAAAGCGTGTCGAGAACCGGCGGGCACCTCTCGTCAAATCTGGGCAGCGTCGAACTGACCATTGCCTTGCACTACGTGTTCGATACACCAGGCGATCGCCTGGTATGGGATGTCGGGCACCAGTCTTATCCGCACAAGATCCTTACCGGGCGCCGAGAGGCGATGTCCGGCATCCGTCAGCTGGACGGCATCTCGGGCTTTCCCCGGCGCAGTGAATCGCCATACGACACGTTTGGCACGGCGCATTCCAGTACCTCGATCTCGGCGGCGCTCGGCATGGCCCACGCTGCGCGCATTCTGGGCGAACAACGGCACAGCATTGCGGTGATCGGCGATGGCGCACTGAGCGCCGGGATGGCGTTCGAGGCAATGAACAACGCTGGCGTTGCGGACGGCCTGCCACTACTGGTGGTACTCAACGATAACGACATGTCGATCTCCCCGCCGGTGGGTGCCTTGCGCTACTGTTTTGGCCGGTTGATCGCGAGCCGCTTCTATCAGCAGGCGCGGCAGGGCGTGCATTACGCGCTGCGCCCGCTGCCGCCGATCAGCCACCTGGCCAGCCGGCTGGAATCGCAGATGAAAGGCATGCTGGTGCCGGCTCCGCTGTTCGAGGAATTCGGGTTCAACTACACCGGCCCCATCGACGGCCACAACCTCGATGTACTGATCCCCGCGCTGCAGAACCTCAAGCAGCTCAAGGGCCCGCAGTTCCTGCACGTGATTACCCAGAAGGGGCATGGCTACAAGCTTGCCGAAGCGGACCCGATCCAGTACCACGGCCCAGGCAAGTTCGATCCCACGGTGGGCGTGGTCTCCGCCAAAGCTTCGCGCAAGAGCTACACGCAGGTGTTCTCGGAATGGATCTGCGACGAGGCGGCGCAGAATCCGCGCATCGTGGCGATCACTCCTGCGATGCGCGAGGGTTCGGGTCTCGTCGAGTTCGAGCAGCGTTTTCCGGATCGCTATTTCGACGTCGCCATTGCCGAGCAGCACGCAGTCACCTTTGCCGGCGGCTTGGCGACAGAAGGGCTGCGCCCGGTGGTCGCGATTTATTCCACCTTCCTGCAGCGCGGCTACGACCAGCTGATCCACGACGTGGCCTTGCAGAATCTGCCGGTGGCCTTCGCCATCGATCGTGCCGGCATCGTGGGTGCGGATGGCGCCACGCACATGGGTGCATTCGACCTTGCCTACTTGCGTTGCATCCCGAACATGGTGGTGATGGCGGCATCCGACGAGAACGAGTGCCGCCAGATGCTGCATACGGCCGTGTGCCATGCCGGCCCGTGCGCGGTGCGCTACCCGCGCGGCAGTGGCCCCGGTGTGGCAACCGTGGCCGAGATGGCAGCGCTGCCGATCGGCAAGGGCGAGATCCGCTGCCACAGCAGCCAACCTGCGGGGCAGCGCGTAGCCATCCTGGCGTTCGGCGCCATGGTGTCGCCCAGCCTGGCAGCGGCCGAAGCGCTCGATGCCACCGTGGCCAACATGCGCTTCATCAAACCGTTGGACGAAGCCCTGGTCCGGCAGCTTGCACAGAGCCACGACATCCTGGTGACGGTGGAGGAGGGCTGCCTGAAGGGCGGCGCGGGTTCGGCATGCCTGGAATATCTGTCCGATGCCGGTATGAGCGTGCCCGTGTTGCGGCTCGGGCTTCCCGACGAGTTCATCGAGCATGGTGATCCCGCTGCCTTGCTCAATCACTATGGCCTGGACGCGGAGGGTATCCGCGCGTCGATCCAGCGTTTCATTGACAAGGCGTTGGCAGCGCATCTGGCCCGTGGCACGGCCTCGGCGACCCGAGCGGCCTTGTCGCTATGAACGTGGCCCTTGCTCAGCCGCGCGAATCTTGTGCTGACGTGGTGCATGCGATCCGCCGCCAGCATGCACTGTTTCCCCTGCCGGCGGCATGCGAGGTGGCCACATGAGCGATTCGCGGCAACGCCTGAGCATACTCGGCTCCACTGGCTCGATCGGCACCAGCACGCTGGATGTCGTGGCACGCCATCCGGATCGCTTCGCGGTGTTCGCGCTCACGGCACACAAACGCGTCGATCGCCTCTATGAGCAGTGCATCGCTTTTCGCCCGGCCTTGGCGGTGGTGGGTGAGGCGGTTGATGCGATGCTGCTGGAGCAGCGGCTGCGTGCTGCGCATGTGCCCACCGAAGTGGCGCATGGCGAGCAAGCACTCTGCGATGCCGCCTGTGCGGAGGGTTGCGATACCGTGGTGGCTGCCATCGTTGGCGCGGCAGGCCTGACCTCGTCACTGGCGGCCGCGCAGGCGGGCAAGAAGATCCTGCTCGCCAACAAGGAAGCGCTGGTGATGTCCGGCGCGTTGTTCATGCGCACGGTCGCCGTGCATGGCGCCAGCCTGCTGCCACTGGACAGTGAGCACAACGCGATCTTCCAGTGCCTGGGCGACTCACGCACGGCGGCGGGCGTCGAGCGCCTGATTCTTACCGCTTCCGGCGGCCCCTTTCTTCATCGCGAGCTGGAAAGCCTGCACGACGTGACGCCAGACCAGGCGTGCGCCCATCCGAACTGGGTGATGGGGCGCAAAATATCGGTCGATTCGGCCACCATGATGAACAAGGGACTGGAGGTGATCGAGGCGCGCTGGCTGTTTGATATGCCGGCCGAGCGCATCGAGGTGGTGATCCATCCGCAGAGCGTGATCCATTCGATGGTGGCCTATGCCGACCAATCGGTGCTAGCCCAGTTAGGCAATCCCGACATGCGCACGCCGATCGCGCATGCGCTGGCTCATCCCGAGCGCATCGACTCCGGTGTCACTCCACTGGACCTGACGCGCATGGCCAGCCTCAGCTTTCATGCACCCGACCTGGAGCGGTTCCCCTGCCTGCGCCTGGGGCTGCAAGTGCTGCGCGAGGGTTGCACGGCAAGCGTGACGCTCAATGCCGCCAACGAGGTGGCGGTCGCAGCGTTCCTGGGCGGACAAATCCGTTTCACCGCGATCGCCCGCATCGTGGAGCAGACGCTGCAGCGCCTGCCGCCACTCGAGCCGCAGGCGTCGCTGGGCGATATCCTCGCTGCCGACGAACAAGCACGCGCGACGGCGCAACAATTCATTCGCCAATTGCCGACAACCCGCACCCCGCAGGTTGCCATTCATTGAGTGGGAGAGTTTTTCGTGAGCGAAGCCGTCCAACTGTGGCCTGAATCGTCCGCACTCGCTTCCGCGCCACTGGATGCGTGGATGCAAGGGATCATGCAGCGCATCGAGTGCGCGCTCGACGCGTACCTGCCATCGCCGGACAGCTTGCCAGCCAAGCTGCACGAGGCGATGCGCTACGCCACCCTTGGTGGCGGCAAGCGTCTGCGTGCGCTGCTCTGTCATGCGGCCGGGGAGTTGGTGGATGCGGATCTCGACCTGCTCGACGGCGCCGCCAGCGCGATCGAGATGGTCCACGCCTACTCGCTGGTACACGACGACCTGCCAGCGATGGACAACGACCTGCTGCGACGCGGGCAGCCCACCGTGCATGTGCGCTATGGGGAGGCCGAGGCAATCCTGGTTGGCGACGCATTGCAGGCGCAGGCGTTCGTGGTGATCGGCGCCCTGCCGACCACCACCGCGCAGCGAGTGACTCTGCTGCGGGAACTGGCGGGTGCGAGTAGTTCACTGGGATTGGTGGGCGGCCAGGCCATTGATCTGGCCAGCGTCGGCGTGGTGCTGCCACGCCATCAGCTCGAGCGCATGCACCGGATGAAGACGGGTGCCCTGTTGCGTGCCGCCGTATTCATGGGCGCGTACTGCGGTCCGGCGCCGCTGGAAGAACGCATGTTGGCGGCACTGGACGACTACCAGCGGGCCGTCGGGCTTGCCTTCCAGGTGGTGGACGATGTCCTCGACGTGACGACGAATGCCGCCACGCTCGGCAAGACGCCGGGCAAGGATGCCCAGGACCACAAGCCGACCTACGTCTCGTTGCTCGGCCTGGAAGCGTCGCGGGAACTGGCCGAGCAACTGGGCGAGCGTGCGCGCGCCGCGCTGGCTCCGTTGGGCGCGCGTGCGACCCACCTGCACGCGCTGGCTGACATGGTCGTGCATCGTATTCGCTGAGAGGTTGTGACATTCAACCTTTCAGTCCGGCCAGGGATGGCCGGTCGCGGATCGGTCACGTAAGTGACTGATTCGCGGGAGCGTGTACGGACATGTGCCGGACGCGCGACTGGTAGTTCCACAGGATGTGGAATTTTTCACAAGCTCTAAGCGCTCGCCGTTCGGTTCGTCAGGCTTCGCGATACCAGAGCAGGATCACCCCGATCAGCACGAAGCACGCCGGCCACACGAAGCCTGCGATCCTGCCGCCTCGACCACCAGGCAGGCGCAGCTCCAGCCAGCGCGCCCAGCCAGCGGCAACGCCTGTCAGCGCCAGCGGCGTGTGGGTGAGCTCGATCAGCATCTGATCCTTCACGTTGGAGATCTGGTGGTTATGGGTGAGCAGCATCGCACCGCCCACGGCAACCAGCAGCGGAAACACCAGTGCTGCGCGTTCGCTGCGCAGACGACCTGTGCGCACCGACCATTCGAAGCCACCGAACAGGAGGATCAGCAGCACGAAGAAGCGATGCTGCGCCACCTCGACATCGCGCCATGCCGCCCACCAGCCCTCCTGGCCGAGTGGCCACACTTCCGGGTCGGAACGGATCAACAGAAAGGCCGCCATCGCCAGAAACAGCAGCGGCCAGTGCCTGGCCCAGCCGACCCCGGCCCGGCCGAGCAGCGCGAGCAGCCCGATCAGCAGCACGAAAATGCCGGCCCAGTGATGGTTGTATTCCGACCATGCGATGTCCTGTGCATTGCGCGGCGGCAGCACGCCGGAGCCGGGCACGGTGGCGGCCTGCGCCAGTTGATGGCTGCGCTCGGCATCGCGATCCAGTGTCGATTGAAGCTGCGAGATCGCCAGCGTGTCGTGATCGGGCGAGCTCAGCCGCGGCCAGACAGGCGCGTTGCGTTGTGCGATCTCGTGCAGGCTCACGCGATCCGTGGTGAGGTCGATCGCCGGTGGGACCGAGGTCAGTGAAGCGGCGGCAAAGAAGATGGTGAAGCCGATGCCGATCTCTACCTCGGCGAAGCGACGCAGGCGGATGACCGGCGCGTCGTGTCCCTTGCGCAGCCGTTCGGTGACCAGGAAATTGCCCAGGCCAAAGGCGAGCAGGGCGAGGAACATGGCGATCTTGGCGCTGACCATGACGCCATAGGCCGTGCCATAAAAGCCTTGCGCATCGCCGATGTAGAACACGCACATGGTTACGCCGCTGAGCAGGATGCACGCCACGCCGAGCATGGACATGCGCGAGAATCGTGCGCCGACCAGACGCAGGCCATCGTTGTCCTGCACATGCCGCAGCACGAGCACGAAGCAGGGGATGGCTCCGATCCAGATCGCCGCGCCGAACTGGTGCAGGACCTCCACCGCCATCAGCAAGGCATTGTCGTCCAGCCGGGCATAGGCGTGCGTCGTCATGGTGGCTGCAGCCAGCTCGATGAGTCCCGTCAGCAGAAGCAGCAGGCGTAACGCGCCACTCGCCAGCGTGCGTTGGCCGAGGAAAAGTGCGATCAACAACGCACAGAGGATCTTCACGCCACCGGACAGCGCAAACGACGCCTGCACCACGTTGGAAAATGGCAGGTCGACGGTGGTCATCAACACCGTCACCTGCAACGCCGTGGTTGCCATTTCGGCCAGGATCAGGCCCAGCGCGCTCCAGCGTGTGAGGCGCAATACCCGCTGCTCCAGTGCATCACCCTGGACCAGCGCGGGTGCCAGCGGATGCAGCAGGAAGATCAGGAACAGCAACCCTCCCAGGGTCATCGACTGAGCCACGATGACCAGGCCATGCAGGATGACGCTGAGATACCCAAAGATGTCGACAAGCAGGGCCACGGCAACTCCCGATAATCGGCGGTGGTAGGCGCCGAAGACTCCGCATTCGCCGTCATCCCAGCAGCCACTGGAATGACGGGCAAAAAGTTTCGAACTAGTTGGCGCGAACTAGTTGGCGTGTGGCAGGTGCAAAATGGCCGCGCTCACGGCGCAGCCACCGTCACCGTGAAAGGCACGTCGCCGCGCGTGATGTGTCCATCCAGCGCCAGGGCCTGCCAGTGGATGACATACGCACCGGCCTTCACCTCCGCTGCGCTGTCCAGCTCGTTGGGCTTATGGCTGTCCATGATGATCCGTAACGGCGTTTCGCTGTGGTCAGGGGCGACCAGCACCAGCAGGGAACGCGCCTGGTCGATCCTGCTGTTGTATTTCAGCGTGAAAGACACGTGGCCAGCGGGCAGGCTGCCATTGGCCTTCGGCGTACTGTCCACCAGGATGGCGTGGGCGCTGGCTGCCATGCTGACGAACAGGGTGGCAACGGCAACAGCGAGGATCGTGTAACGGCGAAAAGGGCGCATGGACGGCTCCAACGTGTGGCGAAGGGGATCAGTGATGGTCACGGGATGGTTGGCACGGCCCGATCGTGTACAACATGGCGGGCAGGAAAGCGAAGGTGGATAGCAATACGGCCAGCAGACTCAGCAACAGCACGATGCCCATGCTGGCAGTGCCGGGGTGGCGTGCAATGGCCAGGCTGCCGAACGCGGTACCGGTGGTGAGTGCCGAGAACAGGATGGCGCGCGCCGTGGGCGAGCCCAGAAACTGCTGCATGCCTTGACGCCAGTTCATCACGAAATACACATTGAACGAGACGCCAACGCCCAACAGCAGCGGCAGCGCAATGATGTTGGCGAAGTTGATGGAGATACCGCACAGGCGGGCGAGCAGGGCGGTCAGCAGGGCGGACATCAGCAAGGTAACCAGCACCAATCCGGCGTCGCGCCATCGGCGCAACACCAGCAGCAGCACCACGCCGATGGCGAGCGTGGCGTAGATCGCTGCCTGGCGGAACGCCACCAGAATCGTGTCGGCCGCCTTGATCGTGTCCACCGCCGAACCGGCGGCGTCGGGTGCGAGCTGCTGCACGGACCGCACGAAGCTGCGCAGGCCAGCCGTGTTCTGTGCCTTGGCCGTCGGCGTCACCTGCACGCGCACCCGCCCGTCGGGAGCGAACCAGTCACGCTTCAGGTCGTTGGGCAAGCTCTGGATGGTGATTGGCTGAGCGGACAAGGAGTCGCCAAGCTGATGCAGTGTGTAGGGCAGAAACTGGACCAGGGCCTGGTTGGCCACCGTCATCTGGGCATCCGTTCCCTGCGCCAGTCGCTCCAGCGCCTTGCCGATGCGACGTAGCGGCGAGTTGGGCGCCAACTTGTCCGAAATGCTGGCAATACTCTCGCTGGTGTCCTTGGCGGCTGCACGCATCTCGGCATCGCTGGGCGGTGCCGCTTTCTCGCCAGGATTCAGCACTGCGTACATCAGGTCCGATGCCTGCTGGATCTGCTCAAGCTTGTCACTCTGGCCGGCAGGTACGAAGTCGGCGCCGGAGACGACCTGCGCCACTTCGGGCAGCTTGCCCAGGCGTTCGCCGAGATTTCCAGCGGCAGTCAGATCCTTGACCAGAATATCCATGGTGAACGGATTGGTGGTGGGGTCATTCATCAGCGAGGCCAGCGTACGCATCGCCTCGCTATCCGAACGCTTGGTATGCAACGGATTGGCATCGAAGGGAAGGGTGATGGCGCACCACAAGCCCGCCATGCCAAGCAACGCAAAAAAAACCAGCACGCGCTTGCGACGACGGTTCAACCAGTCATCCGCTGCAGCGCCGCCCGGCAGCGCTACGTCGGCGTGCGGTGCGCTACCGGCGAGAAGGCGCAGCAGGGCAGGCAGCACGGTCAGCGTACACAGCAACGCCAGCAGCATGCCCGCGCCAGCGATGATGCCGAGCTCGGCCACGCCGGTGAAGTCCGTGGGGGCAAACGCCAGGAAACCGCACGACGTGGCAAGCGCCGCCAGGCCGATCTGGCTCGCCACGCGATGGGCCGTATCGTGCAGTGACTTCTGGAAACTGTGATCGCCGGACTGGCGGGCTCGCAGGCGCACGCCGAACTGGATACCAAAGTCCACCGCGAGGCCAATGAACAACACCGCGAACGCCACCGACACCAGGTTCAACCGTCCCACCACGAAGGCGGCGAAACCGAAGGTGTAGATCAGACCCACGATCAGCGTTATCACCACGGGCACGATCAGCCGCCAGGATCCCAGCGCCAATATCAGCCAGAACACCAGCAGCACGCTGCTGCCGATGGCGATGGGGCCGGCGCGATCGGTCAGCGAGGCAAACTCTTCGTCGGAGAGCGGCACCGAGCCAGTGTAGTCGACGTGCACACGCCCGGATTGCACCTCGGGCAATTCGGCCGCCATGCGCAACATCGCCTCGGTAGCGGCGCGTCCCGGCTCGAGCGCGGTGTGATCCAGCACCGGATGGATGAGCACGAATTCCTGGCCGCCATTCTTGCCGACCAGCTCGGGCGTCAACAGCGCTTGCCACGACAAGGGCGAAGCGTGGCCGGACAACGCATCCTCCATGCTCTTGGCAACGTTGCCGAGCGCGGCATCGTAGGAGGAAAGATCATCCGCCATGCCCCGCCGTACACCTTCGACCATCAGGTCGATGCCGTTGAACAGGCCGCGCGCGGAAGGGTCGGTCGCCAGTGGCCCCAGCAATGGCTGCGCCTGCAGCATGCTGTCGAGCGTGCTCCCCAGTTCCTTCGAAGGTAACAGCAGCAAGCCTTCCTGGTTGAGGAACGGACTGATGCCGGGCGTACTCGAAGAACGGAAGTGCGCATGATCGGCAGACAGCTTCTGGTTCAGTGCCTGCGCCGCGATGCGCGCCTCCTCGGGCGTCGGTGCGCGCACGACGGCGGTCAAGGTATCGCTGAACTGGGGGAACTGGCGGGCGAGCGCCATGCTTTGCTGTCGCCAGGGCAGTTGTGCGGAAAACAGATGATCGGTATCCGTATCGATGCTCAGTCGATGCGCCGTGCCGTACAGGCCGAGCGCAGCCAGCAGGGCCGCCAGCAGCAATACGATGACGTGATGGCGACCGCTGCGATCGACCAGCCATACCAGGCCCTGTTGGATTGCTCTGAACACGTCGCCGAATCTCCTGGTTCCGATGTGGCTGCCTGTCTGCGAAACCCTAACCTGCATCCGAAAGCGATGAGTGAACGTTGCAGCGGACCTCCGGCGGATCCCGCCCCAGGCCGTTGCCGGCGGCCCTTGCCGCTGCGCGCAATGCCCGTATGGCGTGGCCCATTCGCGTGGCCAATCCTGGCAACTCGCCCCACAGGCTCGGGTGGCGCAGCAGCAGCGCGAGCATGCGTATCGGCAGCAATCGACCCCATGCATCGATGCCGGCCTGCAGCTCGCCCGGCACGTCTTCGTCATGCTCATCGATGATGGCGCGCAACACCACAAAGGGCAGTCGCCGCTCACTCGCGATAGCCGCCACGGCAGCGCTTTCCATATCGACCGCCATCGCCTGGTGATGTACGCGCATGGACGTCTTGTCCGCAGCGGACAGCAGGGGCGATGACAGGCTGAGCAGACTGCCTTCCGTCACCAGCGGCAAGTTCGCCGCCAGCAGGCGTTGGCTCAGCGAGCTGCGCCACGCCAGCGTGGTCGGCATATCCTGGCCACGCTCATCGATCACCACCGAGGGACAGAACAGCGTGCCGCTATGCATTCCTGGCGCCAATGCTCCGGCGACACCGAATACGGCCAGCGCGGTAGCGCCGGCGTCAATCAGGCCCAGTGCTGCCTGTCGCGCCGCATCCTGTCCCATGCCACTCAGCCACACCATGCAGCCGCCGTCGAGCGCGACCGCTTCTCCAGGCCTTGATGATTTCGGCGTGAGCGCTCGCGCCTCCCGGGCGAGGGCCGTCACGATGCCTACCGGAGGCGAACTCACTGCGTGACCCGCGACCGCGACGCCGAGGACAGCTGTCGATAGCGGGTCAAGGCCCATAGCGGAAAATAGGCGGTATAGCCGTGGTACTTGAGGAAGAATACGCGCGGAAAACCCGGTGCGTTGAAACTGGGGTGGTACCAAAGCCCCGCTTCGCGTTCGCCATCGGTCTGCTGATCATTGAGCAGCCATTGGATGCCGCGTCGCACCGCGTCGGAGGCATATTCTCCGGCTGCCAGCAAGCCAAGCAACGCCCAGGCCGTGCTGTGCGCGGTGCTGACGCCAGCGTTGGTGCCACGCAGTGACGCGTCGAAATAGCTATCGTTGGTTTCGCCCCAGCCGCCATCGGCGTGCTGCTTCGCGAGCAACCAGTCCACCGACTTGCGTATCCACGGCCGGCCCATGTCCTCGCCCGCCAGTGCAAGGCCAGCCAGCACCGACCAGGTACCGTAGATGTAGTTGGTGCCCCAGCGTCCCCAGAAAGAACCATCCGGCTGTTGCGCCTGCCGCAGATAGGCCACGCAGCGTTCGATGACGTGCTGGTCCTGTGGGCGCTTGAGTACACCCAGACAGGCCAACACGCGACCGCTGACATCCTCGGTGGGTGGGTCGAGCATGGCGCCGTGGTCGGCGAAGGGAATCTGGTTGATGTGGTAATGGGTGTTGTTGCGATCGAAGGAGGCGAAACCGCCGTTGTCGGACTGCATGCCCACCAGCCAGTCGGACGCACGCTCGATGCGTTCGCGATAGGCATGCTCCCGCGGCGTGCCGCGCACGGCGACGTGAAGCAGTGCTGCGATGACAGCGGTATCGTCCAGATCAGGGTAATAGGCATTGGCGTACTGAAACGCCCAGCCGCCCGGCGGAAGATCCGGCGCCTGCGACGCCCAGTCGCCCTTCAACTCGAGTTCCTGCAGCGGCGCCAGCCAGTCCATGGCACGCGTTACCGCAGACTGGGTGACCTCGTCGGGGGAAGCGCGCAACAGGGCTATAGCCGCCCAACCGGTATCCCAGACGGGCGATACGCAGGGCTGGCAGTACGCGGTGCCATCGCCGCGATGCACGATGAGTTTCTGCAAGGCCTTGAGGCAGGTGGCGCGCGCAGGATGATCCTTGGGATAGCCGAGCAGCGTCATGGCCTCGAGTGCGTTCACCATGGGCGGAAAGATCGCACCGGGGCCGTCTTCGCCGTTGAGGCGCAGCAGCATCCATTGCTCGGCCCGGCGCATGGCCTTGCGCCTCAGCGCAGCGGGAATCAACGGGTCGCAGGCGCGCCCGATCTTGTCCAGCACCAGGAACATCCGGCTGATGAAGCCATTCGTTGCGAAGTAGTGACGCTCCTGCTCAGGCGGCGTCACAAAAAGCTCGGGCACGGCCACGCCACGCGGATTCTTCGCGCATGTCTTCAGCGAACAGAGGATGAAAAGCGGCACCATCGTGCTGCGTGCCCAGTACGACACCTTGTCGAGATGGAACGGTGCCCAGCGCGGAAACAGCATGATCTCCACCGGTACGTACGGCGCGGCGCGCCACGGCACCTGCTGGAACATGGCGAGCAGGATGCGTGTGAACACGTTGCTCTTCGCCGCGCCGCCCTTGGCCAGTATGGCTTCGCGGGCGCGGCGCATATGCGGTGCATCCGCCTCGTCACCGGCCGCTTTCAGCGCGTAATAGGCCTTCACCGAGCAGGACAGATCGATCACGCCATCGTGATACAACGGCCAACCGCCATGCGTGTCTGTGCGCTGCTTGAGGCGGATGTAGCGCGCAAGCTTCTCTTGCAACAGCACATCGATCTCATCGAGGAAATGCATCATCAAGATGTATTCGGCCGAGATGGTGCAGTCGGTTTCGAACTCGAAGCACCAGTGCCCGTCCACCTGCTGTCGCGCGAGCAGCGCCTTGCGGGCGCGCTCGATGACCCTGTCCAGCCTGTGGGACTCAGATAACTGATGGGTGTCTGGACGAACTGCTTCGGCGACGATGGTGGGGGAATCCGTCATAGCGAGCGAGCGTTGCGGGAATCACGCCGGGAAGCGGGGGGAGGGAAGTACGAGGCCTTGCGCCAGGGCCATAGGCCTGGCATTTCCTGCGCGACGTTCCACTCCGGTGCCAGCGGGGTCAGCGGCAGCTTGCGCGCAGCAGCAGCGAACAACCAACGCACGGCGGAGTCGTATTTGTCGGTGAGCTTGGTCAGGCCGATGGTCTGTGCCACGGCGGTGCGCGACACCTTCACGTCGTTGCCCGAGGAGAAGTTGAGCCGATCCTGCAGGTTGCGCAGCGTCAGCACGGCCAGCCCGATACTCCACAGGCAAAAGCGGCGGAAGCCGGCGTGCCGCGGCGGCACAATCAGGGTGTATTCCACCGCGCGGCACAGGTGCATATGCGCCACGCCGATCAGCTCGATCATCGCCCGGCCATAGCGAGCATCCTGCTGGCCGGCCCGCAATTCCCGCAGCTGCACGCCATGATGGACGAAAACATCTTGCGGCAGCCAGCACACGCCGTGACTGCGATCTTCCCACTGGTCCTTCAGGATGTTGGTCATCTGAAGTCCCTGGCCAAACGATATGGCCAGCTGCATCAGGTTCGTGCTCTGCGGTGCCAGTTCCGGCTCGAAGTCGATCAATAGCCTAGTGAGCATCTCGCCAACCACGCCGGCCACGCAGTAGCAGTAGCGATCCATGTCGTGCAGCGTGTCCAGGCCCTGCAGCCCCACCACGTGCTGGAAGTCGTGCATGCCCTGCGTCATCACCTTGAGGCACTCGACGATCGCTGCGTGCTGGGTGGCATTGAAGGTACGCGTGACTTCGAGCACGAGCGGAAGCCGGAACAGCAAGTCGCGCTCGCTTTCTGAAGTAGCCTCGGAAAGCCGGGGCGCCAGTTCGGCAGCGAAACGCTGCGCGTCGATGCGCCCCGTGACGGCGTCGACGAAGGCCCTCTCGTAGACGCCTTTCTCCTCGGCGGAAAAGGTTGGTTCGTCCTCGATGGTGTCAGCAATGCGGCACAGCAGGTACGCGTTGGCGACGACGTCCCGCAGCGCTGGCGGCAGCTGCGGTATCGTCAACGCGAACGTTCGTGACACCTTTGGAAGTATGGCTTCCTGATAAGCGCTGGCGTTGCTCGGGGCGATCACAGCGGCTTGTTTCTCTTCGAACATTGGCATGCCTCGGCCTTCTTATGTATTCACATACAGAGAAACTCGCGACCTTGGCATCGTAGCACTCCATCCTCCAAGGACGCAGCCATCTGAACAAAGCACATGTCATCGAAGCGTCTACATATACTGGCTCCGGTGGGCCGCCAAAGCGCACGCCATTCGTTCATAATGAACTGCAACTGCTCTCCGAGTTCAGGGAATAGCCGCCTTATGTGTCCAGGGTTGATGCTGGCGATGGTTGGTCCCATCCCGACGAGGGTGTCGCCATGAAGTCACTGGTGACCGGAGCCACCGGCTTTGTCGGATCGGCGGTCGTGCGACGCCTGTTGCGCGAGGATCATCGTGTGCGCGTACTGGCCCGCATCGGCTCGGATCGCCGCAATCTGCAAGGCATCGACGTGGAAGTGGTGGAGGGCGATCTCACCGACGCGGCGTCGCTGACAAGAATTTGCGACGGCTGCGACGCCGTGTTCCACGTGGCCGCCGACTACCGCCTGTGGGCGCCGAAACCGGAGCAGCTGTATCAAACCAATGTCGAAGGCACGCGTAGCTTGCTCGACGCGGTCAAACAGGCTGGCGTACCGCGCATGGTCTACACGAGCAGCGTGGCCACGCTGGGCATTCCGTTAGATGGCAGCCCGGGCGACGAGACGTCGGCGGTGTCGTTGGGCGACATGATCGGCCACTACAAGCGTTCCAAGTTTCTCGCCGAGGCGCTGGTCCGCGACTATGCGGAGCGCGGCGTGCCGGTGGTCATCGTCAACCCATCTACGCCGATCGGCCCTCGCGACATCAAGCCCACGCCGACCGGGCGCATCGTGCGCGACGCCATGAGCGGCCGCATGCCTGCCTACGTCGATACCGGCCTCAATGTGGTGCATGTGGACGACGTGGCCGATGGGCACTGGCTGGCCTTTCGCCACGGCGCGATCGGCGAGCGCTACATTCTGGGTGGCAGCAACCTCAGCTTGCGTGACCTGCTGTTCGAGATTGCGGACATCGTCGGGCGCAAGCCACCGCGCTGGCGCCTGCCGCATGCCGCGGTCATGCCGGTGGCGTATGTGGCCGAGGCATGGGCACGACTGACCGGGGTCCAGCCGATTGCCACCGTGGAGGAGGTGCGCATGTCGAAGAAGCGCATGTACTTCACCAGCACCAAGGCCGAGCGCGATCTGGGTTATGCGGCGGGCCCGGCACGCCTCGCGCTGGAAGATGCGGTGGCGTGGTTCAGTCTGCACCACTGAACTTCAACGTATGAAGCGACGAGCCAGTCGCGCCATGCGCGGCACGAAGGTGGGGCGCAGCAGCCGCTCGTCATAGCCGCCCATGCGGTAGTGATCCTGGGCGAGACAGAGGTCGAGCAACTCACCCAGTTTCAGGTCGAGGCCAATCTGCTGATGCCCGGTCAGGGCGAAGTTCGCATCCTGCATCTCGCCCTTGTCATCCAGGCCCTTGGCGATGCCGATGCGTTCCCAGATCAGAAACAGCCAAACGCGCATCACCTTGAATTCGAAACCAGGCCGCTTCCACCAAGGTAGCTGGCGTCGATACCAGGCCACCCAGTTCGCAAAGAACAGGATATGGCGGGCCTCTTCCTGTATGACCGGCTCGAAGGTCTCCACCAGTTCCATCGGAAAATAGCCGGTGCGCTTGGCGGACTCGAACAAGCCAAAGGCAAAGAAGCTGTCGATGCACTCGCTATAGCCGGTCACCAGCCAACCCCATTCGGGATCCCTGGGCACCTCGTACTCCGGCTCCGGCGCCAACGCGATGCCATAGGCTTCGACCATCTTGCTGAGCACCACCTTGTGGCGTGCCTCTTCGTCGCCGTCCATGGTCAGCGCCTCGCGGAGCAGCGCATCGACGATCGTGCCGGTATAGGTGGCGACGCGCAGCTTGGCCTTGCCTTCGGTCTGCACGGCGATGTCCCAGATCGGCAAGGAGGTGATCCGATGCAGGGCGTCAGCGTTCAGCGCCGGCCACTCGATGACGGCCGGTTTGTACGGGTTGTGCGTATCCAGCAGCATGCGGCAGAACAACCGCTTGTGCGCATCCGAACCAATCCTGATATGGCGGCCAGGCTCGGCACCCAGCCAATGGCGCATGGCATGGTCAGCGGCGGCTACGGCATCTTGGGACATCGCGCACCTCGTGGGTTGACTGCCATTAGCCGTCGGCAGCGTCATGTAGCACGTCGGCGTGACGTGCCTGCCAACGCCGGCGAAGACGACGCGCTTCCGCCCATTGCCACGACAGCAGCGCCGGCACGCCAAAACCGACTTCACGCGCACGCTTGACCAGCGACAGCGCAATGGCCGCGTCGGCGGGCAGGCCAATGATGCTACCGAACAACACCAGTCCACCTTCCTGCACACCCAGCCCGGCGGGCACGAAGAAGATGATGTGACGCAGCGCTTGCGTGGCCGCTTCGATGGCCATGGCGTCCCATACGGAAATGGGATAACCCAGTAGCTGCAACGCTAGCCAGCTCTCGAAACTGCCCGCGATAAATCCCGTCAGCTGCCAGAAACAGGCTGCGGCAAGCCGCAACGGCTGGGCGTACAACGCACGAACCTCGTGATCGAGTCGGCTGCCGTCGAGCGATTCGGTGAAGCGCGACGAACCACCCAGCAACTTCGCAGCGAACGCTTCCAGGCGCGAAAACAGTCGGCCGTGACGCAACAGGAAGATCAGGCCAATCGGCAACGGCAGGCTGGCTGCCAGTGCACCAAGCACGGAGTTGAGTGTGCCCATGTGCTCGCTGAGACCAATCAGCAACAAAATGCCCAGCGCCGCGAACAGGTACTGGCTGACCAGCGTCAGCAGCACCTCCATCACCACGCTGGCGGCGACTGCCGCGCCATCGATACCGCGCCACCTGACCAACCGTATGCCAACAATCTCACCACCGATGTTGGCCACCGGCAGCAGACGGTTGCAGGCTTCACGGATTGTGGCCACCCAGAACAGGAACGGCACGCGGGCGCGCTGCTGCGGATCGCGTGGCGCGAGCAGCGCACGCCATCCGAGCACGTCCAGCAGCAAGGGAAATGCATGAAAGGGCAGTAACCACAGCAACGCCCAGCCGGCGTGATCGAAGGCGCCACGGATGGCCGACCAGTCCTGGTGCACCACCAGCACAATGGCTACGGCCAAGCCAACCAGGCCAGTCAGCCAGGCCAGGTATTTCATATCGCCGCCGGGTCACCGAAGCCGTGACAAAGCTGACAGTGTTCCGCGATGGCGCGGCGCACGCGCGGCGAGAGCAGTGCCGCCAATTCGTCGGCGTGACGATATCGGGTCATGCCAGGAGTGAGTTCGCCCCGCATGGCCGGGTGCAGGTACAGCTCGCTTAGTCCCTCCGGTAGTTGTTGCACCACCTCCAGAACGGCACGCTCATCCATGCCGCCGCTATGGCGGATGCCGAACACATGATCGTTGCAGCGCACGCCGGCCCGATGCAGGCGTCGGCGCATCAGCGCCAGCCACGGGCGCAGCCATGGCCCCATGCCCGGCTCCGCAGGCAACCGTACTGCACGCAGGCCGTAGTCGCGGCCAATGGACAGCAGCAGCGACAGCACGGTCGGATGGAGGTGAAAGTGCTTGTGCGCATTCACATGGTCAAGCGACAGGCCGGTGGCTGCGAACGCCTCGAACTGTGCACGTATCTCGGCGGCGAGTTGTCGTCGCACCTGCGGCAGAAAGAAGAAGCGCACGCCATCTGAGACCATATGGCTGCCGAAACGACCTTCGCCATCGACCAGGCTTGGGATCTGCGCAGGTGGGAGCGCCGCGCTGCCATCGGCCAGCACTAGATGCAGGCCGACGGCAAGGCCGGGCAGAGGCCTGGCGCGCGCAATGGCATCGGCAACGGCAGGCGCGGTAACCATGAGACTCGCCGCCCGCAACACGCCTTCGCGATAGCCGCGTTCCACCGCCTCGTTCACTGCTTCGTGCAGGCCAAAATCGTCGGCGGTGACGATAAGACGCGGGCGCGCAGTTGCCGGAGTGGACCTCATGGGCAGGACGTGCGCAGCTTCCTCACGCCTCGTGCGCATGCAGGAACCGGAAGAACTCCACGCCCTCGCGCAACCGGCGCTTGGTCATCTCCCAGCTACCCAGCATCTCCTTGACGATCTCCCAGATCTTGGACGGCCGAAAGTAGAAGCTGCGATAGAAGGTTTCCACACCGTGGAAGATGTCTTCCTTGGACAGGTGCGGGTAGCTGATCATCGCCAGCTGTACGCCCTTGTCGTTGACCAGATGGGTGGCCGTATTGGGTTCGAGCCAGCCGTTTTCGATCGCCTGCTTGTACAACGCGGTGCCAGGGTAGGGCGCCGCTAGCGACACCTGGATGGTGTGCGGGTTGATCGCCTTGGCGTACTCGATGGTCCGCGCGATGGTTTCCTTGGTTTCGCCCGGCAGGCCGAGGATGAAGGTGCCGTGTATCGTGATGCCGAGCTTGCGGCAGTTCTCGGTAAACGTACGCGCGATGTCGGTGCGCAAACCCTTCTTGATGTTATGCAGGATCTGGTCGTCGCCCGATTCGTAACCGACCAGCAGCAGGCGCAGGCCGTTGTCCTTCATGATCTTCAGCGATTCATAGGGCACGTTGGCCTTGGCGTTGCAGCTCCAGGTCCAGCCCATGGCGTGCAGTCCGCGCGCGATCTCGTGCACCCGCTCCATGTTGGAGCTGTCGGTGAACGTATCGTCGTCGAACATCAATTCGCGTACCTCGGGCATGTTCTCCCTGATCCATTTCGCTTCAGCCAGCACGTTGGCCGCTGAACGCACGCGGTAGCGATGCCCGCCAACCGTTTGCGGCCACAGGCAGAACGTGCATTTGGAGCGGCAGCCGCGACCGGTGTAGAGGGATACATACGGATGCTTGAGATAGCCGATGAAGTAGCGATCGATCTTCAGATCCCGTTTGTAGACCGGCGCCACGAACGGCAGGTCGTCCATATGCTCGATCGTGGCGCGCGGCGGGTTGTGCTGCACGCTGCCATCGGCAAGGCAGTAGCTGAGACCGTTGATCGCATTGAACGGGCGGCCTTCGGCGACTTCCTTGCAGGTATAGTCGAATTCCTCGCGCGCCACGAAATCGATCGCTGGCGAAGCCTGCAGCGATTCGGTGGGTTCCACCGCCACCTTGGCGCCCACCATGCCGATGAGGATGTCCGGCCGCCTGGCCTTGAGCAGCTCCGCGAATTTTGCGTCGGTAGGGAAGGAGGGCGTACTGGTGTGAATGATCACCAGATCGTAGACGGCGGCGATGCTCAGGGTGTCCTCCACCGAAAGCTCTTCCACCGGTGCATCCAGGACCCGCGAATCCGGCACCAGTGCGGCCGGCTGCGCCAGCCAGGTGGGATACCAGAAACTCTTGATCTCGCGCTTTGCCTGGTAGCGCGAACCCGCGCCACCATCGAAACCGTCAAACGACGGTGCCTGCAGAAAAAGCGTCTTCATGGGTGTACCAAGCTCCTGCAGCAGTTCAACCTGCGCACGCAATGAGTTGTTCGCCACTCTTTCGACTTCATTCTCTTCGACTTCGGCCTCAAGGATAGCGCGTTGGTGCGTGGTCGCGCGCATGCAGCACTTGTCCACGCCACTCGACCCTCCAACGGACCAGCGCGCCCATCCATTCCACCAGCAATAGCATGTCACGAACAGGGGAAAGCCAAATGTCATGCCAACGTGAAGATCTCGCCGTGCTTTGCCATGACGCGACATAGCGAAAAAGTCGGGCGGCGCCTCCAACGATCGAGACCATCAGGCAAGGCAGGGTGGGGGCGAGTAGCAGTGCCAGCAAGAGCATCGGCCAGGTAAAACAGACGAAGCTGAAGGTGAACCCCACCGGTGAGATGGCGCGGATAGTGCGTAGCCAGCGCAATTCGTGCGCCCACAGGTTGGACAGGTTTGCCTCGCTTACCTCGGTACCGACCACCAGCTCCGACAACTCCGTGCGCAAACCTTGCCGCCGGCTCAACTCGCCCAGCCAGTAATCATCGGCCAGTGTGTCGCGCAGTGCATCGAAACCGCCGACGGCTTGCAGAGTGCTGCGACGCAAGGCAATCGTCGAGCCGAACGCAAACCGGGTGGACCCGAAGGCATGCGCCAGCCTCACCGATGGGGCGAACCAATCGTCGATGAACAATCGCCCCAGTCGTGAACTGAGCGTGCGCTGCGCCAGCCCATGATAGAGACAGGTGACGATGCCAACGCCGGCATCGGCCAACGGCGCCGTGACGCGGGACAAATAATCCTCCGGCACGCGGATATCACTATCGGCAAGCACCAGCCAGTCATGGCGCGCATGGGCGAGCAGATTGATCAGATTGCTGACCTTGAGATTGGCGCCATGCACCTGCGGGTCGATCACCAGAGTCATGGGCAGGCGGGGAAACTCGCGCTGCAACGCCTGCACCACCACAATGGCGGGGTCGTCCGCGTCGCGCACCCCAAACAGCAACTCGTAATGGGCATGGCGTTGCAGACAAAAGCTGCGCAGGTTTTCGTACAGGCCAGACTCGGCACCATGCAACGGCTTGAGCACGCTGACCGCATGGCTTGCTTGATCGTTTACGATGGTTTCAGGATGCTTGCGTGGACGATGGCCAGCGAACCCTGCCCACAAGCTGAGACAGGCATAGGCCGTAGCCGCCAGGGCAAGCCCGATGCCAAGCCACGACAGCAGCGTTGTGATAGCAAAGTAGGGCGGCATGGACGTTGCCTCGGACTCGACCACCTTTCCCAACGTTACCCCATGCGACAGACGAAAACCTCAGCTGGTAGCAATGATCCCCTCGCCATGCCGCAGCTACGGCGCGCGCGTGGCCCTGGTGGCGCGTTCATCTGCAGCATCCTACTGGCGCTGGCCTGCCTGGTATCGGAGGGTGCCTCCGTCGCGCAGGCGCAAGGTAACCCGGCATCACCAGCGGCCTCGGTCATCGAAGGCAACTGGCTGGTGGAAAGTCGCGATGCAATCATTCATATAGGCCGACACGGCGATCAGTACGAAGGCCGCATCGTATGGCAGCTACACGACACCTATGGGCCCGAGGATGGGCCCGACCTCAATGGCAAGATCGTCACCGACCGCAACAACCCAGACGTCGCCCTGCGTTCGCAACCACTGACTGGCCTGCGCCTGCTATGGGGGCTGCGTTACAACGAGGACAGGCACATGTGGGTGGATGGCCACGTCTACGACTCCGACAACGGCAAGACCTACCACTGCCGTGTGCGCTTGCTTGATCACGACCGACTGAACCTGCGCGGCTACATCGGCATCAGCCTGTTTGGCGGAAGCACCACGTGGACGCGCACACGAATACTGGCACCTGCAGCGGCCAGCACGGCAACCAATGCGCAATGATTTGTGTGGGGGCTACTCCGCTGCCGCCATCCTTGCTAGCCTGTGAAAGCATCCACGTCCAGATCTGCTTTTCGTCGTTATCTGCGTGACGAAAGAGTGAAGATCGGATCTCGTACACCGTCCACCGGAAGAGAGGTTCAACCTTGGCCAACCACGAACTGGACAATCATCTAGGTACCTGGTCGAGGAGCGTAGTTTCCTTTCAGGACGAGCCGCTGGTGCTGGTGGATGAGCACGATCGGGAAACTGGCTTCCTCGACAAGGCCGCCACGCATAGCGGGCAGGGGATACTGCACCGCGCCTTCTCACTGTTCGTGTTCAATGCGGCAGGCGAGTTGTTGCTGCAGCAACGCGCGCCGGACAAGCGCTTGTGGCCGGGATTCTGGTCCAACACGTGCTGCAGTCATCCGCGACGCGGCGAGACCATGGAAAAGGCCATCCAGCGCCGGCTCGATGAAGAGCTCGGCATGAAGTGCGAATTCCAGTTCCAGTTCAAGTTCCAGTATCAGGCGCAATTCGACGATGAAGGCGCCGAGCACGAGTTGTGCTGGGTCTACGCTGGTCGCAGTGACACCTCGCCCATAGCCAATGCCAACGAGATTGCCGACTTGCGCTATGTCACGCCGGACGCACTGGACCACGAGATCGCCGCGCGGCCCGGGATATTCACGCCGTGGTTCAAGATCGAATGGGATCGCCTGCGTCGGGAACATGCGCATGTATTCCCGCCTCTCGCACCCCTGTCATCCTGAACGCAAGGGCGGGTTGCAGACGGCTATACTCGCCCCAAGATTCAAACGATGCTGGTAAAGATCCATCAGATATGTGACGAGGAGATTCCGTTGGGCATTCCTCTTATTCAGCAGATCAAGATCGGACGCTACATTCTTGGCAAGAAACTCAGCGGGCAGGCACGCTATCCGCTGGCGATGATGCTGGAGCCGCTGTTCCAGTGCAATCTCGCCTGCGCCGGCTGCGGCAAGATCGATCAGCCCAAGGAGATACTGCAAAAGCGCATGAGCGTGGAAGATGCCCTGCGCGCAGTGGACGAATGCGACGCGCCGGTGGTTTCCATCCCCGGTGGCGAGCCGCTGATCCACAAGGAGCTGCCGCAGATCGTGCAGGGCATCATCGCTCGTGAGAAGTTCGTCTACCTGTGCACAAACGCGATCCTGCTGCCCAAGCACATCGACGAGTACACGCCATCGCCGTACTTCACCTGGTCGATCCACCTGGATGGACTGGAGCAACGTCACGATGCCTCGGTATGCCAGGAAGGTGTGTTCGACAAGGCGGTGACGGCGATCAAGCTGGCGCTGTCGCGCGGTTTCCGCGTCACCATCAACTGCACGCTGTTCAACAACGAGCACCCCGAGGAGATTGCCGAGTTCTTCGACTTCGCCATGTCGCTGGGCATCGAGGGCATCACGGTGTCGCCGGGCTATAGCTACCAGCACGCACCGCGGCAGGACGTATTCCTGGGGCGCACCGAGAGCAAGCAGCTGTTCCGCGACATCTTCCGTATCGGCAAGGAACGCAAGAGCAAATGGGTGTTCAACCAGTCGTCGATGTTCCTCGACTTCATTGCCGGCAACCAGAGCTACCAATGCACCCCCTGGTCCAACCCCACGTACAACATCTTTGGTTGGCAGAAGCCCTGCTATCTGCTGGTCGATGAGGGCTACGCCAACTCCTACAAGGAGCTGCTGGAAGACACCGAGTGGGACAAATACGGCGTCGGCATCAACCCCAAGTGCGACAACTGCATGGCACATTGCGGGTTCGAAGGCAGTGCAGTCAACGACACGTTTGCACATCCCTGGAAGGCAGCGCGCGTAGCGACCTTCGGGCCACGTACGGAAGGCGACATGGCTCCCGACTTGCCGGTGATGTATGGCGATCGCGCCGACGCCACGGCGATCCGCATTCCGATCAGCGCCATTCAACGCCGCAGCACTACGTCGGGAGCCGACACCGGCCACTGAACGATGCTCACACTTGCCTGCGCCCTGGTATCGGCCGCGATGTGGCTAGGCCTGTGGCTGGTGCCATGGCGACCATGGAGTACACGCGAGCATCTCGAAGCCGATCCATCGTGCGGCACCGATCTCGGTGGCATCACCGTGCTTGTGCCCGCACGCAACGAGGCCGGAGTCATCGGGGCCACGCTCGACGCCCTGCAGGCGCAAGGAGCCGGCCTGCGGATCATCGTCATCGATGACCAGTCCACGGACGAAACAGCAAAAGTGGCCACCGCCTTTTCCGCTGTTGAGGTGATCCGCGGCCAACCATTACCGCCTGACTGGGCTGGCAAGCTTTGGGCATTGGAGCAGGGCAGGCAGCAGGTGCGCACGCCGCTGACCTTGCTGCTGGATGCAGATATCGTGCTGCGCCCGGGCATGCTGGCCACCTTGCTCCAGCACAAGCAGCGCGAGCAACGACAATTTGTTTCGCTGATGGCCGATCTTCGGCGCACCAGCTTCTGGGATGGTTTGTTGCTGCCTGTGTTCGTCTACTACTTCAAGTTGCTCTACCCATTCGCAGTATCCAATTCACGCTCCCGATTTGTTGCTGCAGCGGCAGGTGGATGCATCCTGGTCGACACGGCAGTTCTGCAACGCATCGGAGCGTTTGACAGTTTACGGGATGCACTGATCGACGATTGCGCACTGGCTCGCCAGGTCAAACAATCGGGCGGCCGCACCTGGATAGGCCTCAGTCGGGACGTCGTGAGCATGCGGCCATACGGCAGCCTCGAATCGATCCATCGCATGGTGGCGCGCTCGGCATTCACGCAGCTTGGCTATTCGACACTGCTGTTGCTCGTGGTCACAGCGCTCTTCCTGCTGACATATGGCGCGCCCCTGATCCTGCTCAGCTCACCGCAACTGTGGCCATGGGCATCGCTCGCCATGGCGGCGATGCTGACCAGCTATCTGCCTTTGCTCAGGTACTACCGGATGCCACCATGGTGGGCTCTACTGCTCCCGGTAAGCGCGGCATTGTTCCTTGGCATGACCTGGAGTTCGGCCATCCATTACTGGCGCGGCGTGCGATCGGAGTGGAAAGGGCGCATTTATGGTGCCGGGTCACCCAACGCTTGATTACTTATCTTGTCTGCAGGCATAGCAGTTTGGTGCAGCAAGTACATTTGCTCCAATTAGCCGAGCGTTATCGGGGGTAGGGAGGCGCTCTACTACAAGCTTCAGGAGGCCATGAAACCCAAGCGAAAGTCATGAGGCCCCGTGTGTTACAGATTTTGAAGAAAACCAAAATCACCTTTTGCTTCGGCTGGGTTTCTTCAAACCCATAACGGTCTCCGCTCTCCATTCCGCCGTAGCGAGTTTTGAGACAAAGAAATCCGCTAGCGCACTCACCTTCGCTGGCCGTGCACGGGCCGTGGGTGTCACGAAATACAGACCGCCTTCGGGCAAGCGCCAATCGGTCAAGACGGGTTCGAGCTGCTTGTCCCGCAAGTACTGTGTCGCGACAAACTCAGGAAGCTCGGTGATGGCAAGTCCAGCGAGCACCGTAGGCAGCAATCCCTCCACGCTCGTTGCTCGCAACGCTCCGGTGGGTGTGACCGTGCATTCCTCACCATGCTTGTGCGTAAAACGCCAGACGTCACGCTTGTTCCTGTTGACGTAGGTCAGACACTGATGCGCGCCAAGATCGTGCGGGTGCTGGGGACGACCATAGCGAGACAGATACGTAGGCGACGCCACCACAAATCGACGTACAGGTGCGATGAGGCGCGCGACGAGTGACGAGTCTTCCATGATGGCGATGCGCAGAGCCGCATCAAACCCTTCGCCAATCAAATCAACTTGCGCGTCTGCGAGATGAAGGTCGACGGAAATGTCCGGATAGGTCCGAAGAAATTCGGGCAATAGTGACGCGACCCAGCGCGTACCAAAGGAGAGCGGCGCCGCGAGCTTCACCAGACCGCGCGGTCGGCTTGATGTCTCGCGTGCGACATCCTCGGCCTCCTCGGCATCGGCATAAATTTTCGCCGCCCGCTCGGCCAGCGAGCGGCCATAGTCCGTGAGTGCCAGTCGTCGGGAGGTGCGGTTGAACAGTCGCCCTCCCAGCCGCTCTTCAAGGCGCGTAACGGCCCGGGAGACCGTAGCGACCGAGACGCCCATGGCGATGGCTGCCGCCGCGAACGAACCTTCCTCGGCGACCTTCCCGAACATCGCGAGCCCTTCGAAATCCGGCAGCTTGGACATGACATTCCTGCAACGATAGTTTGCATTTATTGCTATTTCGAAAATTAGCACGCCGCTATAGATTTGTCTCGTCGCACCACACCACCTCATCCCGGAGACAGATCATGGCTCGCAAACTCGAAGGAAAAATTGCCGTCGTGACCGGCGGTACCACCGGAATCGGCCTCGCCACTGCCAAGCGTTTTGCCACCGAAGGCGGGCAGGTCTTTGTCACCGGCCGTCGCCAGGCCGAGCTCGATGCCGCCGTTACGGCAATCGGCCCGAAGGCCATCGGGATCAAGGCGGATTCGGCCAACCTCAGCGATCTCAATCACCTCTACGAGCGTGTAAAGAAAGAGGCAGGTCGCATCGATGTGCTGTTCGTCAATGCGGGCGGCGGCTCCATGCTTCCGTTGGGATCCATCACCGAAGAACAGGTTGACGACACCTTCGGCCGCAATGTGAAGGGCGTGATCTTCACCGTGCAGAAAGCACTGCCGCTGTTGGTCGATGGCGCCTCGGTGATCCTGACCGCTTCCAACGCCAGCATCAAAGGCACGCCAGCATTCAGCGTCTACAGCGCCTCGAAGGCGGCCGTGCGCAACTTTGCACGCAGCTGGACGCTCGACCTCAAGCCTCGCGGCATCCGCGTCAACGTCATCAGCCCAGGTCCGATCAAGACGCCTGGCCTGGTCGACCTTGCAGGTCCCGATGCCGCACAACAGCAGGGGCTGCTCGATTACATGGCTTCAACGATTCCGCTCGGACGCGTGGGTGATCCCGACGAGGTCGCCAGCGCCGCCGCCTTCCTTGCCTCCTCCGACTCGAGCTTCATCGCCGGCACGGAACTCTTCGTCGACGGCGGACAAGCCCAGATCTGACGAAGACCCGATGAAAACCCTTTAGTGACCGGTGCATTCGAGCCGGCCACGCTGTTCGATGCACCCCAAACCCCACCACAGACATCCACTACCGAGGATATTCCCATGAACGCTCAGACCTATGCAGAAACCACGGCCGTTTCTTCGACCGTTCCCAACGCTGTCACCACCATCGTCCCGGCCGTGGGCCGCGTAATGATCAGCACGCTCTTCCTCCTTGCCGGGCTTTCGAAAATCGCCGCACCGGCGATGACGATTGGCTACATCCAGTCCGTCGGATTGCCATTGCCGTCGATCGCGTTCGGTCTCGCCGCATTTACCGAGATCGTCGGTGGCATCACGCTGCTGCTCGGTTATCGCACCCGGATCGTCGCGAGCGTGCTCTTCGTGTTCACGCTGGCAACCGCCGCGGTCTTTCACAACCACTTTGCCGACCAGAACCAGTTCATCCACTTCTTCAAGAACATCGCGATAGCCGGTGGACTGCTGCACGTGATCGCCTTCGGTGGCGGCCGCGTGAGCCTTGATGGCCGTCGGTCCTGAGCTGTCGGCTGGAGCGGCGAAAGTCGCTCCAGCCACCGCTGAAAGAAAGATGGAGATGACCAGCCTCGACAACAAGTCGCGCTGATACATCCCGTCCCATCCCTTCGATAGTTCTCCAGGAGACATCTCATGAGCTACGCCATCATCGGATCGGGCGCCATCGGCGGCGCCCTCGCCAAGCAGTTTGCACGCAGCAAGATCAAGGCGGTCATTGCCAATCGCCGCGGACCAGCCTCGCTGGAAGATGCACTGCAAGCCTTCGTTCCTACCGTCAACGCCGCGTCGACCTCCGATGCACTGGAGGCCGACGTGATCATCCTCGCCATCCCATTCGGGGCAGTCGGGGAGATTGCCCAGTTGCGCCGCGACTGGTCCGGCAAGATCGTGGTGGATGCCACCAATGCGATCGAGTTTCCTGCCTTCAAGCCGCTGGATCTTGGCGGCCACCCCTCCAGTCAGGTGGTGGCGGGGCACTTCAAGGGCGCCAAGGTCGTCAAGGCGTTCAATACGCTGCCGGCGGCGGTGCTCGCGGATGAGCCGCGTCGGAGGGATGGCCATCGCACGATCTTCATTTCAGGCGACCATGTTGATGCCAACGAGCAGGTCGAGTCGCTCGTCATGTCGCTGGGCTTTAGTTCGATCACCCTGGGCAGTCTCGCTGAGGGCGGTTTGCTGCAGCAGTTCGGTGGCCCGCTGACGATGCACAGCCTGATCCGCGAATCCACCTACTCGCCTTAAGGAGACAGCCATGTTCAACCGCATTTCGATCCTGCTTCAACGCAATCTCGACGTCTTCGGTGAGAATGATCCCGCGCGCCGGCGCGCGCTCCTCGACGAGTACTACAACGAGGATTGCGTGTTCCATGACCCCAACGAAGGCATCTTCCGCGGCCGTGACGAGATTGATCGGATCGCAGGGGTGATCAAAGCCACTCACCCTGATTTTCAGTACCAGCCCATCGCCGAACCCGATGTGTCGGGCGATGGCGGTCGAATCCGCTGGGTATCGGGTGTGCCAGGTCAGGTTGCGGCTTACGCGGGAACTGACTTCATCGTTGCTCGGGAAGGTCGCATAGCCGCCATTTATCTATTCTTCGACGAGCTGCCGTGAACACGTCGTTGGCGAGCTGCATTACTGCGCTCGCCGACTCTCCTCGGTGATGGCGGCCAACCGGCGGTGGATATCAAGCGGACGATCGCGGCCGACCTCACTCAGAGGCAAGGCTGTGTGAAAACCGTCGACCACTCTGACGCGATGAACAGTTGTGAGCACCTGCGTCCGTGATCGACCATCTGATATCGCAACCCATAGCGGACGTTTCTCATTACACAGCCAATTCACAACCATCCATCTGACCTCAGCGTTTGGTCGCCTGGAAGATGGGCCACGCGATCTCGGTGCACCATAGCGTCGAGTCTGGCGTGTTGAAGCGATCCACGAGGTAGTACTCGCGTATGGGACCATCGACGCCCAGTTCATACTCAGTGACGTGCGTGCCCAACGCTCCGTAGGTCCGATCCACATTGGTGTGTGTGCCGTGGTGAACGGTTACTGCAAGCTCGGCGGCTGGAATCTGGAGATGGTGCGTACGCCCCACTGGGCACGTCCGCTCTCCCACGGGAACGAACAACGTGGCTTCGCCCTCTCCGTGGTTGAACAAATCGTTCGTGTACAAGCCACCCGACGGACCGGCGGCCTTCAAACCCAATGAGTCGATAGCGCCGTAGATTTCGGTGAACGCAGCGACCATCCATACGGCGAAACCTTCCAGGGCCACTCGCTCTGAGATCGCGAGTGCTGTCGTTGTCCCAACGACCCTGTGCTCGACATCGATGGGCGTTGCCGGATGCTCAAGCAGAGCGCGTAGTGCGACGACCGCTGCGTGGGTTTCTTTAAGCTGGGACTCCAGGCGATCGAGGTGAGCGGCGATCAATGTGCTGCGCGCCGCCGGATCGGACGTACCAAGAATTGAGCGGACATCGTCGACCGACATCCCCAGCTCGCGAAAGCGGCGGATGACCTGAGCCGTCGGTACTTGGGAGTTGGCGTAGTAGCGATAGCCGGTGAAACTGTCGATCTCAGCCGGCGTCAGCAGCCCCACCTCATGATAGTGGCGCAGCGTTTTTATGGTTAGATGCGTCATCCGCGAGAAATCGCCAATGGCAATCTTTGTGTTCATGCCGACAGTTTGCCGATGGCCGGAGCACGGCGCAACGCAACCCATAGCGCTAGCTCACTGAGTCGCGGTGGCCAGTCCCTCTCCACGACGTCCTGAAGAACCCCCTTGACTCTCCTGTAAGGGGAGGCTGGAAGCTGTCTCCTCACACGAAACCGAGGAGACACTCATGGCCGCTTATATCGTCTTCACAAAAGAGCATTCGCGTAACAAGGAAGAGTCTGCGCTTTACGTTAAACAGCACGAGGCGTTCATCGCGGGGCATGCGCTTACGTATCGTGCGCGTTGGGGCCGCCATGAAGTTCTTGAAGGCGCACAGACCGAGGGCATGGCCATCCTTGAGTTTCCGACGTATGAGGAGGCAAAAGCTTGGTACAACAGCCCTGCCTACCAGGAGGCGAGCAAACATCGGTTCCTGAGTGGTGACTTCCGCTGCATCCTCGTCGAGGGAGTTTGAAGAATGGCACTCTCGATAGATCCTCAAATTGGCACTGTGCTTCAGAAGATGGTCGAGGCGATACGCGAAGCTCTACCTTCAAACAAGGCGGGTGCGGCGCTGCGACACCTAAAGATTTGGTAGCTGCGTGGCGTGATCAGGTTCAGCCGGATTGACGACCGCGCCTGGACAAGACGCGGCAGCATGCAGGCTACCGGCAATGGCGGCTTGGTCTCGCCGAATACCTTGTTCCGTGGTTGTCCACAACAGTCCGCGAGCGGCGCAGTCGGCGCCGTAATCGAAAAGCCGCTGCAAGCTCTTCGGACGGAAATCGGCGAAGCTGTGACCCGGATAATCTGCAGGTATCACGGTAACCCGAAGCCGCATGTGATGCTCTGTTGTCACGCTGTCGACAAAGGCAATGGCTTCCTTCGTCTTGTACATCAGTTGCGCAGAGAAGCTCCTGCCGAGAAGTTCGGGGGTTTCAAGCGATGATTCTTGAGGCGGGCGGGTCAGTTGGCCGTTGACGATCACATACACGTTCGATCCGTTCAGTTGATCGAGGCTTGTCGATACGACGTCAGCGACCAGCGGGGTGATGAACAGGGGCGTAGTCACGCTTCCATCCACATGCAGTTCGTCATAGCGATGAACCCCATCGCTGACGTGGATAATGACCGGAGGGAACATGCCTGGCACGCTCGCGGATGCAATGAGCACATCGCGGAATAGTTGTCTGGCCGGAGCGCCACCATGTGCAGCAATGACCCCCATATCCCAGAGAACCGTTTCCTGTTTGTCGAGATCGGTCGTGGCGACAATCAACCTTCGACCTTTCGAGGTTTCGGCTGCCACGTCAGCGATCATCTGAGGTGTAACGAAGTGATCCACGAGCTTGTAGAGCCGCCCGTGGCTTCCCAAGCCGGAAGGAAAAAGAAGTCGTGCCAGAAAGCTCGCCTTCGGTGAATGGATCAAGTCGCTCCGCTCACCTCCGAATGCATCCTGCAGCGCGGGGTCCCACGAGGAACCCAAAAACGCAAACGGCGCGATCAGGGCTCCTGCACTCACTCCGGTAACCAGCTGAAAGTCTGGCCGCTGATGCCCTCGCGTCATGCCGGCAAGGGCGCCCGCGCCAAACGCACCTCCGGACCCGCCTCCCGACAACGCGAGAATATTTACCGGACCTCCATGTGCGGCCTGACGCAATCCCTGAATAAGGGGCGGTGAAATGGTGGCAAAGCGGCGCCGGTCCGTCGTGACAATACGTATGCTGGCATCGAAACCAACAGGTGCGGCGTTCGAGATGAGTGTGGGTGGGGGTGGCTTGCGGCTTTGAGTGACACAGCCGATCAGGGAAATCAGGCATACCAGGCATACCAGGCATACCAGGCAAAGAAGCGACTTGACGATAGGCATCGGTGTTCCCCCGAACCTGAAACCTGCTTGACGTCGAGATGGAAGACGGCGTGATCGCTCGAATGAACCGCTGCAGTTTAGTGCTGGCTCCATCGCGGGCGAAAGACCGATCATCGTCCTCCATAAACAGGTAAGTCATTGGGGCGTTCAGCACCTTGAACGATTAGAGACCAAGAGCGATACCTGCCAGCACCATCGTTTCTCCGCGATTGGGTTCGTGAAGCGAGCCGTTGGAGATGTGGCGAATCTGGAAGCTGAAGTGCTTGCCCTGCCAACCGATCGTGCTGGCGAATTCATAGGCGCTGCTCAGAGCCTGTGTTCGACCGCCATGCAACACCGGTTGAAAACTTACGAACAGCCGTCGGTACCAATCGCCAGCATCGCCATAATGGAGCCGCAATCCGCCCGCGATCAGTGCGATGGAATCCTCCGTTGTGTAACGGTTATGTCTGAAGCGTTGAACATCACGGCCATCGATCCAGCCCAGTGATACGTCCGGTGACCAGGTAAAGCGGCTGGAACCGATACGCTGTTCGTTGAATACGCTCTCGACGAACACGGTAGCCGTGCTGTTGCTGTCCATATAGCTCGGGCCGGCCTGAATCTCCCAGCGGGTTGTCGCCATCGCTGGGAGAGCAGGGGCTACAAGGGCAAGCGCGAGAAAGCCACGCAGGCGCGCGACATAGCGGCGATGACGTATGTGCGAAGCGTTAGAGATGGAGGAGGGGAGGGAATTACTGTCAGTCTGATAGGTCGTCTTGCTGTTTCGGCTCATGGCATTTGTCCCGACTTATTGCTGCCGGGTACATCTTCCGTTCGTGCAAGTGCCGCTGTATTTCACGAATTGACCGTGTGTTGGATCAACGTGCCTGCAGTATCAGATCCTTACCAGAGAGAAGGGTGGAAGCCGCGCATGGTTGGAACGTCCACGCACACTTTCGAGTCATAGAAGTTATTCCTTCGAGTCGAAAACTCTACCCTGAGGGAGGCTTCGGAACTTTCTCAGTGCGCGTACCGTTGGGATGGGGGCGTAACTCTATCCAGGATGCTTTACCCATTCGGTTGAAAAGGCGGCTATGTACGAAGGCGCGTTCGGCGAAAGGCTAGGGCGTTCGTTCCGGATAAACAGTCCACCTACGCTACAAAGCCACACAAGGCGAGGAAGCCGGCTAGCAGTAACGGAACTACGTATCGACGAGGCAAGCTACGGCATGACCTCGCCCATAGGGAGCGACGATGCCTACTTGGTCTGTTTGAACTTCCGAAAGCAGACCGCACATGAGCTTTGGTGCGATGGTCGAACTGTATGTTCAATGGCCTATGAGGCGGGCACGACATATCTGTTGGATTTGCGTCGAGATCCGTATGCCTATATTGGCGACCCGCTGCATTCGCTGTATTTCTACATACCGCGGGGTGCGGTCGGTGAGGTCCGCGAGGAGTTCGAGGACTTGAGTGTTGGTGACATCGCGCTGCAGCCAGGCGAATGCATCAATGACGCCATCATCATGAGCATCGGTCAAGCGCTGCTGCCGATCCTCCGCACCCCTTCGGTGTTTCATCAGCCTCTCGTGGACCATCTCCTTCAAGGCCTGTGCGCCTATCTGGCCTCGAATTTCGGCGGACCTCCAACTGCGAACAGCATAGTCAAAGGTACCCTCGCTCCATGGCAGCAGCGGCTTGTCACGCAGATGATGCGCGAGCGGCTATTTGAAGGCATATCGGTCAGCGAGCTCGCGGAGGCATGTGGCTTGTCCGCGGGAGCGCTGGTCAGAGGATTCAAGAAGAGTACTGGCGTTCCGCCGCATCAGTGGCTGCTGTCGCGCAGAGTGGATCTGGCGCTCGAGCTCATGGCAGATCACGATGTCTCACTTGCAGACGTTGCTTTCGATGCCGGCTTTTCCGATCAAAGCCATTTCAGTCGCGTGTTTACGCAAAAGATGGGGGTGACGCCTGGCCTGTGGCGTAAGTCTTTTGCATCCAGCAAGAAAGCAGAAAGCGCCTAATTGCTTGATGGCACAGTACGCAGCGGGCATGCCTAGGGCAACGAATCCAAGAAGCCTCGCTTGACGGCGATCATCACGGCATGGGTGCGGTCTTCTGCGCCCAGTTTGGCCATGATGCTCTTCATGCGTGCCTTGACCGTATCTTCCGTGATGTTCAATGCCTCGGCGATATGACGATTGCTGCGCCCCTGGGCCACCAGAGAAAGTACGACGATCTCACGATCGGTCAGTCCTTCGCGGCCCGCATGGCTTGCAATTTCTTGGGCCACCTCGGGGGCTACGATATGGCGGCCAGCCAATGCACCGCGTATCGCCTTGATGATTTCGTCGCGACGGGCCGTTTTCAGAAGGTAGGACGTGGCGCCGAGCGTGAAGGCCCGGATCAGCCGGGCGTCGCCGGGGAAGGTCGTCAGCACGATGATCGTCGCGTCGGGAAATTCGCTGCGAATGGATGTAATGGCCTGCAGACCATCCATGACAGGCATCTGAAGGTCGATCAGCATCACATCAGGAAGCAGCTTTCGAAATTGCTCGACCGCTTCTTTGCCGTCGGAGGCTTCGCCGGTGATTTCCATATCGGGTTCCTGCTCGACGACCGCTCTCAGCCCATCCCGCATGACAGGGTGGTCATCGACGACGAGGATCCCGAATCGATCTTTGGTCTCGTTCAAAGAGGTCGCCTGTTTTCTGTCACCAGTACCGAAAACAAGGGTGTGAGTGGATTCCCACTTTCTCCCCATCATTTTTACTATGCGCTGACGAGAGGAGCAGTTCAATGCTCGAAAGTGTATTTTTGCAATCGGGCACACTTCGGCGTTGCCGGATGGAAAAAGCACACTCCAGTGCAAGAACCTGCAAGAAGAAGATCAGCGCTGCGCGTAGCGTAGGTTTCACTGGCCCACGACGGGGACTGCACGATGACGACGCGACTTTGTGCTGTGACGCGGGGCAAATTGCGGAACAGCGGCGAGCATTTCGGGGGTGTGCCAACTACGGACTTCTGGAGTGTCTTGCGATTGACCAGGGCGATCGATGCTGACCAGGCGCGAGTACGCGATTGGTATCTGACGGTGGGAATCCATGAACTTGGTGGCAAGACGGCCTGGGAATTGGTCCAGACGGTGGAGGCCGATCTCGTCATGGGTTCTCTGCGGTCGATCGGGCATGGCTATCGCGATTGATCCTCCGAGGGAGCGCACATGAGAAACAGCAACCCGTTCGAAGCGGTGAGTGCGCAACTCGAAGAGGCCTATTCCATGAAGGAGAGAGTCGCCTTTGCCGCGTTCTCGACCCTTGAGGAGCATCTCAAGGATTTCTCCAGCACGCTGGTAAGCAGCTTTGGTGACCGATCGCGCGCAGCACGATGGATGTGCATGCATCACAGGGCGCTTGAAGGTCGAAACGCTTATCAGGTCATCGCCGATGGCGAGACCGACCGACTTTGGGATGAGGTGACGCGTACTTGTGGCCTACCGGGCTGAGCCCACCACACGTCCATGAAGGAGTGAGTTTTCATCCTTCGTCGTCAGGTTTGTCCAAGAATGGTGCAGTACCGGATGCCATAGTCACCTCGATGGCTCTCTCGTCGAGACGTACGCCGTCCTGTGCACATAGATACGGCGCGACACCAGTGATCCGCGAGCCGGTCGCCATGGCATCAACCAATCCCCTGGGCAGCCACATGAAAAGCACATTTTTCGTTCCCTTTCCGTTTCACCCAGAGGCAAGTCTGTCATTGTCCCATCGCGGTTTCCGTGCGCCGATGGGTTTGACGGTGGATGACCTGCTCACTCTGCCGACGTGAGGCCATGGCCATGGGAAACATGCCAGCACTCGTCAGGCGTCTTCCGGCTCCTCTCTCCGGATTGGCACTGACGTGGCTGGTGATCCGGATACCAGGTGAATACGCCTATGCGAGTGCATGGCTCATGCCGACGGTAGCGGCATTCTTTGCGTTCGCTACAGAGTTTGTGTTCATGTATCGCAGCATGGCTCGGGCCAGGAAACCGCAGAGTTCAGATCAACGACGACCTGAGTCCCAGTGCATGGCCGGCGCGCTCGATGTCGTCGGCCATGTATGCATCGGCGCCGGCATCTTGAGTGCGCTGATACAGGTGACTTCCAGCCCGACGCATTGCAGCTGGGAGCTTTCGTTGGCCATGGGTATTGGTATCTCGGTCGGCGCCAAGGTCTGGCGAAAAATGCCTGTGCATAGTATTGGGGAGCGGGCCAAGTCCCCTCCGAGATCTGCCGTCAATTAAGCGTGTTCTTGCCTATGAGCGCTCGGTGACGCGCAGAGCGGCTGCTAGCGTCGCGTTGGCTATGGACATACAGCCATGCGCGGCCGAAGATGGTGCTCGGTGGCATCACTCCCGTGCAGAAACTGTCGCCTGTCGCCTTGGGATGACGAGAAGAAATAGCGCTTTCAATCTAGCCAACGACGTACAGGGAGTTATCCCGCATGACGATCCATGGTCATTTCATGCAGGAAGAGGTTGAGAGGGTTTATTCCATGCCGGGCCACAAGTGGGATAGGGCTCAAGCGCTCTGCAGATGGCTGCTAACCGCTGCCATCCTTCTGCTGTCATGCCAGATCCATGCCGACCAGCGCCCTTGGACGCTCGATCGTTATCAGCATGTCGCATGGACCGGCAAAAGCGGTGCACCCACCGGAGTTGCTGCGCTGGCGCAAACGTCGGATGGTTTTTTGTGGATTGGTACCGACCACGGCCTGTATCGCTTTGACGGTGTGCGCTTCGAGCGCGTTGAAGACCTGCCGGGAGAATCACCTTCGGGGCGTCCCGTCTTCGGTTTGTATGCCAGTACCGATGGTGGCCTGTGGATCAGCTATGAATTCGGCGGCATAGGCTTTCTCAAAGACGGACATATCACCCAGTACGGTCCGAAAGACGGGCTTCCTGAGCACGGCCAAATCGAAGGGTTTGCTGAGGACCAGCATGGTGCGATTTGGCTTTACGGCGCTGGAGGTCTCTACACACGCGTCGGAGGGCATTGGAAAAACATGGGGGGCGATGTTGGACTCAAGGGTAACTACGCGACCTTTCTATTCATCGCGCGTGACGGCTCCTTTTGGGTGGGTACTCCTGAAGAGCTACTTCACCGTGCCGCGAATGCCAAGCAGTTCATGCCTCTGGAGCCTCTGGAGCGCGGGAGGCACGTGAGTGACATCGTACAGGCCTCCGATGGCAGCATATGGGTCGCGCATTTGCGCGGAGCCATTGAACGTTGGAAAACCGGTATGGCGGTACCGATTCGGGATCCTGGAAGCATACTGACGACCTCCGCAGGATATTTCCAATTCGATCACCAGGGCGGCCTCTGGATCAATGGACTGGGCGATGGAGTACGTCATATCGCCCCGAATGCGATCGATCGACACACCGATCTGTCCGCGCTGAACACAAAGACCGAGCTGTTCAACAGCTCCAACGGCCTCAGTGGCGACTTCGCGTGGCCCCTGCTGGTCGATCGAGAGGGAAACATCTGGATCGGTACCGGTGCTGGCATAGATCGATTCAGTCGCAGCAATTTTGCGCCAGCTCCATTTCCATCGGGGACTCACGATTTCGCATTGGCCGCCGGGGCGGATGGGGCGATCTGGACAGGAAGCTCCTCAAAGCCGGTCATGGAACTCAAAGACTCGCAGGTCAAGACGTTTGACGTCCCGCCATACACGCTTGCGGCATACGCTGACCGCGAGGGAACGGTCTATATCGGAGGACGCGGCGACATCTGGAAGATGAGCGAAACAGGTGCCGAGCATCTGGCAAGTCACCCTGGTCCCAATACGATAGGACTGGTCCTGGCAATAACCAAGGACTTGCACGGTACGTTGTGGGTATCGATCGGTGGCCCATCAGCAGCAGAACTGTATACATGGACAGATGGGCAGTGGAAGAAATCTTCCATCAGCGGCACTCCACGTGCTGATTTCACCGATGCCAACGGACGGGTATGGCTGGGTTACAGAGACAACCGGATCGTCATCGTTGATGGGCATAGCGTCACCACGTTGGGCCCCGATCAAGGCGTGACGATCGGTGATGCGAAAGCCTTTCAACAGGATGGCCCACATTTATGGATAGGGGGCAGCAACGGTCTGGGCTACATGGACGGATGGCGTTTGAAGATGGTGGGGCTGGCTGATGGAGATTCGTTGAAAAACGTCACGGGGATCGTGTTCTCGGCGCAGGGTGACTTGTGGGTGCATACGCTGGATGGCGTCTTCCAACTGCCTGCAAAGGAGGTGCGGCAAGTTGAAGCAAATTCGTCGTATCCGATGCATTTTCGAAAGTTCGACACGCTGGATGGCCTGCCTGGCTCGCCGGCATTGCAATTTCCGCTGCCGTCAGTGGTCAAAAGTACCGACGGAAGACTCTGGTTCGCGACCAGTAACGGTGTCGTCTGGCTCGACCCTGCGCAATTGATCTCCAATCCATTGCCGCCTCGCGTGGTCATCGATTCCATTGAGGCGGACGGTAAAACCTATGCGCCACGAGATGGGCTGACATTGCCGGCACATACCGAGAATCTTCGGATCACCTTTTCCGTGCTGAGCCTGACCAAGCCGGAGCGCGTGGACGCAAAAATTCGCATGCGTGGCCTGGGTGATGATTGGCGCGATGTAGGCCAGCAACGCGAGGCCAGCTATTCCCATCTTGGGCCCGGGAACTACCATTTCGATGTCATCGGAGCCAATGAAGATGGCGTCTGGAACAAGGCGGGAAAAAGCGTCGAATTCAGCATAAGGCCTGCGTTTTATCAGACGCTTTGGTTTGCAGTGCTCTGCGCATGCCTGGCGGCTGTCGCACTTTGGCAAGTTTTTGCATTTCGCGTGCGTCAGATCCATCACCGGCTACGCGTTCGCCTGGAAGCACGGCATGCGGAGAGGGAGCGGATTGCGCGTGATTTGCACGATACGTTGCTGCAGAGCTTTCCGGGACTGTTGTTGAAAATGCAGGCCGGAGTAGATCGGCTTCCGAAAGATGCAGTCGAGAGGAAATTCCTGAATCAGACACTGGATCAAGCGCGCGAGATCATTGTCGAAAGTAGGGATCAGGTGTCCCGATTGCGATCTGCCGAATACGACAATCTCGCCGAGGTCCTATCAGTTCTTGCCAAAGAACATGCTGGCCGCTTGGGGATGAGGTTGAACATGTCGGTAGATGGTTACGAACGAAACCTCAAGAAGGAGATGTTCGAGGAAGCTTCGTTCGTCATGAAGGAAGCCATGAGCAACGCTTATGAGCATTCGGGTGGGAATCTGCTGACTGTTCATTTGGATTATCGCCCTGACGTACTGTTGCTGGAGGTGCGAGACAATGGCAACGGCATCGATCCGGCCATTCTGGATGCAGGTGAAAAGCCGGGGCACTGGGGCCTGACGGGCATGCGGGAGCGTGCCAAGCAGATGTCGGCGAAGCTTTCCATCGAGTCTCAGCCAGGTAACGGAACTCGCGTTACGCTCTGTATTCCCGGACGTATCGCTTACGTAACGCCGCTGAAGGCGGGTCGTTTTTTCCGGTCCAGGCGTCACGCGACTGATGTATGAATCGGCCGCGCAAGAAGCGTGATCAGCTTCTTCCCAGGCTCCAGCAAAGTGACTCTCTCGGGGTTACCTTGGCGGGGAGAGTCTTTCCAGGAAATCCATTTCCAACTCGCCTTCATAGGTTTCGGCACCGACCTTGAATGCTTCCTTCACGCGCGCTTGCGACACCTCGCTGGCGACACTCAAATCTGACTCATGAGCTTCCACCAGAAGCCCCTCTGCCAGGGAGCCAAATGCTCCCCTATCCACCGCCGCCTTGACGTGAGCTATGGTGTGCGCCGGAAATGAGGCGATACGGCGAGCCAGTCTCTCGACAAAGGGCGTCAGCTCGTCCGCCGGCAACGCTCGATTGATATAGCCGTATAGCGCTGCCAGCTCTGCCGAGAAATCATTACAACTCAGGAGTACCTCCAGGGCCCGTCCCCGTCCCATCGCCCGTGGCAATCGTTGCGTAGCGCCGCCACCCGGAACAAGCCCGACTGCGACCTCGGGATGGCCAAAGACCGCTTTGCCAAGGGCGGCAAAACACATGTCCGCGGCCAGCGCGATCTCACTCCCGCCACCCCGGCATCGGCCTTCGATTTTGGCAATCGTGACCTTGGGCATGTTTCTGAACCGCTCGCCGATCATCTGTGTAAGACGGAAGCTGCGCGTATGGGACACCAATTTGGAAGCGGCTCCGACCCGGCCCAAACCGGAGTGGGCCATGAAGAAATCAGGAAGGGCGCTCTGCAAGACGATGACCCGGACGGTCTCGTCGGTTTCGAGCTCCCTGCCAAGTCTGTCGAATTCTGCCGACAGAACCTCATCGAGAAGGTTTAGCGGGGGGTGATTGATACTGACGAATGCAACGCCCGAATCGAAGGCGAACTGGAAGCAGTTGTAGTCTGAATATGCCATGGGATGGTTCCTTTTCGGTGCTCGTTTCGGGAGGCCTGATTTCAGTAGGATCCGTGCATTGACTTGTGTGGCCTCTGTGATGGGTGCAGGGCACGGAAGTGTCAGCAGCAGTCGCTCTGAGGGCCCTGCTTGCGAATCGCTGAAGCGTTCCAAAGGGCCAATCTGACGACAAGAAAACGTCTCGGTCAGCCCGCCTCTGGACGACTCAATTCTTCGAGCAGGAAGACAAATGACTCATACGGGCGCCCCGTCGCGTGCCGAAGTCCCATCTCACAGGTTCGGTTCGCCGAAATGTAAGCCTCGGCCGGGTGAGCATCCAGAACGGCCTTGACCTCGCGGGTCGACGAGACGACGAGTTCAGGATGCAGGAGGCCTCTATCTCCAGCCGTGCCGCAGCAGGTCGTACCGATCGGCACCACGACATCATCGGCCAAGTGCGACGCGATTTGCTTGAGCGTCTTGGCCAATTCCAAATGCGTGATGGAGCAGGTTGGATGCACGGCTATGCGCCCTAGTTTCCGCCGGATCGTCAACTTCGGAAGCAGGTCGCGACACCACGCGATCGAGTCGATAATGGTCAGACTTTCATACTTGGCTTTGGTCTCGGCGTCGAGTATGGAAGCAATATCCTGGCTGAGAGCGAGCGTGCACGATGCCGCATCGACGACGATCGGGAGCTTGCCGTCGTCGCTCCACCGCAACATCGCGTCGGCGATGGATTTGGCCATGAACGCGTGGCCCTTGGGATAGCCTTTCGACTTCCAGGGGGTGGAGCAACATAGACCGCCAACATCAGGCGGAATCCACAGCGGCTTTCCAGCGCGCTCGGACAGCCTGACGAACGCCTCCGGCAAGGATGGTGAAGCCGGGCCATCCGGATCGCGACCAAACATTCGGTTGATACAAGCGGGAAAGTAGACAGCTGCGGCACCATTCTTTTGGGTCGGCGACGGAGCCCGAGCTGCTCGAGGCATAGGCCCTGGCACACTCGGTATCAGATCGGGACTTGCGATTGCTCTCGCAACTCCGGTCAGGGCCTTCAGCGGCTTGTATCCGAATAGCGTGTAAAAAGCATGCGTGGCGGACAGGCTGCCTCGGGCTAGCGTCTCGACCGTGCTCCAGTTCTTGGCGAGCCGAAGCGCGATGTTGTCGGCTGTCGACGTGGTCTCCTTCGCACGGAACTCGCGGATCAGGGCTCCGGTGTTGATTCCGATTGGGCAGGGAATCGCGCATGTACCATCGCCCGCACAGGTTTCAATACCGTCGTACTGGTATTCCTCCTGCAGCTGGGTAAGCATTGGTGATCCGGGCGATTGACGGGCCATTTCACGCCTGGTCACGATCCTCTGCCTTGGTGTCATGGTGACGTTGCGGCTGGGACAAACCGGTTCGCAAAATCCGCACTCAATGCATTGCACGGAATCCGTGACGTTTTCGATCAACGGCACCGATTTTAAATTTTCCAGGTGGAGTTTTGCATTGCGCGTCAGGATCACGTTTGGCCCAAGAATACCTTTGGGATCGGCGAGCTCCTTGATTCGCCACATCATGGCGGTGGCCTTTGCACCCCATTCCGATTCGACGAAAGGCGCCATGTTGAGACCGGTGCCATGCTCGGCCTTGAGCGAGCCGTCGTGCTTGCGGACGACGAGCTCGACGAGCTCTTTCATGAAGACCGCGTAGCGTTCGAGATCCTCTGGATTGCCAAAGTCCGCAACCAGCGTGAAGTGAAGATTTCCGTGCGCCGCGTGACCCGCGACGCCGGGCATAAAGCCGTGCTTGCTGAGCAATTCCTGGACGTCTCTCGCACCCTGCGCAAGACGTTCCGGTGGAAAGCACACATCTTCGGTGATGAGCGTCGAGCCCTTCGGACGGATTTTTCCGATCAGCCCGAGCAGCCCTTCGCGCACATGCCACGCCAGCTCGACAGCTTCTTCCACGCTCGTGAACTCCACGGGGTGGAGAAGATGGGCGCTAGCGGTCAACTCGATGACCTTGTTCTGCAACACCTCGAGCGCTTGCATGTCTTTGGCGCCGAATTCCACCAGCAGGGCTGCCGCACTCGGATCGAGGGTTTTCCAGTAGCAAGGGGTTTTCGCGAAGGCGTTGCCCGCGGCAGTGAGGGCGGGGGCGATCATCAACTCGACGGCAGTGGCTCCGAGACCGACAAGGCTGGGTACAAGGCCGACCGCTTCGTCAATGGTGGGGACCGGTATCCAGGCGACGCTGGTCACGTTGGGAGAAGGAACGGTGCCGATCACGGCCTCGGCAACGAACGCTAGCGTGCCCTCGGATCCCACGAGAAGACGACGAAAAATTTCGAGCGGTGTCTCGCCATCGAGCAGCGCGCAGAGACGGTAACCATGGGTATTCCGTATCGAATACTTGCGTCGTACGCGATCAACCAACTCCCGATCTGCCAGAAGCTCTTCGCGAAGTGCCAGCAGTCCTTTCGCAAGATCAGGTTCGGCTCGTTCGAATGCCGCTACCGCGTCGTCGGCGGAGGTATCGATGACGGCGCCGGAGGTTGTTACGAACGTCATTGCCGAGACGGTCTGATAAGCATCGTTTTTTACGGTGCAGCGCATGCCGCCGGAGTTGTTGGCGATCACGCCACCGATGGTGCACGCGTTCAAACTTGCCGGATCCGGTCCGAGTCGTCGACCGTATCGCGCGAGCATGGCGTTGATGTGCCCAAGGATCATTCCTGGACGCGCGCGCACTCGCAAGCCATCGTCCTCCACGTTGGCACCGTACCAATGGCGACGCACGTCGATGAGTAGATCATCTGATAGGGATTGACCGTTCAGGCTGGTTCCCCCTGCGCGGAGCGTCGCGTGCCTTCCATTCTCTCGGCAATAGCGGAAGAGTTTGACGATGTCTTCGGTGGTTCGGGGCTGCACGACGACTTGAGGGATGAGTCGATACGGGCTCGCATCGGAGGCAAACCGTACGAGATCGATCGCCCTGTGGAGGACGTTCTGTTTTCCCAGGAGGGTGATGAGATCGTCCTTCAGGTCACCTGGTGTCCCGTCAACCAGAGAGGCGGAAACTGCATCGCTCTTTGGCGGCCCATCGTATCGACCTATACGCGTAGGGGTTGCAGAAAATAACTTCCTACTCATCGCGACACCTCCACTTGTGACTCGTGCTGGACGGGGTTGCTCAAAACGCCCATCCCCTCGATCTCCACTTCGAAGACATCGCCCTGTTGCATATAAACAGGCGGCTTGCGTGCGGCTCCGACACCACCAGGTGTTCCGGTGATGATCAAGTCACCCGGCTCCAGGCTGATTGCGACACTGATCATTTCAATCAGCGCGGGGACGCTGAAAATGAGCTTGTCGATAGACGAATTCTGCATCACTTGGCCATTCAAGCGACCTTGGATGTGCAACCCATGAGCCCCTGGAGGCAGGGCATCGGGCGTCACCAGCCAAGGGCCAAACGCCCCTGTGCTGTCGAAATTCTTGCCCATCGTCCATTGTGGCGTGCGCAATTGAAAATCGCGGATCGTCGCATCGTTGAAGAGGGAGTAGCCCGCAACGTGATCGAGAGCTTTGCCGCGGTTGATGCGGCGCCCGCCCTGGCCGATCACCACGGCAAGCTCCGCCTCATAGTCGAGCATGGCCGATTCGCGTGGCATACGGATCGGCTCGCTATGGGCGATAAGACTTGTCGCGAACCGCGCGAAAATTTCGGGATAGACAGGCTTTTTGAGTCCGCTTTCCTCGAGATGATCGTCGTAGTTGAGACCGACACAGAGGATTTTCGGCGGCTTGGGCACTGGAGGCAGTATCCGAACTGCGTTCAAGTCGATTGCGTGCATAAGCAGAAGGTCTCTGCCGGTGCGCAACAGATCTATACCTCGCGCGATCAGTTCAGGAAGAGTGCCTGGGAAACCGTTTTCGCGCTCCGTAAGGCCATGCCAACCCGAGCCGTCATCCGCTGCAATTCCGAGGATGCCATCGATCTCGAAATGGACGATGCGCATGGGTTTCTCCTTCGGTCGTCTGTGAACGCGTGCCTCAGCGCCATGGATCCGCTCTGACCAAAGGAACGCTCCTAATTCGAAAGCGCTTCCAACAGACCCATGGGCCAAATGGCTAGTGATGTTTACATCGAGACCAAAGCTAGCGCGGCGCAGTCTTTTTCGCTTGTACGAGGCTGACTGGGTATGTATAAAAAGTTGCGCGCGTAAATAAAGAGGGCGAACGAAGCCAAAGATCGCAGCCTTACGGACCACTAATCGTTACCGTTGACGAGATAGGACTGACGTCACGTGGAGTTGAGCCGATCACAAAGACGACGCGCCACCTTCTGGCACGCATCAATCCTTGAGCAACAAGTCTTGAGCGGCTCGATTGACGTCGCTGTATCCGGTCAGAATCATGCCGACCCTGAGCTCATCTCTGAGGACGTGAGTAACACAGTCGCTCAGCGAAATCAGGCATACCAGGCAAAGAATTGACTTGACGATATGCATAGGTGTTCCCCGAACCTGCAACCTGCTTGACGTCGTGACGGAATGCGACGTGATCGCTCGAGTGAATCGCTGCATCGCTTCTCCACGATCAGGGCGTGTTATCGGAGGTAGGCTTCGCCTTGGGTGTAGGCGCTACTTGGACATCCTCCGAGTGCCCCATAATTCTTCCCGACACGCGGTGCTGAAGCTGGCAAGGGGGTCCATGATCCTATTGTCCAGGTGTTCCGTGATGTCCTGGAAAGTCTTGTTTGGAGATAAATAGGTCTTGATGATCGCGCGAACGACCAGATCCGCGTGCTCCACGACGTCTGGAGCCGACAGCACACGCATGCGGCTGACCATTGCATAGAGGTCCACTAGATTCGTCACCTTCGGAGTGTCGTGTTCGTAGGCATCGGCATACCATCTGGAGGCTTCTTCGATGAAATTCCGGTACAGCTCCTGGCGCTGACTGAGTTGTGCGGTTCGTTCCTGTGCCCTGAACTGAACCGCTTGCGTGATCCAGGACGCACACAAGCTTGTAAGACCACCGATGGCAGAACCAGTCAGCGCCGCGAGGGCGGGAACGATTGCTGTATTCATGGCTCGGACCCCTGAATAGCCTGCTTGAGACCCCAGAATCTGTTGCCTTACGACATGGATCGATCCTCTTGCCAGTCGACAAGAAGCTCGCGGCGACCAAATCGCCACGACCCGCCCAACTTTACGAACATGTCGAAATAACGAAACGCAGCCACCATCAGGCATCGGAATCACCTTCGATCATGACGTGGTGTGCCATGCAGTGTGTTTCACCTTTGGCCGCATTTCCCGTCAGCTTCGACATGGAGCTTTGCCCGATGAAATGCATGGTGGCGCTGTACTTGTTGAGATCCGCGAAAACTGGGGCAAGCGCATCCCTCGAGCACAGCTCCCGGGATAAGGAAACGTTGGATGAGAGACATCAAGGAGATGCAGGTTGGCGGCCGGTCGCCAGATCGAGCGCGGCTTTGGCAATTTGCACATCGGCATCGGCGTCTTCCTGGTCGGCTTGCGCCTGGGCGAGCACCGCTTCGTTGTTCGTGAGATCGGTGATGCTGCTGAGCCCGCGCCGATAGGAATCCAAGGTCGCCTGATAGGCGACGTCGGAAGCCTTGCTGTAGGCAATCGCTTGCAGACGGTTATCGAGGCTCGTCTTGAGGTTGTCGTAGGCCTGCACAATTTGCTGCGAAGCACTGTTCCTGGCGGCCGACAGAGAGTCTTCCGCCGCGGACTTCGCTGAAAGGGCGATCGACACGTTGGTCGATCGCGCGCCGCCATCGAACAATGACCATTCGAGCGAGACGAACACGGCATTGCCGGTGCGGTTGATCGACGAATAGGGGCTGCCGTCGCTGCTTATTTCGCCGATGTTCTGGAACACCTGCGCATCCAGGCTGATCGTGGGACGGTAGGCCGCCTTCGCTGTGTCGATCCTGGCTTCGGATGCGGCCACCTTGTCCTTGGCGGCGAGGATGTCTGGTCGCGAGCCGAGCGCTTCGTCAATCAACGCGTTCAGCGGCTTCAGGGAGGCCACCGTCGCGACATCCGATGATGCGGCGACTTCAAAGTGGCTCTCGGGCGGCAGACCGACGATGGCGACCAGGCCTGCAAACGCGGTATCGACGGCGCCGGAAGCTTTGGTGAGCGCCAGGCGCATGGCCGCCGTCTGGCGTTGGGCTTCGGCCACCTGGACTATCGTGGCGCGCCCATGGCGACGTTGGTCGAGCACGGCCTGTTCGACCAGCCGGCCGGCGTCGAGCGCCTTTTGCGCGGCGCGAATACGCCCCTGCGCCGAGACGGTCTCGAAGTAGGCAGCCGAAACATCGTAGACCAGCTTTTCCTGCGCACCAGTGACCGCCGACTGCGCGGCATCGGCGTTGTGTCGAGCCTCCTCGACTTGGCCTTTGCGGCGGCCGAAATCGAACAGGAGCCACTTCACGTCGAGAGTCGGAAAGACCTCGCGCGTCGACGAAACGAAGTAGCCCTTCGACGAGACCGTGGGTGGAATGGCCAGCGGCGTCCGCTGGATACCGCCCAGCGCCTTGACGCTGACCTGCGGGGAGTATTGGCTCTTGACCAGCTGCGTCGCCAGATTCGCCTGGTACGCCTGTTCCTCGATTTCCCGCGTTTGTGGGTTGATCGACAACGCCAGCTTCAGCAGCTCCGGCAACGTATAGGTTCGGTCTTCGACCGTGGGGGCATCCGTTGTTGCCGGCGCGGCCGCAGTTGTTTGCGCCAGCGCCCAGGAAGCGGCGGCATCGTTCGCGAACGTGGGCGTGAGTTGGCCCCAAAACGCGATCGCCATGCCGCAACCGACAAGGCATGGCGATTTACAGCAAGCGCGATGCATGGTCGATCTCTTCGTCCAGGCGCAAGCGTGCACGATCGGCAAGTGACGCCGGGTCCGGCATGTGAAAATGAAGCGGGTCGGGAACCTCTCCTTTGGAAAGTGCAAGCAAGCGCTGCGATGTGGGGATGTTTGCGGTGGAAAGGAATGGAGCAGAAGGTTGCAGGCGTCGGAGGGTGAATGCCGCATGGGTCAGCCGCTCCATGGCAGCTTCCTGCAGGTCGGCGGTATCAGCCGGTCGACGGCTCAAAACCCATTGCCCTTCGAACAGCGAGCGTGACTTCAGCAGGGTTGCTTGTTGGGCTTTTGTCGTGACCTCGAGCTGCAATCCCGCGGCGGCTTGTGCCGTGGGGGCGACAAGGAATGCGCTCAGCTTTTCAAGCGAGGACGACCATAGGTCACGCGCTTGTTGAAGCGCACTGACCGGCCAGAGGCTCGTGAAAAAGACAGTAATCCAGAGGTTCCCGATCACGATGCCGACGACGCGATCCCTGAGGACCGTCAAATCGTTGGCCGGGGCATAGCCCTGCAATACCCCCAGGAAAAATGCGAACGCCATTTGCATACCGGCGTACGAAATATTTTCGCTGCCGGTGGAGACCCAGGCGCAAAGTGCGGAGACGCCAGCGACGAGCAGACATAGCTGGCCGATATCCGTCAGTGCAGGAATGATAAAGACCAGGCACAAGCCGCCGAGAATGCCCCCCAGAACGGCACCCGAAATTCGCAGTGTCAGCTTGTGCGCACTCTCGCCGAAGGTAGCCAGCGAAACGAAGAAGCATGTCGTGACAGCGGTGCTGATACCTGGCCAATCCAGCAGCGAGTAGCTGGCATAGGAGGCCAGAACGGCAAAGGTCACCTTGAGTGCGTAGCGCGCATATGCCGCGTTGTGAAATGCATCAGGTACAAGGAGTCGGTGGGCTGCGCCCGCCTGCGCATGGGGAGTGTCCGTCCGGGAGTGCCCGCTGGCCTCCCTGAGCAAATCCCCCAGCGCCAGACGAAGGGCTGCGCAGGCCGGGTCGTGATCGGGTTCCGCTTCCATGCCGTCTTGAACCGCCGGGACGGTCGTGACGTCGATTCTGCGGCGATCCAGAAAGAGCGCCCGACTTTGGCGGACGCTCAAGGCAAGCGCATGTCGGTAACTTTCTGGAAGCTGCGCTGGCAAACCACGGGCGATCTGGAGTATTTCCAGCAGGAGCCCGAGCAGCCGCTGGTCTGTTTCCGCGAATGCCCTGAGCTTTTTATCCCAGATATACGCTTTGCCGCGGAGCTGGTTAAGCGCCACGAGCTTTTCGCGCAGCAGGGAAGGGCTCTGGGAGAGCGGCAGTTCGATATAGTCGGCGACGGCGTCCATCAATGCCGCGGCGCGCTGGCGGGCCAGCGAAACAGGGCTTTCTCCGGTCAGGAGATTGAGCACAATGACCGTAAGGACCGGTGTGACCACCACGACCCAAAGCCACAAGACAAAATGTGTGAGCGCCTCGGTGCTTGGCATGTCGTCGACGAGCGTTTGCGAGAGCACCAGGACGAAGCCGGAGAGAAAGGCGATCGGGCCCAGCGTGCTCGTTCGCGAGAGGAATGATCCAAGAAACGTGCTCAAGGCCAGCAACGGAATCCGCAGCGCGGGCTCCGACGCGTCAAAGACATAGAACAGTAGCGAGAGCGCGACAGCAAGCGTTGCGGCCACCAATCCGCCGACCGAGCTGATAAGCGTCGAAGCGGTGTCCTCCTGGCTAAGCAGAAAGATGATGTACGCAACGTAGGCGGGCAGCGGCATCTGGAAGACCATGGCGACCGTTACCGCGATGACTGTCCCAGTGGTGATGCGGGCGACGGAGCGAATCCGCAACGCATCGAGTCGGAGCTCGCGACGCAATAACGCGGGGAGTCCTTCCGGGGAAGCGCTGTCGCTTGCGGAAGTCATTTCGCCACCTTGACCGAAGCGGTGGCACCGATACGCAAGAAGCTCATATCGGCCTGATCCAGGCGCACCCATACCGGAAAGCGCTGCGCAACGACGACCCAGTTGAGGTTGCGATCGACCGCAGGCAGTCCGGGCCCAGCCTGGCCATTTGGCTGCACCCCGGGACCAAGGCTTTCGACCACGCCCCGCAGCGGGTGCTCGTCGTGTCCCATCACCCAGACCGTGGCGCGATCACCTGCCTGCAGGTGATGCAAGTCGGTTTCCCGGAAATTGGCGATGGCATACCAATGGTTGTTGTCGATCAGCGTGAAAAGTGGATGACCCTCGACGGCGAACGAGCCGATCGACAGGTTGAAACCAGTGATCCGGCCGTCGACCGGTGCCCGAATGACCGTCTCGCGGACGTCGCGCGCGGCCAAGGCTTGGGCGGCCTGCGCTCCCAGCAGTTGCGCCTTCAGGCTTTCCACGTCGCCAATGGCTTCCCTGGCTTGCGTGGCTTGCTGGATGGCCGCCGCCAGCTGCGTGTTGGCGGTCCGCTCGTTCGTGTGTGCTTCGTCCATTTGCTGGGCAGTCACGAAGCCTTTGCCCAGCAGCGGCGCCATGCGTGCAACGGTGTTGTGCGCCAGCGCAAGTTGCTGGCGGGCGCGATCTGCCTCGCGCGCGGCTGCCTGAGCACCCGAACCCTGCGCCGTCACCTGACGGCCGGTCAAGTCTATTTCGGCCTGCAAGGCAGCGACCTGCGCTTTCGCCTGGTCAAGCTTCATCTCGAACGGTTCGGGATCAATTCGGAGCAGGGCGTCGCCTTTGTGGACGAACTGGTCGTTCCGGATGTCGGACTCGACGATGCGCCCGCTGACCTCTGGCGTAATGCCTGCGCTATAGGCAAAGACGTAGGCGTCATGGGTGCGCGGGCGCTGGTCCAGGACAATCATCGTCGTGATAAGCATCACTACGGCGCTGGCGATCGCGATGGCCGCGATGATTCGACCCAGGGTGGCCTTTTCGGACATACGCGGCGTCTCCTTCATCCCAGCCACAGCAGCCAGATCGCCAGCGTCACGGCGATCCAGGTGCACAGGTAGACGACCGCCGGAACCGGAAGCGCTTCGTCGATGCCAGCTTTGCCGAGCACGATGCGTAGAACCACGGCACCGACCAGTCCGAGCAATGCGCAAATCATCCAGGTCGGGAAATAAGACCCCAAAATATTCCGGGAGGGTGATGCGCTACACCCCGACAAAGTGGCGACCGAAATCAGAATCATGGCGGTGCGAAGCCACGCCTTCGCTTGCAGCGGCGAAAAGAGTGTTGGTTGTTGTGGCGAGGAAGGGACGGCAGCTTTCAGAAGACCGGACGCGCCCAGCCAACCGGCTGCCGCCAAGTCGCTTTGAAGAAGCCGGCGCCATGACTTTGAGAGATCGTGGTTCGGCATAGCGTTGCCCCTTTTATGCAAGTGCGTGGCACGATTGATTGCGTCAGCGAAGCAGGTTCACTTTCGCCAGATCGATAAGCTCACCGCCGCGACCATCAAGAACCGCCTTGATCATGAAGAGACCGAATTTGTGGGCTTCATCGAACGTTGTCTTGGGCGGCATCGCCAATTCCTGACGTGCGCTCACCACGTCCACGAGTGCGGGACCAACGTGTTTGAACGCTTCAATGAGCGCCGCACGCAAGTCTCTCGGATCTTCCACGCGGATGCCTTTGACGCCAACGGCGTTGGCCATGTCTGCGAAGTTGGGGTTGACCAGGTCGCAACCTGTGTCGATGAAGCCGTTCGCTTTCATCTCCATCTCCACGAAACCCAGGGTTCCGTTGTTGAGGAGGATGATCTTGACTGGCAGCTTCAACTGCACAAGCGAGAGGAAATCGCCCATCATCATGGAAAAGCCGCCGTCGCCCGACATCGAAATCACCTGGCGTCCCGGGTAGGCGACCTGCGCCCCTATGGCATGAAGCATCGCATTCGCCATGGAGCCGTGGTTGAACGAGCCGACGATGCGGCGTTTGCCGTTGACTTTGAGGTAACGCGCCGTCCAAAGAATCGGCGTGCCGACATCGCAGGTAAAAATCGCGTCTTCTGCTGCCAGCTCGCTGACGAGCCGGGTCACGTACTGCGGGTGGATCAGCTTGCTGCCGTCCCTGGGCTCGGCAAGTTTGTCCAGGCTTTCGCGTGCTTTTTTGTAGTGAGCGAGGGCTGCGTCCAGATGGCTGGAGTCGACTTTTTCGGGTATCGAAGGAAGGAGGCTCTGGATTGTTTCCCTAACGTCTCCGATCAGACCAAGATCCAGCGGGCAGCGATTGCCCAAGGCTTCCGGGCGTATATCGATTTGCGCAATCTTCGCGTGCTCGGGGAAGAACTGGCGGTAAGGGAAATCCGTGCCAAGCAGCAACAACGTGTCGCAACCCTTCATGGCGGCGTAGCCGGACGAGAAGCCGACGAGTCCGGTCATGCCAACATCGTAGGGATTGTCATATTCAATGAATTCCTTGCCGCGGAGCGTATGAACAATCGGCGCCTTCAGGCGCCGAGCAAGTTCGATCACTTCGTCATGTGCACCAGCGCAGCCCGCGCCGCAGAATAGGGTGACGCGCGTCGCGTCCTTCAGCAGAGTGGCCAGTCGCTTGAGGTCCTTCAGGGCAGGGTGAACAATGGGCTTGGTCGGTATCACCCAATGCGGCGGTTCGGCCACGGCTTCCTTGAGTGCGATGTCGCCGGGGATGACGACGACTGCCACACCGCGTCGAGCGACAGCAGCACGAATGGCGCGCCCAAGAATCTGCGGAAGCTGGCTCGGATTCGACACCAATTCCACATAGTGACTGCACTCCTTGAACAGCGATTCCGGATGCGTGGCCTGGAAGTAGTCGATGCCGATTTCGGTGCTCGGAATATGCGCCGCGATGGCAAGCACGGGAACGCCGCTGCGTTGGCAGTCGAAAAGACCGTTGATCAAATGGAGATTGCCCGGCCCGCAGCTGCCGGCGCAGACCGCCAACTCACCCGTCAAATGCGCTTCGGCGCCAGCGGCGAACGCCGCGCCTTCCTCATGGCGCGTGTGAAGCCATTCGATGGTGCCGAAGCGCCGAAAGGCGTCTGTCAGTCCGTTGAGCGAATCGCCCACAACACCGTAAACGTGTTTTATGCCTGCCTGCTCAAGAACGCGGGCGATGTAGTCGGCAGAAGTCATGGCCATGACAACGGTCTCCCTTGCAATGAATGCCTGTGCACCACCTGGTGCTGATCAGGCGAACCGGACAATTCCATCAGCAGGCGGGTGGTCCGAATCGACTGGATCCATGGATCTGCCGCGAAGCGAAAGTCGGCGCGCAAGGTGATCGAAGCCAACGGTCAAGCCGTCCCGTCACAAAGAGAGAGCGAGGGCGCTGGATGACGGTCAGTAATTGGACAACGTAACAAGGCACGAAGCGGCCAGCTTTCATTGTCGTTTCCTAGAGAGCCGTACTTTCGGCGTCAGAGAAGTTAGCGCCGATGCCTCGCCGCGGGCTTGTACGCGATTGACCGGATATGTACGAAACCCATGCGACCTCTTCAGTCGGAGAAAGCTGCGAAAGTGCAGCAACACTTTCGAGTCATTGGCTCGATTCGCAGCGGCAGCAATGAAAGGTTTCATCTGTTCTTTGCGGGACAGTTTCGTCCAAGACCGCCTTGTGCCTGCGACCTAACGTCGTCATGCCCTCATGTCACGCAGTGGGCGAAATGACGTTCACCCATCGGTCCGCCGATCGCGGAGGTCCATCATGATGCCTGGAAAAGTGGCGCTGTCGTCCTTGGCTCGCCTGATGACGGTGATGGCCTGCATGTCCCTGAGTGCCTGTACCGAGGGTGTCCTTCTCCCCAAGGGGCCTGTCGGGGCACAAGAGAAACAACTTCTGCTGGAAGCGCTCGTTCCGATGCTGATGGTGGTTATACCCGTCATCCTCCTCACGCTCTGGTTCGCCTGGTGGTTTCGCGCTTCCAATACGATGGCAAACTATCGGCCGAATTGGGAGTATTCCGGGCGCATCGAGTTTTCCATCTGGATGATCCCGCTGCTGGTGATCCTTTTCCTTGGAAGCCTGGCGTGGGTCGGCGCGCACAAGCTCGACCCGTATCAGCCACTGGCGTCCAAGCGCAAACCGCTCGTCGTCCAGGTCGTCGCAATGGACTGGCGCTGGCTGTTCATCTATCCGGAGCAGGGGGTAGCCAGCATCAACGAGCTGGCCATTCCGATCGAAACGCCGGTCTCTTTCCAGCTGACGTCGGCGACCGTGATGGATTCGTTCTTCATCCCATCCCTGGGTGGGCAGATATACGCCATGCCCGGCATGCAAACGCAGTTGCATCTGCTGGCGGACGCGGCCGGCAGTTATCGCGGGTTGTCGGCGCAGTTCAGTGGTGACGGATTCTCCGACATGCACTTCCAGGTGCTTGCGACCGACGCGGCAGGTTTCGACGCGTGGGTCGCGCGAGCGAAGACGGCGACCACGCAGCTGGACGTGACGGCCTATGACCGTCTGGCAGCCGAGCACAAGGTCGGCGAGGTCACTTATTACTTCCCGGTTTCCGACGATCTGTTCGGTCACGCCATCGACCACGGCACGAAACGTCCGGAATCGATCTCCGCCATCTCCACAGGCACCCCCGGTGCTGCGTCTGTACCCGCTCGATCGGAGCCATGATCATGTTTGGAAAGCTCACGCTAAGCGCGATCCCCTTCGACCAGCCGATCATCATGGGTACATGTCTCGTGCTCATCGTCGGCGTCCTGGCGCTCCTTGCGCTGATCACCTACAAGCGCAAATGGGCATGGTTGTGGACTGAATGGATCACGACCGTCGACCACAAGCGCATCGGCGTTATGTACACCTTGCTGGCTTCGGTGATGCTGCTGCGAGGTTTCAGCGACGCGATCATGATGCGTTCACAGCAGGCGCTGGCAAGCAACAACGCCCACGGCTTCCTACCACCCGAACACTACGACCAGGTCTTTTCGGCGCACGGCACGATCATGATCTTTTTCATGGCCATGCCATTTGTGGTTGGCCTGATGAACTTCGTCGTGCCGTTGCAGATCGGCGCACGGGACGTCGCCTTTCCGGTACTCAACTCGGTCAGTTTCTGGCTGACCGCCGCAGGCGCGCTGCTCATCAACCTCTCACTGGGAGTAGGTGAATTCGCCCGTACCGGCTGGCTGGCTTATCCGCCACTGTCGGAGCTTCCATTCAGTCCGGGTGTCGGTGTCGATTACTACTTGTGGTCTCTACAGATTGCAGGCGTCGGCACGCTGCTGTCCGGTGTGAATCTCGTCACCACGATATTGAAGCTGCGGGCACCCGGCATGACGCTGTCCAGGATGCCGATTTTCACGTGGACGGCTCTTTCGGCAAACATGCTTATCATCGCGGCATTTCCCGTACTGACGGCAACATTCGCGATGTTGCTGCTGGATAGGTATCTGGGGACGCACTTCTTCACCAACGATGGTGGAGGCAGCCCCATGATGTACATCAATCTCATCTGGATGTGGGGCCATCCGGAGGTGTACATCCTGGTCCTTCCGGCATTCGGCGTCTATTCCGAAGTCATCGCCACCTTCTCGCGCAAGCCCCTGTTCGGCTATCGATCCATGGTGATGGCGACGATGGTGATTGCGCTGCTGGCGTTCACGACATGGCTGCACCATTTCTTCACCATGGGCTCCGGGGCCGACGTCAACGGGTTCTTCGGTATCACCACGATGGTTATCGCGATACCCACGGGCGTGAAGATCTTCAATTGGCTGTTCACGATGTATGGCGGCCGTGTCCGTTTCACGTCACCGGTGTTGTGGACCATTGGCTTCATGGTGACTTTCACCATTGGCGGCATGACTGGCGTGTTGATGGCGGTTCCGCCGGCCGACTTCGTTCTGCACAACAGCCTGTTCCTGGTCGCGCACTTCCATAACGTGATCATCGGCGGCGTGGTCTTCGGTTGCTTCGCGGGCTTTACGTACTGGTTTCCGAAGGCGTTTGGCTTTCGGCTGCACGAGGGTCTGGGCAAGGCTGCGTTCTGGTGCTGGTTTTTCGGTTTCTACCTTGCTTTCATGCCGCTCTACATCCTCGGCTTCATGGGCATGACGCGCCGCATGAATCATTACGATGACCCGGCGTGGGTACCCTATCTGCTGGTTGCCGAGTGCGGAGCCGTCGTGATCCTGATCGGCATTCTTCTGCAGATCACCCAGTTGGTGTGGAGCATCACACACCGCGAGAGCTTGCGCGAAGGGGCGGCGGATCCGTGGGATGGACGCACCCTGGAATGGTCAACGACCTCACCACCGCCAGCCTACAACTTTGCTCAGGTACCGAATGTGGACGGCCTTGACGCGTACTGGAAGGCAAAGCAGGAGGTCATACCCGCCTCGACCGGGACTTTCGAGGCCATCGAGATACCGAAGAACTCGGGGCTGGGATTCTTCATGAGTTTCTTTGCCGTGATCGGAGGGTTCGGCATGATCTGGCATATCTGGTGGATGGGCATCCTGGCACTGGTCGCGTTCCCTGCGCTGATCGCGTGGAAGTCCTGGGACGAAGACGACGAATTCGAGCTGTCGGGCGCCGAAGTCGCCCGACTCGAGCACGTACCTCCTCATCTTGCCTGAGCAGTAAAGGACAGACTTATGTCTAGCATTGTTGCGTCATTGGACATGCCGTCGGAGGAGTACGAGCGCTCCCGGCAGCATGTCACCGCTTGGGGCTTCTACCTCTACCTTCTCACCGACGGCATTCTCTTTGCATCGCTGTTCGCTGCATTTGCCGTGCTGAGAACGTCGACGGACGGTGGCCCTGACGGTCACATGCTTTTCAGCGCACACAACGCTTTTATCGAAACGGTCTGCCTGCTCACCAGCAGTTTTACCTGCGGCATCGCCATGTTGGCTTGCGACAGGCGCAACCGATTCGTTGCGCTTGCCGGTTTTCTTGCGACGGCCGTGCTTGGAGTCGTGTTTCTGACGCTTGAGGTCCATGAATTTGCCGATCTCATAGCGCGAGGCGATGGTCCGGATCGCAGCGCATTCCTGTCCTCGTTCTTTACCCTCGTCAGCACTCATGGTCTGCATGTGACCTGTGGGCTCCTGTGGTTAGGTGTCCTGGTTGCCCAATTTCTGGGGCGCGGATTCACCCCTGCCATGCTGCGTCGCTTCCTGTGCTTCAGCCTTTTCTGGCATGTCCTCGACGTGGTCTGGATCGGTGTCTTCACGTTTGTCTACCTGGTCGGAGGCTATCAATGACCACATACCAGTCGCATGAGCCGCTGCGCGGGGACTCGCGTACCCCGGGACTCGAAAGCCAGCATGCCCACGGGAGCTTTGGTAGCTATGTCATCGGTTACATCGCGGCGATGCTACTGACCATTGCCGCGTTCGTCGTAGCACGCAGTACGGACATGGCTCCTTTCAGCATCGAAGCGGCACTAGCCGTCCTGGCGATCGCTCAGATGCTGGTCCATCTGATCTTCTTCCTGCACATCAACACCGCTCCCGCGCAGAAGACCAACGTCATGGCGTTTGCGGCGACGATGCTGATCATCGCGATCGTGATCATCGGATCCATGTGGATCATGGCCCACCTCAACCACAACATGGTTCCCATGAACCAGGTCATGCAAATGCAGCGTTGAATGGCAGGGTGGGGCACGCCAGCTCCCATTTCGGCCTTGGGTTTCCCCTGGGATTTAAAGAGATGCTGATGCGTATGTTCAAGGTGGCGGCCCTGGCCTTGGGCTGCATTGGCAGCCAGGCCATGTTTCCGGCTTCCCACGCACAGGCGGCCGACGCCAGTGTGACTTGCCACCTGAGTTTCAGCTTGTCCGGTTGGTCGGTAATCTACAAGCACGCATCGGGTACCGGCGCGATGACGTGCAGCAACGGTCAGCACGCCAATGTGAAGATCACGCTGAATGGTGGTGGCCTCACCGCCGGCAGGTATCGTATCGACCACGGCAAGGGCGAGATCACCCATGTGCGCACGATCAACGATGTCTTTGGCGACTACGCACAGGCCGGCGCGGATGCGGGCGTGATGAAGAGCGGTGAAGCCCAGTTACTCACCAAAGGCACCACCTCGCTGGCACTGCATGGGAGTGGCGAAGGCATTGATCTGGGGGTTTCCGTAGGCGCCTTTTCGATCAGCAGACGTTGATTTTCCGGGTCGACGGACGAGGGTGCCACATGGCGCCCCTCGTTTAATGGGCATCGAGCGAAGGTCTAGACATGAAGGCATGTGGCCCGCCTGCATCGTCACGGGTACCCTCTGGAATCCTCTCCACGTGTATTTGCATCGGTGCAGCCATGAAAGTTCCACGGTTAATGGGAAAGCTTCGCGAAGCAACGACCGCGTACGCTCGCGATCCGAAGGCAATCGTCGAAAGGGCCTACAAGGCAATCACGCAAAGCGACCCCGCCTACGCAAAGCTTCCACCGGGCACCAGGATCGACTTCATGGAGTCGATCCAGTTCTCGGCGGTGCTTTGGTGTAAGTCCATGTTGACGGGGAAATATCCTTCTGACGAAGACATGGAGACATTCCGGAATCTGGGGCGCAGACGCGTCCATCAAGGCATCGAGCTGGCATCGCTGCTCAGGGCCTATCGGGTTGGGTCGAAGGAAATCTGGGCCGTCTATCTGGAGTTTGCGTCGGAGCACCCGGATGTGCGGGACGAACTTCTTTTCAACGTGTCGCCGTATCTCCTCGACCATTTCGACGAAATGGCCCAAGCGATCGCAACGGCCTACATGGAGGAGCAATACGAGCAGTCGAGATGGAAGGACGCGCTGAGATACGAGCTTTGCAACCTGGTCTTTGGCGCCACCGGGGATGTGGACGAGTTCAACCGAGTGTCGGAAACCATCGGCATCGATCCGACGATCGCCCGGGTGGCGTTTGCGCTCAACCTCGATGTGCCGGACACGCTGCCATCCCGTGTGGAGACGGAGCTGGATAGGATGATGCTGGTCGTGGCGCGCATGGCGAAGGCCAATGCGGCGGACCTTGTCAGGGTGATGTATCGCGGGCGGTTGATCGTCTGGATGCCATGTATCCGGGGTGATTCCGTGCTGGCCAGCGACCGGAGGATGGGGGAGTTGGCTGCGCGGTTGATCGCCAACGTCCCGGAGTTCAAGCAGGTGGGTGTCGGAATGATGGGACAGGGGCCATCCGGCTGGTCCGGTTCTGTAGAGGAAGCAGTCAAGGCGCTTGAGGTTGGCGAGCGCAATGGCGGCGGCGATGGCGTCTACCGGTATTCGGACATCGCCCTGAACGAAGGCGCGAGGCGATCGGACAATGTGCTGCGCTATCTGGAATCCCTGGTCGAACGCCTGTCACACGAGCCGGAGCTGTTGAGAACCCTGGAGTGCTATCTGGAGCAATTCCAGAAGCGCAGGCAGGCCGCTTCGATCTTGGGGATCCATCCCAATACATTGAACTACCGGCTCGAGCGCATCCAGGAGATTGCGGGCGGGAGCCTGGAAGACCCAGCGTGGCTTGCGAAGCTGTACGTGGCGACAAGGCTCCGCAAAGACAGCTTGTGAAAGCCGTCATGTCATGCCGCGTTTGTGATCAGTGACCTGCGGTGGTGCCTGAGACCATTTTCGTAGCTGCAAAGTGCCTCCAGCTTCCGCCGGGATGACGGGTTATTCAGACCATCTCCAATCGATGAGTGCATCGCGCCGATGCGCCGTGTCGGTCGGCATTGTGACTATCCACAAAAAAGATCGGAGATCCTCCAATTCATGTGAGAAAGACTTGCTGATACACAGTCAGCTGAACGCAAACGTGTCGGCAACAGAGGTGGTACGGGTGTGGAACGAGCTGTCTATCGCGCACTCGAGCTGGGGCAGGTCGCTTGGCGCCGGGACGGCGCTGGTCTTCGCGTTCTGGAACTTGAACAAGTTGCGGCTGGGAACCGCGAGACAAGGGGACCGTTCTCCGGAAAACGAGAGGCGCGCCGAACGCAAGCGTATGGCGCGGGAGCTGCACGACACCCTGTTGCAGGGTCTCCAGGGCATCCTGCTCGAGTTCGAAGCGTTTTCATCGACGCTCCCGGAAGAAGAACGTGAGCATGCGGCGATGATCGAGCGGAAACTTCGTCATGTGGTCATTGAAGGGCGCAACGCGATCAATACGCTGCGTTTACCCGACGACGAGGGAAGGAACTGGACGGAGGCCATCTTGGAGATGGGAGAGCACGCCGCCTCCGACTCGGAAGTCGACTTCAAATTGAAGATCAAGGGTGAACCTTGGACCCTTCCATTGAACGCGCGCCTTGAGGTGTTGGCTATCGTTCGTGAAGGTTTACGCAATGCCTTTGAGCACTCTCAGGCAAAGACCGTCCACGTCGTCATTCGATACATGAAGCGTGGGCTGAAAATTTCGATACGGGACAACGGCATCGGTGTCAGCGAGCAACACCTCGAATTGCGCCGGAAGGAAGGGCATTGGGGCATTGCCGGCATGCGCGAGCGCGCCGAGAAGCTTCGGGGAAGGCTGACATTCACAAGCCAGCCTGCCAAAGGAGCCGTGATCAATCTCGTCATACCAAGGCGCGTTATCTTCAGGAAGCCTCGCATCCCTTTCATGTCCGGGAAAGGGCGTCGATGGAATAGGGTGAAGCCTCGGCAGGCTGCTTGATGATCGTGCAGTTCGAGATTGGAACCTTGGTAAATGGCACGACGTGCATCCTTGCATGCAAAGCAGCGGCGAACCTCCGCTCGTCAACGCGCTTGAATGATCTTGGTTCATGCCTTGCGTGTATCGGGTGATCTGGACTGCCAGGCCAAGGCCGTCCGTTGTTCTATCGGACACTGCTTATACCGCATGGTTCTTATGCTTGCGGGATCGCACCGCTCGCATGCAAACCGTCGATTTCGGCCGCGCTGAATCCGAGCTGCCGAAGGATCTCCTCGTTGTGCTCTCCAATCTTCGGGGCTCGCTTGGCGGATACCTTGGCAACGCCATGTACCTGAATCGGGCTGCTGATCGTGGATGTCAGCTTGCCACCAGCGCCATCGAGCGGAACGATGATGTCGTTTGCCTGAAGCTGTGGATCGTTGATGACTTCTTGCGGGCCACGCACCGCGCCGAATGTTACGTGAACACCGTTGAACACCTTGTACCAATGCTCCATCGGGTGCGCACCGAACACTTCATCCAGGATGGATGTGAGCTGCAACATATTCGACATCAATGCAGCCGGATCGGAGAATCTCGGATCGGTCAGAAGATCATGGCGGCCGATCGCTGTTGCCACGGCTTCCAATTTGTCGGATGTGACGACGAGAACGAACCAGGTGTCATCGGCAGCGTGATAGATGTTCATCGCCGCATTCGCAGGGTTCCTGCGATCGTGCAGGCCAAAGAATTGGGCGTCGCACAGCGCAGCCTGGATAGAGACGCTTGCAGACCAGATGCCTTGTGCAAGCAATGAGGTCGTGACATGTGCACCTTCCCCTGTTCGCTCTCGACGATACAGGGCGGTGACTATTGCCGAATAGAGCCCGACGGCAGTCGCATTGTCACCGCTGCCAGCCACCGGCCAGGTGGGTGGCGCGCCGGCATCGCGCGTCATCGACAGCAGCCCGCTGCGGGCCCAGTACGAGGTGATGTCGAAGCCGGGAAGATCCGCATCTGGCCCCTTTTCGCCGAAACCCGTGACGTCTGCGTAGATCAGGCGCGGATTCCATGGAGCCACGTCGGCATATTCAAGCTTGAGTCGCGCACGTGCGGGGTGCGGTGTGTTGACGATGAGCACGTCGGCCCATTTGACCAGTCTTTCGAGAACCTGCCTAGCACCCGGAGATTTGAGATCAAGCGCCATGCCACGTTTGTTGCGATTATTCAGATGCCAGGGGTAGGCATCCGCAGCGACCGGTTGCGGCGGAACGTTATGCGCGTGTCGCCACAATTCGCCGCTCGGCGGCTCCACCTTGATGACGTCGGCGCCAAAGTCGGACAGGATTACTGCGGCACTCGGACCGGCGATGAAGCTCGCCATGTCCACCACTTTCAGTCCGGAAAAAATATTGTCACTTGCCATGTCGGTTCCCAATGAATCGTCGTGTGCGGACGTTGCTTCACCGCCCCCGAAACTGAGGTGCGCGTTTTTCGAGGAAAGCGGCGGTGCCTTCCTTCTTGTCTTCGCTGGCGGCGCAAATGCCGAAGTAGGAGGCTTCCAGTGCAAGTCCCGCGCTTTGGCTGGTCTCCAGGCCCTTGTTCGCCGCATCCAGGGAAAACTTCACCGCCAGCGGCGCGTTGGCAGCGACCTGCATCAGGATGGTCTCGGCACGATCCATCAAGCTGCCCGCAGGAACGACTTCGTTGACGAGGCCGATGCGGCATGCTTCCTGCGCGGAAATCGTTTCGCCGGTGAGGATCAGTTGCAACGCGCGCCCCTTTCCGATCAATCGCGGCAAACGCTGCGTTCCGCCGCCGCCCGGCAGCAGGCCCAGCTTCACTTCGGGTTGCCCGAACCTGGCATGCTCCGCGGCGACTCGTAGCGTGCAGGCCATCGCCGTCTCGCAGCCGCCACCAAGCGCGAAACCGTTGACCGCAGCGATCACCGGCTTGCCGAGATTTTCAATGAGGTCCAGGACGCCTTGACCGAAGCGGCTGGACTCCTCCGCTTCGTAGGCGTCCAGATGCGCGAGCTCGCCGATGTCGGCGCCGGCAATGAATGCCTTGTCACCCGCACCAGTGAGGATCACGCCGCGCACGGAAGTGTCGTCCTTCGCATCCTCGAACGCGGCCCGCAAGTCGGCCCAAGTCGCCGTATTCAGCGCATTGAGTACCTGGGGCCGATCGACTGTCACGCGGGCGATCACCCCCATTTTCTCGTATCGCACGTTCGTAAGCGCCAATGCTGCTCTGGCTTCGGAAGCCATTGTCAAAACTCCTGCATGGGATACGTCGGTGCCGAAATGCCCACGCGTTGGGGCATCAGACGAAGGCACCGTAGCCGGTGATGGCCTTGCCGACGATCAGATTCTGCATTTGATACGTACCTTCATAGGAATAGAGTGCCTCGGCATCGGCGAAAAAACGCCCGACATCGTAGTCGGCGAGGATACCGTTGCCGCCCAACAGCTCTCGTCCCCACGCAACGGTTTCGCGCGACTTGGCTGTGCAAAACGCCTTCGCGAGCGCGGCTTGGTGGTCGCTCAGCTTCCCTTCGTCATCGAGTTGAGCGAGCCGTAGCATCAGGCACTGGCAGGCAGTCACGTTGGCGAGCATCTTTGCAAGCAGGTCCTGCACCAGCTGGAACGAGGCGATCGGCTTTCCGAACTGCAATCGTTCTTGCGTGTATTTCAGCGTTGCCTCGAACGCACCCATCTGGATGCCGGTGGAAGCCCAGCCCACCATGTACCGCGTCATCCTCAGTACCCGCGCGGTGTCGCGGAACGAGTTGCCGCCCTGCAGGCGATTCGCCTCCGGTACACGCACGTCCGTCAGGGTGATCTGGCCATTCTGGACGACTTTCAGCGCGACCTTGTGCTCCATCTTCTCCACGCTGAATCCTGGCGTGGCCTTGTTCTCGATGATAAAGCCCTTGACCTGGTTGTCGGCCAAGTCCCGCGCCCAGATGATCGAAACATCGCACCATGGCGAGTTGCCGATCCAGCGCTTCTGGCCATTGAGGATCCAACTGTCGCCATCGCGCTTCGCCGTCGTGGTCAAGCCGCCCGCAGTTCCGGAACCGACCAGAGGCTCAGTCAAGCCGAAGCATCCGATCTTCTCAAAACGCGCCATGGGCGGCAGCCACTTCTGTCGCTGCTCATCCGATCCGTCGAGATAGATCGAACCCATCGCCAGGCCGCTGTGCACGCCGAAGAACGTGCACATCGATGCATCCGTGCGCGCCAATTCCATCGCTACGAATCCGAACAGCTTCTGGCTGCCGCCCGCGCAGCCATAGCCTTCATAGCCTAGCCCGCCGATGCCCAGTTCCTTGAATGAAGGCAGCAATTCGAACGGAAATGCATCGTCGGACCAGTATTTGTTGATGATCGGTCGGACCTTGGTCTCCATGTATGTGCGCACTTTCTTGACGACCGCTTTCTCCTCGGGAGTGAGAAGGTCGACCAACTGATAGAAGTCGCCGTTCGGCACGGGCACAGGCTTCGATCCGACGATTTTGCTCGTTTCGGTTGCAGTGGACATTCGGGATTCCAGTTCCTGTGGCTTGAAAGCCGGTAGATTTGAAGGCTTGCGGTCGATCCTGGTGCTGGCATCCGGTCTCAGGCGATCGGCGGCGGCAGTTCGTTCAGCGCGACTTGCCGACTTTGTTGCGCAGTTCAAGCAACCCGAGCAGGACTTCGTCGCGCTCCGACGCAAGCTCGTCGATCGAGCGCGAGCCGACTTCGGCATGAACGCCGTCGATCAGTTTCTGCTGAACTTCAGGGGTCAGTTGCGGGTTCCCCAACACTTTCCACCAAGCGGTCATGGGCCCGGTGAATTGCTGGAAGAAGTGCTCGATGCCACCTTGACCGCCACCGAGATGATTGAGCATCAGCTGACCCATGATTCCCCAGCGCAGACCCGGGCCCCAGCACAATGCAGTATCGACATCGGCGGCGCTGACGACATCGTTGGCGACGAGATGATAGACCTCGCGGGCCAGCGCAGCCTGCAGACGATTCGCCACGTGCCCGGGCACTTCCTTTTTCAAGCGGACAGTCCGCTTGCCGAGGCCTGTGTAAAACTCGTCGACGCGCTCGATTGTTTCCTTCGAGGTCTTCGCTCCGCCGACGATCTCGACCAACGGCACCAGGTGCGGTGGATTGAAGGGGTGGCTGATGACGCAGCGTTCGGGATGTTTGTCGCACGCCGACTGGATCTCGCTCATCGTCAAGCCCGACGAGCTTGAAGCGATGATGACGCCGGAAGGCAACAGCTCGTCCAATTGACGATAGAGCACCTTCTTGAAATCGATCTTCTCGGGTCCGTTTTCCTGCACCAGGTCGGCACCCTTGACGGCGACCTCCAGGCTTGGCGTGAACGACAGCCTGCTCTGGGAAGCCCCGGATGCGAGGCCAAGCCGTTGCAGTGCCGGCCACGCCGCCGAAACAAAGCGCTTCAGTGCTTCCTCCGCACCTGGTGCAACGTCTGTTGCCACCACGTCAAGACCCTTGGCGAGGAAGAGCGCGGCCCAACTGGCACCGATAACCCCTGTGCCGATAATGGCAACCCGGCGAATGGGCTTGTTCTGCGGCATCTCACTGCTCCTTCGGAATTTCGGCGTATGCGATGCCGGTCAGGTTGCCCTGTGCGTAGAGGAAATTTTTTTCGTCGGATCCGTCGAGCCGTGCGGAATAAACCGATCCCGCAAAATCGGTCACGAACATGCGATCACCTGCCACATCGAGTGCGATGCCGATGCCTTCCATCAGATGGGTTATCACGATCTCCGGCTCGGCCGGCTTGTTGTCGATAGATGCGCGATTGACCGTGTTGCCGCGCGGAGGGTCGCCGCGATCGGTCCAGTAAAGGACGCGGTTTTTCACGTCGAGCTCAAGATCGATCGGCTCCGGCAGGCCATCGAAGAAGGTCTCGATATCGGTTCTGGTCGCCGCTGTTTGACCGGCGGGAATCTCGATATGGGTTCGCAGGATGCGACCGAGCCCTGCATTGTCCGGTCCTTTTTGCGACCAGTAGATCTGCCCACGCTTCGCATCGATCGTTAGCCCGACACACCACCGTGTCTGATCCCGGACATCGGGTTCGCCGCGCCCAGTCTCGACCAGCGTTTCCAACTGCGCGCCGTCAAGATTGCAGCGCATGACACGCATTCCCTCGCGATCGCACCAATAAAGTTTGCCGTTCCTCTTGTCGAGGATGATCTGCTTCGGCGTGTGGGTCTGCCCCTTCGCGACGATCGTCCTGCGGTTCCTGCCGTCGAGGTCGGCGCGCTCGATCGACCCGTCGTCCAGATTCGGGATGCCCATGTTGGTCCAGTAGATATGGCCAGCCTCGACATCGACGACGATGCCATCGGGCAAGTGGCAGTCCGTCACGATGGTTTTATGGTCGGACCCGTCCGTATTCATCGTGTGAATGCGGTCGGCGCTCAGTTCAAGCACAAACAGCCGGGGGACGGTCGCATTGGCGCCGACGTGCTGATGGTTTGTTTTGATGGTTTCAGACATGCGGCACCTGTATCTCGATCCGACATGAAATCGATCAGAACTCAGGCGCCACAATGCCGCGAATATCGGCCACCAGATTGGATGAAACTGTCTCCGCAGGAATGTTCATGCTTCTTCGCCAACGGCGAGCATGTTTTCTTTCCTTGGCATTTTCCAGAGGCTCCGACAGCGCTATGTCGGCGAAGTCGATGAATTCGAGCCAGCTACGAGTAGGTGTCGCTGTCAGCAGGGTGTGAGAGCGAACTGCGCTGAGGTAGGAATAGTCGAGCTCGAAGAGAAGAGCAGCGCATTCTTCGGTGCGGCTTCTTCAATGGTCTTCCAGAGTGTCTGTTTGAACTCGACCTTTTCTGGTGCGCACTCCTGGACGATGTCCACCTCGGCATGTACCTAGTTGGCAGTTGGCATGATTCGTCTCCACGATAACGTGAGGGAATGGAGTCCGGATTCGGATCGAGGGCATCGCTGACGAGGCTATCGCTGGGCGCAGTGCTGTCGCATCCCCAAAACGAGGGGCCACCAAGACACGACCTATCTCTCACAGCACGTGGATTCGCAGAGTTCCCCCTGTGACCTTGGTCAACCAGGTGGCCGCATCGGGATCGGCGCTTGCCTGGCTCGGATTTCCTGAATGGAGGGTGGAATAGGTGACCGGTCTTGGCCGACATACCTATTTCTGTGGTGGAGCGATTAGGGCTGGTTATCGAGGGTAGAACAGCACCGTTGTTTGACTCGAGGCTCGATCAGCCAAGCCACTACGTGGGGGCGTCTCAGCCCATGAGATTAGACAGTGACAACCTTTGCGAACCAATGAAGGAGGTGTCATGTCTTACGCCGACCGGATGTGCGTGCGAATGTTGGCTTGGTGCCTAGTCCCAGTGGTTGCATCGATCCCAATATCCGTCATTGCTTCCACTATCTTAACGATCCCGGCAATGATGGGCGGGCAAGCTGCTCCATCGGACGTGCCGTTTCTGATCGCCATGGCGGGGGCCTGCTTCGGCGTGGTCATTTTCGCCATTCAAGGCATCCTTCTATGGCGTTGGCGACTCGGCAAGACAGACGATTGCTGGATCTGTGGATGCTTGCTGGGGAGAGAACGGGAGGGGCGCTGGGGGCCATATCGACGATGTCTGGGGTGTGGCAAAAATCATTCAGCTCGCGAGTAGCGCGCAGTCCCCAGAGATCAAGATTGTGTCTCTGGGAATGGCCCATTCGAAACTTCCGCCCTAGCGCCCTATGATTCGAAGCTGAAGGGTGCTCAAAGGGCAGGGGAAATGGGAATTTCAATCGAAGGTGTGATCACCGCCAAGCTCGGGTTGGCGTCACATCAGAATGCCGTGCCGCTTCTTCGACAACTGACCATCATCAATGATGACGTCGAAGGAATTGACCACCTGGTTCTGGAGCTTGAGCCGAGCTTACCGTTTGCCAAGACAAAGACTTGGCGCATCGACAGGTTGGGGCCTGATTCCTCAATAGCAATTCCTGATCGCGATGTAGAGCTGAAGGATGGCTATCTGGCTGACTTGACCGAAAGTATGCAGGCGTCGGTGAATCTTCGCCTGCTATCGAACACGGAAGTTATCGCGGAACACAGGTTTCCTGTTGAGCTACTGGCGCGAAATGAGTGGGGTGGTGCGGGCGCTATGCCCGAACTCCTGGCTGCTTTCTGTATGCCTAACGATCCCGCCGTCGACAAGGTGCTCAAGAACTCGTCGGATGTCCTGCGTCGGGCAGGTCGTCCAGACGGTATCGATGGCTACAGGGCAGGATCCCGTCAGCGTTCTTGGGAGCTGGCTTCAGCTGTTTGGTCGGCGGTCTGCGGGTATCAAATCAGCTATGTGGTCCCACCGGCGAGCTTCGAGCAGCAGGGGCAAAAAATCCGATCTCCTTCACAGATACTGGAAGGAGGCGTGGGCACCTGCTTGGATACTGCCCTTTTGTTTGCTGCCACCTTGGAGCAGGCCGGCCTCAACCCCGTTCTCCTACTGACCAAGGGCCACGCATTCGCCGGAGTCTGGCTCCAGCCACAGGAGTTTGCACAGGTACTAACCGAAGACGCCTCGTCAGTTCGCAAGCGCATTGAGCTGCAGGAGCTTCTGGTATTCGAGACGACGTTGACCACGCAATCGCCAGCTCCGGGATTCAGTCATGCGGTAGATGTTGCTAAGCGCCAATTGACCGACGAAGACTTTGTGATAGCGGTCGACGTGCGTCGAGCTCGCATGCAGAAACTACGCCCGCTGACGGTGACCGCTGAGACCAAGGGCGATACGCAGGACAAAGAAGCTCCAGCGGTCAGCGAAGCTTTGGAAGCAGCTCCTTCACTGCCAAACTTCGACGTCGAAGTTGAGGACGAGCCTCTCACGCCGGCCGACAAACTAGAACTTTGGCAGCGCAAGCTACTCGATCTGACCACGCGGAACCGCCTACTTCATTTGCCCGATAGCGCTAAGGCAATCCGCCTGACGTGTCCGGACCCGGCGGGGCTTGAGGACATCCTTTCGGCAGACAAGAGTGTGCGCATAGTCAGCATGCCGGATCTCGAAGTGGGCGGGCGCGACAGCGCAATATACGAGAAACGTAACCGCGAAAGCCTCGAGGAAGAAGCTGCCCGTCAGGCCTTGGCGCGTAACGAGGTGCTCTCCCGGATGGAGAAGGGCAAGCTCGACGCGGCACTTATTGATCTATATCGCAAGGCTCGCTCAGACCTGGAAGAGGGCGGCTCCAACACGCTATTTCTCGCCGTCGGATTTTTGCGCTGGAAAAAGGCCGAGGATGATCCAAAAAGCTACTGCGCACCCCTGATTCTGCTTCCTGTCAAATTAGAGCGGCGCAGCGTGCTGTCCGGCGTGAAGATGACCATGCTGGACGATGAGCCTCGGTTCAATTTGACGCTATTAGAACTATTGCGCCACGACTTTCAGCTCACGATTCCAGGCCTAAGCGGCGACCTGCCAGCGGATGAGAGCGGCATTGACGTCGAAGGAATCTGGAACATTGTGCGCCGCGCGGTGCGGGACATCCCGGGCTTCGAGGTCACCACTGATGTTGTGCTGGGGACATTTTCCTTCGCGAAATACTTGATGTGGCGCGATCTGATCGATCGATCTGATCAGCTGATGGAAAACGACGTCGTGCGACATTTGCTGCACCACAAGCTTGGTGGCTCGTCGCTGGAGTCAGTGGGTAATTTTCCAGAGCCTATGGAGCTGGATACCGTCATCGATCCGAGCGAGCTGTTTACACCGCTCCCGGCTGATTCGTCACAATTGGCCGCCGTAGTCGCTTCCGCCACGGGTCACAGTTTCGTTTTGGATGGACCACCGGGCACGGGCAAGTCGCAAACCATCGCCAATATGATTGCGCACAACCTCGCGTTGGGACGACGTGTGCTGTTCGTGGCAGAGAAGATGGCTGCATTGGATGTTGTGAAGCGGCGACTGGAAGACAAAGGCATCGGCCAGTTTTGCCTGGAGCTGCATTCGAGCAAGTCGTCAAAAATGCATGTGCTTGAGCAGCTGGATCGTGCATGGACGTCGCGCGACACACTGACCGATGCGGATTGGAATACGCAGGCCGAAAAAGTCAGATTGCTCCGCGATCGCCTCAATGAGGTCGTAAAAGTACTCCACGAGCGCTGGCCCAACGGTTGGTCAGTTCACGAGGCCATCGGCCGCGTGGTGAAAGATGCGGTGCCACTGACGCCTCGGCTTTCCTGGCCGGACGGAACGGAGCACGACGCTACCCAAATGCAGCATTTGCGGGACGTTGCCCGGCGATTGGATCTGAACCGATCGGCTGCCCAGGATGTTGGAGCACGGGTGACGCTCTTGACTCGGAGCGAGTGGTCAAACGCTTGGCAGGAGGCCATGGTTGGAGCAGCCCGTCAGGTTCTCACGACCCTCCAGGCTTGCGATGAGGCGTGCGCCCAGGTCGTTCGGAACACCGGCCTGTCGTTAGGCAGTTCAACCCCTATGGCTGCCAAGCTTCTCGGGGTGTCTCGGCTTCTTCCAGATGCTTACGGGGTGGATCTGCGCTTTGCTTTCTCACCAGCACTGAAGGCGATCGGTGCTTCGGGTCAGCATGCCATGTCTCTGCTAAAGGACTATAAGGCGCTGGAAAACCGCTTGTCTCAGACTTATGCGTCAGAGGCGGTTCGCCGTATCGATATTGACACGTTGCGACGCAACTGGACCGACGCATCCGGGAAGTTCTGGTTCCTTGCCACGCTGGCAAAGAAGGGTGTAGCCAAGGCGCTCGCCGGCAACGCGGGGACATCTACTCTGCCTAGCGTAGGGGACGACCTTCCGCTGCTCGACGAGATGCGGGCTCTGGTCGCCCAGATCGATGGGTTGGACGGTCATCTGCGCGAGGTTCCTGGATGGTCCGCGTTGAGCAGCAATGTCACGCGTATGGCATTCGCCATCAGATTGGCCGAAAGCCTTCGTACAAACTTGATTCCGCTGGCCAGTTCACCCGAGCAGTTGGTGAAGCTCCGCCATGAAATGCAAAAACTGGTGATCGACGGCAATGACTTGCTGGATCCTAATGGTCCCATCGCGGGTGCCGTCGGACAGCTCACAAGTTGCTACAAGGCGCTATTCGAGGCGACCGAGAAGTTTGGCAAGGCTGCCGGAGCTGATGTCGATCTCAACAAGCAAGTTCCTGAGCTATACACCAATGCGCAAGCGGTCATCGAAAACGAAAAAACACTGAATGCTTGGTGTAGTTGGCGGCGTGTACGCCAGGAGGCAGTGGCTTGCGGGCTCCAGCCCTTTGTCGATGCGGTGGAGCAGGGCACGATGCCCGAGGGCTCGGTCGCCCATACGTTCGAGGTGGCATACGCGCGCTGGTTTGCCGCCAAGGCAATCGATGCAGAACCGCTCCTATGCCACTTCGTGCCGGCCGAACAACAGAGCGATATTGCCGCGTATCAAACGGCAGTCGATAAGTTGGGTGAGCTTACATCGGCGTACATCCGAGCCAAGCTCTCAGGCAACATTCCGGACAAGAACGGCGTCACCAAGCGAAGTGGTTTCGGCGTACTCAAGCATGAGTTGCAGAAGCAACGCCGTCACAAGCCGGTACGTCAGCTGGCTCAGGAGATGGGTCGCGATTTCACGGTTCTGGCGCCTTGCATGTTGATGAGTCCGTTATCGATCGCGCAGTACCTGCCGGCCGACCACGAACTGTTCGATCTCGTAATTTTTGATGAGGCCTCGCAGATTGCCCCTTGGGATGCCGTGGGCTCCATCGCTCGAGGAAAGCAAGTCGTTATCGCTGGTGATCCACGGCAAATGCCACCAACAAGTTTTTTCAATCGTGGTACTGACGATGGTGATGACGACACCGACGAAGATATGGAGAGCATCCTTGACGAGTGCATCGGTGCAGGCGTACCGCAGCACAGTTTGAGCTGGCACTATCGTAGTCGACACGAAAGTCTGATTACGTTCTCCAACTACCGCTATTACGGCGGTAGCCTGACCACGTTCCCAGCGGCCGATACACGCCCGAGCACGGTGACGTGGCGGAAGGTCGATGGCATCTATGCGAGGGGCAAGGCCGGGCGTCGTAATCCGTTGGAAGCCAAGGCAATCGTGGCCGAAGTAGTAAGCCGCTTGACCGACCCGGAGTTCATCGCATCAGGGCAATCTATTGGCATCATTACGCTCAATGCCGAACAGCAAAAGCTGGTGGAAGATCTTCTCGATCAGGCACGGCGCGAGCATCAGTCAATCGAGCCGTTCTTCAAAAATGATCTGAGTGAACCTGTTGTGGTCAAAAATCTGGAGACCATGCAGGGAGACGAACGAGATTTGATCATCCTTGGTATTGGCTACGGCCCCACCGAACCAAGTTCGAACGTCATGTCTATGAACTTTGGACCGCTCAATCGAGAAGGCGGTTGGCGTCGTTTGAACGTCGCCGTCACGCGAGCCCGCCGCGAGATGATGGTCTTCACGTCGTTCGACCCTTCGATGATTGACCTCAATCGCACTTCGGCGCGTGCGGTACATGATCTTCGTCATTTCATCGAGTTCGCCCACCTAGGTCCCAAGGCGATCTCCGCGGCAGTTCACGGTTCCATCGGTGACTACGACTCACCGTTTGAGCAGTTCGTTGCCGAAGGACTACGAGCCAAGGGTTGGGAGACCCATCCGCAGATTGGGGTGTCGCGTTTCCGCATCGACCTGGGTGTCGTCCATCCCGATCGTCCGGGCGACTACCTGGTCGGTGTCGAGTGCGATGGCGCGACGTATCACAGTGCGGCAACAGCGCGCGATCGCGACAAGGTTCGGACAGAAATTCTGCGCGGCCTCGGCTGGCATCTGGTGCGCGTATGGTCGACAGAGTGGTGGGTGAACCGCGAGGGCGCACTGCAGCGACTGCATGATGTCATCAGCACAACGCTCGAGAGCCAACGTGCTGAAGCGGCGGAATTGAGAAAAATTCGAGAGATCGAAACGGCAGCCGCGGTAGAAACGCTTGAAGCCGAAGGCGCGGCTATTGCAGCGAGGGACAACGAGCTCGACTCTGATGAAGCAACTATCGTTGAGTCTGCTCCAGTAGTCACGACGGATGGTGAAAGCCAAAGGCTAAACTCTTTGGATTTGGTGGCGCAAGGCCCCAGCAATGACAGCGGAGGAGCTACCAAACGTACCTACCGCATGGCTGACCTCTCTCATCTGGAAGCGTCACTGCGACCGGAGAGCTTTCACGACGTGTCGTACAACGCCACGCTTGAAAAGTGCATCCAGGAAGTTTTGGAGCAAGAAGCGCCGATCCTCGACAAGGTTCTCGTAGACCGTGTAGCCAGAGCGCATGGATTCAAGCGGTCTGGTCGTCTGATTCGTGAGCGTGTACTCGACATCGCCGAGCGCCGTTATCATTTTCAACTCGATCCAGGGCCGGAGCGCGGGCATTTTGTGTGGCTGGCTACGGATGATCCTGAGCGCTGGTGCATCTATCGCGTTCCGGAGCGGGAGGAAGATGTTCGCTTTATCGAGGAACTTGCTCCCGAGGAAATCATGGCAGCCGCACAGTCGATTCAGAGCGATGATGCAGTGGTTGATATCGCGAGGACTTTCGGAGTTCGCAGACTTTCGGCTTCGGCAAAAGGCCGGCTCGTCAGAATCCTTGGAGCAGAGCCTGAGTCCTAGCCAGTTCACCAACATGGTGGAGGTCCGTGATTAGCCCGTGTTATCGGGGGTAGAGAAGGGCCGTTTGCGCCCCGGAACCAGCGTTCACAAATGGGTCTGCGACGTTAGATATTTTTTGGGTTGTTGCGCGGGCGCAGGCTGGATAGAGTTGTTTAAGACCGGGGACTCAGGACCTCGGAAAGAGACGCGCAGCCATAGCAGCATGTCTGCACTCGTCTAGGACTTCCGTTCGACAAGGAGATCGATATGACGCCGTACCGCAATCTCAATGGTGACACCAATGTTGTCTCCTATGAAACGACAGAAGACTCAATCCTCGTTGTTTTCGCGTCTGGAACAAATCGCAACTACCTGTACAACAATTCGCGGCCAGGCACGCAAATGGTCGACCGAATGAAAGAACTGGCGGCGCAGGGATACGGGTTGAATTCCTATATCAGCACAACGGTGAGGCATAGCTACGCGAAGAAGTGGTAGATCTCCCGGTCCTTGCTCAGCCGATCCGCCAATCGACGGGGAAGATAGTGCATAGATCTAGATCATTCGGAATCAGACGGGCCTGTACTTTTGAGCTCGGCGAACTTGGCCGCCATCGTTGGGTTGCCTCGAGTCAGTTTCTTGATTGTCACGTCCTGCGCCTTATCGTTCGCAAGACGAAGATTCCGATCGGTACCTAGCAGAGCATCCTTCGTCTTCTGCAAGTGATCGATCGATTTGTCAATCTCTTCGATGGCTGTTTGGAAGCGTCTTGATGCAAGATCGAAGTTTTTCCCGAAAGCTGACTTGAACTCTTCGAGCCCGGTTTCGAAATTCGTGATGTCAATGTTCTGCGCTTTGACGAGCGCGAGTTCCGACTTGTACTTGAGCGAATTCATCGCTGCATTCCGCAACAATGTGATTAATGGAAGAAAGAACTGCGGCCGGATCACGTACATCTTCGGGTGGCGGTGAAAAACGTCAACGATTCCAGTGTTGTAAAGCTCACTCTCGGGTTCGAGCAATGAGACCAGTACCGCATACTCACACCCCTTCTCGGTGCGATCCTTGTCGAGCTCCTTCAAAAAATCCTCGTTCTTATTTTTCGTCGCGGTGTGATCACTCTCGTTCTTCATCTCAAACATGATCGAAACGATCTCGGTACCAGCATCATCTGCGTCGCGAAAGATATAGTCGCCCTTGCTGCCGGTCCGTGCGTCGTTGTCCTTCTCAAAATATGCTCTAGGGAACGCCGTCGATCGAATACGATTAAACTCTGTCTCGCAGTGCTGCTCCAGGGTTTCGCCAACCATTTTGGTCGACAGGCGAGCCTTCATGTCCCGAAGGCGCTCGATCATGTCATCGCGATCCTTAATCTGCGTCTCGTATCTTTCCTTGAGCGACTTCTCCGCGAGCTGCTGCTGAAGCTCCGCTCGTTGGAGACCATTCTTGAGTTCGTCGCGCTCTCTTTCGACCGCGCTTACCGCCTCGGTCATCGCCAGCTTCTGCGCAAGATCGATGGCATCGAGCCTGGATCTCAGAACATGGATTTCCGCGTCCTTAGTTGAGGCAGCCTTATGCAGTTCACTCACGAGCTTGGCTTCGGCTAGCTCGGAGGCGGCGTGCTTCTCTTGCCTCGTCCGCTCAAGTTCGCTGGCGAGCTCGTCACGATGCTTTTCAACGGCGCTTAGAGCCTCAGACACAGCAAGCCTTTGCGCAATTTCACCGGCGTCTAATTTAGCCTTCAGCTGCTGGATCTCGGCGTCCTTGGCTGTGGCATCCTTCTGCAACTCGCTGGCAATCCTAGCTTGGGCGAGTTCGACGGCGTTATTCTTTTCATGCTCGGCCAGCTCCAGCCGCTCGTGCAACTGCTTCTCGAACTCACCGTCGCGAACTTGCTTGAGGATGTTCGCGTATCCTGCCTCGTCGATCTTGAAAGCTTTCCCGCAATGCGGGCAGATGATTTCATGCATGAGTACTTACCCTCGACTTTGGCCAGGACCTGCATGAGCATATCTGGAACCACCCGGCATGAAGTCGTACCGTCGGATGATTCCTCGCGATACCCATAGCGCAGAAGCTCTCGGCGTCGTTGCAGGCCGTGAACCATTCGGGCCGCCTCCTCGAGAGAAATGCCTCAAGGCGATCTTCAACGATCTCGACCTTGTCAGCAACGATGGCTCGACACATCCTTTCGCTAATGGGATGCGTGCCGGCTTATGAAGATAGAGAGAAATCAAAAGTTATCAACGCCCTGATTGACGTGACTGCCGGACTCTACAGTCTAATAATGAAGGGAAGGTGTGGCATCTAGGGTTGGCCATCGCTGCGCCCTCTGCTGCGGGACTTGATTGCAGCGTTAAGACTTGCGCGCCTCTTAAATGCTTAGCGCTCATGGTTTTATCGTCATACATCTATTGGGAAGAGAAAGAAATGGCTGTAAAAAAGGAAGCAAAGAAAGAGGCCGTGTCCGACGAGGACAAGACGTCGGCGCCAAGAGCCCGGCTCCACAAGCTGAGAATCTGTAACTTTCGAGCCATCGGAAAAAATCCCGTTGAGATTGAGCTCGACGATATCGTCGTATTGGTCGGCCCCAACAACACGGGAAAGAGTTCGGTTTTGCGGGCCTACGAACTGGTCATGGTTAACGGGGACCTCGCGCTGGACGATTTTCCGCGCGCGACCCTGCCAACCAGCGAGGAAGAATATCCGAGCATCGAGCTCGAAACGGTTCTTTTCCCAGAAAGCAATCCTCCGGCCGCCAAGTGGATTGAAACTAAAACGAACGGGGATCGTCACGTTCGGGAACGATGGACATGGAGTGGCGTCGGCAAGCCTACTAAGGATGCTCTGATTTATTCCCCGTCTGCGGCATCATAGCCAGCAGTCCCCAGGAAGCCCATCGCCGATGAAGCAGCGTTCGTTCGCATGGTTGAGTTTTGAAGAAAAGAAG
>JBOHYM010000069.1:0-64635 GCA_050737735.1 Rhodanobacter sp. | reverse complement strand
GGGTTCGCTTGCGCTCACCCCAACCTACGACCGACTCAATGGCGGACCTGCCAGATTTATTTTCGTCATCTTCAGTGACGGAAGTGGCGCATGCCGGTGAACACCATCGCCATGTCGTGCTCGTCGGCGGCGGCGATCACCTCGGCATCGCGCATCGAGCCGCCGGGCTGGATTACCGCACTGATGCCGGCGGCAGCGGCGGCATCGATACCGTCGCGAAACGGGAAGAACGCATCGGAGGCCATCACCGAGCCGCGCACTTCGAGCTTCTCGTCGGCCGCCTTGATGCCGGCGATCTTCGCGCTGTAGACGCGACTCATCTGGCCGGCACCGATGCCGATGGTCTGGCGGTCACGGGCATACACGATGGCATTGCTCTTGACGAACTTGGCCACTTTCCAGGCGAAGATCAGGTCGTGGATCTGCGCCTCGGTCGGTTCTCGGCGGGTGACAATCTTCAGGTCGTCCGCGCCGATCATGCCGAGGTCGGCACTCTGGATCAGCAGGCCTGAGCCGACACGCTTGGAACTGTTGCCGGGATGGGCATGCAGCAGATCGCTGTCGGTCGGCAGCGGAATCACCAGCACGCGCACGTTGCCCTTCTTGGTGAATGCCTTCAATGCGTCGTCTGCATAGGCGGGTGCGAGCACCACCTCGACGAATTGGCGCTCGACAATCGCTCGCGCGGTGGCGCCGTCCACCTCGCGGTTGAACGCGATGATGCCGCCGAACGCGGAGGTGGGATCGGTCTGGTAGGCGAGGTCGTAGGCGCGACCGATGCCATCCAGGCTCACCGCGACGCCGCACGGGTTGGCGTGCTTGACGATCACGCAGGCCGGCTTGCTGAAGCTACGCACGCATTCCCATGCCGCGTCGGCATCGGCGATGTTGTTGAACGACAGCTCCTTGCCCTGCAGCTGGCGGAAGGTGGCGAGTGTGCCGGGCGCCGGATACAGGTCGCGATAGAACGCGGCCTGCTGGTGCGGGTTTTCGCCGTAGCGCAGGTCCATCAGTTTCACGAAGCGGCTATTAACCTGACCGGGGAACGCGTCATGCCCGGCGATGGCGTCCTGCGCTTCGTTGAGTTGCAGCGCTGACAGGTAGTCGCTGATCGCGCCGTCGTAGTTCGACACGTTGTTGAACGCGGCGACCGCGAGCCTGAAGCGGCTGGTGCGGCTCAGGCCGCCGTGCTGCTCGATCTCGGCCAGCGCTGCCTCGTACTGGTCGGGCGCGGTGAACACGCCGACGTCGTTCCAGTTCTTTGCCGCCGAGCGCAACATCGCCGGGCCGCCGATATCGATGTTCTCGATCGCGTCCTCCAGTGTGCAGCCGGGCTTCGCCACGGTGGCCTCGAACGGATACAGGTTCAGCACCAGCAGGTCGATCGGCGCGATGCCCAGTTCGTTCATCACCGTGTCGTCGGTGCCGCGCCGGCCGAGCAGGCCGCCGTGTACCTTCGGGTGCAGCGTCTTCACGCGGCCATCCATGATCTCCGGGAAGCCGGTGACGTCGCTGACGTCCTTCACCGCGATACCGGCCTCGCGCAGTGCCTTGGCGCTGCCGCCGGTGGAGAGCAGTTCGATGCCCCTGGCGGCCAGCCGCCGGCCCAGGTCGATCAGGCCAGCCTTGTCGGAAACGCTGAGCAGGGCGCGACGGACCGGGACGAGCTGGGGCGTGGACATGAGCGGGTTTCCAGGAGGGGAAAGCCGCTGATTATAGCCGTCTGATTGTGTGGCGGCTTCGGCGGGCGGCCTTGGTAGGAATTACAGCAGGCCGTGTGCGGCCAGTTTCTTGCGCAGGGTGGCACGGTTGATGCCGAGCGCACAGGCGGCGCGGCTCTGGTTGCCGTCATGGAAGGCCAGCACCTCGCGCAGCAGCGGTACCTCGACCTCGCGCAGTACCAGTGCGTGCAGGCCTTCGGCGCATTCGGTGTCGCCGATGTCGGCGAGGTAACGGCGTACCGTACGGCTGACGCATTCGCTCAACGCACTATGAGAGCCGGCACTTTGAGATCCGGCACTTTGCGAGCTCGCACCGTGCGTGCCGGCAGCCTGCGCATCGGCGCCCTGCGACGAGGTCTGTTTTGCGGCCTCGACAGCAGGCAGTCTTACGGCATTCACGGACATCTTCCCTCATGTACGAAGCGACGGCTGCGTGGGCCGCTGCATGTGTTTTTGATTGTCGCCGCAGCTCACGATGCGTTGGAGCACCGGTGGGCAGTTTGCGTAGGGGGTCGAGTCTACCCGTGCGTGCCGATAATTTTAAGTGCTATTCGAAACCGAATTCGAACGCGACCGCCTTGTCGCCCGGATCCTCCACTTCCAGCAGCAGCACCGCGCTGGCACCGGGGGCTAGGCCACGGCCCAGAATGGCGGGGTCATCGAGGTATTCGGCCGGCTGCAGCCGACGCATGGCGATGCGCTGGCCCTGTGCGTTCGACAAGGTGATCGTGAGCACGGGATAGGGCTGGGCAAACACCGCATCGTTGCGCACGCGGGCACTGATCATCAGCGCACCGGCCACGCTCGGATGCGCCTGCACATTGCTGGCGAGCAGTTGCAGCTGCTGCGGCGCGGCCACCAGTGGAAGCGGGCAGCCGAGTACCGCACAACCGCTGCGCAGCCAGCCCCCTGTGGTGGGATTGCGTAGCAATGGGTCGCGTTCGGCCCAGCTCAGCTGGGCGGCAAGCAGCAAGGCGAGCAGCGTGCAGGCGGTGATCCAGGGCCAGCGACGCTCACCGGATGAGCGCACACGTCGCGGGCGCGGCGATCGCGCTGGCCGGCGCGCGGGCGACTCGCGCGCAAAGCGTGGCGCAAACACCAGTTGCGAGAAATCCTCTTCCTTCGGCGCTTCCACCGCCACCGCGTCGCCCTCGATCACGGCAGACGGCACGGGGCGTGGTCGGTAGACCACCAGGTCGATGCACGGCGGTTCAAACGCGGGTTCGTTCACCGGGAGTTCGTGAAACGGTTCCGGCGGCAGCTGGTCGGCGAGCGTGGCGATGCTGTCGAACCAGGCCTTGCAATGCCCGCACACGACGTGGCCGTGGGCCTGCGCAAGCGTGTGCACATCCAGCGAAAACACCGACAGGCATTCGGGGCATTGGGTGTACATGCGGGCCGCTTCGATCAGTAAGCGGCCAGCTTAGCAGGGAGCTTCAAACGGTTCGCGCGCACATGGCCGCGATACGCGCAGAAACAGATTGCATGAGCCGCTGCGCTTGCGCGCGGCGGCGGCACTAGCGCGTCCATGCGCGTCGACCGCTGATGCGTACCCAGTCCTCGCGGGTGTCCACACGCAACTCGTCGAACCATACGGCGTAACGTTGCAATAATTCGTCCTGCTGGCCGTCGAGGATGCCGGAGATCGCGAACGGTGCACCGGGTTTTGCCGCGGCGGCGAAGGTCGGGGCGAGTTCGCCGAGTGGACCGGCGAGGATGTTGGCAATGAATACGTCGGCCGACGCGCATGGATGCGCTAGTGCTGCGGGCGCAGGATGCGCAGGAGCGGTCCCGGCGTTGAAATCTTGCGGCAGAAACAGCGCGAGCCGATCCGCCACTCCGTTGCGCTCGGCGTTGTCGGTCGAGGCGGTGAGCGCCTGTGGGTCGTTGTCCACTCCGACAGCACTGGCCGCGCCGAGCTTCAGTGCGGCAATCGCGAGGATGCCGGACCCACAACCGTAGTCAGTGACGGTCTTGCCGGCGAGATCGAGGCCATCCAGCCATTCCAGGCAGAGTGCCGTGGTCGGGTGGGTGCCGCTGCCGAACGCGAGGCCGGGATCGAGCCGCACCACCACCAGCGCCTCGTCGGCTGGTGGTTCGATGTTCCACGGATAGATCCACAGACGGCGCCCGAACGGCATCGGCTTGAACTGATCCATCCATGCACGCTCCCAGTCCTGGTCGGCGACATCGCGGAACGTCAGCTGGTCAGGCTCCAGCCACGGCAGCAGTTCGCCGAGCGCGGCGCTGAGGCCACGACGATCGGTCTGCTCATCGAAAAGCGCGTTCAGCGTGATGGTCGGCCACAGCGGCAGCTCGCCCACGCCCGGCTCGAAGATGGCCTGCTCGTCCGGCGTCTCCGCATCGGCATCCTGCAGGGTGATCGACAGCGCGCCGAGATCGTCCAGCGCTTCTTCTGCGCCGGGTTGCTGCTCGATGCGCACAGCAAGGGAGAGTTCAAGCCAGGGCATGCAAGATCCGTGGATGGTGGTGGCGACAGACGTCATCCACCGTGCAATTAATCATCGATGGCACAGTGGATGGTTTCACGGCACGCCGGTCAGTGACCGGTGGCGGGGTGTTCCTTCTGCTCCGCCATCCGCTTCTCCAGATAGTGGATGTTCTGTCCGCCGTGCTGGAAGCCGACGTCGGCCATGATCCGCTGCTGCAACGGAATATTGCACTTGACGCCTTCGATCACCGTCTCGGCCAGTGCCAGGCGCATGCGTGCGATCGCGGTCTCGCGGTCGGGGCCGTGCACGATCAGCTTGCCGATCATCGAGTCATAGTTCGGCGGAATCTTGTAGCCGTCGTACAGGTGCGTGTCGACGCGCACGCCGGGGCCGCCCGGTGCCTCGAAGCGTTTCACCGTGCCGGGTGAAGGCATGAAGGTGTCGGGATCCTCGGCGTTGATGCGGCATTCGATCGCGTGGCCGCGAATCACGATGTCTTCCTGCTTGATCGACAGCTTCTCGCCGCCGGCGATCAGCAATTGCTCGCGCACCAGGTCGACGCCGGTGATCAGTTCGGTCACCGGATGCTCGACCTGGATGCGGGTGTTCATCTCGATGAAGTAGAAACGACCGTTCTCGTACAGGAACTCGAACGTGCCGGCGCCGCGGTAGTTGATGCGCAGGCAGGCATCGACGCAGACCTTGCCGATCGCTTCGCGCTGCTCCGGCGTGATGCCCGGTGCCGGCGCCTCCTCGACCACTTTCTGATGACGGCGCTGCATCGAGCAGTCGCGCTCGCCCAGATGGATCGCGTTGCCTTGACCGTCGGCGAGTACCTGGATCTCCACGTGGCGCGGATTCTCCAGAAACTTCTCCATGTAGACCTGCTCGTTGCCGAACGCAGCCTTGGCCTCGGCCTTGGTCATGGTGACGGCGTTGCCCAGATGCGCTTCGGTGCGCACCACGCGCATGCCGCGGCCGCCGCCACCGCCGGCGGCCTTGATGATCACCGGATAGCCGATCTCGCGGGCGATCTTGATGTTGGTGTCGACGTCCTCGCCGAGCGGGCCGCCGGAGCCGGGTACGCACGGCACGCCGGCCGCCTTCATCGCGCGGATCGCCTCGACCTTGTCGCCCATCAGGCGGATCACCTCGGCGGTCGGACCGATGAAGATGAAGCCGGACTGCTCGACCTGCTCGGCGAAATCGGCGCGCTCGGACAGGAAACCGTAGCCCGGATGGATCGCCTGGGCGTCGGTGATCTCGGCCGCCGCGATGATGCGCGGGATGTTGAGATAACTGTCGACCGACGGGCCGGGGCCGATGCAGATCGACTCATCGGCCAGGCCGACGTGTTTCAGGTTGCGGTCCACGGTGGAGTGCACCGCCACGGTCTTGATGCCCAGACTGTGGCAGGCGCGCAGTACACGCAGCGCAATTTCGCCGCGGTTGGCGATGACGACCTTCTCGAGCATCCGGGCGGCCTCAGGCAATCACGAACATGGGTTCGTCGAATTCCACCGGCTGGCCGTTCTCGACCAGGATCGCCTGCACGGTGCCGGCCACGTCGGCCTCGATCTGGTTGAACATCTTCATCGCCTCGATGATGCCCAGCGTCTCGCCGGCCTTGACCTGCTGGCCGACCTTGACGAAGGCCGGGGTGCCCGGCGTGGCCGAGGCGTAGAACGTGCCGACCATCGGTGCCTTCACGACGTTGCCTGCGGGTAATGCGGCGGCTGGTGCCTCCACGGCGGCGGCAGTCGGTGCAGCAGCAATCGGCGCGGCAGCCACGGCCACCGGGGCAGCGGCGATCGGCGCGGTGTTCTTGGGTACCCGCGACAGGCGGACGACTTCCTCGCCCTCCTTGATTTCCAGTTCGGCGAGGTTGGATTCCTCGAGCAGGTCGATCAGTTTCTTGATTTTGCGCAAATCCATCGGATCAGCCTTTGTCAGTCATGCCACTACGGGTGGCCGGAAGGGAATGGGGTTGGCCGTGTGGCCAGGTTCGTTTTATGCCGCGCTGGCCGCGGGTGCCTGCAGCCGGTGGATCGCCGCCTCCAGCGCCAGCCGATAGCTGTCAGCGCCGAAGCCACAGATCACGCCGATCGCGATATCCGACAGGTACGAGTGATGGCGGAACGGTTCACGGGCGAACACGTTGGACAGGTGCACTTCGATGAACGGGATCGCCACCGAAGCCAGCGCATCGCGCAGGGCAATGCTGGTATGGGTAAAGGCGCCAGCATTGATCAGGATCAGCGCGGTCTGGTCGTCGCGGCCCTGATGAATGCGACCGATCAGCTCATGTTCGGCGTTGGACTGGCACCAAGCCAGCTCATGCCCGGCTGCCTGCGCACGTGCAGCCAGTTGCTGATTGATATCCGCCAGTGTCTCGCGGCCGTAGATCTGCGGTTCGCGTACACCCAGCAGGTTGAGGTTGGGTCCGTGCAGGACCAGGATCTTCGCCACGAGGCCGTCCACATTGCGTCCGGAGCACCCGGAACCCGGCGCAGTGTGCGCGTAGTCGGGAATGTTGTCCAGTTCACCGCAGATCGACGATGTTTGACGGAGAAGCGCAACTATCCGTGCGGAAGCGTATGTCTACGGCTATTCAGTGCTTGTCGTGGTCCGGCGCCAGCCACTGTTCTAGCTGGGGTGCCGACAAGGCTCCGGCATGAGCTTCCAAGATGCGCCCATCGGTGTCGATCAGGACGCTATATGGCAGGATTTCATGGGTATCGCCCAGCTGCAGCGTCGTGCTTGGTGAGCTCAGCTGGCCCAGCAAGATCGGGTAACTCACCGGATGCACGGCCAGAAAGGCGCGAATCCGCTCCGGCTCATCCATCGCGATTCCGACGACGATCGCTCCCTGTTCGCCGAACTTTGCCCGTGCCCGAGCCAGCGCCGGCATCTCGTCCAGACATGGGCCGCACCAGCTGGCCCAGAAATTCAGCAGCACGCGGTGACCACGGTAGTCGCTCAGTCGGTGTGGTTTGCCGTCGAGATCGGGCAAGGTAAGCGTGGGCACTTGCTGACCGAGCATGGCCGAGTCCGCCGCTGCTGGCTGCTGGTGGCGGTGCTGCGCATAGCCGCCGATCGCCGCGACCAGCACCGCCAGGCCCAGAATCAGCCAGTTGCTGCGATCTAGCATCAGCGCGCCGCTTCGGTCAGCGCCTGTTCGACCATCGACGAGGTCAGCACGGTGGACAGCTGCCTGCCGGGGCCGCCGTTTTTCGGGAACACCACGTACAGCGGCACGCCGGGCGAGTGGTATTGCTGCAGGAAGGCACTGATGGTCGGGTTGACGTCGGTCCAGTCGCCTTTCATATAGACCGCGCCGGTGTGCTGGAGCAGGTCGCGGAACGCCTGCGTGTCCAGCACGGTGTGCTCGTTCGCCTTGCAGGTGACGCACCAGTCGGCGGTCATGTCGACGAACACCGGGGTGCCGGCGGTGCGCAGTTCGGCCAGTTTCTCCGGGGTGTAGGCCACTACGCCGTCTTCGGCGATGGCGATGCGCGCCGGTGGCGGCACATGGGCGAGCAGGTACATCGGCGCCAGCGTGGCCGCCGCCAGCAGTGCGACGAATACGCGGCTGATCGCACCGCGCGAACGACTGCGCTCGAACCACCACAGCGTTGCCGCCAGCAACACCATCGCCACCAGCACCAGACCCACGGCATCGGCGCCGCGCTGCTTGGCCAGCACCCACACCAACCACGTGGCGGTCAGGTACATCGGGAATGCCAGCACCTGCTTCAGCGTTTCCATCCAGCGGCCAGGTCGTGGCAGCAGGCGCGCCAGTGCCGGCACAAAGCCGATCAGCAGGAACGGCAGCGCCAATCCGATGCCCAGCGCCAGGAACACCAGCAGCGCCGCCAGCATCGGCGCGGCGAACGCATACGCCAGCGCACTGCCCATGAACGGCGCGGTGCACGGGCTGGCCACCACCACGGCGAGCACGCCGGTGAAGAAATCGCCGGCCGCGCCGGAGCGGCTGGCCAGATTCGCGCCGGTATTGCCCAGAGAGGCGCCGAACTGCACCACGCCGGACATCGAAAGGCCGACCGCCAGCATTACGCAGGCCAGCACGCCGACCAGCAGCGGCTGTTGCAACTGTGTGCCCCAGCCAAGGGCATGGCCGGCCGAGCGCAAGGCGAGGATACCCAGGCCCAGTGCGGCGAAACTGCACAGCACGCCAGCGGTATAGAACAGCGCATGGCGCCGCGCCGTGGTGCGATTTTCGCCACTCTCCAGCACGCTGACCGCCTTGATCGACAGTACTGGCAGCACGCACGGCATCAGGTTCAATACCAGGCCGCCGCCGAGGGCGAGCAGCAGGGCGGCGATCAGGCTGACCTGCGACATGCCCTCAGTGACACTGGCTGGCGGCAATTCCGGCGCGGTCGCCATGGTTTGGCCAGTGGCGGCAACACCGCTGCCAAGATCGATGTTCACCGCACGCGTCATCAGTGGATAGCACAGGCCACCGTCCTGGCAACCCTGAAAGCTCGCTTCCAGCGACAACTGCTTGCGATCACCGGGATCGCCCTCGACCGCCACTGGCAATTCGACCTGGTCGAAATACACGGTGACATCGCCGTAATGCGCGTCGTGATGCGCCGTGCCGGCCGGCCACGCCGGTTTCAGGCTGAGGCCGGCGGCATCCTTGAGCTTCAACGTGGTCTGGTCGCGATACAGGTAATAACCCTTCGGCATCGTCCAGCGCAGCAGCAACTGGTGCGGGTTCTGCGCCAGCGCCTCGAAACGGAATGCCTGTTCGGCTGGCAGTGGTGCGCTGTCCATGCCGGTCGTCGTGCTGGCCGCGCGACCGCCGAGCTGGCTGAGTGCTGCGCCGAGCGGATTGCCGGCGGTGGGTGTGGCCGTGTCGCCGAGGTTCGCCGGCAACGGCAGATCCAGCTGCTCGGTATGCGGCGGGTAACAGATCTTCGGGTCGACCTCGTGGCAGCCCTGGTACTGCACGCTCAGCTTCAGCCGCGTGGTGCCGGCGGCCACGCTGTAGGGCAGCACAGCATCGACGCCATGGTGATAGGTCTCGACCGGCCCCAGGTATGGGTCGACATGCTTCTCGCCGTCCGGCAGCTGCGCCTCGCCGAGCGTCACGCCGTCGCCGCCCTTGAACTTCATGCGGCCGCGGTAGAGGTAATAGTCCGGCGCGATCGTCCAGTGCAGTTTCAGTACGCCGGGCGAAGAAGCGTCCGCACTGAGCTTGTAGGCCTCGGTGACCGGTAGCAGATCGGCGGTACTTTGTGCGAACGCGGGCAGTGCGCCAAGCAGCAGACCCAGGCAGACGAGCAGATGAACGGCCATTCGGCCGGCAAGCAACGATCGCATCACGACTCCAGAAGCAGTGCAGGCCCGTACGCCACGGGCGAACGGCCATTATGGCCCAGTCGCTGTAGCGCGACCCTTAATCAGAGTGTGTGCCTCATTTATCCGGAAACGTTGCTGCGCTTCCGATCAGCGTCCGGGTATGCGGCTTTGGAGCCTGTTTACGATCAGGCCTGTCCGGCCTGATCGAGCGGGGTGGCGCTGCGTGCCCCCAAACGCAGCATGCCGGTGGTCAGCGCCACGCCGAGCAGGATCACCATGCAGCCGCCAGCCATCGCGACGGTGATCGTCTCGCCGAGAAACAGCGCGCCCCACAACACGCCGAATACCGGAATCAGGTACAGCACCGCCATCGAGCGGGTCGAGCCGATGCGCGCCATCAGCTGATAGAACAGCACATAGGCGAGCGAGGTGCAGGCCGCAGCAAGGCCGAACATGGCGAACCAGGCTTGCGCCGTCGGCGCTTTCGCCGGCCACAGCCAGATGGTGAAGGGCAGCAGCAGGAGCGCTGCAGCGAACTGGCTGCCGATCGCCACGGTCATCGGTGTCACCACCTGCAGGCGGCGATGGCTGTAATGGGCGCCGAAGGTGTAGCAGAGATTGGCGCCGACACAGGCAGCCATCGCCCAGCCGACCGCGCTGCCGCCATGACCGAAACCCAGGCTGCCGCCGATCAGCCACACCACGCCGGTCAGGCCGATCAGCAGGCCGCTGGCACGTGGCAGATCGAGCCTTTCGCCCAGCCACAGCCAGCCGGAGGCTGCCACCAGCAACGGCGCGATCGCATCGAAGATGGCCGAGAGGCCGGACGGCAGGCTTTGCGCGGCGTAGGAGAACAAGACGAATGGCAACGCCGAATTGGCGATGCCGACGATGAGCACCGAGCGCCAGTGCGTGCGCAGCTCGGCCAGGCGCTCACGCGAGTTCAGCAAGGGGATGGAGCAGATCGCCGCGCCGATGGCGCGCATGCCGGCCAGCGCCATGCCGCCGAACTGGTTGGCACCCATGCGCATGAACAGGAATGAGGCGCCCCACAAGGCGCCAAGCAGCAACAGGGCGGCGACGTCGGACTTTTTCATGGCATCGGCTTGAACGTGGTGGAGAACGAAGGCTAATCCCGTGCACTGACAGAACCTGTCAGCAGTCTTGCCCTGGCGCATGCCTCCATGGGTGGGTCGTCAGGCGTGCGGGTCGGATCGCCGCTCAGCGGTCGACGGTCTGCCTTACCCAGTCCAGATAGGCGGAGTGACCGCGTTCCACTGGCACGGCGATCAGCTCCGGCAGCTCGTAGGGGTGCAATGCCAGCAGGCGGGTTTTCAGTGCGTCGAAACACCCGGCCGTGGTCTTGATCAGCAACAGCTCTTCGCTGTCGGTGGTCACGCTGCCTTGCCAGCGATAGGTTGAGCTGATGCCAGGGAGCCGGTTGACGCAGGCGGCCAGCCGTTCGCTGACCAGCGCCTCGGCGATTGTTTGTGCACAGGTGCTGTCGGGGCAGCTGCAATAGCAGAGCAGAACCGCATCTGGAGTCATCTGGGGCGTCATGGCCGAAGCGTAAGCGGAATCGGGGCGTTATGTCCGGTGTGCATGCGTTCGGGCGGATTTCCCCAGGGTTCCCCTTGAAACCCGTCCCGGGCCACCCAATTAGCTGTCCAGTCACCGGGTCAAAGTTCTTGCAGTGGCGTTCTGTACCGCTAAAATTGGCACTCGTTTCCTTTGAGTGCTAACAAGACTGCCGATCCGGGTCTTCAAAGCCTTGTCCCATCTCAATAGTCAGCTGGAGTTGTCCATGAGCACACTGCGTCCGTTGCACGACCGCGTCATCGTCAAGCGTCTGGAAGAGGAGCGCGTCTCCGCCGGCGGTATCGTCATCCCCGACAGCGCCACCGAGAAGCCCACCCGCGGCAAGGTCGTCGCCGCCGGCACCGGCCTGATCATGGCCGACGGCAAGGTGCGCCCGATGTCGCTGAAGGCCGGCGACACCGTGCTGTTCGGCAAGTACGCCGGTCAGGAAATCAAGATCGACGGCGAAGAGCTCGTGTTCCTGAAGGAAGACGACATCGTGGCTGTGATCGAGGGGTGATTCACGGTTGACTGGACGAGCGCGAAACAAGCGCGCACGCCAGTCGCCTTCGGCTCCTTCCCGCACCACGTCCGCAAGATTGCCCATACCTATTTCAAAATTTTTCAAGGAAAAATTTTATGTCCGCTAAAGAAGTCCGTTTCGGCGAAGACGCCCGCGCCCGCATGCTGAAAGGCGTGAACACCCTGGCCAACGCGGTCAAGGTCACCCTCGGTCCGAAGGGCCGCAATGTCGTACTCGAGAAGAGTTTCGGCGCCCCGACGATCACCAAGGACGGCGTGTCCGTCGCGAAGGAGATCGAACTGGCCGACCGTTACGAGAACCTCGGTGCGCAGATCGTCAAGGAAGCCGCTTCCAAGACGTCCGATGTGGCCGGTGACGGCACCACCACCGCGACCGTGCTGGCACAGGCGTTCATCCAGGAAGGCCTCAAGGCTGTCGCCGCGGGCATCAACCCGATGGACCTGAAGCGCGGCATCGACAAGGCCGTTGCGGCTGCCGTCGGCGAGCTGAAGAAGTTTTCCAACCCGACCGCGAACGACAAGGAAATCGCCCAGGTCGGCACGATCTCGGCCAACTCCGACGCCAACATCGGCGACATCATCGCCACCGCGATGAAGAAAGTCGGCAAGGAAGGCGTGATCACGGTCGAGGAAGGCTCGGGTCTCGAGAACGAGCTCGACGTCGTCGAAGGCATGCAGTTCGATCGCGGCTACCTGTCGCCGTACTTCATCAACAACCAGGCTTCGCAGCAGGTTGAGCTGGACGATCCGTACATCCTGATCCACGACAAGAAAGTGTCGAACGTGCGCGAGCTGCTGCCGGTGCTGGAAGCCGTCGCCAAGGCCGGCAAGCCGCTGCTGATCGTCGCCGAGGAAGTCGAAGGCGAGGCGTTGGCCACCTTGGTGGTCAACACCATTCGCGGCATCGTCAAGGTCGCCGCCGTCAAGGCGCCGGGCTTCGGTGATCGTCGCAAGGCGATCCTGGAAGACATCGCGATCCTGACCAACGGCCAGGTCGTGTCCGAGGAAGTTGGCCTGTCGCTGGAGAAGACCACGCTCGCCGATCTGGGTCGCGCCAAGCGCATCGTCATCACCAAGGAAAACACCACGATCATCGACGGTGCCGGTGAAGCGGCGAAGATCCAGGCACGCATTGCGCAGGTCAAGGCGCAGATCGAGGAGACCTCGTCTGACTATGACAAAGAGAAACTGCAGGAGCGCGTGGCCAAGCTGGCCGGCGGTGTTGCCGTGATCAAGGTCGGTGCCAGCACCGAGATCGAGATGAAGGAAAAGAAGGCCCGCGTCGAAGACGCCCTGCACGCCACGCGCGCAGCCGTCGAAGAGGGCGTGGTCCCGGGCGGCGGTGTCGCGCTGATCCGCGCACTGAAGGCGGTCGAAGGTCTGAAGGGTGACAACACCGATCAGGATCTGGGCATCGCGATCACCCGCCGCGCGCTGGAAGCGCCGCTGCGTGCGATCGTCGCCAACGCTGGCGAAGAGCCGTCCGTGATCCTCAACAAGGTCAAGGAAGGCAAGGGCAACTTCGGCTACAACGCGGCCACCGGCGAGTTCGGTGACATGGTGGCGATGGGCATCCTGGATCCGACCAAGGTGACCCGCACCGCGCTGCAGCACGCTGCGTCGGTCGCCGGTCTGGCGATCACCACCGAAGCGATCATTGCCGAGCTGCCGAAGAAGGACGAAGGCCACAGCCATGGCGGCGGTGGCATGGGTGGCGGCATGGGCGGCATGGGTGGTATGGACTTCTAAGTCCCGCAGTCCACGTTCACTCCAAGAAAACCCCGCCTCGGCGGGGTTTTTCTTTGGCTGATCCCGCGGAATATGGGTTATGCGGCTCGACGATGCAGGGCCGAACGGTCTCTATATTGCAGGTTGCGTTGAATATGGACGGAGATTCAGGCCATAGGCAAGGCAGCCTCGCATGAACACGCCCGATCCCCGCATCAGCGATGAGACGCCGGCCACCGCGCTGGGCGCGATATCGCCCCGTCCACCGGCTACCGTGCTTTTTATCCTGCGCCACTGCCGCCTCGCGCAATCGTTGGCGAGGTGACTGGCGCCGTGCGCGATGGTGGCTTCGGTCAGAGGTGCAGTGCGGCCGTTGCGGGCGGCTGTGCCGGTTCGATGTTGTTGCGAACGATGCCGCCGGAAGGTGGCGTGACGACCTTCGGCAGCAGCTTGTCGAGTTTGCCGCTCATGCGCAGCTGATTCACGCTGGCCATGGCGTTGTCGATCTTCTGCTGGTCGCTGCCCTCGGCTGGTGGCGGGGCGCCGGGTGCGGCGGTCAGTGCGGCGAGTTGCGGGCCGATCACGCCGGTCAGGGCAAAGTAGGCGTCGTCGTGGATGCCGGCCTGCGCGAGCAGTTTGCCGGGCAGCAACCAGGCGGCGGTATCTTCGTGCACCGGCTCACCCTGATAGTGCGGATCGACCAGCAGCCAGGTGCCGGCCTGGCTCAGCATGTCCTCGCCGTTGACGAAGCCGACGGTACGGTAGCTGTTGCTCAGGGCCGGCAGGTGGTCGCCATAGAACAGTACCAGGCTGGGTCGCTTGCGCTGGGCCAGCCACGTCACCAGCCGGCCGAGCTCGGCGTCGGCGTGCTGCAGATGGTAGAGGTAGGTCTGCAGTTCCTGCTTGTCCATGCCGGTGATGCCGTCGGGTACCGGAATGGCGTCGCGTTCGGCGAGGTTGGCTGGTTCGACGTCGTACGGGCCGTGCGCCTCGATGCTGATCGCGAAGATGAATTGCGGCGGCCCGCTGTCCTTCAGTTGCGCCATGATCTCGCTGGTCATCGCGCTGTCGGCCATGTACTTGCCGTCCATCGTCGGATGGGCGGGGAACGCTGACTGCGACACGAAGCGGGTGAAGCCCAGCGACTTGAACGCGGCGGTGCGGTTCCAGAATGCCGGATCGTTGCCGTGCAGCGCGATGGTTTCGTAACCATGCGCGTCCAGGGTGTGCACCAGGCTCGGCACGGACTTGTGGCTCATCTGCAGATAGGGAAACTGCAGGTTCTCGAAGTAGCGCAGCGACAACCCGGTGAGCACCTCGAACTCGGTGCGGATGGTGCCGCCGCCGAAGGTCGGTACGTGCAGGCTGCCGCTGATCCCGTGCGCGGCAAGCCGGCGCAGGTTCGGCGCGAAGTTGCTGTGTTCGTAACCGCGCATGATGGTGGGGTCGAAGAACGACTCGCTCTGGATCACCACGATGTCGGGCAGGGAAGCGCCGGTGTCTGGCGTCTGCATCGACTGCTGCAGCGCCGCCGCGGACTGGCCGATCAACTGCGATGCGGCAGCACCGTCCGGCTTGCGCTTGCCCTGGCCATACTGCAGATGAAACATCACCAGCGAACTGATCAGGCCGGCATGGGCGCTGGTGGACGAGGCCGACCACGGCTCCAGCCAGAGTACGCGGCCGTTGTAGAGGTGCGCCCATGCGGACTGCCCGGCCAGCAGGCTGGCCAACGCCAGCGCCAGCACGCTGCCGCCCAGTAGCCGCTTGCCGCGGGTGCGACGCGGGAACAGCGGTGGCTCAAAACGCCACATCGCGACGATCAGGGCCACGGCGGCCAGCAACCCCAGCCAGGGCCACGGGCTGTGCGGCAGGTAACCGAACAGCAAATGTGCGCCGCCCTTGCGCAGCTGGCCCACCATGCGGAAGTCGTCCGGCAGCAGCGGGGTGCCGAGGTTCGCCACCTTCAGCAGGTTGACGGCGTACAGCACCCCTTGCAGCAGGAAGGCGAGCCCGAACGACAGTAACGCACGCCGGCTGATCGTCAGCAGCACGCCGGCCAGCAGCAGGCCGGGCCACGCATTGGCCAGCGGGAAGCGCGGTTGATCGAGCAGTTGCGCCGGTGCCACACCGGCACCGCCATCGAGCATCCCGGTCAGCAACACGAACATCAACGCCAGCGCCAACAGCAGCGCGGCGCGCGAAACGGGTACGCGCCAGTGGCGGGTCGGGCGGGTGGAATTCAACGACATGGCAGTCCTGCGGTTGCTGTCATGGTCCGGACTCAAAAATGTAATCGGCCCTGGATGAACCAAGTGTTTCGACGGAATCGGCGAGTTTCGGGCTTGTAGGCAAGTTGTACAACGCCGCGGCACGCCGTTGGTGCACCGGATACAGCGACGCCTTCTGCGCCGGGATCAGCGCATCCCGGGAGCGGCATCCCTTGCCGCACTGCGGCACAATGACCCGATGCCTGCCCATGAATCCGCCGCGCTGCATGCGCTGATCGACGACCGTTACGGCGACCTCGCTGCCCGCTGCCGTGCGGCCGGCGTGCCCCTGCACGACGATGCCGGCGTCGCCGAGCGGATCCGGCGCACCCTGTTGGCCAGCGATTTCGCGTTCGACGTGTGGTGCCGCCAGCCACAGCTGCTGGCACCGCAGGGACTGGAACGATTGCGCTCCGGCAGTGATGCCGGCGCGCGCATCGACACGGTGAAGCTCCCCGACGACGAAGCCACCTGCATGCAGGTGTTGCGGCGTTTCCGCCATGCCGAGGCGTTGCGGCTGGTGTTTCGCGACGTCAACGGGCTGGACGAACTGCCGGAGACCCTGTCGGCCACCAGCGTGCTGTACGAAGCGTTGCTGGGCGTGGCGCTGGACTGGTCCGAGCACGCACTGGCGGCGCGCTATGGCCACAGCCGCACGCAGGACGGCGCGCGGCAGCGGCTGCTGGTGATCGGCTTCGGCAAGCTCGGCGGCAGCGAGCTGAACTTCTCCTCCGACATCGATCTGGTACTGGCCTATCCGCAAGGTGGCCAGACCGATGGCGCGCGCCCGCTCGACAACAGCGAATACTTCATCCGGCTCGGCCGCCAGCTGGTGCGCCTGCTGAACGAGCCGACCGTGGACGGCATCTGTGCACGGGTCGACCTGCGCCTGCGCCCGTTCGGCAATGCGGGCCGGCTGGCGCTGTCGTTTGCCGCGATGGAGCAGTACTACCAGAGCGAGGGCCGCGACTGGGAGCGTTATGCCTGGATCAAGGCGCGCCCGGTCGCCGGCGACGTGGCCGCCGGCAAGCAGCTGCAGGAACTGTTGCGGCCGTTCGTCTATCGCAAGTATCTCGACTACACCGCGTTTGCCGGGCTGCGCGAGATGAAGGCGCTGATCGATGCGGAGGTCGCGCGCAAGGATCTGGCCGACAACCTCAAGCTCGGCCCCGGCGGGATCCGCGAGATCGAGTTCATCGTGCAGCTGACCCAGCTGATCCGTGGCGGGCGCGAGCCGAGCCTGCGCGTGCGCGGCCTGCTGCCGGCGCTGACCGCCTGCGAGGCGCGCGGGCACATCGGTGCCGCGCGCGCACGCATGCTGCGCGAGGCCTATGTACTGCTGCGCCGAGTGGAGAACCGGGTGCAGATGCTGCGCGACGCGCAGACGCACGATATTCCCGAGGACGCATTGAGCCGCGAGCGCATCGCGTTGAGTCTCGACTATCCCGACTGGGACACGTTGAATGCAGCGCTGGCCGCGCATCGCGCCATCGTCAGCGAGGAGTTCGCCGCCGTGCTGATGCCGCAGGGCGGTCGTGCCGCCAGCGTGCCGGCTGCCGACATGGTGCTGTGGCAGCGCGCCTGCGACGAATCGCTCGATGCGGCCGTGCTGGAAGCCTCCGGCTTCGTGCCCGGTGCCGAGCTGGCCGAGGCCTTGCTGAAGCTGCCGCAGGCCGCTGCGGTGCGCGCGATGTCGGCGCGTTCGCGCGAGCGGCTGGATCATCTGATGCCGCAGTTGTTCGATGCCGCCCGTGCCACCAACGCGCCGGTAGCCAGTCTGCTGCGGCTGTGCCGGCTGATGCAGGCGGTGGCGCGGCGCTCCTCCTATCTGGCCTTGCTGGAAGAACAACCGGCTGCACGCAAGCGGCTGGTGCGTCTGTTCGGCGACAGCGCGTTCCTGGCCGAGCGTGTCATCGCGCAGCCGCTGCTGTTGGATGACGTGCTCGATCCGCGCATCGATCAACTGCCGTTCAAGCGCGCCGACATTGCCGCCGAGATCGCCCGCGTGCTGACCACGCTGGAGGAACGCGAGGCGGAAGCGGAGCTCGACCGGATCAACGAGTTCAAGGCCTCCACCGCGTTCCGGCTCGGATTGGCCTTCAACGATGGCCGCGCCGACGCCGTGGCCACCGCGCGCCGGCTCGCCGCACTGGCCGAATCGGTGGTGGGCGCCGTGCTGGCGCTGGCCGAGCGCGAGCTGGTGGCGCAGCATGGCTGGTTGCCCGGTGCCGGTTCCGGTTTTTCCGTGCTCGGTTACGGCAGCCTGGGCGGCGAGGAGCTGGGCTTCGCTTCGGATCTGGATCTGGTGTTCGTCTACGACAGTCGCCGCGCGCAGGCGATGAGCGACGGTGCGCGGCCGATCGAGGGTTCGCGCTGGTACCAGCGGCTGGCCCAGCGCGTGATGAACTGGCTCACCGTGCTGACCCGTGGCGGTCGTTTGTACGAAGTCGATGCGCGACTGCGGCCGGACGGTTCCAAGGGGCTGCTGGTCAGCAGCCTCGATGCCTTCGCGGCGTATCAGAGGAGTCGCGCGTGGACATGGGAGCATCAGGCGCTGTTGCGCGCCCGCCCGGTGGCCGGCGATGTGGCGCTGAATGCCGAACTGGCCGAGGTACGCCGCGAGATTCTTGCGGTGCCACGTGAGCGTACGGCTGTGCTGGCCGAGGTCAGCAGCATGCGTTCACGCTGGCGTGCTGAACGCGACCGCTCCGATGAACGCCAGCTCGACCTCAAGCAGGGCCATGGTGGGCTGCTCGATATCGAATTCGCGTTGCAGGGGCTGGTGCTGGCGCACGCGTCGCAGCATCCCGGCCTGCTTGGCGTCACCGCCAACGCCGGCGTGATCGAAGCCTGCCGTGCCGCCGCCCTGCTCGATGCCAACCAGGCCGCGATCCTGACCGTGGCGCATGCCGATCTGCTGCAGCGCTCGCTCGCCTGCACGCTCGACCTGCGCTCGCGTATCGCGCCGCGCGATGCGGAACTGGAGCAGCTGTGTGCCAGCGTGCGCGGAGTCACAGATGCGCTGGGTTTTGTATTCGGCGCCTCCAGCAGCTCGATGTAATACGTCGATGCTTGGCCGGGCGTCATCGAGGTGCATGAATGGGTCGCAGGTTTTCGCGCGCAGTCCTCGCGCCATGAACACTCAGGCGATGATGTAGTGGGTCTTGTCTGTCACCTTGCCAACAGGGCAAGATCGGCAGAAGCCGGTGACATCACCCAGGGGGTGTGATCTTGCCGGCAGAAGGGGGCGCATGGCACGGGCGTTTTACGCGGTCCTGTTCGCGGTTTTGATCTGCATATCCGGTATGCGGTCTGCTGCGGCGTTGAGTCCGCAGACTCCGATCCACGCCCTCGTCACCGACCACTGGAGCGTCGAGCAGGGCCTGCCGCAGATCACCGTCCTCGGCATCGCCCAGGACCGTGCCGGTTTTCTGTGGGTCAACACCCAGGCTGCCGTGGCGCGTTTCGATGGCGCGCAGTTTGTCGTGTTCGACCGGGCCGGCACCGGGATCGACACCAGCATGCTCAGCGCGGTCTGGGCGGATCCGCTGGGGCAGGTCTGGTTCGGCGGTACGCGTGGCCTGCTGCGCGAGGTGCATGACCGTTTCATCGCACTCGGCGGCGCGGCGGTCAATGCGATCATCGATGCGGGCGATGGGACCCCGCTGCTGGCCACCTCGGGTGGCCTGGCGCGCGTGCGCGATGGCCGGATCATGCCGGTTCCTGGCTACAGCGGCCCGGCCTACAGCCTGCTGCGCGAGGGTGACGCGCTATGGATTGGTGGCCTGGGGCGCATTTGTCGCCTCACGGCCGCACTGGATTCGCCGGTGGTGACCTGCGTGGCGCAGGGCAGCGCGGGCCATCCGCCGGTGGCCATCACCCAGATCGCGAGCAGCCGGGGCAGCTTGTGGCTGGGTACGCACCTCGGGCTGATGCGCCTGGACGGGGATCGCATCATCCCAGCCGGGCTGAGCCCCGATCTCGACACCACCTCGATCGAAAGCCTTTTGACCGATCGCGACGGTACGTTGTGGATCGGCACCGTGCCGGCGCTGTATCGGTTGCTGCCCGATGCCACCCTGGAGCAGGCGGCCGACAGTGATATCGCACAACGGCCGTGGATCCAGGCGCTGTATGAGGATCGTGCGGGCAATCTGTGGCTGGGTACCCATATCGGCGGCCTGTACCGGATCTGGAATGGCTGGACACGGCGCGTGTCGTCACGCGACGGACTGGCCGATTCCCTCGTGTGGAGCATCGTGCGTGCCCCGGACGGCAGGATCGTGTTCGGCACCAACGCCGATGTGGAGACCTTCGACGGCCGGCGCGTGCAACCCTGGATAGCGGGCAAGGAGCTGCCGAATCCTTCCGCGTACGAGCTGTATTACGACCATCGGGCCCGGTTGTGGATCGGCACCCGCGCGGGCATCGCGGTTTTCGACCACGGCAAGGATGTCACCCCACCGGCCTTGTCCGCGCTGGCCAGTCTGCAGATCAATGAAGTCCGCGAAACCGCCGATGACGACTTCTGGATCGGCACTTCCGGCGGTCTGTATCGCTGGCACGCGGGGATCCTCAGCCGCGCCGATCCCGGCGCTTCGGCGGCGGCCGCGATCATCCGCTCGATCCTGTCGTTGACGCCGGACCATCTGTACCTGGGCACCGAGGATGGCGTACGCGAGTGGCGCGACGGCAAGCTGACGCAACCGGCATGGGCCGAACCCCTGCGCGGCCACTTCGTGTCCCGTGTGGCGATGCTGGGGCCGGACCTGCTCGGGATCGCCACCAACGATGCCGGCGTCGGCGTCATGGTGAACGGACAGCTGCGCATAACCACCCAGAAGGATGGCCTGCCCAGTGACAATGCGTGGACACTCAACGTGCTCGATGGAGAACTTTACGTCGGCTCGATTGCCGGTGCGTGGCGGCTGCCGCTCGCACAACTGCCGTTGCCGGGTTCACCCGCACGCCAGGTGGTGCCGCAACTGCTCGCCGGCGAGGAGCGCGCCACCAGCATGCACAACACGCATTGCTGCAATGGCGGGGCTGGCGCGCGCAGCCTGGTCGTGGGTGATGTCATCTGGTACAGCACGACAGACGGCGCACTCGGGGTGGATACGCGCGCCCTGGGTACCCAGCCGAAGTCGCCGGGCACGATGATCGAATCGATCGAACATGATGGGCGGCAGTTTCCGGGGGAGACATTCGAGCTGCGCGATGGCGCGCGTGACCTGGCCATCCATTACACCGCACCCTATCTGCGCATAGGATCGCTGCGCTTCCGTTATCAGCTGGAAGGCTATGACACGGGCTGGCAGGACGTCGGTGCCCGGCGCGTCGCGTTCTACACGCATCTGCCCCCAGGCAAGTACCGTTTCCGTGTCGCCGCGGCGCTTTCCGGCGATCCCGGCTTCGGTCCCGAGGCGGATCTGGCGATCCAGGTCGAGCCGTATTGGTACGAACGTGTCCTGGTACGCGCGGCAGCGATCCTGCTGTTGTGCCTGCTGGTCATCTTGCTGGTCAGCTGGAGTGTGCGCACGCAACGCCGTCGCAATGCCCGGCTGGAAGCGCAAGTCGAACGGCGGACGGCGCAGCTGGCACGCGCGGTCGAACGCCTGCGCGTGGCCAATCTCGCGCTGGCCGAGGAGAGCCATACCGACGCCCTGACGGCGCTGCACAACCGGCGCTATCTGCTGGCGCGATTGCCCGGGCTGCTTTCGACCAATGAGAGCATCGGTGTGCTGCAGATCGATGTCGACTATTTCAAGCAGGTCAACGATGGCTACGGTCATGCGACGGGTGACGCGGTATTGCGCGCGCTCGGCCGTCTGCTTCTGCTGGCACGGCGCAGCAGCGATATCACGGTGCGCTGGGGTGGCGAGGAGTTTTTGCTGCTGCTGCCGGGCATCGATGCCGCCGGTGCGTTGAACATCGCCGAGCGCCTGCGGCGGGATATCGCCGCACAGGATTTCACGGATGGCCGCGGTGGCACGATCCGCTTGACCTGCTCGATCGGTTTCAGCCTGCATCCGCTCGTGATGCAGGCCGATAGCGGGACCTTCGATGCCGCCCTCGAACTGGCCGACCTCGCCCTTTACCGGGCCAAGCAGGACGGGCGCAACACCTGCGTCGGACTGATCGCGACCACGCTGTTGCCGGTGGAAATCCTGGGCAGCCCGTTCGCGCCGCAACTCGACGCGCTGATCGCCGCGGATCGGCTGCGCTGGGTGCGTGAAGCAGCCTGAGGGCAGCCCACTTCGTCGTCGTTATGCCGGATCCCGCTGGTGCTGGTGGATCCGTTCGCGTAGTTCGGTCGCGATCGCGGCGGTCTCGCGCAAGGGGGGGCTGCGGTGCGCGGGCGCCGGGGTGTCAAGATCCTGCAGCAGCCCGGCTTCGCGCAGCACCTGATGGAACCGCTCGATCTTTGCCGGCAACACGCTGGTGACGAAGGTCTGCACCGGACAGCCGACCGCACACGCTTCGCTGAGCATGTTCACCGAATCGGGCGTGACGACGAGGCGGTCGGCCCAGCCGAGTACGCCGGGATAGGGATTGCGACCATCGTCGCGGCCGGCCCAGAGTAGTCCCGGCACGCTTTTCAGCGCGTGGCGGAAGGTTTCGATCAGGGCGGGCGAGGTGCGGCGCGAGGCCAGTACCAGCAGGCTGCCGCCTTCGTGCTGCTGGCGTTGCAGCAGGCGGGTGGTCAGCTGGCTGGCATAGTCCGCATCCAGCGCGATGCCCTTGCGCGGGCCGCCGAGCAGCACGCCGACACGCGGCTGCGGCAGCTCGGCGAACTGGGGGCAGGATTCGCGGCCGTCGGCCAGCCACGCATCGTCCACCGCATTCAGCGAACCGAGCGGCTGCAGCACGTTGCTGCCCTCGACACGGTCATGCCGTGGCGCGATTACCGTGTTCCAGTGCGCGGGGTCGATACGTGGGGCGAGGATCTGCACGGTGTAGCACCGACGCTCGGACAACAGGCGCAGCAGGCGGGTGAACAGGGCGGCGGCGCGACCGCAGCCAATCGCCACGCTCGGCCACGGTGGTGCAAACAAGGGGCGCTGGTGCGCGGGCAGCGCCAGCCGCCCACCCAGGGTCAGACGTGGCGCCAGCCAAGACCAGGGTGCGTTTGGCTCCAGCACCAGGTGGCGGAACGGCATCTGCAGGTACTCGGCCAGCGCCAGCGCCTGGCGTTGGTTGCCGGCAGCGGCGTCGGTGATCACCCAGCATTCACCCTGCAGCTTCAGCATGGGCGTGGACGGCGTGGCATTGTTTCCCTGATCAACACAGTACGTTCCCCGGACCATCGGTCTGTTGGCGTGCGCCCACCTATACACTTGCAGACTGTAGCGCCATGTCGGCGCGTCCATGCCGCAGAGGATACCCATGAGCGAGTTGCTTTCCGAGACCGGTCTCGACCAGTTGTTCCGCAACGCCCGCACGTTCAATGCCTGGCTGCCGAAGGATGTGAGCGATGCGCAGCTGCACCAACTCTACGAACTGGCCAAGTTCGGCCCGACCAGCGCCAACGCCTCGCCGATGCGGGTCGTCTTCGTGAAGTCGAAGGATGCCAAGGCGAAACTGGCGCCGTTCCTGTCCGAGGGCAACCGGGCCAAGACCATGGAAGCGCCAGTGACGGCGATCATCGCCACCGACCATGAGTTCTATGAGCATCTGCCAAAATTGTTCCCGCACGCCGATGCGCGTAGCTGGTTCGTCGGCAACCAGCCGATGATTGATACCACCGCGTTCCGCAACGGAACACTGCAGGGTGCCTACGTGCTGATGGCGGCGCGGGCCCTCGGGCTCGATTGCGGGCCGATGTCCGGCTTCGACAATGCCGGCGTGGATGCGGCCTTCTTTGCCGGTACCGCGATCAAGTCGAACTTTCTGATCAGCATCGGTCATGGCGATGCCGGTCGTAACCTGTTCCCGCGCAGCCCCCGTCTCACGTTTGACGAAGCCTGCACGATCGCCTGACATAATCGCCTGAAGCAAGGCTGCCCCCATCCCCAAGGAGTCACTCCCATGCGCGCACTGAAATATCTCGTTCTCGCCGGACTGCTCGGCACCGCCGTATCGGTGCAGGCCGCACCAGTCACCTACAAGCTCGATCCGAACCACACCATGGTGCTGTTCAGCTGGAACCACTTCGGCTATTCCAACCCCACCGCCGATTTCGGCCTGGGCAAGGGCACGCTGGTGTTCGACGAGCAGCATCCGGCGCAGTCCAGCGTGGAGGTGACCTTGCCGCTGGCCAACCTCGACACCCATGTGCCGGCGCTCGACAAGCACCTGAAGGAAGCGGATTTCTTCAATGCCGACCAGTACCCGACGGTGACGTTCAAGAGCACGAAAGTGCAGCCGCTCGGCGGCCACAAGTTCAAGGTCACCGGTGACCTGACCGTGCATGGCGTGACCAAGCCGGTCGTGCTGGATGCCACGCTGAACAAGGTCGGCCCGAACCCGATGACGAAGACACAGGCGATCGGCTTCGACGCCACCACGAGCCTGAAGCGCTCGGACTTCGGTATCGGTGCCTATGTGCCGAACGTCAGCGACGAGATCAGCATTCGCATCACCACCGAAGGTTCGGTGCCGAAGGCCGACGCGGCAAAGTAAGCACTCGCGCTACACAAAAAAAACCGCGCCAATGAAGGTGCGGTTTTTTTGTGGGCGGGTGCCGGCCGGATGAGTTGGAATGACCAGCAGGATGGATCAGTTGGATTTCACGCCGGCATCCTTCATGGATTCCAGCTTGCCCAGGTCGATGCTGGTGACGACCTGCTTCAGCTGATCGATGCTGTCGGCGTTGCCGGTCGCCTTGACCGTGAAGCGCTGGCCGAGTACCACGCTGTACTCGCCGGATTTGGACTGGGTATCCCATGCCTCGTGCACCAGGTTGCCGTCGACCGTGTGGGTCTTGTCATAGCCGTGGTCGGTCTCCTTGTCCTCTTCCGGAGCCATCGCGGCGGCCATCGCCACAAAGCCCTTGGCACCGCCGGTATCGGTGACCTCCAGCGTGATGTGCTGGTTGCTGCCGTTGCTGTATTCGGCGCTGGCATCGGACACCTGCATGCCCATCGCGCTGTTGCGCTGGGCCGAGATGCTGGTCCGCTTGAGGCTGCCCAGGCTGTCGGGCAGGAAGGTCTTGATCTGCTCCGGGGCGAGTGCCTCGACGCTGCCGTTGGTGCCGGATACCGCGCCCAGCATCTTGCCCATGGCGGCCTGCTGCGCATGGCTGTCGCCGGATTTCTGCGCGGCATCCATCTCCTTGCCGGCCTGTTCGGCACGCTGGCCCATCGCGGCGAGTGCGCCCAGTGCGCTGCTGCTGTCGACCTTGACGCTGCTGCCGTCGCTACTGTCGCTGCTGAACTGCATGCCACTCATCGCGCCGCCGCCGAATGCGGCCACCGCAAAGACCGAGCCGATGATGATGCTGATGATCCAGCCCAGCACGACCGCAATGATCACGCTCACGGCGGTATAGCCGACAGCCTTCTCCGGCGGGCACTTCATGGTGTGCGGCAGGCCCAGGTAGAGCAGGTAGATCGAGTAGATGCCGCCGAGGATGGCGATCAGCCGGCCCAGCCAGGGCACGATCACGGCGATGCCGGCCACCCAGTAGGCGGTCCAGGCATAGGCGACGGTCTTCAGCGCCTGCGTGGTGTTCTTCTGGCCATCGAAGGAGGGTGCCAGCAGGTTGATGATCAGTGCGACGACATAGGCGAGCACCAGGGTCAGCACGTAGCGCAGCAGCATCGCGCCGAGACCGAAGCCAATCGGCATGCGTACCGTGATGCCGAACGCACCGCTGCCGATCAGGCTGCTCTTGATGAAGGCGGCGATGGCGGGGAGTGCCGCGAGGATCACGATGTATCCCGCATACAGGCCGCCGACCGTGGCCGGTTCGGCCGCAGCCACCGGCCATTCCGTCCTGGGTGTGGTCAGGATCGCCTTGACGCGTCCGATGATTTTTCCGAAATCCATGAGTGTGTCCCCGCGATGTCGGCGGTTCCGATGCGAACCGCTCAGGGATTCTCGGCCCGGGGGATGACAATCTGTATTGACCGCACGGGCTATGCCCTTCGGCTGGTTCGCGTTTCCCGCATGAACGCGGGTGATGCCGCCGGCCTGCTACCATTCGCGGCCTGATGTCCAGTCTGGAGTTTGCCCATGTCGGGTTCCCTTTCCGCGGCGCTGCCGCTGGTGCCGGCAAATGCCGAAAATCGTTACGAAGTGACGCGCAAGGACCTGCCGTTGTCCTGCCCGATGCCGGGCATGGCACTGTGGAACTCGCATCCGAAGGTGTACCTGCCGATCGTTGATGATGGCGGTGAATCAACCTGCGCCTACTGTGGCGCGCATTACGTCCTGCGCGACTGAGCGGCTGGCTTGATCCGGGCGGCAGGCGGCATCGTTTTTGCTTGATCATGGAATGAAAGCCTCCAGTCCAGAGCTCATGTCCAGCATCGTCGTTCCCGCCAGGTTGCTGACTGTGGTCCAGTTGATCCCCGCACTGCATTCGGGCGGCGCGGAGCGCTCGGCGCTGGAAGTTGCCCGGGCCCTGGTGCAGGCCGGGCATCGTTCGGTGGTGATCTCGGCTGGTGGCCGGCTGACTGCACAGCTGCTGGCAGAGGGCAGTGAGCACATCACGCTCGATCTCGGCCGAAAGTCGCTGGGCACGCTGACCCGTCTGGGTGCGTTGCGGCGTGTATTGCGCGAGCTCAAACCCGACATCGTGCATGCCCGTTCGCGGCTACCGGCGTGGATGGGCTGGTGGGCGCTGAAGGGGATGGCGCCGCGCCCGCATTTCATCACCACCGTGCACGGACTCAATACGCCGGGGAATTACAGCGCGATCCTGCTGCGCGGGGAACGGGTGATTGCAGTCTCGCAGACTGTGCGTGATTACGTGCTCAGCCATTACCGCTGGCTGGAGCCGGGCCGGGTGCGGGTGATCCCGCGCGGCATCGACCCGGCGGCCTTTCCGTATGGGCACCGGCCGGATGATGCCTGGCAGAAGGCGTTCTTCGCGGAGTTTCCCGCGCTGACTGGTGCACCGTTGCTGACCCTGCCCGGACGCGGTACGCGCCTGAAGGGGCATCACGACGCGGTCGAGCTGCTGGCCGACCTGAAGCGGCGCGGGATCGAGGCGCGCCTGCTGCTGCTGGGCGTGATCGAACCCGGTCGCGAGGCCTATGTGAAGGAACTGCGCGAGCTGATCAGCATGCGCGGGGTGACCTCGCAGGTCGTGCTGACGTCGCCGCGGCATGACGTCCGCGATATCTATGCGGTGTCGGCGCTGGTATTACAGCTGTCGAACAAGCCCGAATCGTTCGGGCGCACCGTGATCGAGGCGTTGTCGCTGTGTCGGCCGGTGCTCGGCTATGCGCACGGCGGCGTGGGTGAATTGCTGGCCGAACTGTATCCGGCGGGCCGCGTGCCGCCGGGTGATCGTGAGCGATTGGTGGAGCGTGCCGCCGAGCTGCTGCGGGTGGCGCCGCCGATTTCGCCGCTGCAGAGCTATCGCCTGGTCGACATGCAGCAGGCCACGCTGGCGCTGTACGACGAAGTGACCAGCGGCTGAGCTCACACGGGCTCAGGCTCCGCGGGCATTCGGGCTCGCCTACAATGCGGGATCGCCTTCTCCGCTGATCCGCGCATGAATTCTTTTGGTACCTCGCTCAAGGCGGCGCTGCGTTCGCCGCTACTGCCGTACTGGCTGGTGGTGGCCCTGCTGCCGTTCGGACGCAGTTCCGAGCTGGGTACCTTTCTGTGTCTGCTCGGGGTGATCCTGCTGTTTGCGCGCGAGCCATCGGCGTTGCGCCAGCATGCCGGTGCGCGCCTGCTGCTGTGGCTGCTGGGCGCCTACGTCGCGGCCGCCTTGTTTTCCGCGTTCGACTCGGTGGCACCGGGCAAGAGCTGGGGCACGGTGGTAGCCCTGCTGCGCTATGTGCCGCTCGGCTTGTATGCCTGCTTCGCGATCCGTCGCGAAAGCAGGCTGCAGACGCTGTACATCGCGATCGCGCTGGTGTTGGCGCTGTGGACGGCCGATGCCTGGATGCAGGCGCTGACCGGCTGGAGTCTGAGCGGTCATGCCGAGGCCGAACGGGTTTCCGGCATCTTCGGCGCCACCGACCTCAAGCTGGGCCCTACGTTGGCGGTGCTGTCGCCGTTTGCATTGTGGGCGGCGCGGCGGCGCTGGGGTCTGCCGGGTCTGCTGCTGGCGTTCCTGCTGATGCTGGGCCCGGTGCTGCTGGCCGGCTCGCGCGCGGCGTGGGTGTGCTATGCCCTGGTGGCGCTGGGCTTTGCCTGGCGCGAGGCACGCTCGCCACTGCGTTTTGCCGGGCTTTGTGCTCTTGGGGCGCTGTTGCTGGCGCTGGCCGGCGGCATCGCCTGGAAAACGTCCACACGTTTCCACGAGCGGATGGACCGCACCCTGCTGGTCCTGCACGGCACCAATCAAGCAGTCGATAGCGCACTCAGTGGCCGGCTCGAGATCTGGCATGCCAGCCTCGGGATGATCGCGGCACATCCGCTCAACGGTGTCGGTGTACGTGCCTATCGCTACGCCTATCCGCACTACGCGCCGGCGAATGATCACTTCGTGGTTTCCGCGGAAGCCTGCGGCGTGGGCGAGGGCGCCTGCCATGCGCATCAGCTGGTGCTGGAGATTCTCACCGAGACCGGCGCGCTCGGGCTGTTGCTGTGGCTGGCCGGGGTCGTGCTGGCATGGCGCGCATGGCGCAGGGTCGGCGCAGCGGCGCGCACGCGGGCATTCCCGGTCACGCTGGCGCTGGGCGTGATGCTGTTTCCGTTGAACACCCATCTGGCCTTCTATTCGGCCTGGTGGGGTCTGTTGTTCGGCTGGCTGCTCGGACTGTGGTGTGCGAGTTTGTTTGTAGCCGGCATCCCTGCCGGCACGGCAGAAACCGACATCCATGCCGGACTTTTCGAAAAGGCTTCCCTTGCAGATGTGTCGAGTGGGGGGGCGTGATGGCGCGTGAACCGCTCTCGGTGGTGGTCACCACGATGAACAACGCCGGCACGCTCGACGCCTGTCTGCATTCGGTAGCGTGGGCCGACGAGATCGTGGTGCTGGATTCAGGCTCGACCGACGCCACCCTGGCGATCGCCGCACATTACGGCGCGCGGATTCACGCGCAGCCGTTTGCCGGCTACAGCGCGCAGAAGCAGGCGGCGATCGACCTGGCGAGTCACCGCTGGGTGTTGTTGCTGGATTCCGATGAGTTGCTGGCGCCGGCGGCTGCCACGCTGTTGCAGCAGACGTTGCAGGCGCCGGTGCATGCCGGCTATCAGCTGTGGCGGCGCGAGTGGCAGTTCTGGCGCTGGCAGTCGTTGCGCAGCCGGCTCAATCACTACGTGCGGTTGTTCGATCGACAGCGCGCGCGCATGAGCGATCACCAGGTCCACGAGTCGGTGCTGGTGGATGGGACGATCGGCGTGCTCGACGTGGTGATCGACCATGTCGGCGAGCCCGACATCGCCGGGCGCACCGCCAAGGCGAACCGTTACTCCAGCCTGCAGCTGGCCGACCTGGGCCGGCGCAAGGTGTCGTGGTTGCGCTTGCGCATGGTGATCTATCCGACGGTGGCCTTCCTGCGCTACTACGTGCTGCGCGGCCACTACCGCTCGGGCTGGGCCGGCTTCATCGCAGCCCGCATCCACGCGTTCTATGCGTTCCTGAAATACGCCAAGCTGTACGAGTTGCGCCAGCGGCGCGACTGATCCGGCGCAGGATCAGTCGTCGGTCAGGATTCGCTGGAATTCGTCGGCAATCACCTGCGTACTGAAATGCTGTTGCACGTAAGCGTGTGCAGCCGCGCCCATCGACGCCCGCAGCGACGGATCACACAGTTTCAGGATCGCCTCGCGCCAGGCGGCCACGTCGCCCGGCGGCAGCAGCAGACCGGTCACGCCCGCTTCCAGGGTCTCCGGAATCCCGCCGATATCGCTGCCCAGCACGGGCACGCCGGCGGCCTGTGCCTCGACCGAGACTCGGCCGAACGCTTCCGTCGCGATCGACGGGAAGGCCAGCATGGAGAACACGCTGTAATAGGAGTGGATGTCGTGAATCCAGCCCAGGAAATGGTGTCTGGCCGCAGTCGGATGTGCAGCGGCGCGATCGCGCAGCGTCGGTGCATCCGGCCCGTCGCCCAGCCACACGCAATGCAGTCGGGGTTCCACCGCCATCGCCGCCGTAGCGGCTTCGAACAGGGGGAAGATGCCTTTGCCGTCGTGGATGCGCCCGGTATAGCCGAGCACGATTGCTTCCTCGTCCAGGCCGAGCGAGCGCAGGATCTCGCTGCGCTGCTGTGGATCGTGCCGGCACAGTTCCATGTTCACGGGGTTGTAGAGCACCCGTACCAGATGAGCTGGGGTGCCGCGGTCCAGATAGGCTTGGCGGGCATGCTTCGAAACGGCGATAAATCGTTGCGCGAGACGCGGGATCAGGTAGGCGGAAAGCCGCTTCATCGGCGGAGTACGGTGCCGGAACAGCGCGACCGGCACGCGCAACAGCCATCCAACCAGGATCAGCGGCCAGTATTCCTTGCCGAAGTTGCCTACCAGCCAGTCGGGCTTCAGCTGCCGCGCGGCCTTGAAGACGGCGGCATAACCGCGCAGATCGAGCACATTGCGGAATTTTGCCTTGTACAGGCGCACCGGGGATTGCGACAGCCCCTGCCAGATCGGGCCGTCCGGATAGATCACCGCGCTGACTTGATGCCCGGCTTCGACCATGGCCTGCACCAGCGCGACAAAATGGCTGGCGCCCCCGGTGTTTTCGGGGTTGGTGCCGACAAAAAGCAGTTTCACGCGCGCCGATCCTCGTAGCCCGACATCACCCGCAAGGCGAACTGCGGCAGCAGATGGTGACGCGCGATCTGCACCCGCGGCAGCTGCCACAGATCCATGCCGGCGGTGGCCCGGCCACGCCGGGTCGTGGTGGCGGCGACGAAGCCGGCTTCGCGGACCACCTCGGCCACGCGATCTTCGGCATCGCCATACGGGTAGCAGAACTGCGTGACCGGGACGCCGAGATGATCCTCCAGCGTCGCCTTGCTGCCATGAATCTCGTCGTGCAGCTGGGCATCAGTGCACTGCGTCAGCCGCGGATGACTGCGGGTGTGTGCGCCGATCTCCATGCCGCCGCGATGCCAGTCGCGCAGTTGCTCCACTGACATCAGTGGCTTGCGCACACCCAGCCGTTCGGCATCCCACCGGTTGTATTGCCCGATGCTGCCGCTGACGACATAGCAGGTCGCGCTGAAGCCGTAGCGCTGCAAGACCGGCAACGCGGAGTCCAGGTTGTCCGCGTAGCCATCGTCCAAGGTGATGATCGCGATGCGACCCTGGCGCTCGCCCTGCAGATAGGGCATGGCGGCCGACATGGACAGTCCGGTGTAGCCGAAGCGATGCAGCAGCCACATCTGTCGTGCGAAGGTGGCGCGGCTGACATAAAGACTGCGCCATCGCTTGAGCTCGCGCGGCGCATTCGCGATGTTGTGATAGGTGAGAATCGGCAGGACGGCCGCCTGTTGCGGCGTATCGCGGGTCATGCCGCGCACCGTGCGCCGGTCCGCGTTGAGGGCACGCGCGCCACCAGGCCAGGTTTCGGACATAGCAAGCAGGCACATGGGTGGATGCGCGGCAGGCAGGGACGGCAGGGGGGCGACATGGGGCGCTGTCTTCGGGGGCTGCGGCAATTTCACAAGGGCAGCCTTTCGGCGACCTGTCGAGTCCGGAGCCTGCTTTAGCGTCTGTTTACAATCTTCCGGCGCAGGCTGGCGGGAGATCGCAACAGGTGTTCAGTACACCGCCGGGGCGCCCGCGGGTCGCGTCTTGAAGCGCTTGTGCACCCACAGATATTGTTCCGGCGCCTCGCGCACCATCTGTTCGATGCAGGTGTTGATGCGGGCGGTATCATCCAGCACGTCGGCACCAGGGAAATGGTCCAGTGGCGCACCCAGACGCAAGGCATAGCCCTGGCCATCGGGCAGCCGGCGATGGAAGAACGGGATCACCACGGCGCCGGACATGCGCGCCAGATGATGGGTGGCGGTGATGGTGGCCGCCGGTACGCCGAAGAACGGCACGAACACGCTGTCCTTGCTGCGCATGTCCTGATCCGGCGCGTACCACAGCGTGCCGCCGCTGCGCAGATGTTTCACCGTGCCGCGGATATCGTCCTTGTCGAACATCGCCTCGGCGTAATGCAGCCGGGCGCGCAGCACGACCCACTCGAACACGCTCGAATCCATCCTGCGGTACATGCCGGAAATGCGGATGCGCTGCGAGACCAGCCGCGCGCACAGCTCCAGGTGCGAAAAGTGACCTCCTACCAGCAGCACGCCCTTGCCTTGTGCACGCGCTGCCTCGAGGTGCTGCAATCCCTCGATACGGGTCGGGATGCTGCCCATGCGACGGTCGCTGCCCATCCAGCCCAGTGCAAACTCCACCAGCATCAGGCCGATGTCGCGCAGGTTGGCGTCGACCAGTGCGGCCTGTGCGGCAGCGTCGAGTTCGGGAAAGCACAAGGCAATGTTCGCTTCGGCGATGCGCCGCCGTTCCGAGGGCACCCGCAGCACCAGCGCGCCGAGCCGGCGGCCGAGCCACAGCAGCGCTGCCTGCGGCAGCTGCGCGATCAGCCAGATGGCAGACGCACCCAGCCACGCCGGCCAGTGGCGCGGCGCAAGCAGCGAGCGGGTGAAGGTGGGACGAGGCATGCCGGGCATCCGGCATTGTAGCGGCCCGCTTCCGATCCGGCTCGGCAGGCTCCTGGCTATACTCCCGCGTTGCCTGCAAGGATCAGCCGTTGCGCTATCTCTACACCCTCGCGATGTATCTGGTGACGCCACTGCTGGTGCTGCGCCTGCTCGCGCGTGGCGTACGTTCGCGGCCCTACCATCGGCGCTGGCCGGAGCGTTTCGGATTCTTCCAGGCGCCCGGCTTCAGCGGCAGCCTGTGGGTACACGCGGTGTCGGTCGGCGAGGTGAATGCAGCCGAGCCGCTGATCAAGGCATTGCGTCGGGATTATCCGAACGCACCCGTGGTGATCACCACGGTTACGCCGACCGGTACCGCGCGGGTGCATCAGCTGTTCGGCGACAGTGTGTTCCATGTCTACCTGCCGTATGACCTGCCGTATTCGGTGGGCCGTTTCCTGAAGAAGGTGCGGCCGCGACTGGCGCTGATCGTGGAAACCGAGATCTGGCCAAACCTGTATTTCGCCTGCCGCCGTCGCGGCATCCCGCTGATGATCGTCAATGCGCGGCTGTCCGAACGCTCGATGCGCGGCTACCGACCGCTGCGCTCGCTCGCGCGTTCGGCGTTGCGCTGCGTACGTCAGATTGCCGCGCAGTCACGCACGGATGCGGCCCGCTATCGGCTGCTGGGTGCCGACCCGCAACAGATCGTGGTCACCGGCAACATGAAGTTCGACATGCCGATACCCGAGGGCGCGGTGGCGGACGGTGTCATCATGCGCGAGCACTGGGGGCCGCGACGGCCAGTGTGGATGGCCGCCAGCACGCACGAAGGCGAGGAGCTGGTTGTGCTGGAGGCGCACCTGCAGGTGCTCAAGCGATTGCCGGATGCTTTGTTGTTGCTGGCGCCGCGGCATCCGGAACGCTTCCGCGTGGTTGAGCACGCCGTGCGCGGCCTGGGTTTCGCGGTCGGCACGCGCAGCGCCGACGGCATACCGTCGCCGTCGAACCAGGTCTTCGTGATCGATGCGATGGGACAATTGATGCCGTTCTTCGCGGCCGCCGATCTAGCCTTCGTCGGCGGCAGCCTGGTACCGATCGGTGGCCACAACGTGCTGGAACCGGCGGCCTTGTCGATCCCGGTGCTGGTGGGGCCGCATACCTTCAACTTCGAAGAGATTACCCACAGCCTGATCGCGCAGGGGGGCGCTGAACGTGTGCAGGACAGTGCTCACCTCGGCCCCGATGTGCTGCAGCTGCTGCGCGATCCAGACAAACGCGAGCAGATGGGGCTGGCGGCACAATACGTATTCGAGCGTGAGCGCGGCGCCGTACAGCGGACCATGCAGCTGATCGACACCTTGCTGCAGGAATAACCGCAAAAAATCGCCTGGAGCGACTATGACATCGCGTTAGCGATGGCCCGAAGGGCGCCCGCCAAGGATGGTGGGCGCAAAAAAACGGCCGGGTGGTGAGCCCGGCCGTCTGGCGCATGCCATGTACGCGGTCGGCGATTTACTGCAGCAACGCGTTGATCACCTCGACATCCTTGTAGTCGGCGGTGCCGGCAGCCTGCTTGAGCAGCAACCCATTCACCACAAACTGATGGCGGGCTTGCGAATAGCTGCTTTCCGAGGAAGTCAGGGTCTGGATCGCCAGCAGCACGTCGGTCATGGTCTGGGTACCTACCGAGTAGCCGGCGCGGGTGGCATCGAGAGCCTCCTGGCCTGACTGCACCGAAGCCTTGCCGGACTGTACCTGGGCGATACCGGCAAGCACCGAGCGGTAGAAATTCAGCGTATTGGCCTTGATCTGGCGGCGTGTGGATTCCAGCGAATCCTCTGCGGCGTCGCGCTGGTAGATCGACTGGCGCACCTGCGACTGAACCAGGCCGCCGGAGAAGATCGGCACGCTCAGGGTCAACCCGATCGTGGTCGAGGCCGGGGTATTCTCGTGAAAGTTGGAGTTCTGGTACCAGCTGGCGGTCTTGCCGTAGGTGACATTGGCGCTGATGGTGGGCAAATGACCGGCGCGCGCGGCGCTGATGTTGTGCTCGGCGGTCTCCACGTTGTCCCGTTGCGCGAGCAGGCTGGGGTTGGAGTCCAGCGCGGTCTTCACCCAGACATCCGGGTCGGTGGGTGTGGGCGGATCGAGCGGCAGGTCGTCACGCAGCTTCTTCAGGTTGCCGGTGGGCTTGCCGGTGATCTGGCTCAGCGCTTCTCGGTCATTGTCCAGGGTGTTCTGCGCGGCAATCGTCTGCGCCCTGGCCGCCTCGTAGGCGGCCTTGGCCTGGTAGGCGCCGGTGATCGCCGCAATGCCTACCTTGTACTGCTGGTCGGCCTGGTCGTACTGCCGCTTGAAGGCTTCCTCGTTAGCCTTGGCAAAGGTCAACGTGTCCTCGTCGGTGAGTACGGTGAAATAGGCGGTGGTGACACGCACGTACAGGTCCTGCACGGCGGCCTGGTAGGTCTGGTCCTGTGCATTCGAAGCCGAATGGGCCGCCTTGAGATTGGCGTACTTGCTGAAGTCGAGCACGCTCTGGCTGAGTTGGCCGGTGATATCGCGTGTACGGGTATGACCGAAACCACTGGTGTTGATGACAGCGCCGGGGTTGTTCGGATCCTGGAAGGTCTGACTGCCGCCGCCCGAGCTCTTGGTCTGGCTCAGCGTCTCTCCGGCCGTGATCTGCGGCAGCAACAACGCGCGTGCCTGATCGACACCTTCACCCGTGGACAGCCGGGTAGCATCGGCCTGTGCCAGCACCGGGTCGTTGGCGCGTGCTTCACGGTAGGCATCGAGCAGATCCTCGCCATGGCTGGGCAACGACGTGGCGGCCAGGGCCAGGGCCAGGGTGAGCAGCTTCAAACGCATGGGTTGCCTCATGGGGGTCGGTCGGGGGCGTAGTCAGAAGACGAACCGCTGCGGCGGTTCGGCGTGGGTCAGGTAGGGTAGATCGGTTTCGAACAGGATTTCTTCGCGGTAGCGGCCCGCACCTTCATGGGTCAGCAAGGTGGCGTGCTGCACCGGCGACTGACCATGCACAATCAGCGCACGACCACCGGGCTTGAGCCAGCTCAGCCAGCGCACAGGAATCTCGGCCACTGCACCGGTCACCACCAACGCATCGAACAAACCCTGCGGCTGCCATGCGTTGACCGCTTCGCCGGTGATCAGGGTGGCGTTGGCGATGCCTGTCGCGTGCAGTCGCTGCGTGGCCGCCGCGGTGAAATCGGCGTGGATGTCGAGGCTGGTCACCTGTGCCGACAGCGTGGCCAGGCAGGCGGTGAGAAAACCCGAGCCGGTGCCGATTTCCAGCACGTGGTCGGTCGGCAGCAACTCCAGCGCCTGCAGCACGCGGCCTTCGACTACCGGCTTCATCATCACTTCGCCGTGGCCCAGCGGCAGGCACAGATCGGCAAACGCCAACTGGCGATGCGCAGCGTCGACAAAATCCTCGCGGCGCACCTGGCTGATGACGTCCAGCACGCGGCCGTCCAGCACCTCCCACGGGCGCACCTGGTTTTCCACCATGTTCAGCCGCGCCTGCTCGAAGTTCATCGCCATCTGCTGGTGTCCCGTGCGGATCGAAAAAGGTCAAAAAGGATAAGCGCTTGAGCCCGTACCTACAATGACAAGCTTCGACAGTGCCAAGCCTGCCGGTTGCGTGCCGGCCCACGTAGTGCCGGAAGTCATCGCATGCAGTTGACGGGCGTCACCCCGCATCGGGCGGCACCTGGGTCACGTGCCTGAACCAGATGAAGCTGCCGTTCTGGAAAATAACTGAACCGTCTCGTATAATAAAGCTTGGCTATTCATTTGTGAAGGTGCGGGCATGGTCAGCAGCGCGCAAATCAGACCCCAGCAGGGGCCCGGACGCCCGAAGGACATGGAGAAGCGTGCCGCGATTCTGGTCGCGGCCAAGGCGCTGTTCATCCGCAATGCGTTTGCCGGCACCAGCATGGATGCCATCGCGGCGGATGCCGGTGTGTCCAAGCTCACCGTGTACAGCCATTTCGGTGACAAGGACAACCTGTTTCGCGAAGTGATCCGTTCACGCATCCAGGATCTGCTGCCGGAAGAAACCTACGCCTTCGACCCGCATGCCGATATCCGCGACACCTTGCTGCGGGTGGCACTGACCCATGCCCATCTGGACTGCAATGCGGAAACCGTGGGTACCTTCCGGGCCATTCTCAGCGACTGCCGCCAGGGCAATCCGCGCTACGGCAAGCTGATCTGGGAAGAGGGCACCACCCGTACGCATGGCCTGATGGAACGCCTGCTGCGGCAGGCGGTCGACGCCGGCCAGCTGGAGATCGAGGACACGTCGCGCGCCAGCGGACAGTTTCTCACCCTGATCAAGGGCAACCTGATGATGCGCCAGATGTTCGGTTGCACCGACTGCCCCGAGAGTTATGCCCAGGAAATCGAGTCCACTGCGCGTGCCGGCGTCACGATGTTCCTGCGCGCCTATCGGCCACGCTGAATCGTGCACTCGCCGATCACCCCGCTTCGTGCTTGAATAGCCCGGTTGAAGCGGGGGTGCCGACGGTCGTCGGCTGAGAGAGTCCCTTCGAACCTGATCCGGTTAGCACCGGTGTAGGGAGCTTCGTCGCACGAGGTCAGTCGTCGTGCGTCCGGTGCCACCGCTTCTGTTGCGTTGTATGCGAATCCTTCGCAGGAGCCGCACCTTGTGTGCGGATTTTCAACAGAAGCCGCCGGACACATGCCGATGAATGCCTTGCCTTCCGACCTTGCGCGCGCCGCGCAGGAACTCTCCGAAGCCGTTGTTCGCCCGATTCCCGGTTCGCGCAAGATCCACGTGCAGGGCAGCCGCCCTGACTTGAAGGTACCGCTGCGCGAAATCTGCCAGGCGCAGACGCCGACCCTGTTCGGCGGCGAGAGCAATCCGCCGATCACCGTGTATGACACCTCCGGTCCGTACACCGATCCGGATCATGCGGTCGATCTGGCGGCGGGTCTGCCGGCACACCGTGCCGCATGGATCGCCGAGCGCGACGATAGCGAACAGCTCGACGGACTCAGCTCCGAGTTCGGCCGCAAGCGCGCCGCCGATCACAAACTCGATGCGTTGCGCTTCACCGCGACGCGCGTGCCGCGTCGGGCCAGGGCTGGCGCCAACGTGACGCAGATGCATTACGCACGGCGCGGCATCATCACGCCGGAGATGGAATACATCGCGATTCGTGAGAACCAGAAGATCGAAGCCCTGCACGGCAGGGCGCTGCTCGACCAGCATCCGGGCCAGTCGTTCGGCGCGTCGCTGCCGAAGCTGATCACGCCGGAGTTCGTGCGCGATGAAGTCGCTCGCGGCCGCGCCATCATCCCGGCCAACATCAACCATCCCGAAAGCGAGCCGATGATCATCGGCCGCAACTTCCTCACCAAGATCAACGCGAACATCGGCAACAGCGCCGTGTCATCGGGTATCGCCGAGGAAGTGGAGAAACTGGTGTGGTCGATCCGCTGGGGCGCGGACAACGTGATGGATCTGTCCACCGGCAAGCACATCCACGAAACGCGCGAGTGGATCATCCGCAACTCGCCGGTGCCGATCGGCACCGTGCCGATCTACCAGGCGCTGGAGAAGGTCGACGGTGTGGCCGAGAACCTCAGCTGGGAAATCTACCGCGACACCTTGATCGAGCAGGCCGAACAGGGCGTGGATTACTTCACGATCCACGCCGGCGTGCTGCTGCGCTTCGTCCCGCTCACCGCCAAGCGCGTCACCGGCATTGTCTCGCGTGGTGGTTCGATCATGGCGAAGTGGTGCCTGGCGCATCACAGGGAGAATTTTCTCTATACGCACTTCGAGGACATCTGCGAAATCATGAAGGCGTACGACGTGTCCTTCAGTCTCGGTGACGGCCTGCGCCCAGGCTGCATCGCGGACGCGAACGACGCTGCGCAGTTCGGCGAACTGGATACGCTGGGTGAGCTGACCCAAATCGCCTGGAAGCACGACGTGCAGGTGATGATCGAGGGTCCCGGTCACGTGCCGATGCACCTGATCAAGGAAAACATGGATCGCCAGCTCGAAAAGTGTGGCGAAGCGCCGTTCTACACGCTGGGGCCACTGACCACCGATATCGCGCCGGGCTACGACCACATCACCAGCGCGATCGGTGCGGCGATGATCGGCTGGTTCGGCACGGCGATGCTCTGCTATGTGACGCCGAAGGAGCATCTCGGCCTGCCGAACAAGCAGGATGTGCGCGACGGCATCATTGCCTACAAGATTGCCGCGCACGCGGCGGATCTGGCCAAGGGCCATCCGGGCGCGCAGATACGCGACAATGCGTTGTCCAAGGCACGCTTCGAGTTCCGCTGGGACGACCAGTTCAACCTCGGCCTCGATCCGGAGAAGGCCAGGGAGTTCCATGACGAGACGCTGCCCAAGGATGCCCACAAGAGTGCACACTTCTGTTCCATGTGTGGCCCGAAGTTCTGCTCGATGAAGATCACGCAGGACGTGCGCGACTATGCCGCCGAGCACGGCGTGGAAGGGTTCGTGGCGATCGATGAGGGCATGGCCGAAAAGGCCGCCGAATTCCGTGCGGCCGGCAGCGAGATCTATCGACGAAGTTGAGGAGCCCGATGAAGCTTTCAGTGCCTTTTGTTCAACTGCCGCTGCAATTCGACGCCGATCGCCTGTCCGCAGAGGTCGGCGCTTTTGAAAAGGCCTGCTGGCGTGAGCATCCACAGAAGTTTCCCGGCAATTTCGCGCTGCCACTGATTTCGGTGCATGGCGACCCGGATGTCGATGACATCAATGGCCCGATGCGGCCCACGCCTTATCTTGAGCAATGCCCGTACCTGACCCAGGTGCTGGGGCGGATCGGCGCGGTGTGGGGGCGCACCCGCCTGATGAAGCTGAGCGGCCACGCCGAGGTCACGCCGCATGCCGATGTCAGCTACTACTGGCGTGAGCGCACGCGTGTCCACGTGCCGATCCTGACCAGGCCGGCGGTCAGGTTCATGTGTGGCGAGGCCGAGGTCAACATGGCTCCCGGTGAATGCTGGATCTTCGATACCTGGCGCAATCACCGGGTGATCAATGCGGACGAGGCCGATCGGATTCATCTGGTCGCCGATACCGTCGGCAGCGACGGTTTCTGGAACCTGGTCGGGCGTGGGCGCGTGCCCGGCCGCGCCGATGCGGCGGGCTGGCACGCGGAAGTCGTGCCTCCGCAGACCGGCACATGTCCCCCGCTGGCCTACGAGTCGGTCAACGTGCCGGTGGTGATGACGCCGTGGGAACTGAAGGAACACATGGTCTTCCTGCTCGGGGAAGTTCAGCCACATCAGCAACTGCCCATCGCGCAGCAGATGGCGACGCGCTTCATGTCCAATTGGAAAATGCTCTGGGCGCAGTACGGCACGGATCGCGCCGGCTGGGCTGCCTACCACGCGGAGCTGGAGGCATTCGGGCAGGCCATGATGCAGGCCGCGGGCGAGCTCAGGGCGGTCAACGGCGCGAAGGTCGTGCAGGTCCTGCGGCCAATGATCCTGGACATGGCCGTCGCCGGCCAGGACCAGAGCTTGCCGGCCTATGAGCCGCGGCAGCCGGCAACCCCTGTTTCACGCACCGCCCAAGGCGGTCGCGATCCGGCATTCGACCGTCCGGTATTCATCGTTTCGTCGCCGCGTTCGGGCTCGACCCTGTTGTTCGAGACATTGGCGCAGGCGCCTGGGTTGTTCACCACTGGCCAGGAAAGCCATGCCCTGATCGAGGGCATCCCGGCGCTGAATCCCGCGATCCACGACTTTCCCTCCAACCGGCTCGATGCGGCGACGGCGACGGCGTCATCGGCCGAGGCCTTGCGGCAGCGTTTCCTTGCCGAGCTGCGTGACCGCGACGGTCATCCGGCGACAGCCCGGCCGCTTCGCATGCTCGAGAAAACCCCGAAGAACGCCTTGCGTGTGCCGTTCCTGACGCAGGTCTTCCCGGAAGCGCAATTCGTCTATCTGTACCGCGATCCACGCCAGACCCTGAGCAGCATGATCGAGGCCTGGCAATCGGGTCGTTTTCGTACCTATTCAGGCCTTCCCGGCTGGACCGGGCTGCCGTGGTCGCTGCTGCTGGTGCCGGGCTGGCGCGAATTGATCGGGCGGCCACTCCAGGAAATCGTGGCGGCGCAGTGGGACATCACCATGCGCACGCTGCTCGACGACCTTGGCGCACTGCCGGCCGGAAGTTGTCATGTCGCACGCTACGACAGCTTTCTGGCGAATCCTGCCGACGAGGTGAGCCGTCTGTGCACGGCACTCGACCTGGGCTGGGACCAGCCGCTCGATGCAGCGCTTCCCCTCTCGCGCTACACCGTGTCCGAACCGGCCGCGGACAAATGGCGCCGGCATGAGGACCTGATCGAACAGATGCTGCCGGGGCTGCAGGGTACGATCGATCGCGTGGAACAATTCGCAGCACGCTGAAGCGGAATGATGGCGGGATTGTCGTCGAGCCGGCCGAGCCGGGTGAGGCCTCCTTCACCTGGCTTTTCCATGGGCATTCCTACGCTGTGCCGACTGTCGGCGCAAACGCATGCCGATGCCCTTTTCCACGTCCCGCCGGAGCAAGCCATGGCCAAGAGCAAGCCGTTCGTCAGTGACATCGAGAACATCCGCAAGCGCGCACGCAAGGATATCGACAAGGGTGCGATGACTGCGGGCTACAGTGCCGACCGGGCGACCGTGGTCAAGTTGCTCAACCACGCGCTGGCGACCGAACTGGTCTGCGTGCTGCGCTACAAGTACCACTACTACATGGCGTCGGGCATCAACTCGCCGGCGATCAAGGCCGAATTCCTGCAGCATGCGGGCGAGGAGCAGGGGCATGCCGACCTGATCGCCGAGCGCATCACCCAGCTCGACGGCAAGCCGAACCTGTCGCCGGAGGGCCTACTTAGCCGCAGCCACTCCGATTACGTCGAGGGTGACGATCTGGTCGACATGATCAAGGAGGATCTGGTTGCCGAGCGCATCGCGATCGACAGTTACCGCGAGATGATCAGCTATATCGGTACCGACGATCCCACCACCCGCCGCATGCTGGAAGGCATCCTGGCGATGGAAGAGGAGCACGCCGAAGACATGAACACGCTGCTGGAGCAACTGGGCAAGAAGGGCGAGCCGGCGAAACCGGTGCCCGTGAAGGTACCGGCGCGCAAGCACGGCTGACCGCTGCAGCAGGCAATCGGGCGCGGCATGCCGCCGCGGCCGATGACGTTTCACCAGCCGGCCAGTACCAGTTTGCCGATGGTGGTGCCGGACTCGAGTCGGCGGTGCACCTCGCGCAGGTTCGCCGCATTGATTGGTATCAGGGTTTCCGTGCGCGTGCTGCGCAGCTCGCCTGCATCGATCAGTGTCGCGACGCGTTCGAGGATGCGGCCCTGCTCGGCCTGGTCCGCGGTTTTGAAGCGCGGGCGGGCGAACATCATTTCCCAGTGGATGCCGATGCACTTTGCCTTGTACGGGTCGCCGATCTTCAACGCGCCACTGGGTTCCACGATCAGGCCGAGATGGCCTTGCGGTGCCAGCAGTTCGCCGAGCACGTCCCAATAGCGTGTGGTGTCGGCGAGATTGAGCGCAGCATCGATCTGGGCAAAACCCAGCGCTGCAAGCTGCGGAGTCAGTGGCTCGCGATGATTGATCACGTGCTGCGCGCCCAGCGAACGGCACCACTCGATCGTTTCCTTGCGCGAAGCGGTGGCAATCACCGTGAAGCCGGCACGCCGCGCCAGCTGGATCGCGATCGAGCCGACGCCGCCGGCACCGCCGATGATCAGCAGCGACTTGCCGTGGCCGCCATGCTCGCTGTCGAACGGCATGCGCTGGAACAGCAGTTCCCACGCGGTGATCGCGGTCAGCGGAAGCGCCGCCGCGTCGGCCAGGTCGACTGATTGCGGCGCATGCCCGACAAGTCGCGCATCGACCAGCTGGTATTGGGCATTACTGCCAGGGCGGGTGACATCGCCGGCGTAGTAGACGCGGTCGCCCGGCTTGAAACCCGTGACGGAATCACCGATGGCCTCGACTATGCCGGCCGCATCGTAGCCGAGCACTTTCAGCTGTGCCTCCACCTGTGGCTTCGGCGAGCGCAGCTTCGTGTCGACCGGGTTTACCGACACGGCTTCGACGCGTATCAGCAGGTCATGCGCGCCGGCAATGGGCTTGGGCAGTTCGACATCGACGAGGGAGGCGGGATCGTCGATGGGCAGGTAACGGGTGAGGGCGACGGCTTTCATGAAAGGCTCCACTGCAGAATCCCGATGAAGAGAGGGTTTAGAACGCGGAAAGGATCACGCCGCCCTCGGCGCGGATCGCCGCACCGTTGACGACCGAGGCGTCCGGACTCGCCACGAAGGCGACGACATGCGCGATCTCGGCTGGTTCGGCGAAACGGCGCAGCAGTGACGTTGGGCGCGCGGTCTCGAAGAACTGCTTCTCGAAAGCCTTCGCGCTCACGCCTTGCTGCTCGGCAAGCTGTTCAACGAATACACCGACGCCTTCGGAACGGGTCGGGCCGGCCAGCACCGAGTTCACGGTCACCGCGGTGCCGGTGGTGAGTTGCGCCATGCCGCGTGCCAGTGCGATCTGCGCTGCTTTGGTGACGCCGTAATGAATCATTTCGGCGGGAATCTGCACACCCGATTCGCTGGACAGGAACACCACGCGGCCGCGGTTGCGCTGGAGCATGCCCGCGAAATAATGGCGCGACAGCCGCACGCCGCTCATCACGTTGGTATCCCACAGGCGTTGCCATTCCTGGTCGCTGATGTCGGCAAAGTCGGTCGGCACGAAGATGCCGAGGTTGTTGATCAGAATATCCGTTTGTGGCACGGCTGCGATGAAGTTTGCGGCACCGTCGGTGCTGGCGAGATCGGCGACCACACCGCGCAGATCGGCATCAGGCAGTGCATGGCGCAAGGTCGCCAGTGCGGCATCGACGCGCGTCTGGCTGCGACCATTGATGACGACGCTGGCGCCACGCTGTGCCAGTGCTTCGGCGATGGCGTAGCCGATGCCCGCGGTCGAGCCGGTGACAACAGCGCTGTATCCGGAAAGAGAGGTGTTCATGGGGTTACTCGCTGGCTGAGGAAAAGGTGGGATATGAACGCATGTGTCACAAGGCTGGTGGATGCCGCCAGTCGAATGATCCAGTTCAATACGATGGGAGGGGACAAGGCAGCGTGAGGACATTGGCGTCATCAAGCCGCACAGCATGCTTGCGCGATCCCTTCAGCACGGTGCAGATATCGGTGTTGCCACGGATGGTGAACAAATATTCCTTCTGTCGATTGTTCCGTCAGCTTGAGGTCGCACCTGCCGAGATAACGGTATTCATGTGGTCCGGTCCTCGTGAAAATCAGAGAACGATTCCGGCACAGACCGGGACAACCAGGCGCCGCGACGGCCGGGTATCCAGCCGCACACTCCACAGCGCGACGGCAAGCCCGAGTGCCGTAAGCAGCGCCGCTACCCAGGTCACTGCGCCCAGGCCTGGACCGCGGCTGATCACCACGCCGCCCATCCATGCGCCGATCGCGTTGCCGAGATTGAAAGCGGCGATGTTGAAGCTCGAGGCCAGCACCTGGCCGCCGGTGGCCTTCTGCAGCACGCGCAACTGCAGCGGGGCGACGGTGGCGAATACGGCGATGCCGAGCAGTCCGCTGAACAGGATCATCGCCGGCTTGCTGTGCAGTGCGAATGTCATCGTGCCGAGCACGATCGCCAATGCCGCCAGTGAACCCAACAGTGTCGGTATCAGCCGGCGATCGGCAACGCGGCCGCCAAGCAGGTTGCCGACCACCATGCCGCCGCCGAACACCAGCAGGATCGGCGACACCGCACTGTCGGCGAAACCGGTCACCCGGGTCAGGATCGGCTGGATATAGGTGAATACCGCAAACACGCCAGCAAAGCCGAGCACGGTCATCAGCAGCCCGAGCAGCACCTGCGGATGCGCGATGCCTTTCAGCTCCTCGATGAACTTCATCGGCGCGCTGTCGCCGCGATCGGCTGGCACCAGGGTAGCGATGATCACGGTGGCGAGTACGCCGATCGCACTGACCGCCCAGAACGTGGCGCGCCAGCCGAAATGCAGGCCCAGCCACGCGCCGGCCGGTACGCCGAGCAGGGTTGCCACGGTCAAGCCAGTGAACATGATCGAGATCGCCGAAGCCTTGCGGTCTTCCGCCACCAGTCCGGTCGCGACCACGGCGCCGACGCCGAAAAAAGTGCCATGCGCGAGCGAGGTGATCACCCGCGCGATCATCAGCACGGTGTAGTTCGGCGCCAGTGCGCTGGCCAGGTTGCCGATGGTGAAAATGATCATCAATGCGATCAGCGCCGTCTTGTGTGGCAGTCGGCTGGTCGCGGCTGTCAGCAGCGGCGCGCCGACGAACACGCCCAGCGCATAGCCGGAGATCAGCAGACCGGCGGCGGCGATGCTGACATGCAGGTCGGCAGACACCTGCAGCAACAAGCCCATGATCACGAATTCGGTGGTGCCGATGCCGAACGCGCCGGCGGTCAGCGCATACAGCGCCAGCGGCGTACGCGGTCGGGTGGTGGGGGCGGCGGGCATGAGGACAATCCATGTAGGAACGATGCGTCAGTCTAGGCAGTTGCCTTTTTGCCAAAAACCACCAAGATGGCTAATCATTTTCAATGAATGATTGATAGTCATGGATCGTGTCGGTGATCTCAGTCTGTTCCTGCGCGTGCTCGATTTGGGTTCGATCAGCGCGGCCGCGCGTAGCCTCGACCTGTCGGTGGCGGTGGCCAGCCAGCGCCTGAAGCGGCTAGAGCGCGATCTTGGCGTGCGACTGTTGCACCGAACCACCCGCCAGCTACATGCCACGCCGGAAGGCGCCGCACTGGCCGCGCAGGGGCGCGTGCTGGTGGAGGATCTGGAGGCGCTGACCGGTGGCCTGCGCCAAGCCGCCACCGAGGTGGCCGGTACCTTGCGGGTCACCTTGCCGGCGTCGTTCGGACGTCAGTACATCTCGCCGTTGCTGCCGGAATTTCTCGCGCGGTATCCGCGGGTGAAGCTCAGCGTGAACCTCAACGACCAGATGCTGGATCTGGTCGGCTCCGGTTTCGATCTGGGCATCCGCGTCGGCGCGCTGGGCGATTCCGGTCTGGTGGCGCGCCAGCTGGCTATCAACCGACGCGTGCTGTGCGCCGCGCCGGACTACCTGCGCCGGCACGGCACGCCGCGCACACCGGCGGATCTGGCCGGACACGACTGCCTGCTGCTGGTCGGCAGCCAGGGCCGGCAGGATGTGTGGCGCTTCGGCGACGGCAACGGTGGTGAGATCGCGCAGCGGGTCGATGGCCGCTTCGAGAGCAATCTCGGCGAATTGCTGCGCGATGCGGTGGTGGCCGGGCTTGGCATCGCGGTGCATTCGATCTGGCATGTGCACGAGGAGTTGCGCGCAGGCCAGTTGCAGGTGGTATTGCCGGACTATCCGATCGCCACCACCGGTATCCATGCCGTGATGCCGCAACGCCGGCTGGTGCCGCCGCGGGTGCATGCCTTCATCGATTTCCTGGCTGAGCGGCTGGGCGAGGATCCGCCGTGGGAGCGGGCGATGCCGTCTGCGCGCATGAAAACGGCGCGGGATACTCCCACAAAAACGGCGCGGGATATTTCCACAAAAACGGCGCGCCGCCCGCGAGGGTGACGCGCCGTCGATCGATCGGTCTTACGCGTGGCTTGCCTTGTAGCGGGCGATGCCGGCGGTGATCTCGGCCTTCGCCTCGTCGGCGCCGACCCAGCCATCCACCTTGACCCACTTGCCCTTCTCCAGATCCTTGTAGTGCTCGAAGAAGTGGCCGATGCGCTCCAGCCAGTGCGGCGAGACGCCCTTCATGTCGTTGATGTGCGCGTAGCCCGGGAACACCTTGGGCGAGGGGATCACCACCAGCTTCTCGTCGCTGCCGGCCTCGTCGGTCATCTTCAGCATGCCGACCGGGTGGCAGCGGATCACCGAGCCGACGGCCAGCGGCAGCGGCAGGATCACCACCACGTCCAGCGGATCGCCGTCACCGCCCAGCGTGCCCGGCACGTAGCCGTAGTTGCACGGGTAGCGCATCGGCGTTGACAGGATGCGGTCGACGAAGATCGCGCCGCTGTCCTTGTCCACTTCGTACTTGACCGGCTCGGCATCCTTGGGGATTTCGATGATGACGTTGATTTCGTCCGGCACGTTGCGGCCGGCGGGCACGAGATGCAGACCCATGGGATGTCCTCGGGATGGAAGGGGGAAAGTTGGCCCGACAGGATACGCCAAACGCTGCCGCGACGCAGCAACCCGGCCGGCCATCCGCGATGCTGTCCCGTGTCGCCGCTACTTGCGGAACGGACGCTCGCGCAGCCATTTGGTGGCGATCCATTTCTCGCCGCGGGTGACCGGCAGGCCGGCGTGCAGGGAGGTACGATCGCCGCCCTCGTAGGCGAAATAGACGGCTGAACCGCGCCGCGCGGTGACGGTCAGGCCGATCTCCGGGAAGGCCGTGCCGCCGCCCTGCTCAGGCGTGTTGAGGTACATCACCACGCTGGCGATACGCTGGCCGCCGATCGCGGTGACCGGACTGTAGCCGGGTTGCTCCGGGTCGAACCAGTCGTAATGCGGCTCGTATTCCTGGCCAGGCAGATAGTGCAGGATCTGCAGGCCTTCGCCGTGATTCACCGGCACACCGAGCAGGCTGGCAAGGCGTTGTTCGATTCGGGTGACCAAGGGCAGCTCGTTCAGTGTGAAGAACATCCCTTCGCTGGTACGCCGCTGATCGATTTGTTGCCTGCCTTCGCTGTCCACGGTGAGCGCGCGCTGCAGCCGGGGTCGTGCCAGCTCGATCAGCTCGACGCACTCTTGTGCGGTAAGGAGGTCGTCCAGCACCCGCAGCGCGGGCGCGGCCACGCTCAATGAAACCTGCACGACATGGCCGTCGATGGTGACTTCGGGCGCTTCGGGATGTTTCGTGCGCAGGCCCTGCGGCGCGACCTTGTCGGTGCTGGCATGCAAGGCGGCCAGCGGCAGCTTCAGTACGTCGGCGACGATGCTGCGACTCTGCCGCGGGTCGTAGCCGTTCTCCTTCATCAGCCGCAGCACGTCCGGCACGCCATGCCCGGCACGGGTCGTGGCGAGAATCCATTCGCGCAGTTCGGGGCTGATCGTGGTTCGTGAAGGCATGTTGGTGTGCGTGGTTCGGTGATCCCGAAGGTTACTGCACGCGCGGGTTTCGGCGAAATCCGGCGGGTCAAATGAAGCGAGCCGGCAGGAGCCGGCTCGCGTGGACTGCATGACCGTGCGGGTCGCCTTACTTCAGCTGATCCCACAGGAAGTCATAGGCCAGCGCATGCATCAGTGCGGCCTGCTTGTTGTCGGCACCAGCGCCGTGGCCGCCTTCGAGGTTCTCGTAGAACCACACATTCGGATGGCCCTGCGCCTGCATCCTCGCCGCCATCTTGCGTGCCTGCACCGGGCCGACGCGGTCGTCGCTGGTGGTGGTGTAGAACAGCACCGGCGGGTAATGCCCATCCTTCTTCACGTTCTGGTACGGCGAGAACGTCTTGATGAAGTTCCAGTCCGACGTATCCGGATTGCCGTACTCGGCCATCCACGACGCGCCGGCGGACAGATGGGTGTAGCGCTTCATGTCCAGCAAGGGCACCTCGCAGGCAATCGCGCCGAACAGCTGCGGATACATCGTCAGCATGTTGCCCATCAGCAGGCCGCCGTTGCTGCCGCCCTCGGCGCCCAGATGTTTCGCGGAAGTCACGCCGCGCTTGACCAGATCCTCGGCGACGGCGGCAAAGTCCTCGTACGCACGCGGGCGGTTCGCCTTCAGCGCGGCCTGATGCCACTGCGGGCCGTACTCGCCGCCACCGCGGATATTGGCAACCACGTACACGCCGCCGCGATCCAGCCAGGCGCGGCCGATGCTGCCGCTGTAATGCGGCTGCAGCGACACCTCGAAACCGCCGTAGCCGTACAGCAGGGTGCGATTGGTGCCATCCAGCTTCATGCCCTTCGGCGCGATCTCGAAGTAGGGCACACGGGTACCATCCTTCGAGCTGACGAAGTGCTGGCTGACCTCGAACTTCGCCGCATCGAAGAACGCCGGCTCCTGCTTGATCGTCTCGGCCGGCACGCTGCCCAGCACGCCGCGCTGCAGCGACGACGGGGTGAGGAAGCCGGTGACGCCGAGCCAGTATTCGTCACTGTGATCGGGGTCGGTATCGACCACGCTGACCGTGCTCATTGCGGGTGCGCCCGGCATCGCCTCGTGCTTCCAGTCGCCTGTACTTTGTGGCGTCAGCACCTCCAGCCGGCTCTTGACGTCGTCCAGCACATCGAGGATCAAGTGGTACTGGGTCCAGTCGTACGAGGCCAGCGAGGTGTGCGCGTCCGGCTTGAACAGCACCGTGAATTCGCGCTTGCCGGCCATGAAGTCATCGAACTTGGTCGCCAGCAACGCACCCGACGGATACGTGCTGCCGCCGACGGTCCACGGCGAGCGCGTCTGCACCAGCAGCCATTCGCGATGGGCGTCGGCACTGGCATCGGTCGGCACGTCGACACGGACCAGCTTGTTACCGGCGCGCTGGTACAGCTCGCTGTGGAAGAAATCCTTGGCGATGGAAACGAAGTCGCGTTCGTAGCCTGGCGTGCGATCGTGGTAGGCGCTGACTGCAAGATCGGTCGGCTTGCCCTCGTACACCGTGCTGGCAGATGACAGCGGCGTGCCGCGCTTCCATTCCTTGATGATGCGCGGATAGCTCGACTCGGTCATCGAGCCGGGGCCGAAATCGGTGCCAACGTAAAGCGTGTTGTCGTCGATCCAGCTGGCCTCGGTCTTGGCTACCGGCAGGTCGAAACCGCCCTTGACGAAGGACTTGGTGGGGATGTCGAACTCGCGCACATTGACCGCATCGCCGCCATCCGGTGACAGCGAGATCAGGCAGCGGTCGTACTTCGGCTTCAGGCATTGCACGCCCTTGAACACCCAGCGCTTGTCCTCGGCCTTGTTCAATGCGTCGACGTCCAGCAGCAGCTCCCACTTCGGCTCGGCCTTGCGGTATTCGGCCAAGGTGGTGCGTCGCCAGATGCCGCGCGGATGCGCCTTGTCGCGCCAGAAGTTATAGAGGTAATCGCCCATGCGGCCGACATCGGGAATCCGCGCGTCCGAATCGAGCACTTCGAGAATGCTGTCGCGGGTCTTGGTGAACTCGGCGTTGTCGACGAACTGTTTCGTCGTCACCGCATTCTCCTGCTTCACCCAGTCCATTGAACGGGTGCCACGAATGTCTTCCAGCCACAGATACGGATCGTCGGCCAGCTTGGTGTCCGTGGGTGCCTTGGAGGGTTTGTCATTCTGCGCATGCGTATTGCTCATGCCCGTCAGTGTGACGCCGAGTGCCAGCATCAGCCAGACCGATTTCATCGTGTGCCCCTCTGTCTACGAATGGAGATGGCGGACATGATCCGCCGTAGATCCAGCGTAACCGCGCGATCGTATGGCCGCCTGTGACTAAAGTCAGGGTGACCTAATCGGCGTCCTCACAAAGAAAAAGTCCCGCCGAAGCGGGACTTTCGTTGCAACGGAACAGGTGACTTACAGCAGCGGGATCAGCAGCAGCGCCACGATGTTGATGATCTTGATCAGCGGGTTCACCGCGGGACCTGCAGTGTCCTTGTACGGATCGCCGACGGTGTCACCGGTGACCGCCGCCTTGTGTGCCTCGGAACCCTTGCCGCCGTGATGACCATCCTCGATGTACTTCTTGGCGTTGTCCCACGCGCCGCCGCCGGTGGTCATCGAGATCGCCACGAACAGGCCGGTGACGATGGTGCCGATCAGCACGCCGCCGAGTGTCTGCGCGCCGGCTTCGGCACCGCCGAGCCACTTGAAGCCGAACACCACCAGCACGGGTACCAGCACCGGCAGCAGCGAGGGCACCAGCATTTCCTTGATCGCCGACTTGGTCAGCATGTCGACCGCACGCGAGTAATCCGGCTTGCCGGTGCCAGCCATGATGCCGGGGATGTCGCGGAACTGACGCCGCACTTCCTCAACCACCGCGCCGGCCGCACGACCGACCGCTTCCATCGCCATCGCACCGAACAGGTACGGAATCAGGCCGCCGATCAGCAGGCCGATGATTACGTAGTGGTTGGACAGGTCGAACGTGGTGGCCGCACCGAAATGCGTTTCCAGGTTGTGTGTGTAATCGGCGAACAGCACCAGCGCGGCCAGTGCGGCCGAACCGATCGCATAGCCCTTGGTCACCGCCTTGGTGGTATTGCCGACCGCATCCAGCGGATCGGTGACGCCACGCACTTCTGGCGGCAGATCGGACATTTCGGCGATGCCGCCAGCGTTGTCGGTGATCGGGCCATAGGCGTCGAGCGCCACGATCATGCCGGCCATCGACAGCATCGCGGTCGCGGCGATCGCGATACCGTACAGGCCACCAAGTGCATACGCACCCCAGATCGCTGCGCAGATCACGATCACCGGCAACGCGGTGGACTTCATCGAGACGCCCAGGCCCGCAATTATGTTGGTGCCGTGGCCAGTAGTCGATGCGGCGGCGATGTGCTGCACCGGGCTGTACTGCGTGCCGGTGTAGAACTCGGTGATCCACACGATCAGACCGGTCAGCACCAGGCCGATCAGCGAGCAATGGAACAGCGCGAACTTCGAGATCACCAGGCCGTCGCCGGTGGTCAGGCCTTCTGGCAGCAGGTTGCCGGTGACGAACCAGAACGCGACCGCCGAGAGCACCGCCGACACGATCACGCCCTTGTACAGCGCACCCATGATCGAACCGCCCTGCTTCACCTTGACGAAGAAGGTCGCGATGATCGAGGCGATGATCGACACCGCGCCAAGCACCAGTGGGTACAGCACGGCGTTGAGGTTGTTGGTGAAGGTCAGGCCGGCCAGCAACATCGTGGCGATCACCGTCACCGCATAGGTCTCGAACAGGTCGGCCGCCATGCCCGCGCAATCGCCCACGTTGTCGCCCACGTTGTCGGCGATCACCGCCGGGTTGCGCGGGTCATCTTCCGGAATGCCGGCCTCGACCTTGCCGACCAGGTCGGCGCCGACGTCGGCACCCTTGGTGAAGATGCCGCCACCGAGACGGGCGAAGATCGAGATCAGCGAGCTGCCGAAGGCGAGGCCTATCAGCGCATGCAGCGCGGCTTCGCCGGTGATGCCCATATGGTTGAGTACCAGCCAGTAGCCGGTGACACCCAGCAGGGCCAGGCCAACCACCAGCATGCCGGTGATTGCACCACCACGGAACGCCACGTCCATGGCTGGCCCCAAACCGCGTCGTGCGGCCTCGGCGGTACGCACGTTGGCGCGCACCGAGACGTTCATGCCGATGTAGCCCGCTGCGCCGGAAAGCACGGCGCCGAACAGAAAGCCGATCGCCGTCGGCCAGTTGAGAAAGAAGCCGATCAGCAGCAGCAGCACGACACCGACCATGCCGATGGTGGTGTATTGGCGGTTGAGGTAAGCGCGCGCGCCCTCCTGGATGGCCGCGGCAATCTCCTGCATTCGATCGTTGCCTGGCGATTGCGCCAGGATCCAGCGCGCGGAAATCGCGCCATACAAAATCGCCACTACCGCACACGCCAGAACGATCCAGCCATACTGCTGCAGCATCGGAACCTCCCCATGATTGTCAGTGGCCGTCCGGAACGGGCGGTCTCGGGGAGTATAGGCAGACGTTGCCGCGCAGGCTGTTGTGCGGCGCAGCGCGCAGGGATGCCATCATTTTGAAATGAAAAAGGCCATGCGCATGGCATGGCCCTGGATCATTCGTGTCGATGCAGGATCAATGCAGCGCGACATCCAGAATGATGCCGGTGGCGACGGCGACCAGCAGGAAATCATTGTTCGCGCGTACCCAGTGGTAACCGCGCGGCGGTTGGCGCAGGCGGTAATGGCCGTAGTTGCGCACGACGTAGGTCGGACCGCTGTAGCGGTGACCACGTTGCCAGTGCGGACGTCCGTAGTTGCGCGGGCCACCATCGTGATAGCCGTAGCGACGATGGTCGTTGCCATGCTTGCGGTGATCGTCGTGGCCGCGGTTGTGTCCGTGGTTGTCACGATCATGGCGGCCATGATCGTTGCGATCGGGGGCGGCCAGCGCCAGGCTGCCGGTGGTGAGCAGGGCGGCGGCAATGAGCAGGCGGCTGATGAGTTTCATCATGGTCTCCTCCACGAGGGTCGTGGCCGCAACGGCGCGGCGATCGACTCGGGCTGGAGGAATCGTAAGAACGTGCGACTGAACGCAAGGCAGCTGAGCCGCACTGGCTTCAGGCCGGGCTCAGCTGGTTGGGATGTATCGCACAGATTTACGCTTCAGCGCTGAAAGGCCGGCAGCTTCTTCGCCACCGCAATGTTCTTCAGCTGCACATAGCGCGGCAGGCCATTCTTGCCGTAGGGCAGTGGCGCCTCGCCCTGGATCAGCGGCGCCAGATAACGGCGTGCGGCGGCGGTGATGCCAAAACCGTCGCGACTGATGAAGTTCTTTGGCATCTTCTTCTCGCGGTTGGCGATCTTTGCCAGCGGCGCCGGCTCGATCTTCCAGCGATAGGGTGCGTCGCTGCTGCGCACGACCACCGGCATCACCGCATTCATGCCGGCCAGCGCGTACTCGACCGCGGCCTTGCCGACCGCGAAGGCCTGCTCCGCATCCACCTTCGACGCGGCATGCCGCGCGGAGCGCTGCAGGTAATCGGGCAGCGCCCAGTGGTATTTGTAGCCGAGCTTCTCCTTCACCAGCGCCGCCAGTACCGGCGCTACACCGCCGAGCTGCGCGTGGCCGAACGCATCGCGGGTACCTGCCTCCGCAAGGAACTGGCCTGCCGCATTGCGCACTCCTTCGGAGGCCACCACGGTGCACCAGCCCACGCGTTCCACGGTGGCCTTCACCTTGGCGAGGAAGGCGGCTTCGTCGAACACGTTTTCCGGGAACAGGATGATGTGCGGCGGCGCATCTGCACCTTCTCCAGCGAGGCCAGCGGCGGCGGCGATCCAGCCCGCGTGACGCCCCATCACTTCGAGGATGAACACCTTGGTCGAGGTCTCGGCCATCGAGGCCACGTCGAGGCTCGCCTCCAGCGTGGAGATAGCGACGTACTTCGCCACCGAGCCGAAGCCGGGGCAGCAGTCGGTGACGGCAAGGTCGTTGTCCACCGTCTTCGGCACACCGATGCAGCGGATGTCGTAGTTCATCGCCTTGCCCAGCTGCGAGATCTTCAGCGCGGTATCGGCCGAATCGTTGCCGCCGTTGTAGAGGAACCAGCGAATGTCGTGAGCGCGGAACACCTCGATCAGCCGTGCGTATTCGGCACGGTTGTCCTCCAGCGACTTCAGTTTGTAGCGGCACGAGCCGAACGCGCCGCCGGGGGTGTGGCGCAGGGCGGTGATCGCCGCGGCCGATTCCTTCGAGGTATCGATAAGCTCCTCGCGCAGCGCACCGAGGATGCCGTTGCGCGCGGCGTACACCTTCACGCCCCTGGCGCGGGCGGCCTCGATCACGCCGGCAGCCGTGGCGTTGATCACGGCGGTGACACCACCGGACTGGGCGTACAACAGATTGCCAACGGTGGCGGATGGGCGGCGGTTCGGACTCATGGGGATCCTCGATCAGGTGGCGGCATGGAGCTGGCGGTCAAACAGCAAACTTTTGCGACAACAAGCACTTGGCTACGGGAGGTGATGGTCTCCGTTTGACGGCACCGGGTGCAGCGGCTAATTTGACAGCCAATTCTGGGAATCTGGCGGACTGCTGCAGTGTGCGGCAGCCCGCCAAACTTGTGGAGCATTATGCGACTCGTCCTACTTGGTGCGCCCGGCTCGGGCAAAGGTACGCAGGCTGCCCGGCTGAAGACGGAACTGGGCGTGCCGCATATCTCGACCGGGGACATGCTGCGCGCCGCGGTGGCGGCGGGCACCGCGATGGGACTCAAGGCCAAGGCGGTGATGGACGCGGGCCAGCTGGTCTCCGACGACATCCTGCTCGGCATGCTGGAGGAGCGCCTGTCGCAGGACGACGCCAGGGCAGGTTTCATTCTTGACGGCTATCCGCGCAATCTCGCTCAGGCCGACGCGCTCGATCACCTGCTGGCCAAGCTCGGCCAGCCGCTGGATGCCGTGGTGCAGCTCGATGTGCCGAACGAGACGATCATCAGCCGCTGCGAGATCCGCTTCAAGGCCGAAGGCCGTGCCGACGACAATCCGGACACGGTGCGCAAGCGTCTGGCGATCTATGCCGAACAGACCGCACCGGTGGCCGACTTCTACGCCCGGCGCGGCAAGCTGCAGGTGGTCGATGGTGTCGGTGAGCTGGGCGACGTCACGGCGCGGGTCAAGCGTGCACTCCAGCAAGAATCGGCGGCCGCGAACGGCTGAGCCCATGTCGCTCCCTCTCGATAGGGAGCGGCGTTCAAGGAATCCCTTCCAGCATGCGTATGCATATCCTCGGCATCTGCGGCACCTTCATGGGCGGTGTCGCCGCATTGGCGCGCGAACTGGGCCATACGGTCGAAGGCTCCGACGCCAACGTCTATCCGCCGATGAGCACTCAACTCGAAGCGCTCGGCATCGCATTGATGAGTGGCTATGCGGCCGGGCATCTTCAGCCTTCACCGGATCTTGTCGTCGTCGGCAACGCGATGACCCGCGGCAACCCCGCCGTGGAATACATGCTCGATGCGCAGCTGCGTTACATCTCCGGCCCGCAATGGCTGGGCGAGACCGTGCTGGCCGGGCGCGAGGTGCTGGCGGTGGCCGGCACCCATGGCAAGACCACCACCACCAGTCTGCTGGCGCATCTGCTCGAACATGCCTCAAGAGAGCAGGCCGACCTTGCGCCAGGGTTTTTGGTCGGCGGCGTGCCGGGCAACTTCGGCGTGTCGGCCCGGCTCGGGCAAGGCAAGCCGTTCGTGATCGAGGCGGACGAGTACGACACCGCGTTCTTCGACAAGCGCTCGAAGTTCGTACATTACCGTCCGCGTATCGCGATCCTCAACAACCTCGAATACGACCACGCGGACATCTTCCCCGACGTAGCGGCGATCCAGCGCCAGTTCCATCATCTGGTGCGCACGGTGCCGGGCAATGGCCGGCTGATCGTGAATGCGGCGGATGATCGCCTGGCCGAAGTGCTGGCGATGGGCTGCTGGACGCCGGTGGAAACCTTTGGCATCGGTCGCGGCGACTGGCAGGCCACTCTCGCCGAGGCTGATGGCTCGGCGTTTACCGTGCATCGCCGCGGCGAGCTGATCGGCGAAGTGCGCTGGTCGCTGCTCGGCAATCACAGCGTGATGAATGCACTGGCTGCGCTGGCTGCGGCCGCCGCCGCGGGTGCCGATCCGCTCGCCTTGCTGCCCGCGTTCGCCACATTCGAGAGCGTCAAGCGACGCATGGAGTTGGTCGGCGAAGTGAACGGTGTGCGCGTCTACGACGATTTCGCCCATCACCCCACTGCAATCGCCACCACGCTGGCCGGGCTGCGCGCGAAGGTCGGCACGGCACGCATCCTGGTTGCGCTGGAGCCACGTTCCAACTCGATGCGGCAGGGCGCGCATGCCGAGGCCTTGGCACCCTCACTGGCTGACGCTGACGGCGTGGTATTCCTGCATCGTCCCGAGCTGCCATGGGATGCCGGCCATGTCACCGCCGCGCTGGGTGGGCGCGGCCATACCGCGCCGACGGTGGATGCGTTGATCGAGGCGCTGCGCACGCAGGCGCGGCCGGGTGACCAGGTGATCTTCATGTCCAACGGTGGCTTCGAGGCGGCGCCGCGACGTTTCGTCGAGAGCCTGCGGCAGGCCTGACGAGCGCTGCCGCTGACCAGATTTGTGGCACTCGTTACACTCGCCCCATGGCCGCCCAGTCGCCGCTCATCGAGATACCTCTGTTCCCGCTGGCCTCCGTGCTGTTTCCTGGCGGCCAGCTGCAGTTGCGCATCTTCGAACCACGTTATCTCGACCTCGTGCGCGAGTGCACACGTCATGACACCGGCTTCGGCGTGTGTCTGATCCTGGAAGGGCGCGAGGCGGATGCACCGGCGATTCCGGCGGCGATCGGCACGATCGCGCGGATCAGTGATTTCCACCGTGGCGAGGACGGCCTGCTCGGTATCGTTGCCGAGGGTGGTTCGCGCTTCCGGGTCGCGCGCAGCCGGGTACGCGCCGATGGACTGTTGCGCGGCGACGTGGCGGTCTGGCCGGTGGAACCGGAACTGCCGGTGCCGGTGGAATTCGCGTTGCTGCAAAGCATTCTCGAACGGCTGATCGAGACGATGGCGCCGCATTGGCGACTCGCTCCGCGTAGCGCCTATGACGACGCCAGCTGGCTGGGCTTGCGCCTGGCCGAGTTGCTGCCGCTGGATGCGCACGAGCAGCAGCACATGCTCGAGTTGAATGACCCGATCCTGCGGCTGGAGGAATTGCGCGACATCCTGCCGCGCTTCCAGAAGCCATGAGCCGGCAGCCGCTAGACTGAGCGGGCTTTGAACTGGTATTTCCTGATGGAGTCGATGCGCATGGGTACCCTGGCCGGCAAGACCTTGTTCATTACCGGTGCCTCGCGTGGCATCGGCCTGGCGATCGCGCTGCGCGCCGCACGTGATGGAGCGAATGTGGTGATCGCGGCCAAGAGCGGCGTGCCGAATCCGAAGCTGCCCGGCACCATTCATACCGCCGCCGCCGCGGTCGAGGCGGCTGGTGGCAGGGCGCTGGCACTGCAGGTCGATATCCGCGAAGAGGAGCAGGTACGTGTTGCGGCGGCGCAGGCGGCCGAACATTTCGGTGGCATCGACATCGTCATCAACAATGCCAGCGCGATCTGGCTGGCCGACACCGCCGATACGCCGATGAAACGCTACGACCTGATGCACCAGGTCAATACCCGCGGCACTTTCCTGGTCACCCAGAGCTGCCTGCCGTATCTGAAGCAGGCGGCGAATCCGCATGTGCTGATGCTGTCGCCACCGCCGAACCTCGACCCGAAATGGTTTGCGCCGCATACCGCTTACACCATCGCCAAGTACGGCATGAGCCTGTGTGTGCTCGGCATGAGTGCTGAGTTTGCCCCGCTCGGCATCGCTGTGAATGCCTTGTGGCCGCGCACGGTAATCGCCACCGCAGCCATCGCGATGATCGATGGCGTGAAGCCGGAGCATTGCCGCAAACCCGAGATCGTCGCCGATGCCGCGCACGCCATCCTGACTCGCCCGGCGCGCGACTACAGCGGCCACTTCGCCATCGACGAGGAGGTTCTGCGTGACCTCGGGATCCGCAATTTCGATATCTATGCGATGCAGCCAGGCGCGCCGCTGTTGCCGGATCTTTTCCTGGATTGAGCGTCGTGAAATCTTGCGAAATTTCTGACAGGTAACGGCCGCGCCTGTCAATTCCTGCGCAAGCCATACATCGTATGGAGTGGTTACTTGCGGCAAAAAAATGCCGTTTTGTCATGGACTTGCTGTGCAGACGGAGTATATAACTCGCAAATGCATCACCTCCACGGCTGCATCTGATGGCGGTTGCGGAGTTGCCGGGAGGCGACGGCTGTCCTGGCGTTTCATCCGAGCTGCGGTCAGTGACCCTGGAAGGGTAAGGGGTATCTCCATGACTAGCATAGAAGCGCCCCGGCGCTGCGTCGTCTGGTTCGGTCATTCTGGAGATGAGGAGCGCGCGCTTCTGGCGCAAGCGGGCTGGCATACGCGAGTGGCCGACGCCCGGCTGCAGGATGGCATCGGCATGCGGCGCGGCGATATTGTGGTGGCGATGGCCGATCTGCGCCGGGGCGGTACCGATACGGCGCGGTCGATGGGGCAGGTGATGGCCAGGCATCCGTGGCTGCCCTGGCTCGCGCTGGTTTCCCCGGAGACGGCCGCGCACACGGCGGAGGTGGAGCGCATTCTGCAGGCCAGCGTCGAGTTCTTTACGGCGCCGGTGGATATGCAGCGCCTGATCGATACGTTGATGAAGTTCGTCGTCACCCCGTCGCCGGTGATGGAAGCGGACATTTCCGGAATCATCAGCGCGCGTAGCCCAGCGATGCGCGCAGTCGTGGCCAGCCTGCAAAAATTCGCATTGGTGGATCTGCCGGTGCTGATCACGGGCGAGACGGGTGCCGGCAAGGAAGTGCTGGCGCGTGCGCTGCACCGGTTGTCGGCACGTCGCGAACGGCCATTCGTGGCCATCAATTGCGGGGCGCTGCCGCCGAATCTGGTGCAGTCCGAGCTGTTCGGTCACGAGCGTGGTGCCTTTACCGGCGCCAATGCGCGGCGCATCGGTCATTTCGAGGTGGCTACCGGGGGTATGGTCTTCCTCGATGAGGTTGGCGATCTGCCGCTGGACGCGCAGACCAGCCTGTTGCGCCTGCTGCAGGAGGGTACGCTGGAGCGGGTCGGCTCCAGTCAGCTGATCAAGCTGGACGTGCGCGTGCTGGCTGCGACCCATGTGGATCTGGAAAAGGCGGTGGCGCACGGCTCCTTCCGCGAAGATCTGTATTACCGACTCAATGTGCTGCGCCTGCGTGTGCCGGCATTGCGAGAACGCGAGGGTGATATCGAAGCACTCGCCCAGTATTTTCTCGATGCATTCCATGAGCAGCATGGTGGCCGTGTCCGTGGGTTCAGCAGCGACGCGCGACAGGCGCTGCGCGGATTTGCGTGGCCCGGCAACGTACGCGAGCTGATCAATTGCGTGCAGCGGGCGGCGGTGATGACCGAAAGTTCGCTGATCAATGCAGCCGATCTGGATCTGCAGCATGTGCCACCGTCTGCGGATCGTTCCAGTCTCGGGCTGTCGCGCGTAGCGGCCGAGCGCGAGGCCGTGGTGACCTGCCTGCGTGAAGCTCGTTTCAACATCAGCGAATGCGCGCGTCGCCTCAAGGTGTCACGGGTGACCGTCTACCGTCTGTGCAAGAAGCACAAGGTGGCTCTGGGCGAATTGCGTGGAAACGGCAGGTTCGTGGAGTGGCCGACGGTCGGTGGCGTGAACAACCATCCGTCGCCGGTGACGCAGAGCGTATAGGGAGTTCTGAAGTTCAGCGTGCCATTCGGCGCGTCCGGCGCCAGGCTAGGCCCCGCATCGTCACCAGGATCATGTGCGGCGGGAGTGCATAGGTCGCCTTCACGCTCGCTGAAGGTGAATGCCACACCGGCACCGAAGCAGCAGGAATCGTCCCATGCCACGCTGCCTGGCGTCGCGATCTGCAGATGACTGGTGCTGCGGGATTTCGCTGGGCTAGGATGCGCAGCACCCTCACCCTACTTTGACGACATCGCCCAGGCGGCGATGCCCGGAGCACGTCATGCAGTCGCAAGCCTCGTCCCCATCCAGCCTGGTTGATCTCGGCAGGCGCTACTGGTTGCCGGTATATCGGCCCCGCGAGCTGGTGCTGGACCACGGCCAAGGCGCGCGGGTGTGGGATACCGAAGGCCGTGACTACATCGACTTCGGCGCCGGCATCGCGGTGAATGCGCTGGGCCACCAGGATCCGGATCTGCTCGCCGCGCTGATCGCGCAGGCACACAAGCTGTGGCACAGCAGCAACGTGTTCTATACCGAGCCGCCGCTGCGCCTGGCCGAGGAGCTGGTCAACGCTGCGGAGTTTGCCGAGCGCGTGTTCCTGTGCAACTCCGGCGCCGAGGCGAACGAGGCGGCGATCAAGCTGGTGCGCAAGTGGGCTGCATCGAAGGGACGTGCGCCGGAGCAGCGGGTGATCATCACGTTCCGCGGCTCGTTCCACGGCCGCACGCTGGCCACAGTCACCGCCACCGCGCAGCCGAAATACCAGGAAGGTTACGAACCGTTGCCGGGTGGTTTCCGCTATCTGGATTTCAACGATGCCACGGCGCTGGAGGTGGCATTCGCGCAAGGCGACATCGCCGCGGTGATGCTGGAGCCGGTGCAGGGTGAGGGCGGTGTGCTGCCGGCCACCCCGGACTTCCTCAGGCGCGTGCGCGAGCTGTGCGACGCGCACGACGCGCTGCTTGTACTGGACGAGATCCAGTGCGGCATGGGTCGCACCGGCACGCTGTTCGCGCATGTGCAGGACGGCGTCGTGCCGGATATCGTGACGCTGGCCAAGGCGCTCGGCTGCGGCTTCCCGATCGGCGCGATGCTGGCTGGCCCGAAAGTGGCCGAGGTGATGCAATACGGCGCGCACGGCACTACGTTCGGCGGCAATCCGATGGCTGCCGCGGTCGCTCGCGTCGCGCTGGCCAAACTCGCTTCACCCGCCGTGCTGATGAATGTGGAGCGGCAGGCGAACGGCTTGCAGGCAGGACTGGCGCGCATCAATCACGAGCTGAACCTGTTCATCGAGGTGCGCGGGCGTGGCCTGATGATTGGTGCGGTGCTGGCCGATGCATACAAGGGCCGGGCGGGCGAGATCCTCGATCATGCCGCGGTGCACGGCCTGCTGTTGTTGCAGGCTGGCCCCGACGTGCTGCGCTTCGTACCGCCGTTGACGATTACCGATGACGAGCTGACGGAAGGACTCACACGCCTGCGCGCAGCATTGAACGATTTCGCGGCGGCCTGAGGACCGCCACTGCCATCAGGAGCATGACCGATGAAATACCTGCACAGCATGGTGCGCGTGCGTGATCTTGACGCCTCGTTACGGTTCTACTGCGAAGGCCTTGGCCTGCGCGAAGTGCGCCGCACGGATGTCCCCGAGGGCAAGTACACGCTGGTGTTCCTGTCCGCAGCGGACAGCCCCGAGGCGGAAATCGAGCTGACCCACAACTGGGGTTCGCAGGAGGATTACGGTTCCGCGCGCAACTTCGGCCACCTCGCGTTCCGCGTCGAGGACATCTACGCGACTTGTGCACGCCTGCAGGCGATGGGCTGCATCATCCATCGCCCGCCGCGCGATGGCCACATGGCGTTCGTGCGGTCGCCTGACCTGATCTCGATCGAGCTGCTGCAGGACGGGCATCTGCCGCCGCAGGAGCCGTGGACGTCGATGCCCAACACCGGCCAGTGGTGATCAGCCCTTAGCCTCGCGCAGTGCGCCCCGTGCCGCTTCCAGCGTGTCGGCGATGTCCTGATCGCTGTGTGCGCTGGACATGAAGCCGGCCTCGAACGCCGATGGTGCCAGGTACACGCCACGTTTCAGCATGCCGTGGAAGAAGCGGTTGAACAGTGCGGTATCTGCCGCCGTCGCCTGTGCGTAGGTCGCCACTTTTTCGGCAGTGAAGAACAGCCCGAACATGCCGCCGACACGATTCGTACTGAACGCGACACCCTCGCCGTCGGCCACGGACTGAAAACCGTCGGTCAGCAGGCGTGTGCGTGCAGCGAGCTTTTCGTGGAAGCCCGGCGCCTGGACCAGTTCCAGCATGGCCAGGCCGGCCGCCATTGCCACCGGATTTCCGCTCAGCGTGCCGGCCTGATAGATCGGACCGGCTGGTGCGATCTGTTCCATCAGGTCGCGCCGCCCACCGTAGGCGCCTACCGGCATGCCACCGCCGATGATCTTGCCGAACGTGGTCAGGTCGGGCGTCACGCCGTAATACGCTTGCGCGCCACCGAGCGCGACGCGGAAGCCGGTCATCACTTCGTCGAAAATCAGCAGCGCACCGTGCTGCGTGCACAGCTCGCGCAGCCCTTGCAGGTAGCCGTCCTTCGGCGGAATGCAGTTCATGTTGCCGGCCACCGGTTCGATGATCAGGCCGGCGATATCGGCACCTTGTTCGGCGAATAGTGCCTTGGCGGCATCAAGATCGTTGTAGGGCAGGGTGAGCGTGAGATCGGCATTCGCTTTCGGCACGCCCGGCGAAGTCGGTACGCCGAACGTCAAGGCACCCGAGCCGGCCTTCACCAGAAAGCTGTCGCCGTGGCCGTGGTAGCAACCCTCGAACTTCACGATCTTGCTGCGCCCGGTGGCGCCACGGGCGAGACGGATCGCCGACATCGTCGCTTCGGTGCCGGAGTTGACCATGCGCACCATCTCGATCGACGGGATCAGTCGCGTGATCGTCTCGGCCATGGTCACCTCGGCCGCGCAGGGGGTGCCGAACGACAGGCCGTTCTTGACTGCACACTCAACTGCTTCGCGCACAGCGGGGTGATTGTGGCCAACGATCATCGGGCCCCATGAACCGACGTAGTCGATGTAACGAGTGCCTTCCACGTCCCACAGGTAAGCGCCGTCGGCCCGCGCGGTGAAGAACGGATCCCCACCGACCGACTTGAACGCGCGCACCGGCGAGTTCACGCCGCCGGGCATCAGCTTCTGCGCGCGCTGGAAGAGTTCGTGGTTGCTCATCGTCGGATTCTCAGTCGGAGGGGTAAAGGTGGGCGAAGCGTTGTGCGGCGGCACGAATGTCGGCGGCGCCGAATACGGCAGAAATCACGGCGAGGTAGTCCGCGCCTGCTTCCACCAGTAAACCGCCATTGTCCGGCGTGATGCCACCGATCGCCACCCGCGGCACGCCGAGCGCGGCGCTTTGCCTCAGCAGATCCAGTGCGGCGCGGGGTGCCAGCGGCTTGGTCGGCGAGGGGAAAAACGCACCGAAGGCGATATAGCTCGCGCCTGCGCGTGCCGCCGCCTGCGCGCGTTCCAGCGAGTCGTAGCACGACATGCCGATGATCGCGTGTTCGCCCAACACGGCACGCGCGGCGCCGATGTTCCCGTCATCCTTGCCCAGGTGCACGCCGTCCGCCGCCACGGCACGCGCCAGGGCGACGTCATCGTTGATGATCAGCGGTACAGCATGGGTTGTGCACAGCTGCCTGAGCGCTGCGGCCTCGGCATGGCGCCGTGCCGCATCAGCACCCTTGTCGCGGTACTGCAGGAGCCTTGCACCACCGGCCAGTGCCTGCGCAACGGCATCCAGCAGGTCGGGGCGCGGGCCGTCGGTAATGACATACAGGCCGTGTCCGGCCAGTGGTGTGGACTGTTTCAAGTGCGGGTCTCACGTATGTGGAGAGGCGTCCGGTGATGTCGCCATGCTTTCGCATTGTCGGGCGAGTTGCGAGAATGCAACATTCAACCTTGAGCAAAGAAGTCCGATCATGAGCCAGAGTTCCACCGAAACCGCAGCTTTGCGCAAATGGATGTGCGTCGTCTGCGGCTATATCTATGACGAAGCTGTGGGCGTGCCTGACGAGGGCATCGCTGCCGGAACGCGCTGGGAAGATGTGCCCGACACCTGGACCTGCCCGGACTGCGGTACCACCAAGGACGATTTCGAGATGATTGAGATCGACTGAGGCCCCTGTTCTGCCCGCAAATGGCCCGATCATGTCAGCGCATTGACCGGGCCGCCTGCTCTGATGTTCCTGCGCGATCAGTTCACGCATCACACTTAGGGACATCACTCATGCCGCAGTTTATTCCGTTCGAAGACGATTGGGACGCCCTGGAAAGCCTGCGTCCCGAAGCGCTCATTCCCTACCGCGTCGGCCTGCTGGATCAGCCGGGAACGACCGCTCAGCGCACCGTTCCCACGTCGCCTGCGATTTTCAGCTCGTCGGCCACTTTTGCCCCGATGCGTGCCGCGGTTCCGGCCGAGAGTTCCAGCACGTAACGGGCAGGCCCGCTGCTCGGGTAAGTCGGGCACGGATCGGCCTTGCACGGGGGCACCTCCAGCTGCATCGAGATCAACCGGCGATCCGCGTCTAAATACAGGATGTCGAGCGGGATCAGCGTGTTCTTCATCCAGAACCTCCGTGGCGCCGTATCGGGGAACACAAACAGCATGCCGTGATCGGCAGGAAGTGTGGTGCGCATCATCAGGCCGTGCTCGCGGTTGGCGTCGTTCGTGGCCAGTTCAATCGTAAAGTGCTGTCCGTGCAGCTCCACGGCGGGTGATGCATGATTCGCGGAAACCGGGTTGGCGCAGCCGGCCAGCAGAAACAACAGGGGTGCGAGCATTCGCTTCATCGTGGGCGCTCATCATCAGGTGGATGAAAGTGTAGCGTTGCCGCCGCACACACCTTTCATGACAGGAAAGTGCTCGTGCCTCTTCCCAGATCCACGTCACGGCGCTATGATTCGTCCCCCTTCGACGAGATGCCCATCGCGAAGGTCTCCGCAACAACCGACGACGAAAAATTTCTTCATCACGGGTGTTGACGGTCTCCAAAAGCGATGTAGAATGGGCGGCTCACCTAGGACGAAACGTCTTGGGGTGCAGACTGGAAACGGACTGCAAGCGACCGATCTTTGACAGTGTGCGCAGGTGAATTGTGTG
>JBOHYM010000068.1:0-22341 GCA_050737735.1 Rhodanobacter sp. | reverse complement strand
GTGCAGAAGTATCGCGCACAGGGTGCGCACCTACACGTTGCGATTTGGGCGGCGGCGAAACGGGCTGAAACCTACTGCTCGTCGTCCGACAGTTCCAGCGACGGCGCCGGGGTGACCAGCAGCTTGTCGATGCGGGCGCCGTCGAGGTCGACCACTTCGAAGCGGATGCCGTGCCAGGCGAACACTTCACCGGTTTGCGGAATGTGGCCGAGCGCGGTCATCACCATGCCGGCGACGGTGCGGAAATCGTGTTCGTCCTCACCGGGCAGCTCGCCGACCTGCAGCAGTTCGCGCAGGTCGTCGGTGGACAGGCTGCCATCGATCAGCCAGCTGCCGTCTGCGCGTTGCACGATCGGCGCGTCCTCGTCGTCGCCGGCATGGCCGATCTGGCTGGCACCGACCACCGCGGCCAGCAGGTCGTTGACGGTGACCACGCCTTCGATGTCGCCGTATTCGTCGACCACCAGCGCCAGCGGCGTCTCGGCATCGCGAAATTCTTCCAGCAGATCCAACGCACGCGCCGTCGCCGGCACGAACAGCGGTTTCGATAGATGGTCGAACAGCTCCGGCCTGCCTTCGGCAAAACTGTGCAGCAGGCGTTTGACCTCGACCACGCCGACCACCTCGCTCTCGTCGCCGCGGTACACGGGATAACGCGAATACGGGGTTTCCCGCATCACCGCAACGTTTTCCTCGCGCGTGGCGGCCATGTCCAGCCACGCGATGCGCATGCGCGGCGTCATCACGCTGTCCACCGTGCGGTCACCCAGGCGCAGCACGCGGTTGACCATGTTGTGCTCGTCCGGGTCGAGCACGCCCTGCTCGGCGCTCTCGGCCACCAGCAGGCGGATCTCTTCTTCGGTGACCACGCCCTGGCCGTGCTGCCTGACCCGCAGCAGCCGCAGCAGCCCGTTGCTCGACACGTTCAGCAACCACACGAATGGCAGCGTCAGGCGCGACAGCAGCAACATCGGGATCGCTGCATACGACGAGAACCGTTCCGGCGCAGACAGCGCCAGCCGCTTTGGCACCAGCTCGCCGATCACGATCTGGATGAACGAGATCAGCACAAAGCCCAGCAGGATGCCGACGATCCGCGTATACGGCGCCAGCCACGCCAGCTGTTCGTCATGCAGCGCATCGGCGATATGGCCGCCGAGCGCATCGCCGGCGATCGCGCCGGTAGCCAGCATCAGCAGGGTGATGCCGACCTGGATGGTGGACAGGAAGTGTTCCGGAGCCTCGGCGTGGCGCAGGGCCAGCGCGGCGCCACGGCTGGTTTTCGCCATCTGCTTGAGGCGGCTCTTGCGCGAGGCGACGAGTGCCATCTCCGATAGCGCGAAGAAGCCGTTGCACAGGGACAGGACAAGGACGAACGCGATTTCGGTCAGCATCGCGGCGATGATAGGTGGGCCATGTGACGCAGTGTAAGGGCAGCCGGGCCTGCACTTCACGCCAGCGGTGGTGCGGGGCCGCACGGCAGTCCTGTAACATGCCTGTCATTTCGCTCCTTCAGGCATGATCCGCATGTTTTCACTGCAGACGATTTTCGGCAAAGGCGACAAGTTCTACGGTCTGCTCGAACAGAGCGCCGCTACTGTCTGCGAGAGCGCCAAGGCCCTGCATGAGCTGTTGAACAAGCCCGGCCAGGGTTCGGTGATGGCAGCTTTTACCGCCACCCGCGCGCGCGAAAAGGAGCTGGCGGCGCAGATCAGCGAGGGGCTGGTGAACACGTTCGTCACCGCGCTCGATCGCGAGGACATCGAGGCGCTGAATTCGGCGCTGTACAAGATCCCCAAGACGATCGAGAAGTTCGCCGAACGCTACGAGATCGTGGCCGAGCGCCTCGGCGGGGTGGATTTCGCCCAGCGTGCGCTGGTGCTGGAGCGCTCCAGCGAAGTGGTTGTCGAGATGATCGGCGAGCTGCGCCGCGGCTTACGCATCGACCGGGTGAAGAAACTGCAGGACCGACTGCAGGCGCTGGAATCGGAAGGCGACCGCATGCTGCTATCGCCGTATCGCACCTTGTATGTCGAGGGCGGCGACGTGATGCGTGCCGTGCTGGCGAAGGATCTGTTCGAGTTGATCGAGAAGGCCATCGACAAGTGCCGCGACGTCGGCAACATCGTCTATTCGATCGTACTGAAGAACTCCTGAGGGCTCCACCGTGATCCCTTTTCTCGCATGTTGCCCGGTCGTGGCCTGGACACTCCCTCGGGCTGAGCCGCTCGCCGCCGGAGATCAGGCATGAGCCTCAGCCTGGTCGTGGCGGAAGTGCTGATCGCACTGGCCTTTACCTATATCAACGGCTTCCACGACACCGCCAATTCGATTGCCACGGTGGTGGCCACCAAGGTGCTCACGCCGGGTCAAGCGGTGCTGCTGGCGGCGGTGACCAACCTGTTCGGTGCGTTGCTGGGTACCGCGGTGGCGGCCACGATCGCCTCGGGCTTGATCAATACCGGGGTGGTCGACGTGGGTCCGCAACTGGTGATCTGCGCCTTGCTGGCGGCGATCGTGTGGAACCTGATCACCTGGTGGCTGGGTCTGCCGTCCAGTTCCAGCCATGCGCTGGTCGGTTCGCTGGTCGGCGCCGCGCTGGCGGCGTCCAGCAACGATTTCGGTTCGGTGATCTGGGTGCAGGGCAACTGGATTACCGGGCATGGCGTGATCCCCAAGGTGATCATTCCGATGGTGCTGTCACCGGTAGGCGGTTTCGTCATCAGCTTCGCGCTGATGGGTTCGCTGTACGCGCTGCTGGCGTGGTTCGCCAACCGGCATGGCTGGTCGCGCCGGTTCGGGCGCACGCCGTTCGTCAACTCCTTTTTCGGCAAGGCACAGATTGTCTCGGCTACCGCGATGGGCGTGGCGCACGGCATGAACGACGCGCAGAAAAGCATGGGCATCATTGCGCTGGCGCTGGCCGGCGGCACCGCCGCGCATCAGTTCGACCAGCTGCCGCAGTGGCTGGGATTCATGAAGATCGCCGAGAACACCGCCGGCGGCTTCGTCATTCCGGTCTGGGTGAAGGTGGTGTGCGCGCTGACCATGGCCGCCGGTACGGCCGGTGGTGGCTGGCGCATCATCAAGACGCTGGGCCACAAGATGGTCAAGCTGCATCCGATCAACGGTTTCGCTGCCGAAACCAGCTCGGCGATCGTCATCCTCACCGCCTCGGCATTCGGCATCCCGGTGTCGACCACGCATAACGTGTCCGCCTCGATCATGGGCGTGGGCGCAGCCAAGCGCTTCAACGCGATCCGCTGGTCGGTGGTGGAGCGCATGGTGTGGGCGTGGATCCTGACCCTGCCGGTCACCGCGCTGTTGGCCTATGGGCTGGTGCGGGCGGCAGGGAAAGCCTGGTAGGCGAAGCTCAGAGTGCGTCGCCGCCGCTGACGACGATCTGTTCCAGCTGGTCGCCCAGCGTGCCCAGTTCGCCCACCACGCGTTGCAGTTCCGTCGCGTCGAGAAATTCGTACGGGCGGTTTTCGCACAGGTGCAGGTAGGGTGAGCCGTCCAGGTCGGCGACGGCGAGAAAGCCGGTGCGCTGCTGCCAGTTGAAGCGCAGGCAGCGGCTGGGGTCGGTGCCGGCCAGCGGACCGATCGGGGTGGAGATGCGCAGGTAGCGGCGCCCCGACTCATCCTCGAGTTCGGCCAGATAGATGCCTTGATGGCGATCGTTCGCCAGTTTCAGGTCGAAGCTGATCAGGTAGGGATCGTTGTGGCGCAGCTCGTGCTGGCTGCCGATGTGGGAACGCACGGCTTCGAAGTGGCGCATGGTGCGACTTCCGTGGCTGCGAGAAAGCGCTGTTACTCTGACACGACTTCGTGTCCAAGTCGCGCCCGTCATGAACGATCCAGCCACCCGTATTTACGCCGCCATCGCCGCGATTCCCCGCGGCCGGGTTGCCAGCTATGGCGCCATAGCCGCCCGCGCCGGCTTGCCCGGTCGGGCGCGGCTCGTCGGCAGGCTGCTGGGCGAGGTTCCCGAAGGCATGCAGTTGCCGTGGTACCGCGTACTGCGCTCCAGCGGGCAGATCGCGTTTTCCGCCGGCAGCCGGGGGCTGCGCGAGCAGTCACGATTGCTGCGCGCGGAAGGCGTCGAGGTGAAGAACGGACGGGTGCCGCTGTCGCGATTCGGGATGGACGGGGATCTGGACCACGAGCTATGGGGCATGCCAGGAGGTTGATGGCTTTCGTCCTGACTGTTCTGGACGAGTCACTGTTCCTTGAGTCATCCCCGTGTGGGTCGGTGATCCAGGTCACAGTTTGACTGGCATCCTGCGGGCCAATGATGGCCCGTCGGTGGCGCAAGCGGTACGGTCTGGGGCTGAAAGCCACCCTGCAAGGCATCGGTAAATAGCGCTCCGCATTGACAGGCTGTGACGGGGACACGAGCATCGAACTTCGCACGCTATGGAGGCAGTGAATGAGCACAGGAAGGCTGGTTTTTGCGTTGGTATGGTTGTTGGCGGCGCTGGTGGGCGGCTGGTTTCTCTGCAACTACCTCGTGGTGTTCTTCCTCGGCCTGCAGCATGTGCCGGTGGCCTGGAACATGTGGTGGCAGTACGTGCAGACGATGGACCTGCCGCAGGTCACGCCGTACGCCGCCAAGATCAAGCTCAGTGGTTTCGTCGGTTTCGGTCTGTCGCTGCTGGCGTGGCTCGGTCTGCTGATCCCGCTGTTTCGGTCCAAACCCGAATCCCTGCACGGCGATGCCAGCTTTGCTGGACTTTCCGATCTGAAAAAATCCGGCCTGCTCAAGCAGACGCCGCAGAGCATCCTGCTCGGCAAGTACAAGGGCCAGTACCTGTGGCTGGGCGGTGCCCAGCACGTCATCGCCATCAGTCCCACCCGCTCCGGCAAGACCACCAGCATCGCCATCCCGGTGCTGCTGTCCTACCAGGAATCGGTGGTCGTGCTCGACCTGAAAGGCGAGCTGTACAAGGCCACCAGCGGCTGGCGCCAGGCGCAGGGCCACGCCATCCGCGTGTGGGCGCCTTATGACGAGGCGGGGCACACCCATCGCTTCAATCCGCTGACCCCACTGGCGGGGATGGACCCGGGCAAGCGCATCGGCGAACTGCAGACCATTGCCGCCATCCTGTATCCGGACGAGCAGGGCAAGGACCCGTTCTGGACAAGTCAGAGCCGGGCCGCGTTCACCGCCTTCGCCTCCTACCTGTTCGAGGCCTGGGACCATCGGGGCCGCACGGGCTACCCGGGCATGGACCCCAACACCGACGAGCACTTCCCTAGTCTCGAACGCATCCTGCACTTCTCCAGCGGCACCGATGGTCAAAGTACCAAGGAGACGCTGCAGGCCATCCTCAAGGACTCCGCGCACTCCTTCGTCAGTCAGCAGACGCGTACCGTGTTTGGCAACCTCAGCGGGCTGGCCGAACAGACCTTCTCCTCCGTGATCGCCAGCATGCAGGCACCGTTGCAGCAGTTTCTCAGTCCGATCCTGGCGGCAGCCACCAATGCCACTGACATCGACATCGGCAGTCTGCGCAAGCGGCCGACCACGCTGTACGTCATCATCCCGACCAACAAGCTGGACGAGAGCAGCAAGCTCTTGAACATCTTCTTCAGTACCGTCATCGGCACCAACCTCACCAAGCAACTGGGCGAGGAGCCTGCGCTGAAATACCAGATGCTGATGCTGATGGACGAGTTCACCGCGATGGGCCGGGTCGACGTGTGGGCCAAGCGCATCTCCATCTCGGCCAGCTACGGCGTGCGCGACCTGTGCATCGTGCAGAGCCGGGCTCAGTTGCGCTCGGCCTACGGCGACAACGACGCGCAGAACTTCATCACCAACCACGGCGCGCAGATCGTGTTCGCACCACGCGAGCAGAGTGACGCCAACGAATACAGCGAAATGCTCGGTTACAAGACTGTGCGCAAGGAGCACCGCAGTACCAGTCGTGGCAGAGGCACCCACCAGGTCTCGATCAACCACACCGAAGAAAAGCGCGCGCTGTTCCTGCCGCAGGAGATCAAGGAACTGCCAGCCGACGACGAACTGATCTTCTACGAAGGCTGCAAGCCAATCCGTGCGAAGAAGAACTGGTTCTTCAAGGACAAGACGCTCAAGGAGCGCGCCAGTGTGGCGCCGGCGGTGATCAAGACGGTAGCGCTGGCTAAAAGTGAGGTGGCTGGTGGGAAGAACATGATCCAGCCGGAAAATGGGCGCGAAGCGGATTGGTTGGCGCAATGACCCAACTAGCAAATCAAGTGCAGCGAACTTGAGGCATCGATGCCCTCCACAGACCAGTACAAGGAGTAGCGGCATGACTGGCGTGAACAAGCTTGTCTCCCATCACATACAACGAGCGCCGCTGTTTCCGAATTTATGTGCGCATGGCGTAAGGTGATCTCATGACTTTCCGACAAATCACAGCCGCTCTACTACTGTCCCTGACCTTGACTACAGGATGTTCCATGACTCACGGCGATCCCAAGAACCCGAAGAAGAATCCGCATCCGAAGGAGCGCTACGAGATCACTTTCACCATTCGGGATGCGCCGGGACCGTTCGATTCGATAACGGCCTCGGCAGCTTATGAGATTAGTAACAAAGATTGTGTGCCCACGCAGCCCATCAGTGGTGCGAATCCATCGCCAAGTCCAATCATTTCGTTTGACGTTACCCATGTGAATACGAATACCTACCGTGGCTACGTTTATCTCGACCTGCTCCAGGATGAAGATTATTACGGTCTTGGCGTATGTCATTGGGCATTGACGAGTGCGGGCCCAGATATAAAGGTTCGCAATGTAAATTTTGGCGGAAGTCTGGATTCCGGTGAAATTGCAGGGCAGAAGACAGTCATTTGGTATCAGTGGAAGCCTTATTACAACAATCCGCCTGCCTCAGCCTCCTCATCTTCGCCACTGGCAGCTGGTGTTCCTCTTTCCGTTTATGAGCAATCTAAAGACAAATCCAAATATTTTTCGGTTGAATTGACTGCCAGGAAGGATTCGCCGTGACCATAACGACGGAAGACAATGCATATTTGGCCAAGGATTCTTATCAGGATCGTGCTGGACTTGTGGGTACGGAGAAAACTTTAGAAATTAATGGGCATAAATATACCGTAATCGATAGTGTGAGCACGTCGAGCGGATATGCGGCCACCGCATACCAGCGCGTAGGTACCGGGGAGGTCGTTATTGCTGAGCGTGGCACGGAGCCACGAGTAAGTGATGGGGTTACGGATTTTAAAATGGTTCGTGATCAGACTAATCAGCAATGGCCGGACGCACAAAAATTCGCAGAGCGGGTAATTGCAAAAGCGAAGGACATGGAGCCACTTTTGGGGCACCCCATTGATATTTCCGTCACCGGCCACAGCCTCGGTGGCACGCTAGCCGAGCTGACCGCCGCTAAACACCATCTCAAGGCTGAGACTTTCAATAGCTACGGTGCCGTCGATCTGGGCTACGATTTCAAGCCCGATAGCGCGCAGGTGGTCAATCATGTACTGGCTGGCGATGTTGTGAGCGCAGCCAGTCGTCATATCGGCACGGTACACGTTTATGCCACGGAGGCCGATATCGCCGATCTGCGCAAAGCGCACTATCTGAGCGGCAATCATGACCGCGCACCCAATCCGCTATTGGCGATGCGCCTGAGTGACCATGGCATCGGCAACTACGCGCCTGATCCTGGCAAGGGGGAGTCGATGCTCTCCGCGGCAAACGAAGCGCGTTATGAGCGGAACCACGGCGCTATCGAGCATTATCGTGGCGACGTCTTGAGTGAGCGCGCCGAACTAGGCGAAGTACTGCGCCGAGCGGATAGCCGCGACATTGGCAGCATGCTGACAAATCTACCGCCGCACATGCAGCAGCAGGTGGCTGAATGGCATGCGGCAACGATCGATGCACCGCTCCAGTCCGTTGTCGAGCACAATCGGGCAGTAGAGGGCGTCAAGTCTGGCTTGGACTACGGCGCTGGGGCGGTGCGAGCGGCCGGTCATATGGTGCAGTCCGCGGATGAGCGTGTGGCTTCGGGTGCGCGAACGGCCAGCGCTTATGCGACGCCATTTTCTCCCGTCGCGCCGCTGGTCGGTGCGGTGCTGGGTGAGGCAGCGCACCTGCACGGCAAGGCAGTCCATCTGGTATCGGATGTCGCTGCCGGGCAAATCCAGGGGGCGCGTCACACAGTAGAAATGGGCGCGCATGTGACCAGCGAAGTGGCCAAGGGGATTGTGCATGGTAACGAAGCAGCGGCCTTGGGTGCTCTCGACACCGGCATTCGTATCAACGAGGTTTATCAGGGCGCAAAGGCCGAAGCTCATGCGCTGGGTGAGCGTGCGAGCCATGCCATGGATGCGGCAGGTCAGGCCATATCTCGTGGCGTGGAGTCAGGCAAGCATACCGCCAGCCAAGCTTACGACGCGCTGACCCATCCGGGGCAATGGTTTCAACAGGATGCATTGTCGGTCCAGCCGCAGGCACATTCGACATCTGTGCCGCAGCATCCGCACACTCAGACCATTACGCCGACCGATCCGGGCCATGCGCGCCATGATCCGCGTCATCCTGACAACCCGCATCATGCGCTATACAGCGAGTTGAAGGAGCGCATTCCGCAAGCCGGCGAAAACCGCCTTTTGCAGTTCACTGCTGCCTGCAACGCGCAAAACATCACGGACAAGAACCTGGGCCACATCACCTTCGACCGGCAGGGTGGTCACATGTTTTTTTCGTCGTCGTCTCCAGGGCCGTTGGCTGTTGTGGATGTGAAACAGCCGTCGCCGCAGCCAGCGCAGTCGATCCAGCAGATTCAGCAGCACGACCAGCTGCAGACGCAGGTCACCGCTCAAATTCATGCGCAAAATGTGCAGGCCAGTCAGCAGGTTCAGCAAGGATCGATGCCGGGTGGGCGGTAGAAGTCCATGTGGCACGGCGCATGGTCGGGGACTGACGATGCATGAGAATCGGCGCTGATGGCACGGTAAGCGGGTACGACAGGCGGCCAGGGCCTGACACGCCCTCCCTCGAATGAGGCGAATAACTACACGACACGCGTCACCCGCCGACAGGTGCTGCCAGCCGGTTTGCTAGCATGTCGCCGATGAATGCCTCTGCCCTCGATCTTCTTCAAAGCGTTTTCGGTTATCCCGGTTTCCGTGGCCAGCAGCAGGCCGTGGTCGAGCACCTGAGTGAGGGCGGTGATGCGCTGGTGCTGATGCCGACTGGCGGCGGCAAGTCGCTGTGCTATCAGATTCCCGCACTGTTGCGGCAGGGTACCGGCATCGTGGTGTCGCCGTTGATCGCGCTGATGCAGGACCAGGTCGATGCACTGCGCGAGGCGGGCGTGGCTGCTGCCTATCTCAATTCCAGCCTCGGCGCGGAGGAGCAGCGCGAGGTCGAGCGGCAGTTGCTGGCAGGCGAGCTTAACCTGCTGTACGTGGCGCCGGAGCGCTTGCTGACTGGCCGGTTTCTTGGTCAGCTTGAACACACCGAGGTGGCGTTATTTGCGATCGATGAAGCGCATTGCGTATCGCAGTGGGGGCACGATTTTCGTCCCGAATACCGCGAGCTGGCGATCCTGCACCAGCGCTTCCCGCAAGTGCCGCGTATTGCGCTTACCGCCACCGCCGACCCGCGCACGCGCGAGGAGATCGTCGAGCGGTTGTCGCTGCAACAGGCGCGACAGTTTGTGTCGAGTTTCGACCGACCCAACATCGGCTACCGGGTCGGCCTGCGCCACAACGCCAAGCGCCAGCTTGCCGAGTTCCTGCAGGGGCATCAGGGTGAATCCGGCATCGTCTATTGTCTCAGTCGCAAGAAGGTGGATGACACCGCGGCATGGCTGGCCGAGCTAGGCGTCGAGGCGCTGCCGTATCACGCAGGCCTTGATGCCGCCACGCGCGCGAAAAACCAGCAGCGATTCCTGCGCGAGGACGGCGTGGTGATGGTGGCCACCGTCGCGTTCGGCATGGGCATCGACAAACCTGACGTGCGCTTCGTGGCGCACCTGGATCTGCCGCGCAGCATCGAGGGCTATTACCAGGAAACCGGCCGTGCCGGTCGCGACAGCCTGCCGGCCGAGGCGTGGATGATCTACGGTTTGTCCGACGTGGTGACGATGAGCCAGATGATTGCGCAGTCCGAGTCGGCCGACGAGCGCAAACGCGTGGAACGGCAGAAGCTGGAATCGCTGCTGGCCTACGCCGAAGCCACCGGTTGCCGCCGCCAGTTGCTGCTGGGCACGTTCGGCGAAACCTATCCCGGCCCGTGCGGCCATTGCGACAACTGCATCGCGCCGCCGAAGACCTGGGATGCCACAGTGCCGTCGCAGAAGGCGCTGTCGGCGGTGTATCGCAGCGGCCAGCGCTTCGGTTCCGGCCATGTGATCGACATCCTGCGCGGCGAGGAAACCGAGCGCGTACTCAGCCTCCATCATCATCAGCTGAGCACGTTTGGCATCGGCGCCGAGATGGACGAGAAACAGTGGCGTTCGGTGTTCCGCCAGCTGCTTGCGGCTGGTCTGCTGGAAGCCGATGCCGAAGGTTATGGCACGCTGCGGTTGACGCCGGCCAGCCGTGCCGTGCTCGGCGGCAACCAGGTCGTGAAGTTGCGCGAGGATGCGCGTCCCGAACGCGGTAGCCGTCGTCGCCGCGACAGCAAACTTGTCACCGGCGGCAGTCTCGGTATCGAGGCCTACGAGCAGTCGATGTGGGATGAGCTGCGCGCCCTGCGCACGCAACTGGCCAAACAGCAGGGCGTGCCGCCGTATGTGGTGTTCCACGACGCCACCTTGCTGGCGATGCTGCGCGCGCTGCCGGCGAACGAGGACGAGCTGGCCACCATCAGCGGCGTTGGCGAAGCCAAGCTCAAGCGTTATGGTCGTGATTTCCTCGCAGTGATCAACGCGCAGGAGTAGCGTCGATCAAACGGCGTTCCTGTAGGGCGGGCACTGCTCGCCGCTCCTGGGGCGTTGTGCGTCAACGCCGAAAAGCCGGCGGGCGGTGCCCGCCCTACAGGGTCGCGGCCGAACCCGGTTGTCCCCACAGTGGCCGGCGCCGGGCGGGATAGGGCAGAGCATCGGTAAAACAGCTAGGATTTGGAACGGTTGGCATTACGCCAGCCGCCGGGGCAGGTTCCGAATCAGGCTGCGCATGAAGGGAAAATCGACATCCATCGACATCGCCCACCTAGCCGGGGTCTCCCAGGCCACGGTGTCGCGTGCGTTGCGCGGTAGCCCGCTGGTCAATGAGGAAACTCGCCGGCGCATCGAAATCGCTGCCGAGCAGCTCAACTACAAGCTCGACAAGAACGCCTCCAACCTGCGCCGGATGCATACCGGCACGCTGGCGCTGCTGTTCTTCGAGGACCCCACCGCCGACGAGTCCCACATCAACCCGTTCTTCCTGTCGATGCTCGGCTCGATCACCCGCGCCTGCGCGTTGCAGGGCTACGACCTGCTGATCTCGTTCCAGCAGTTCTCGCGCGACTGGCACGCCGATTTCGCCGACAGCAAGAAGGCCGACGGCCTGATTCTGCTCGGCTATGGCGACTACCTGGCCTACTGCGACAAGCTGGAGAAACTGGTCGCCCAGGGCACCCGCTTCGTGCGCTGGGGCGCGGTGCTGCCGGACCAGCCGGGCGTCTCGATCGGCTGCGACAACTTCCGTGGTGGCCAGGCCGCGGCCGAACATCTGCTGGAGCGTGGCTGCCGCCGCATCGCCTTCCTCGGTGACGCCTCCAGCCACTATCCGGAATTTTTCGCGCGTTATCGCGGCTATGCCGATGCGCTGGAACAGGCGGGTGTGGAGAGGGATGCTGCCTTGCAGGAAAACGCCGAGAGCACCGAGCGCTCCGGCTACGAGGCGATGCGCACGCTGATCACCCGCGAGGTCGGCTTCGATGCGGTGTTCGCCGCCAGCGACCTGATCGCGATCGGCGCGATGCACGCGCTCAGCGATCACGGCCTGCGCGTGCCGCAGGACGTCGCGCTGGTGGGTTTCGACGACATCGCCATGGCCAGCTTCGTCAATCCGCCGCTGACCACGGTATTGCAGGACACCCGCCAGGCTGGCGCCGTCCTGGTCGATAGCCTGCTCAGCCTGATCCGGGGCGAGCCGGTGGAAAGCGAGGTGCTGCCGGTGAAGTTGATGGTGCGGCGGTCGAGCCTGCGCTAATGGTGACGGGTCGGCCGCGCTACGCGCAGGCTTGATGCCGCATGCCGGGTGCGACGTATCCGCAAAGGTCTGCCCGCACCATGCATTGCGACGCGCACACGCGATCACTTACTCTGCGGGCGCTGCCTGGCCACCCCGCATGACAGGATCGCGCACATCCATGAAACGCACTCAGCCGGAGTTGGAGTTTCATCAGGTGTTCGAGCGCATCACGGACGCCTACGTGGCGCTGGACCGGAACTGGTGTTTCACCTACCTCAATGCACGAGCCTGCGAATTCTTCGGCGCCCCGGCCGGGGAGCTGATCGGCAAGCACATCTGGACGGAATTCCCGGAAGGGATCGATCAGCCGTTTCACCACGCGTACGAGCAGGCGATGGCCGAGCAGCACCCAGTCCAGCTGGAAGCGTTCTATCCGCCGTACAACCGCTGGTTCGAGAACCGCATCTACCCGTCCGCGGATGGCCTGACCATCTATTTCCTCGACATCACCGAACGCAAGCTGGCTGAGCAGGCGCTGCAGCAGCATCAACGCATGCTCGACCAAGCCCAGCAGGTGGCGCACATCGGTAGCTGGGAGTGGGACATCGCGAGCAATCGGGTGACCTGGTCGACCGAGTTGTATCGCATCTACGGTGTGGCACCGGACCGCCGCGCGGCCACGTTCCAGGCCTATCTCGCGCTGGTACATCCGCTGGATCGCACGCGCGTGCAGCAGATCATCGAACAGGCGGGCAGGGACCGGCAGCCGTTCGAGTTTGAGGAGCGCATCGTGCGTGCCGACGGGGCCGAGCGGACCCTGCTCAGCCGCGGCACCGTGGATGTCGACGAGGACGGTCGTGCCGTCCGTATGCTGGGTGCATGCCAGGACATCACCGAACGCAAGCGTGCCGATCAGATGGCCACGGGCCAGCACGAGATCCTGGTCGGGATCGCGGCACATCGGCCGCTATCGGACAGCCTGGAGCGCATCGCGCGCCTGCACGAGACATTGAACCCCGGCGCGCTGTGCTCGCTGCTGCTGCTCGATGACGATGGCCGGCACGTGCTGCACGGTGCCGCGCCGAACCTGCCCGAGGCATACAACCAGGCCGTGCACCGGCAGGAGGTCGGCGAGGCGCATGGCTCGTGCGGTACCGCCGTATGGCGAGGCGAGCGCGTCGTGGTGGCCGACATCGCCACGCACCCGTACTGGAAGAACTACAAGGCGCCGGCGCTGGCCCACGGACTGAAGGCCTGCTGGTCGACGCCGGTGTTTGGCAGCCATGGCGAGGTGCTGGGCACGTTCGCGGTGTATTACCGCGAGCAGCGCGAGCCACACCCGGAGGAACTGCAGAGTATTGATCGCATGCTGCCGATCACCGGCATCGCGATCGAGAGCGCCAGACTGGTCGGGCGCCTGCGCGAGCGCAACCGCTTCTTCGAGATGTCGCTGGAGATCTTCTGCATCCTCGATCCACACAGCGAGCGGATCGTCCAGTTCAACCCGTCGCTGCCGCGCGTCACCGGTTACAGCACGGAAGAACTGACCTCGATGAATTACCGGGAATTCCTGCGACCGGAGGATGGTCCGGGCACGTTGGATCCGATGCTGGCGTTGACCGGGTCGGGGCAGCAGGTGCATGAGTTCGTCACCCGCTGCGTCTACAAGGATGGCAGCGAGCATGCGCTGGAATGGGTTTCGTTTGCCGCGCCGGACGGCATGCTCTACGCCGTGGCGCGTGACATCACCGAGCGACGCCGCGCGGAGTGGGAGCTGGCCTATGCCTCCAGCCACGATGCGGTCACCGGCCTGCCGCATCACCTGATGCTGGAGCGTGCCCTTGCCGCGATGCTGCGGGATACGGCCGTGCCGGTTTGGGTATTGATCGTCGGGCCGGATCGTTTCCAGGTGGTCAACGAATCCGTCGGCCACGCGACCGGCGACGACGTGCTCAAGCGGCTGGCCAGCCGCTTGCAGGCGGCGCTGGGCGAGCAGGGCCAGGTCGCGCGCTTCGCCGGCGACAAGTTCGCCGTCGCGGTCCGCGGCCTGTCGCGAGATGCGGTGCTTGAGCTGGCCGAGCGATTGCGTGCGGCGGTGGCCGTACCGATCGAAGGCCTCGACTACCGGCTGTTGCTGACCACCAGCGTCGGCATCAGCCATTCGCCCGACCATGGCGCGAACCCGAAGAGCCTGTTGCGTAGTGCCGAAGCCGCGATGAGCCAGGCCAAGCGGGACGGGCGTGATCGGGTTTCCGAGTTTTCCATCGCGCAGATGCGAGCGCTCGAGGAGCGACTGGTACTCGGCAGCCATCTGCGTGATGCGGTCCGTGACGGCGAACTGGAGCTGTACTACCAGCCGCAGCATCGGGCAGCCGATCGCACCCTGACCGGCTTCGAGGCGCTGCTGCGCTGGAACAGCCATGAACTCGGCCTGGTGTCGCCGGGCCGCTTCATACCGGTGGCCGAGGCCCTGGGTCTGATGCCCGAAATCGGCGAGTGGATACTCGATGCCGCCTGCCGGCAGGTGCGCACATGGCTGGATCGCGGCCATCGCGATTTCAATCTGGCGGTGAACATCTCGGCGCAACAGCTGCAGCGCCCGGGCCTGGTCGGCAAGGTGGCTGCGGCGCTGCAACGGCATGCCGTGCCGGCGTCGATGCTGCACATCGAGATGACCGAGAGCTCGCTGATGGAAAACGTCGCGATGATCCGGCGCACGCTGACCGAGCTCAAGGCGCTCGGCACGAGGCTGTCGCTGGATGACTTCGGCACCGGCTATTCCAGCCTGGCCTATCTCAAGCAGTTCCCGATCGACAAGTTGAAGATCGATCAGAGCTTCGTGCGTGGTCTGCCTGCGGATGCCGATGACGCCGCGATCGCGCAGACCATTATCGCGCTCGGCCATCAACTGCACATGACGGTCGCCGCCGAGGGTGTGGAGACGCAGGCGCAGGCGGATTTTCTGGCGGAGATGGGGTGTGACGAATTGCAGGGGAATGATCTGGGAGCCGCGCTGCCGGTGCGGGAGGCCGAGGCGTTCTTTGGTCGGTTGCCGGATTTTCTGTAGCACGCGTCGAACAGTTCTTTGTTCGTCATTCCGGCGAAGGCCGGGATGACGTCATGGGATAACGCCGGCCGGTAGCGGCGCCGCATTCGCCCCGGGTTCGCGCACGCGCAGCGTGAACAGCGCGGCGACCAGCAGGCAGGCGCCGCCCAAGGCCAGTGCCCAGATCGGCTGGTTGTGGAAGCACAGCCGCAGCAGCAGGCCGAGCACGCTGGCGGCGAGCAGTTGCGGGATCACGATGAAGAAATTGAAGATGCCCATGTAGACGCCCATCTTCGCCGCCGGCAGGTTGTCCGACAGCAGCGCATACGGCAGCGACAGGATCGAGGCCCAGGCAAAGCCGACGCCGACCATCGAGGCGAGCAGCCACTGCGGGTCGCGGATGTACAGGAACGACAGCAGGCCCGCACCGCCCAGGCACAGGTTCACCACATGGCTGATGCGCAGGCCCCAGCGGCGCACCATCAGCGGGATCACCACCGCGGCCAGCGCGGCGAAGCCGTTGTACGCGGCGAACAGCACGCCGACCCAGTTGGCACCCTCGTTGTAGAGGGCCGAGCCGACATCGGTCGTGCCGTAGATCGTCTGCGTCACACCCGACGTGGTGTAGATCCACATCGCGAACAGCGCGAACCAGGAGAACAGCTGCACCCAGGCCAGCCGCCGCATCGAGGCGGGCATGCCGTAGAGGTCGCCCATCACTTCGCGCAACATGTCGTGGCTGCGGGTGCGGCTCAGCCACGCGAACAGCAGGCCGAACACGATCAGGCCGCCGGCCAGCACGTAGACCTCTTTCTCCAGCGCGAAATGCCGGATCGCGAGCAGCACCGCGATACCGATCACCAGCAGCAGCAAGCCCGGTCGCAAGGCGTGCGAGGCATCCATCGCCGGCTTTTCTGCCACGTTGTCGCTGAACGACTGCAGCTGTGTGGGCGGATACTCGCGCGTGCGCAGGATCGTCCACAACACCGCGCCCAGCAGCACCGCGCCGCCGGCGTAGAACGCGTACTTCACCGTGTCGGGAATGCCGCCGCCCGCGGCCACGTTGGCCACGCCGAACTGCGCCAGGATCCACGGCAGCATGGAGGCGATTACCGCGCCGACGCCGATGAAGAAACTCTGCATCGCATAACCGGCCGGCCGCTGTTGCGTCGGCAGCTGATCGCCGACGAAGGCGCGGAACGGTTCCATCGACACGTTGATCGACGCATCCAGGATCCACAGCAGGCCGGCGGCCACCCATAGCATCGGCGCGTTCGGCATCCACAGCAGCGCCAGCGAGGCGAACACCGCACCGACCAGGAAGTACGGCCGGCGCCGGCCCAGGCGGTTCCAGGTGCGGTCGGAGTAGTGGCCGATGATCGGCTGCACGATCAGCCCGGTCAGTGGCGCGGCGATCCACAGTGCGGGGATGTCGTTCACGTCCGCGCCCAGCGTCTGGAAGATCCGGCTGACGTTCGCATTCTGCAGCGCAAAGCCGAACTGGAGGCCGAGAAAGCCGAAGCACATGTTCCAGATCTGCCAGAACGACAGTGCGGGTTTCGGCGTCATCGATGGCTGCCCTTGCTGTAGGTAATGTCTTGCGGCGCAGCCGTGTTCACTGGCGGCATGCTCAGCATGTGCGCACCGTGCGGGGTTCGCTGTGATTGATCTGGATCATCGGCAGCTCCCCTCCGGCAACAGTGCAGTTATGTCATGGCGCGGCGCATCCCGCATGCTGCGGGCGCAACATCGACGTGGTCGGTCGTCGGCGACAGCCCTGCATGGTAGGCAGCGTCGCAGTGCAGCAACCAGCGTCTGCATACGTATTCATGGCGACGGCGGCACGCAGCGGGGCGGCATTGCCGGCGCTAAGGTCGATCGTTCTTGTAAAGCGGGGGGCTCTGGCGGCATAGTCGATCGACAGTGTGACGACAGCGGAGAATCCATGCGGGTACGCCTCGAAGATGTGGCGCGCGCGGCGAGCGTATCGCCCAAGACGGTGTCGCGCGTGCTCAATGACGAGGCCAACGTGAGCGATGCCACGCGTGAGCGCGTGCGCGCCGCGATGGAGGCGATGGATTATCGGCCGCTCCCGTCGGCGCGTAGCCTGGCGGGCAACCGCTCGTTCGTGGTGGCGATGCTGTACGACAACAACGACAACCCGGCCTCGACCTATCTGGCCGAGATCCAGGATGGCGTGCTCGAGGCCTGCGACGCGCATCGCTACAGCATGATGGTGCGTCCGCTGCGCATGCGCGGCGACGATTTCATCCGCCGCCTCGACGCATTGATTTCCGATCATCACCCTGATGGCGTGGTGCTGACGCCGCCGATCACCGACTACGCGCCGCTGCTGAAACGCTTGCGCGAGCGCAACGTGCCCTATGCCAGCGTGTCGCCGCTGCGACGTGGCGGCACCATCGGCGTGACGATGGACGAGCAGCAGGCCGCGCGGGCGATCGTGGAGCACCTGCTGGCGCTGGGCCACCGGCGGATCGCTCACGTGGTCGGCATCGCCGACCACGGTGCCAGCCAGTGGCGACTGGCCGGCTATCGCGAGGCGATGGCCGCCGCGGGCCTGCCCGAGGATCCGGCGCTGGTGGTGCAGGGTGCCTTCACCTTCGGCTCCGGCGTCGCCGCCGCGCGCCAGTTGTTCGCGCTGAAGCGGCGGCCGACGGCGGTGTTCGCCGCCAACGACGACATGGCCACCGGCGTGATGTGGGCAGCCGGCGAGTACGGCCTGAAGGTGCCGCACGACCTGTCGGTCTGCGGTTTCGACGACACGCCGCTGGCGCGTCAGCTGTGGCCGGCGTTGACCACCGTCCAGCAGCCCAGCCGCGAGATGGGCAAGATCGCCGCCCAGCAATTGCTGGGCGTATTGCGCGGTCACGACCCCGGCCAGCTGGTGCAGGTGCCATTTTCCCTGCAGATCCGCGACTCCACCGCTCCCGTGCTCTGATCCTTCGCGCCGCCGCATGGCCCGGCGATCATGTTGCGAAGCAAATTGACAGCGCTGTCATTCCTGTCACTATGCGGTTCAGACGCGCGCCGCCGGTGCGCCAGCCTGGAGCCTTGCCGTGCCATTGCCGCCCCCACCGAGCCCGTTCCTGCGTCGCCTTTCCCTGGCCGTATCACTCGCTGGCGTACTGTTCATGACGATCCCCGTACTGGCCGGCGACGCGGCCACCGTCCACCCCGAACTGTGGCCGCAAGGCAGCTCGCCGCTGCCGCCCGATCCCGCGCTCGAAACCCGGGTACAGGCGCTGCTGGCGAAGATGTCGGTGGAACAGAAGGTCGGCCAGATGATCCAGGCCGACATCAAGTCGGTGACCCCGGACGAGGCGCGCACCTACCACCTCGGCTCGATCCTCGCCGGCGGCAACTCCAGGCCGGCCGGACATCCGTATCCCACCGCGCTGCAGTGGCAGGCGCTGTCCGATGCGTTTTACCGCGCCTCGATGGATACCTCGGGCGGACGCCTGGCGATCCCGGTGCTGTTCGGCATCGATGCGGTGCATGGCCACAACAGCCTGGTCGGCAGCACGCTGTTTCCGCAGAACTCCGCGCTGGGTGCCACGCGCGATCCGCAGCTGATCCACGAGATCGGCAAGGCCACCGCGCAGGAACTGCGCGCCAGCGGCATCAACTGGACCTTCGCTCCCACGCTCACGGTGCCGCAGGACGTGCGCTGGGGCCGCTCCTACGAGGGCTATTCGCAGAACCCGGCGCTGGTGGCGCAGTACGCCACCGCCGTGGTCGAAGGCTTGGAAGGCAAGGTGGGCACGCCGCAGTTCCTGGATGCCGAGCACGTGATTGCCACCGCCAAGCATTTTGTCGGCGATGGTGGCACCCGCGACGGCAAGGACCAGGGCGACGCCGAGGTCAGCGAGGCGGTGTTGCGCGACGTGCACGCGGCCGGCTATCCGCCCGCGATCAAGGCCGGCGTGCAGGTGGTGATGGTCTCGTTCTCCAGCTGGAACGGGGTGAAGATGTCCGGCAACAAGGCGCTGATCACCGACGTGCTGAAGGGCCGCATGGGCTTCGACGGGATCGTGCTGGGCGACTGGAACGCGCACGGCCAGGTACCCGGCTGCACCAACGAGGATTGTCCGGTGGCGTACAACGCCGGACTGGACATGCTGGAGGCGCCGGATTCCTGGAAGGGTCTGTACCAGCACACGCTGGCCGAGGTGAAATCCGGGGTGATCCCGATGAGCCGCGTCGACGACGCGGTGACTCGCATCCTGCGGGTGAAGCTGCGGCTGGGCATGTTCGAGGCCGGGCTGCCGTCGAGCAATCCGCTGGCGGTCCGCTCGGCGCAGGTGGTCGGCAATCCCGCACATCGCGCGCTGGCACGCCGGGCGGTACGCGAGTCGCTGGTACTGCTGAAGAACAACGGTGGCGTGCTGCCGACCGATCCGCGCAAGCACATCCTGGTCGCCGGCGACGGCGCCGACAACATCTCCAAACAAAACGGTGGCTGGACGCTGACCTGGCAGGGCACCGGCCTGACCAATGCGAACTTCCCGGGCGCCACCTCGATCTGGGCCGGCATCCGCGCGCAGGTGCAGGCGGCCGGCGGCAGCGTGGAGTTGTCGGTCGACGGCAGTTACAAGCGGAAGCCCGACGTCGCCATCGTGGTGTTCGGCGAGGACCCCTACGCGGAGTTCCAGGGCGACCTGCCGAATCTGGCATACCGGCCGGGCAACGATCACGACCTCGACCTGCTGCGCCGCCTGCGCGGGCAGGGCGTGCCGGTGGTGGCGGTGTTCCTGACCGGGCGGCCGCTGTGGATGAATCGCGAGATCAACGCCGCCGATGCCTTCGTGGTGGCATGGCTGCCGGGCAGCGAGGGCGAGGGCATCGCCGATGTGCTGCTGCGTAGCCGCGACGGCCGCATCGCCCACGATTTCCACGGCAAGTTGGCCTATGCGTGGCCGCGTACCGCCGCGCAGATTCCGGTCGCCGCAGTCGCGCGGGGCGAGCAGCCGCAGTTCCCCTACGGCTTCGGCCTGACCTATGCCGATGGCGGCGACAGCGGCCCGTTGTCCGAGGATGCCGGGATCGAGATGAGCGGTGCGCGGGCCGGCGTCTATTTCACCCACGGCAAGCCCGCGCAGGGTTTCGCGCTGCGCCTGACCGGTGCGAACGTCGCGGCCGCGAACGTCACCGCCACGCCTGCCGCCACGGCGGACGGCAGCCTGCGGATCAGCGCGTTCGACTACAAGGCACAGGAAGACGCACGCCGCCTGAGCTGGTCCGGCGCCGGTGCGGCAGCTGTCGCGCTGGTGGCGCCTGCACCGCTGGACGTGGAGCGTGAGACCAATGGCGATGTGTTGCTGGTGACCACGTTGCGGGTCGACGCGCTGTCGCCTGGCGGCGCGTCGATCGGTGTCGGTTGCGGCACCGGCTGCAGCGGCCAGGTGCCGGTCGGTCGGCAGCTCGCCGCGTTGCCACGCGGGCAGTGGTTGCGCGTGGGCATCCCGCTGAAATGCTTCCGCGACGCCGGTGCCGACATGAGCAAGCTGGACCAGCCGTTCGAATGGAGCAGCCGTCCCGGTGAGCAGATCGCGATTACCGACGTGTCGCTCGGCACGGTGGCGGACCGGACTCTGACGTGTCCGGCCCATGGGGACAAGCCATGAATGCGATCGCGATGCCCACCACCGCCTCGCGCGCCCGCGCGGCAACCCTGCTGACCTGCGTGCTGGCCGCGCTGGCCGGCCTGATGTTCGGCCTCGACATTGGCGTGATTTCCGGCGCCACCCAGTTGATCCAGGCCGAGTTCGCGGTTTCCGACCGGGTCATCGAGTGGGTCGTCAGCGCGATGATGCTGGGTGCGGCGATCGGCGCGGCCGGCGCCGGCTGGCTGTCGGCGACGCTGGGCCGCAAGCGCTCGCTGATCCTCAGCGCGCTGCTGTTCGTGGTCGGTTCGCTGCTGTGCGGTCTGGCCTGGTCGCCGGCCACCCTGATCGGCGCGCGACTGGCGCTGGGGCTGGCGATCGGCATGGCCACATTCACCGCGCCGCTGTACCTGGCCGAGGTGGCGCCGGAGCAGATCCGCGGCGCGATGATCTCCACCTATCAGCTGATGATCACCCTCGGCATCTTCGTTGCCTTCATGTCCGACCTGGCGTTCAGCTACAGCGGTGCCTGGCGCTGGATGCTCGGCGTCATCGCGATTCCCGGCGCGTTGTTCCTGCTCGGCGTGCTGGTGCTGCCGGAGAGTCCGCGCTGGCTGATGCTGCGTGGACGTCGTGACGAGGCGGCTGCGGTGCTGTCGCGCTTGCGCGGCGATGACGCGGTCGTGCAGCGCGAGGTGGGCGAGATCGAGGCACAGTTGCAGTCGCCGCAGCATGGCTGGCAGCTATTCCGGCATAACCGGGATTTCCGCCGTTCGGTCGGCCTTGGCATCGCGCTGCAGGTGATGCAGCAGCTGACCGGCATCAACGTGATCATGTATTACGCGCCGCGCATCTTCGCCAGCGTGGGTTTCGGCACCGGCGCGCAGATGTGGACGACCGCCATCGTCGGCCTCACCAACATGCTGGCCACCTTCATTGCGATCGGCCTGGTCGACCGGCTGGGGCGCAAGCCGATCCTGTATGCGGGCTTCGGCGTGATGGCGGCCAGCCTCGGCGCGGTCGGCACGATGATGTACCTGGGCACCACCACGCATGCCGAACAGTGGTTCACGGTGGTGATGCTGCTGGTGTTCATCGTCGGCTTCGCGATGTCGGCCGGGCCGCTGGTGTGGACGCTGTGCTCGGAAGTGCAGCCGCTGCGCGGACGCGACTTCGGCATCGCCTGCTCCACCTTCGTCAACTGGACCGCGAACATGCTGGTGGGCGCCACCTTCCTGTCCCTGCTCAACGGCATCGGCCACGCCGCCACGTTCTGGCTGTACGGCGGGCTCAACCTGCTGTTCATCCTGGTCACCCTGCTGTGGGTGCCGGAGACGCGCGGAGTCACCCTGGAACAGATCGAACGCAAGCTGATGGCCGGCCGCCCGCTGCGCGAGATCGGCCGCTGAGCTAGCGGGATTCGGGCTAGGCGAGCCTCGTAGGGCGGGCACTGCCCGCCGCTTTTGCATGCCGAATGAAACGCCAGGAGCTGGCGGGCAGTGCCCGCCCTACGAGGCTCGCCTAGCCC
>JBOHYM010000067.1:0-119189 GCA_050737735.1 Rhodanobacter sp. | reverse complement strand
TCGCGCACAGGGTGCGCTCCTACAGGTGTTCGTCGTGGCCTTTTTGCTGATTGCTGGTGCCGTCCACGCACAAGCCATCGAGCCGATGCCATTCGCCAATCACGCACAGGAATTGCGCTTCCAGCACCTGACCCAGCAACTGCGTTGCCCGATGTGCCAGAACGAAACCCTGGCTGACTCCAACGCGCCGATCGCGCGCGACCTGCGCAACCAGATCTTCCAGTTGATGCAGCAGGGCAAAAGCGACGACGAGATCAAGCGATACCTGGTCGCCCGCTATTCCGATTACGTGTTGTACGACCCGCCACTGAAGCCCGGCACCTGGCTGCTCTGGTTCGGCCCTCTGCTGATCCTGTGCGGCGGTGCCGGCGTAGTGCTGGTCGCGATCCGCAAACGCGGCCGTGAGGGCAGCGCCACCGACCTATCAACTGACAACGGGTCGATCGATAAAAACTCGACCGACAACGGGGACGACTGGTGAAGATCGCTTTTTTCGTGATCGCTGCAGTGATGATCGCTGTGGCGCTGGCCGCCTTGTTGCTGCCGCTGGTGCGACAGGGTCGCCAGTCGGGGCGCTCGCGCGGCGTGTTCGCGCTGACGCTCGCGATCGCCTTCGTGTTGCCGCTGACGGCAGGCACGCTGTACCTGCTGGTAGGCACGCCAGCCGCACTCAATGGCGTTACCGCCGAGTCCGCACGGTCGCTCACCTTGCCGCAGGCGATCGACGAGCTGCGCACCCACCTGGCCCAGCAACCAGGTGACGTGCAGGGCTGGATGCTGCTCGCGCAGACCAGCTCCATGCAACGCGATCCGGCCGCGGCGCGCGACGCCTACGACCATGTGCTGAAACTTGATGCCAACAACGTCGAAGCGATGGTCGGCTGGGCCGAAAACGATTCGGCGCTGCACACTGACCACATGATTGAGGGTCGCGCGCTGGAGCTGCTCAAGCACGCGGTGCAGTTGCAGCCGGACAGCCAGCGCGGCTTGTGGTTGCTCGGCATCAGCGACTTCCAGCACGGCCAATTCCATGAGGCCGCCGCCACCTGGCGCGTGCTGCAGCCGCAACTGGAACCGGGATCGAAGGTGGCCCAGGCCGTCGCGCAACAGATTGCCGCTGCCGATGCACGCGCTGGTGGTGCGCCCGCCGATACATCGAGCAGTGCATCTGCGACTGTCGCGCAAGGCGCTTCGCTGCAGGTACAGGTCTCGCTGGCAACTACGCTCAAGGGCAAGGTCGTCGCGGGCGACACGCTGTTTGTCTACGCGCGTGCCGAGCATGGCCCACCGATGCCGCTGGCCGTAGCCAGACTCGACGCCAGCCAGTTGCCGGCCAGCGTCACCCTCACCGACGCAATGGCGATGACACCCGCCATGAAGTTGTCGTCGGTCCCGCGCGTCTTCGTCGGCGCACGGATCAGTCATAGCGGCCAGCCGATCGCCCAGCCCGGTGATCTGGAAGGCGACGCCGGTATCGTGGCGGTCGACAGCAAGACTCCAATCAAGATCAGCATCGACAAGGTGCACTGATGAGCCACGACGCGCGTCGCTATTTCACCCTGCCCTCGCCGTTTTCGATGAAGCGCGGCGGCGAGTTGCATGGCGCGCACGTGGCCTATGAAACCTGGGGCGAACTGAACGTCGCGCGTGACAACGCCGTGCTGGTGCTCACCGGCCTGTCGCCCAGCGCGCACATGGCTTCCTGCCAGGAAGACCCCAGCCCCGGCTGGTGGGAGGACATGACCGGACCCGGCATGGCGATCGACACCTCGCGCTGGTTCGTGATCTGCGTGAACTCGCTGGGCAGCGACAAGGGCTCGACCTGTCCCGCCTCGATTGATCCGGCTACCGGGGAGCCGTATCGGCTGATGTTTCCCGAGCTGGCGCTGGAAGACGTTGCCAATGCCGCACACGCAACCGTCAGCAGTCTCGGCATCGCACAACTCGCCTGCCTGATCGGCTGCTCGATGGGTGGCATGAGCGCGCTGGCCTACATGCTGCTGCACCCCGGCAGCGTGCGCGCGCACATCAGCGTGGACACTGCGCCGCAGGCACAGCCGTTCGCCATCGCGATCCGCTCGCTGCAGCGCGAGGCGATCCGGCTCGACCCGCAGTGGAACGAAGGCCGCTACGACATCCATCCCGAAGAGGGGACAAGTGCCGAGACAGGCGGCAGCTATCCCGACATGGGCATGAGCATCGCGCGCAAGCTCGGCGTGATCACCTATCGCTCGGCAATGGAATGGAACGGCCGCTTCGCGCGCATCCGGCTCGACCCGGAACAACGCGAGGATGAACCGTTCGGACGCGAGTTCCAGGTCGAGTCCTATCTCGAAGGCCACGCGCAGCGCTTCGTGCGCAACTTCGATCCCAACAGTTATCTGTACCTGTCGCGCGCCAGCGACTGGTTCGACATCGGCGAATACGGTCACGGCAACGTGCACGAAGGTCTTCAGCGCATCCGGATCGAGCAGGCGATGGTGATCGGCGTCAGCACCGACATCTTGTTTCCGCTGCAGCAGCAGGAGCAGATCGCCGAAGGCCTGCAAGCGGCAGGCGCCAAGGTGGAATTCGTGGCACTGGACTCGCCGCAGGGTCACGACGCGTTCCTGGTCGATATCGAGAACTACAGCCGCGCGATCGGCGGTTTCCTGAACCGTTTGTCGGCTCCGTAACCATCGCGCTGGTAAGATAAGCGGCATCACGCACCACCCGAGACCATCATGCTCACCCTGGATTTCCCCGGCAGCCGTACCCTGATCGACGCGATCGATGCCGCCGTGGCCAAGCCGACCACGTACGAACTCACCGATAGCCTGCGCAACAGCCTGTGCAAGCTGATCCGCGAGAATGCCGTGACGCTGCCCGACTGCGTGTTCGAAGCCTGTGCCGAACATTACGCGCGCCGCGAGCTGTACCGCAGTGACGAACATGGCTACTGCGTGGTAGCGATGACCTGGGGCCCGGGCCAGGGCACGCCGATCCATGATCACGACGGCATGTGGTGCGTCGAGGGCGTGTGGAACGGTGCCTTGGAAATCGTGCAGTACGAGCTGCTGGAACACGATGAACAGCACTATCGTTTCCAGCCGGTCGGCTCGATCCAGGCCGGTGCAGGTTCGGCCGGCAGCCTGATCCCGCCGCACGAGTACCACAGCATCCGCAACCCCAGCGACAACGCGGTCACCGTCAGCCTGCACATCTACTCCGGCCCGATGACCCAGTGCGCAGTCTTCCAGCCGCTACCGGAGGATCGCTGGTACGAACGCGATGTCCGTGTGCTGGGTCTCGACCGCGTGCACTGAAACCGGCATAATCAGCGGCTTGTGCCGGTGTGGCGGAATGGTAGACGCGGTGGACTCAAAAATAGGGACTTGTACCTATCATTCACTTGAGTTCACTGCTCGTCAAGCCGCACCAAACAAGGATTTGCAGGTAAAGTAGGCCTCCGGTTGGAAAGTGCATTTTTTCGATCAGGGGCCAACTAGGAACTACCCCATCTCGGAGCGGGGCCTAGTAAGTCGTAGTCAGTAGTGAAGTAAGTTGCGTCACCGCCCGAGTGGTGGAATTGGTAGACGCAGAGGACTCAGACCAAATTTGAGCCCTCTTGGAGAAATCCTTGAGGTGAAGCCCGTCAAACTCGGTGAAGGCCCTGGACGCAAGTCCGAGCTAATGCCGAGCCAAGCCCTCGAACCGAAAGGTTCAAGGGAAGGTGTAGAGAGCAGACGGCGGGCACCTACGGCCGAAAGGCTATGGTGAAGGCGTGCTCCAGACCACGAACGCCGTTCTTTCGAGGACGTCGGCGGCGAAAGCCGAAGTGGGAAGAAAATCCTCCGCCGCAAGGCTTGTCGGTTCGAGTCCGACCTCGGGCACCAATTCAAAAGCCGCCCCTGTTCACATAGAGGCGGCTTTTTCATTTATGGAAAGTCCTACCCTCACCACCAGTAAGCCGGTGATGAGCCCCACCGACGCCCCCAATCTGAGAAACCCGCGCGGGGTGTCATCTCCCCTGCCCTCGTCGAAACCCTCGATCTCCGGACATAAACATCTCCAACATGTGCGGGATTAGCGTCACCGCATCAACCAGTTCGCCATAGGCCTGTGCATGCAGCGCGGCATAGCGGTCGAGGTCGGCCTTGAGCCGGGCTGGACACGCAAAAGTCAGCTTGACGCTCTGCATGTCGGGGAGCGGGCCCAGCCGTAGCTTTTTCGGGGACTCACTCATGGTATCGGCCCTCGCTGGATAAAGAGGGGCTGGTACGGCCGCAGTACCAGATCCTTGTCGACCATTACGTTCACCTGGAACCCCGGTCGCACCGTCAGCGTCGGCTGGATGCTCAGGTTGCGCCGGGTGATCTCCTGGCCGACCTGGTTGGTTGTTCCCTGTGCGCTATCACGCAACGCGACCACGACGTTGCCGCTTGCTTCGTTCTGATTTGAGACAGCGAGTTCCGCATTGACACCCAACAGCGTGGACAACGCCGCCCCGGACAGGATGCGGCCCCAGTGCCAGTCTACGCCATCCTCCACACCGGCGTAGCCGGCCGGGTCGATGCCGGGCAACTTGTCGAGAGCAATCGACGAGGTATCGGGCAGCACCATCCGTAGCCATACCAGCAGTACCCGTCGCTGCCCGAAGGCCACTTGGCTGTCGTAGCGGCCAATCAGGCGCGAGCCTTGCGGGATCAGCAGGTAGTGGCCAGTTGCTGTGTCGTACACCGGCTGCGTCACCGCGGCGATGATCTGCCCCGGCAGATCGGAATTGATGCCCGTCACCAGTGCTGCCGGAATGATGGTGCCCGCCATCAACGTGTACGGCGACATCGGCGCCCGCAGGGTGCCCGCGTTGCGGGTGTCGCCATCGCCACTCTTGGCCAGGAACGCCTCCTTCTGGTCCTGCCTGTTCTGGATGGCGGTTGGGTCGTTGGGCTGGGCCGCCGTGGACGCTGGCCCCGCGCCCATCGGATTGAACAGGCCTACCGAGGCGTTCGGCACGGCCGGCACAGTCGCGGGCGAGGCCGTGGCTTGCGGCTTGTCTGTATTGTTGCTGGTGCGGAAGAACACCGACGAACGCGCGGCTTCTTCGACTTGGCGTTGCCGGTCAATGCTCTCGGCCGATGGTCCTGGGTTGACGCTGCCCGTCGGCAACGGCGCGGCAGACGCTGCACCGAAGTCGCCCGGCAACGGCGACCCGAGCTGCGGCACGCTGGCTGTCGGTGCGGGGGCGGGCTTCGCCGGCAGCTTCGAGTAGTCGTCCGGCAACTTGTCCAAATCGTCGGCCTTGGCGATCCGATCGACGTTGACCAGGTTGGTCTCGTCGCTCGAACCGCGCCGACCCTTCGACTGCAGCGCCCACATTGATGCGCCGGCAACAGCTACCGCCAACAGCGTGGCGGAAACTGCCAGCGTGCGGCGGTTGAGCCGCGTCACCGGGCGCGGCGCTGCCCGCAGTGCGACGTCTTCGGGCGCAACCTTCGGCGCGGGCTGCGCGTCATGCTCAGTCGTGTCCATGACCGGCTCCCGCGGCGATGCCGTCGGTGCGCTCGATGCGTACCACGGCGGCCTTCTTCCCGCCGAGCCGCAACTCGGCAGCGCCGAACAGGCGATCCACGATGTCGTAAGGCGCGTGAAAGCGGTAGTTCACCAGCTCGCCTTTGCCGTCAGGTCCGACCACGAACAGCGGCGGCAGCTCGCCCTGCGCGATGCCGGCTGGGAACTGGATATAAACGTGCTCGCCGTCGTCGAACGCACGCACCGGCTTCCACGGTGGGTTGTCGCCCGTGATCGCATAGCGAAAGTGCAACTGGTCCAGCGATAGACCCGAGGCGGCGGGTGCCACCGTATCGGCCGCCTCCGCCTGCACTTGCAGCGCCAGCATCTGGTCCTTCGGGTATTCCCACGACACCGAGGCCATCCATGCCTTCGCCGTGGACGTGAGCTCCAGTAGGTAGGTGCGTCGGCTCGTGGTGATGACGAGATTGGTGGTGATCCCCACTCGCACCGGCTTGACCATCACGGCCACGCGCCGGCTCACACTGCTGCCGCTCGCCGTATCTCCCACGACCCACTGCACGGTATCGCCGGCGGCGACCGTTACCAGTTCCTCGCCCGGTTCCAACGAAATGGCCGTGACACGGCCTGGACTTGCATAGACCTGATACAGCGCGCCGTCTGAGAACGGCCAAACCTGGATCGCGTTGATATAGCCCTCGCGCGTAGGTACCACGCTCGCTTCGGCATTGGCCCGCTCGACGCGGGCTTTGGCATCGGCCGGCTCGGGCGTCGGCTTCGCATTGGCCCCATCCGGCAGCGGCTTCATTTGGTCTGGTAGCGGCAAGAGTTTGGGCACCTCCACTACGGCGATGGGCTTGGGCGGCTCGGGTAGCGGCTGTGCCTTGACGGGTTCATCCAGCGAGATGGTCGGCGGCGGCTTGCCTTGCGTCGCGCAGCCGGCCAGCGTAGCCAGCAGACTCATGAAGGCGATGGCGGTGATGGCGTGCTTCATTTCTTGACTCCTTCCGGCAGGTCCAGGTCGCGGCTCCAGGACAATCCGTTGACGTAGATTCCGAGGGGGTTGCGGCGCACCTGCTGCTCGGTGCGCGGCATCTGCATGACGAGGGTGAACATCGCGGTCCAGTGTTCAATGCCAGTGGGCGTGCCCTCGTGGTAGTGCTGCTCGGTCCAGCGCACCTGGAACGAGGCATCGCTCACACGCACCACGCTGGTCACGTCCACCGCTACGGAGTCCTGACCGACGTGGGCGAACGGATCGTGCGCGCGGGCGTAGTCGTTCAAGGTCGCCGCGCCTCGGTCCGTGGTGTAGCCATAGGCTTCGAGCCAGTTCTGCCGGACCACCACAGGGTCGATCGACAGCGAACGCACGTCGGTGACGAAGTGCGCCAGGTGGTAGGCGATCTGCGCGTCGTTCGGCTTATACGGCGTGACCGCTGCACCGATCGCATGCACTTGGCCGGCGTGATCGACTTCGACCACGTAGGGCGTCCCACGCGACTGACCGGATTGCCACACGAGGCCACTGGCCATCAGCAACGCGAGGCCCAGACAACCGAAGGCCATCAGTCGCCAGTTCTTCGCCTGCACGCGCGCACTGCCCAAGCGTTCGTCCCACACCTGCGCGGCGGCTTGATAGGGCGTGGCGGGAGCAGGTGACTCGTTGTAGCGCACGCCGGGTCGTTTGAAGCGCATGGTTCGTCTCCCTTACTCATTCGAGGAATCGCGCAGGTCTGGCGCGGCACCGCCGCCGCCACGGTCGGCCGACCGCACGACATGCGCGGCCGTCGAGGCGCCGTGCGCGACGCGCTGGCGGCGTTGCAGGCGCTGCGCCCAATCGGGTGCCTTGGCGCCTGGTGTGGGGGATGCCGCACCGCCGGTCGCTGATGCGCTGGGTGCTTCGCCAGCAGGTGAACGTGAAACGGGCCTGACACCGAACGCCGAAGCCACGCGATTCCGCGCGGCGCGGGCACCAGCTGCGACGCGTTCACCGGCCGCCTGCGCGCCGCTGCGCGCGACGTTGGCTACGCCGGCGCTGAAGGCCCGCGTGCCCGTCGCACCCGATGCAGCGGCACCGGCGCGATACGCCATGGCGGCGCCGCTGGCTGCGTGCGCGGTGCCCACGGTGCCGCGTGCCGCGAGGCGCGTCCCGGCGGCGATCGCTGCACCGCCCGTCGCCACGGCGGCGGCACCGGCGACGGCAAGGCCGGCCGCGCCGAGCGCCGTACCGGCCGCCGCCCCGGCGCCGAGTTGCGGCGCACCGGATACCAGCCCACTGGCGATACCCGGCCCGAAGATACCCAAGCCCAGCATCGTGAGCGAGGCCAGCATGATGGCGAGTGCGTGGTTCAACGAAGGATCGACACCAGCCGACGTCTGGAACTGCCCGAAGATCGTCGAACCGATGCCGACGATCACTGCCAGCACCAGCACTTTGATGCCGGAAGACACCACGTTACCCAGCACCTTCTCGGCGAGGAACGCGGTCTTGTTCCACAGCGCGAACGGCACCAGCACGAAGCCAGCAAGCGTGGTCAGCTTGAACTCGATCAGCGTCACAAAGAGCTGCACGGCCAAGATGAAGAAACTGATGACCACAACGATCCACGCGAGCAGCAGCACCACGATCATGTCCAAATTGCTGAAGACCGCCGTGAACCCGTGCGACATTGTGCCGACCTGTTGCAGGATCGGCAGACCGGCGGTGACGCCCACCTGGGCGAGCCGTCCCGGCTGCAGAAAGTGGCTGATACTGAGCGTCGAGCCCGTCGCGAGCAGGCCAAGACCCGCGAACGAGCGGAACACGATGCCAGCCAGCGTGTTGAAGTTGCCGATGATGTAGGCGAAGGCGCCGACGTAGAGCGTCTTGCGAATGAGCTTGGCCAGCACTTCCTCGCCGCCCATCGCCCAGAACAGGCCCGCCAGCGTCATGTCGATGACGATCAGCGTGGCGGAGAGATACGCGACCTCGCCATGCAGGAGCCCAAAGCCCGAGTCGATGTACTGCGAGAAGACGGCCAGGAACTGGTCGATAACGGAGAGATCGTTCATGGCCCAGCTCCATCGTCGGGCCCGTCAAAGCTCGCCGGGATCGGCGGCAGCGAGGCCAGCGTCTGATATTCATCGGGGCCGCCGAGGCCGAGGAAGCAGCGCCGCGCATACGCGGCGTCGGCGACCCGGCAGGCGGCATCGCCGACGTGTACCCGCGCGGTCGCGCAGCGATGGCGCAGTGCATAGAGCCGCTGCGGATCGTGTGCCAGTGCATCTACGGTCAACGGCGGCGCGTGCCGGCCGCAGGCAGCCAGCACCGCGACGACGAGCAGGAAGAATGTACGGCGCATCGTCGTCAGTTCCCGTAGAAGTTCACGGGCTGCGGCGTGTACTGCGGGCCACTGCCGATGAAGCGCGAACGCGTCTGCTCTGCCTGCGCTTCGTCGGCCGCCGCGCGCGCTTGGCTTAGCGCCATCGCGCGATCCTGCGACACGGTGAGCTGCTGGGCCTGGATCGCCTGGCGCGCGATCAGCGCCAGCAACTGGTTGGTCGCCTGGCTGGCCTGCAAGGCGCCGACCGCCCCCTGGCTCTGGGTGACCAGTCCGCTCAACACGCCTTGGTCCGACAGCAGGTTCTGCGCGGATTGCGACTGCACCTGCGTCGCGGTCTGCAACGCCTGCACCGAAGTCTGCCAGCGTGTCCGCGCGTCCTGCACCATCTGGACATGAGGGGTGCCGGCACCGTAGGAAGACGGGTAGAGCCGGTTGAAGGTCGCCTGCGACTGCGCGACGTTGAAGGTCAGCCCCTGCCCCTGCGCAATTAACCGGTTGGTACTCGCCAGCGTAGTGAGCAGCTGTGACAGCGAGTTGTAATTGAGGCTGGTAAGGTTGCGGCCCTGATTGGTCAGCATCTGCGCTTCGTTCTGCAGCTGCTGGATCTGGTTGTCGATCTGCTGTAGTTCGCGCGCGGCGGTCAACAGGTTCTGCGAGAAGTTCGCCACGTCGAACACCGCCCACTGCGCGAAGCTCGCGGACGAACCCATAAGAAGCATGGCTGTGGCAACAGCCAGTCCGATGGTCTTCATGGCTGAATCTCCGATGGCGTGGGAAACGAGGGAATGAGGTCGGCGGCCCAATCCAAGCCGGCATGGCGTAACCAAGCATCCGTGAAGCCAGGCGCTCCGGCACCGCGCAGAACGCAGTCGCGTACCTCGTCGATGGCGCGCTGGTCCTGCGGCGTAGAGGTGCCAGCGAACGCCAGCGCGACTGGCCCGAGATCCAGGTCGAACAGGCGATTGCCGAGGCGCGACTGGTAGTAGTAGTCCCGCTTGGGCTGCGCGGTGGCGACGATCTCGATCTGCCGACTGTTGAGGCCAAAGCCTTCGTAGATCGTGCGAATCTGCGGCTCGGTCGCCTGTGGGTTCGGCAGGAAGATGCGGCTAGCGCAGCTTTCGATGATCGCGGGCGCGATGCTTGAATCCTTGATGTCCGCCAGGCTCTGCGTGGCGAAGATGACGCTGACGTTCTTCTTGCGCAGCGTCTTGAGCCACTGGCGAATGCGCGCGGCGAACACCGGGTCATCGAGGAACAGCCAGGACTCGTCGAGGATCAGCAGCGTCGGCGCGCCGTCGAACCGTTCGTCGAAACGTGCGAAGAGATACCCCAGCACGGCTAGCACTGCCGCCTTGCTGTGCATGAGTTCTTCCATCTCGAAGCCCTGCACGTCGGCGCTTCCCAGCCGGTCGTGGTCGGCATCAAGCAAGCGACCATGCGCACCGCCAAGCACGTATGGCGCGAGCGCCTGACGCAGCGCATTCGATTGCAGCAGCACCGACAGGCCCGTGAGTGTGCGCTGTTCGAGCGGCGCACCGGCGAGGCTGTCGAGTGCCGACCAGATAGCCGCCTTCTCGTCGGGGCCGACGGCGATGCCTTCGTGCAGCAACCGGCCTTCGACCCATTCGCTCGCCCAGGTGCGATAGCCCTCCTGATCGATGCGTGCGAGCGGCTGGAACGCGATGGCGCCATCGGTGCCGAGGTCGAAGTGCTCGCCGCCGAGGCCCAGGATCGTGGCGCGCATCGAGCGGCCCATGTCGAAGGCGAAGATGCGCGAACCGCGATAGCGGCGGAACTGCATCGCCAACACGGCCAGCAGCACCGACTTGCCCATGCCCGTAGGGCCGACCACGAGCGTATGCCCCACGTCGCCGATGTGCGTCACCAGCCGGAACGGTGTGGCGCCGTCGGTGCGCGTGACGATTAGCGGTGGGCCGTCGAGGTGCCGGTTCTTCTCCGGCCCCGCCCACACGGCGGAGACCGGCATCAGGTGCGCGAGGTTGAGCGTGGAAATGCTTGGTTGGCGTACGTTCGCGTAGGCGTGCCCCGGCACGGATGACAGCCACGCCTCCACGGCGTTCAAGCTCTCGGGGATCGTGACGAATCCACGTCCCTGAATAGCGCGTTCCACCATGCGCAGCTTTTCATCGGCGGCCGCTGCATCGGTATCCATCACCGTGACGGTCGTGGTCACGTAGCCAAACGCCACTTGGTCGCTGCCCAGCTCCTGTAAGGCCGCGTCCGCATCGGTCGCCTTGTTGCTGGCGTCGGTATCGACCAGCAGCGATTCCTGCTGGAAGATGGTTTCGCGCAGGAGCGCAACGACGTTCTTGCGTTTGGCGAACCACTGTCGGCGCAGGCGTGTCAGCTCCTTCTCGGCTTCTGCCTTGTCCAGGCACAGAAAGCGCGTAGACCAGCGGTAGGCGAAGCCGAGCCGGTTGAGGTCGTCGAGCAGTCCGGGCCAAGTCGAAGTCGGAAAACCCCGCACCGTCACCACGCGCAGGTGCTGATCGCCCAGCATGGGCGCGAGGCCGCCGACCAGCGCCGAGTCCGTCAACAGCGCATCCAGGTGGAACGGTACCTCGGGCACACCGATGCGGTAGTGTCGTGTCGAGACGGCTGCGTGCAGGTAGGTCAGCGTCTCGCTGTCGTCCAGCCACGCGATCTCCGGCATCACGCCATCGAGCAGGTCGAACGCGCGGTCGGTTTCTGCAATGAAGGTGGTGAGCCGTTCGCGCCAGTCCACGCCTGATGTAGGTGTGTTCTCGTACAGGAGCTTCGCGGCCCGTGCCCGTGATTCCTCCGGCGGCAGGTACACCAGCGTCAGGTGATAGCCACTTTCGTAGTGGCTGCCGGCTTCCTCGAAGGCGGCACGCCGTTCCTCGTCCACCAGCCAGGACAGCGGCTCGGGAAAATCCGAGTGCGGATAGTCCTCCGCCGACCAGCGTTCGGCCTCAATGAACAACGCCCAGCCTGAACCCAGCCGGCGCAGCGCATTGTTCAGGCGCGCGATCGTGGCGATCAATTCGCTCGGCGTCGCACTGTCCAGGTCTGGCCCGCGAAAGCGCGCCGTGCGCTGGAACGAACCGTCCTTGTTGAGTACGACGCCCGGTGCGACCAGTCCCGCCCACGGCAGCCAGTCGGCAAGCAGTGCGGGACGCTGACGGTATTCGGCGAGGTTCAACATGGCGTGGGCTTCACACGTCCAGCAACGGCTTGTGCTTGAGGTGTCGGGCGAAGACCTGCATGAATTGCGGATCGACCTTCGCACCCCACACGGCGAGCGAATGGCCGATCAGCCACAACGCGATACCGGGAATCCACAGCTGCAGGCCAAGCCCGATGGCAGCGGCGAGCGTGCCGTTGGCAATCGCCACAGTGCGCGGTGCCCCGCCCATCAGGATCGGTTCGGTCAGCGACCGATGCAGCGCCACTTCAAAGCCGGCGGCGAAGATGGCGGGCTCGTTCATACCACCACTGCCCCGCCGGAGAAGCTGAAGAACGATAGGAAGAACGAGGACGCGGCAAACGCGATCGAGAGCCCGAACACGATCTGGATTAGCCGGCGGAAGCCGCCGCTGGTGTCGCCGAAGGCGAGCGTCAGGCCCGTCACGATAATGATGATGACGGCGATAATCTTGGCGACCGGTCCCTGGATCGAGTCGAGGACGGATTGCAGCGGCGCTTCCCACGGCATGTTGGAGCCGGCCGCGTGCGCTGCCGTCGCCGTCAGGCATATCAACAGGAGCACCAGCCAAGGCCAGGCGTTACTGAAAAGCGGATCTTCGTAAAGGCGGGTTCGTGTCATGACGGGACTCCGGGAGTGGTGGACGAGGGAGACGAAGCGCAGGGCACGGGATCGAGCCGGTAACCGCGCTCATCGAAGCCGACGACGCGGGCGATGTCCTGGATGCGCCGGGCACGGCCGCGCCCAGTGATGAAGACGACGACGTTGACCGCCTCGGCGATCAGGGCGCGCGGCGGAGTCACGGCGACTTCGAGAATCAGTTGTTCCAGGCGCAACAGCGCGCCATGCGCGGAGCCGGCATGAACGGTGGCAAGGCCACCGGGATGCCCGGTGCCCCAGACCTTGACGAGATCGAGGGCTTCACCGCCGCGCACCTCACCCACGATCACGCGGTCGGGACGCAGCCGCATCGTGGCGCGCACCAGTTCGGTCATCGACACCGCACCGGGCAGCGTGCGCAGTGGCACGTGATCGCGTGACGCACATTGCAGTTCCACCGTGTCTTCGAGCACCAGCACGCGGTCGCCGGTGGCGGCCACCTCGGCGAGCAGTGCGTTGGCGAGCGTGGTCTTGCCGCTGCTGGTGCCACCAGCAATCAGGATGTTCTGGCGTTCGCGCACGGCCTGGCGCAGAAACGCGGCTTGTTCTGCACTGAGGATGCCGTCCGCGATGTAGCGGTCCAGACCGATGACGCCGATCGCGCGCTTGCGCAGCGCGAAGGCGGGACCGGGTGCGGCTGGCGGCAACACGCCCTCGAAGCGTTCGCCGGACTCCGGTAGTTCCGCCGACAACAGCGGCTTGCCCGCGTGGACTTCGGCGCGCACGTGCGCAGCGACCAGTCGAATGATACGTTCGCCATCAGCGGCTGACAGCGAGGCGCCCGTCGGGGCGCGGCCCGAGGAGAGCCGGTCGATCCATAGCGTCCCGTCGGGGTTCAGCAGCACTTCCACCACGTCGGGATCGTCCAGCGCAGCGGCGATCAGCGGCCCCATCGCGGTGCGCAACATGCGCACGCGCCGATCCAGCGACCGCGCGGCCGGGCTCAGGTCGTGCGAATGCGCGCTCATGGGGTTTCACCCTGCACTTGCGTGTCCGCATCGACGGCGCTCGCTTCGCGTCGCACGGTGTCGGGCTGGATCTCCTCCACCAGATCGTGCAGCAGGCTATGGCCACGCAAGAGATGCCGGCCGAGCTGTTCGACGAACTGTGCGAAGCGCGCCTTGCCCTGGGCGCGTGCCGCCTCCTGATGCGCTTCGGGCACGGGCGTGCTGACTGTCAGGTAGTAGCGCACGTACAGCGCCAGCGTCTCGATCCCGATGGCCTGGTCGCGCTCCAGTCGCTCGAACTGGCGCGTGAGCCGGTCCAGCCGCTTGGCGATGGCCGCCTCGCGCTGGTCGCCCGCGTCCGGCGACAGCCAGGATGCGAGCGCCGCCGCGACGATGGACGACTTGGACACGCCTTTCTTGAGGGCCAGCTCGTCGAGCCGCCGCGCGTGCTCGGGTGGAACGAAGAGATTGAGGCGATATTGGCTCATAGCGCGATCCCGTCGTTAGGGTCGAGGGTGGCCAGCCGTGCGCTGCGCTGCAGGCGCGGGTCGAGTTGCTCTGACATGGGCAGCGGCAGGTCATCGTCATCAAGCAACGCCAGGTCGCTGGCCTGCGGTTCGAGTTCGGCGAGATGCAGATCGACTTCGGCCAGTTCGGGCTGGCGGCGCGGGCCACCGTCGTCGGCCGTATCCTCATCTCTGCCGACCGACACCAGCACAGGCGTCGCGGGTACGGCAGGAATCGTCAAGTCGCTCCAGTCGTCGGGACGCAACGGCGGTACGTCGACATAGCACCCGATAGACAGCGCGGGCGGTGGCAACACACGTCGCCGGAAATTCGCATCGGTGTAATAGCGCAGCTTCTTCGCCTTGATCGGCGGCAGGCTGGAGACCATCACCACGGCCTCGTCGGGAGGGAGCTGCATCACTTCGCCGGGGGTTAGCAGCGGGCGCGCCGTTTCCTGACGTGACACCATCAGGTGTCCCAGCCACGGCGCGAGCCGGTGGCCGGCATAGTTGCGCTGCGCGCGCAACTCGGTGGCCGTGCCCAGCGTCTCGGAGATTCGCTTGGCCGTGCGCTCATCGTTGGTGGCGAACGTCACGCGCACATGGCAGTTGTCGAGGATCGAGTGGTTCTGCCCGTAGGCTTTGTCGATCTGGTTGAGCGACTGCGCGATGAGGAAGCTGCGGATGCCGTAGCCGGCCATGAACGCCAGCGCCGTCTCGAAGAAATCGAGCCGGCCGAGTGCCGGAAACTCATCGAGCATCAAGAGCAGCTTGTGGCGGCGCTCAATGCCATCGCTGCCGTCGAGCGACTCGGTCAGGCGCCGGCCGATTTGGTTGAGGATCAGACGGATCAGCGGCTTGGTACGGCTGATGTCGGATGGCGGCACTACGAGATACAACGACACCGGATGTTCGGACGCGATCAGGTCGGCGATGCGCCAGTCGCAGCGTGAGGTGACTTCGGCCGCTGTGGGGTCGCGGTACAGGCCAAGAAAACTCATCGCGGTGGACAGCACACCCGACCGCTCGTTGTCGCTCTTGTTGAGTACTTCGCGCGCAGCCGAGGCGACGACGGGATGAGGAGCGTCCTCAAAGTGCTTCGTCGTCATCATCCGGTGCAGCGTCAGCTCAAATGGGCGCGCCGGATCGGACAGGAAGTTGGCAACACCGCGCAGCGTCTTGTCTTCGCCCGCGTAGAGAACGTGCAGGATCGCGCCGACTAGCAGCGCGTGACTGGTCTTCTCCCAGTGGTTGCGCCGCTCCAGCGCGCCTTCGGGATCGACGAGGATGTCGGCGATGTTCTGCACGTCGCGCACTTCGTGCGCGCCGCGCCGAACTTCCAGCAGCGGGTTGTAGGCCGCTGACTTCACATCGGTGGGATTGAACAGCAGGCAGTGCGAGAAGCGTGCGCGCCAGCCGGCGGTGATTTGCCAGTTCTCGCCCTTGATGTCATGGATGACGGCCGAGGCCGGCCAGGTGAACAAGGTCGGTATCACCAGACCCACGCCCTTGCCCGAGCGCGTGGGCGCGAAGGTCAGGACGTGTTCCGGTCCCTCGTGGCGCAGGTACTGGCGATCATGCAGGCCAAGGAAGACACCGGCTGGACTATCCAGCCCCGCCTTATGGATGTCGCGGACATCGGCCCAGCGTGCCGAGCCGTACGTGGTGACAAGGCGCGACTGCCGCGCGCGCCACACCGACATGCCGATGGCTACGGCGGCGGCTGTGATGCCGCTCGCCGCCGCAATGGCACCGCCCTTGATAAACAGGCGCGGTGCATAGGCGTCGTACCAGTACCACCACTCGAACAGTCGCCACGGGTGATAGATCGGAATGCCAAGGCAATCGAACCAGGGCAAGCCCAGGCGTAGCTGATAGCCCAGGTGTGCGGCGGTCCATTGGGTGGCACCCCACGTTCCCGCGACCACGATGCTGAACACCGTCAACACCTGGCCGAACAGCACACTGGTTCCGTTCATACCGGCCACCGATCTGCTCCTGCGTCATGCGGCAAGATGGTGCCGTATACTCAAGATATTCGGTGCCGTGGTCAGTGATGGTCAAAGACATTTATGGCCGTAAAGACGTCCTTACAAGTCGCAATACAAGACAGAACGTAGACACGAAAGCCGCCGCCAGACAGAGCGTGTCGCGGCGTAGTTTGTCATCTGGATAAAGAGGCGGACTTCGTCCAGATATTCAGAACTTGGATTGCTTCTTTGATGGCGTGTATGCTGATTTTCCATTGTCCATGAACAAGCGATGGCGTGCTATGGAAGCGACGTTGCATTCCGCTGCGCCCATCTTCGTGTAGTTATCGCTGCACTGCTGTTCGACTTGGCGTAGCCGGTCCGGATGAGTGACCAGTGATTCGACCGTATCCTCCCCAGGCGCTCTGCCGCAAGATGCCAGCATCAGCAAGAGTCCTATGGCGATCATGCGGAACATAGCGTTCGCCCTTCGAGGAAGATTCGCGGTATCGATGAAAGCCTAGCGCGGCAGCGCGGCACGGGCCATGAAATGACGCAACGGCTCGGAATGTTCGCTCTCGGCGCAAAGCAAATAGGTAATCAGCATTGGTGCACGACCCGCCAAGGGACGCACAACAACGTCGTCCCGCTTGAACAAGGCGAACTGCGAGGCGATGGCGAAGCCGATGCCATATCCCGCACCGACGAGGGTCAACATGAGGTCCAGACTGGTCGCATAGTCGGCAATCGTAGGTTGCAGTGAATGCGCGCGTAGCATCGCCTCGATCTGCTGGTGGCAGCCCGAACCGGCCTCCGGATGACACATCACCAAGGGGAACTGAAGCGCATCAGTCAGTGGGATCCGCTTGTGCACCAGCAAGGGATGCCGGGCCGGAATGACGACAGCGATAGGATCTCTCCACACGGGAGTAGCCACGAGGCCAGAGCCAACCTCCGAGGCAAGGGCAAAACCTGCGTCCAGCAGTTCGTGATGTAGTCCTTTCACCTGCTGGCAGAACGGCATCTCGAAGAGTCGGATGCGTATATCGGGCTCTTCTTCCCGGCAACGGGCAAACAGGGACGACAAATGTGATTGCGCCAGACCATCGGATACGGCAATCCGCAGGTGCCCCCGATAACCATTGGCCGCGGCTTTTGCGGAGACTTTCGCCTGCTCTACCATCGCCAACACACGATGCGCCTGACCGAGAAACATCTGGCCGGCCCAGGTGAGTTGAGTACTCCGCGTCGTACGCCTAAGCAGTTGCACGCCAAGATCGTATTCGAGGTCTTTGATGGCGCGAGACAACGGCGACTGTTCGATGTGCAATCGCTCGGCGGCATGCGCGAAATGAAGCTCTTCAGCCACAGCAATGAAATAGCGAAGATGTCGCAGTTCCATACGTTGTAACCTCCCTACTCGAGTTCGGCAGCATGCCGGCTTGCACTCTTCATGAGTTTAATCCTTGCGGTTTCCTTGGCAAAAATTTCGCTTTCCAGCGGATCGGCCACACGAAGAACGAATTCCATGTTGCAAGTTTCCTGCGGTAGTCGATTCCCGCAAAATCCATTTGTATCGCGCGGGGCATCGCCACCGGAATCGGCAGTTCGGTGATCGGCGCGAAACCGGCCTGGAAATTCACCTCGCCTCGATTCACACCAAGACTGCCTCCCGCGCATGGGCTCCAGCTCAGTAATACCCACGGAGCTTAGAACTTGCCGCAGAGCAGGCGTGGCCACGTCACCTTCATTACTAGGCGCACCTTGGGTGTAAACTTCCCTGAAAACAAACAATGACCTTAGCCACCTTCTCCTCCAGCATGCCGGGCAAGTCCTAGGCTAACTAGAAGGCAAAGCCCGGGCGTAGGAAGTTAAGTTCGTACTGTTTAAGAGCCTGCCATCGAATGTGCAGCACTTGCAGCGCAACGTGGCAGAGTCTTCATGGCATCCCAGCGCTTATATTGCTCAACCTTGGACGGATTAGGATCCTTGTGCCCGTTGAGCCAGTAGTCAAACCAGTCCACATTTATACTTTGCTCAGCCAATCGTTCCCGTGGTTTGACCTGCGCATGATTGCCATTGCGGATGTAGAGCAGGTCGACCGGTTTGTCCTGTGCGCGCAACGCCGCGTAGTCGGCCCAGCCATAAATCAGAGCCGGAGGGCTGTTGAACTCGAATAACGCTGGCGCGCAGACGCGATCGTAATGAAAACTGGATGACCGCTCGAGCCAGAGTTTGAGCCCAGCGCCGAAAGGCTTTGCACCGATCTGTGCCTGAAACATTTTCTCGCGATCAGTCCCCATGTAGTCGATGTTCATCAGATACTCACTGTAACTGACCGTTGAGGTCTCCACGAAGCTGGTCGCCGCATAGGTATGTGGGTCGTCGATCAAACCCTGCATGGCGTAGAAACCATAGTGGCTCCAAGCGTGGATGCCCACCTTGGTCGGATCGACGATACCCTCACTTGCCAGTTGTTTGATCGCAGCACGGTAGCCGGCGGCGCCGGCCTCGGATTCTTTGTACGTCCCGTCGTATTTATCGGTTTCCGCCACCTGCAACACGACGATATTGCGCGCGGCCAGTGAGCGCGCGGCGAATCCTGATGCGGAGTATATCGAAGGGCCTTCCACCAAGAACTTTGAGGCATCCAGGCCATGGGTCTGAATCACGAGCGGATAGCGTCGACTCCTCGAAAAGTCCGGCGGCGTCACCAATGCGCCTGACCAAACGTCTCCGTCGGCGTCGCGCCAGTGATACATCACTGCGTTGCCAAGAGCGATAGTCGAGAGTTGGGGATTGGGATCGAGCAGAACCTGCGCCGGTTCATTTCCCACGCGGCCCACCAAGGTCGGGGGCTCGTTGAGGGCTTGCCGCACCTCAACCGAAAGCTTGTCGGAAACCGACTGGTCAAGGATCTGGGATATCCAAGTCCCGCGGGTGTGCGTGAAAAGCGTCGCGGTTGTCTGGTCGGGTGTGTTAGTCGCCACATAAGTCGCCACGAATTCTTGGTCGTCCTGGCGCCATTCCAGTCCAACGATCATGGGTTCATGTGCAGGAGCTGTAGTTTGCGCACACGAGGCCTCCTTGGTGCGCACCACCACAACCATGATCTTACACGCGGGGATGGAGTCAGCTTTGCTGGACAATCCTGCGGCGGTGGAAAGCGGCGGATAGGCTCCCAACAACGCAATGTGCGATCCATCCGGAGACCATTGCGCCAAAAATGCAGCGAACGGCGCAAACAGTTCGATCGGCGAATCGACGAGCAAGGACAATTTTCCGCTGATGAGATTGATCACCGCGTATTGCTTCGGTCGGTTGTAGCTGGTGATGCCCTTGGTCGCGGGTGTATCCGCGGTGTAATAGAATCCCGGTGCGTCGATCGCCGGCTTATAACGCTCCCAGGACGGTGGAATATACTCAACCATCGGCGTCACGAGCGCATGGCGACCGTCGGGAGCGATCACCAGCCTGGAATCCTTTAGGCGGACCGGTGTCCCTCGCTCGGTATCCATGACTGCAACGGGCTGACCGTTGTCGATCTTCCATAATTCATCCCAGCTTGTGCTAAAGACGCTGTCTGCCCAAGCTGGGAATACCAGTGGAAGGATGTTCTTGCCGGTCCCCACCACCACGTCGGGTACCGACGGACCGCCAGCCTCGTACAGATCGCCTGCGCTTACACGCGGATGCGTCAAATAGGCAACGAAGCCATTGCGCTCGTCGTACCGGTCTACGCTCTGGTCAGGCCGGCTCAACGCGATCGCAGCACCGCCACCTATGGTGGCACGATAAAGATGTTTTGCACCATCGTCGTCGGCGGCTAAAAAAAAGACGCTGCGGGAGTCGCTGCTCCAGCGCCAGCTGCTTATCGGCCAGCGGTTGCTCGCGCTGGCCATACGGGCCAGGACCTTGGCGTTTGGAAAACCGCCTGAGGCGTGCGCAGCAAGATACACACGTACGTCATGCGCGTCGAACAGCCAGATGGTTGCCACACGTTTGTCGATAGTGAGATCGCCGCGCATGGTCACCGCCGCAAAGTGTTTGCCATCCGGCGAGAAACTCACCCGTGGGACGGGACTGGGGACGGGTTCGTCCGAATACTCAAAACTAGGAGGAACGAAGACGGACCGCTCAATCGAGTCCTGCACCGTGAATCGTCGTTCCGGCGCAGCAGAAACAGCCGTGATGAAGGTCGCGAACGCAAAGGCGAGCGCCCACGATATCGATGGATAGCGCATGGTCGTGTCCAATAAGGGAAAGCGAATCTGACGATCTAGCGAGGGAAGATCACCAGCGGGTACCCACCGTAAACATCACCGACCGCCCCACGACATCCGCCATGCGTGGGTCGTAGCCGGTGCCGAAGTAGTCGGTAAATTGCGGTTGTCGATTGAAGAGATTGACCACGGTTACGTTGGCGTAGGCTTTACTCAACAGAGAGTCGCCACCCGCAAAACCTTTGCTAAAGTCGTAGTGTAACGAGGCATCGTACAACCAGAAATCGCCGAGTGCGCGCGCAAGATCGTAGTCGACATAGCTGCTGATGTATCGGCCGGCTATTCGCGCTGACCACGGTCCTGCGGAGTAGCCCATCGCGACCGTACCTTTCCAGCGCGTTGCGAAGGCATCGGCGTTAGCGAAACCGAGACGATTCTGCAGAGCGGTATCGGGGGTGACATCGGCTACATACTTGTAGATCTCAGTCACGTCCAGTGATGGACTAAAGGTTCCGATCGCCGTATCAAACTTGTAGTTGACGTTTAGATCGTTACCATTGACCACCAGCGATCCGAAATTGAGTTGGGAATCATTAACGGTGGTGATGACTCCGGCATAGCCACTCGCGATGTCAGCCGCCGTAGGCGCAGCGCGGGTAACGGTGCCAGGAAAAGCGTTTGGATAATCGACCAAGAAAAATGGACTAGGGATGACGATTCGATTATCTAGCGCGACCCTAAAATTGGTTAGGCCGATTTGTAGATTCTCAATCGCTTTGCTGGCCCAAACGAACCCAACGGATCGAGAGCTACCCGTTTGCGGTTTCAAATTCACATTCCCGCCAGATTCGAACGTCACCGGATAGATTTGACCACCTCGAAGTGGATCCGGGCCAATCACGGTACCTGGCATGCTGGTGAGTGGCTCGCTGATGGCGCCAATATCAGGTGCTTTGAAAGCTTCGGAATAGCTGGCGCGCAACAGCAACGTGTCGGTCGGGCGGAATTCCAGTCCAGCCTCTGGCGTGAAGTGACCGCCAAAATCGCTGTAGTCGTCGTAGCGCCCCGCCATGGTGAGCACAAGCTTTTGACCGGCAATCGCATTCGGATCACCCAGCAAGGGCACCTTTATTTCGCCAAACACCGATTTGTCGTTCCGCGAATAGGTCGATTCTGGCGTCAATCCAATTGCCGGCGCGTAAAGACTCTGTTGTGTGTAATCGTACTCACCACCAAGCACGACGTCCACTGACCCTGCCGGCAGGTCGAAAAGTGAGCCACTCACATAGCCGTTGACTGATTGCAACACGCTTGAACTGTCTTCGGGCGGGCTGTAGAAAATGTCGTTCAGAACAGTCTGTGACGCGGGAACACCCGAGGTGAAAAGGTTGATCGACTGGGTGGGATTGGTGTTCGCCAAGGCGCTGGATAATGCGGCATAGTTGATCGTATTGGGCGCAGTGCCAGTTTGATGGTCCGCCGATCGCCATGTCGCGACGTTCCATTGCCAATTATCCCCCCAATGCCCCTTGAGACCCGCGAGAACGCGTGTAAAAACTTCTGGGCCGGCAAATTGCGCTTGGCGATCTTCATTCGCAAAGAGATAATCCACCAAGACCGGTACCTTGAACGGATTGAACGGATTGTTGGCTGGGACAAATTGCTGGAACGTGGTCGCCGGACCAAAGTACGAACGCTGATCGATCGATGAATACATAGCGTTAAAGAACGCTTGCGTGTTATCGCTGACCTGGTAGTTGCCATTGACCATCAAATTGCTTCGGTGTGTCGAAGGAATGATGGTTCCGCCGTAAGCCCCCGGGCTGCACTTGTTCAAGGTGCCGCTGGTGGCGATAAAATCTGATGGTACTAAGTTACCGCCGCCGTTGGCGGGAATCCCAGCTTGGGAGGAAGACAGTCCGGGAAGATTGCTGCCATCGACCGAGTACACATTGCCGGGGTCGCAGGTGGTCGTGCGTTCGTCAATACCGCCGTAACGAGTGTAATTTTGATTGGCTGTTTGCGATAGATCGTTGGTCAGTAGTGCACCGCGCGTTTGATAGCTCGCCACGACGGTAACATCGCCACGCGCGAACGTCTTGCCCCAGGCAAAGCTGGCAGTCGTATCGCGATAGTTGCCATTGGCTGGCGAACCGGTGGTGACGTTAGCTTCCCCTCCGTTTAAATCCTTCTTCAGGATGACATTGACCACACCGCCGATGGCATCGCTACCATACACGGCAGAAGCGGCCTCCGGCAGAACTTCGATGCGCTCCACGGCAGCCAAGGGAATGGTATTGAGATCGAATGCATTGCCTCCGTTCTGTCCCGAACCCGCACCTTCGACGGCGCGCCCGTCCAGCAGCACCAGGGTCGCCCCGATCGGCAGCCCACGCAGGCGCACGGTTCCGGCACCATTCAACGTATCGTATCCCGCCTCAGTTACCGCCATGGAGACGGTAGGCAATGTGTTAAGAAAATCTGTGACGGTGCTTTGTCCGCTCTGCGCAATATCACGGCTGGTATACACCTGCACTTGCTGTGGTCCTTCGGTTGCCGTGACTGGTAAACGCGAACCCGTGACGATGACTGTCTGGAGCGCAGTAACTGCCGGCGCGGCACCGGCTTGGGCTACGGCAGGCTTGGTGTTACGCGTCAGATCAAGAGCCGCTTTCGAGGGTGTGACGAAAATCGTTACCGTTTTTGCATTGAGGAAGCGGTAGCTCAGACCGGTGCCTTCCAACAGCTTCTGCAAGGTCGCTTCGGGCGAGAGACCCGCGGGGGCACCGCGGGTTCGCACGCCCTCCGCGATTTTCGAGAGATAGACCAGGTGCAGATGCTCGCGCTGCGCGAAGGCGCTTAGCGCTGGGCCGAGCGGCATCGTTGCGACGTTAGAGGCGAGCGCCGATTGTTCGAACGGCGCCGCCGAAATGGGACCAGCAACACCCACGCCGAGCAAGGCTGCTAGGCAGCAAGTAGTCAAAGTACGCATACGCACCATAATCAGTTCCCCTCCAGAAGTTTGGATTTCGGCGCGTTTGTCAGTCCCTCACTGAGGTTATTTTGACGCGCTCCTAATTAAAGAGTCCACGCAAGGGAAATCGGGTACCAATTTTTTCGGATGCCCATCCACTTGGACTGTTGTACGTTATCGACGATGCTTTTCCGAAGCGGAGTAGCTGGCCACGACGATGTGCTGCCCATGTGCTTCCGCATGCACCCCAGGCAGGCTGTTGAGAAATTCAACGAATACCGGGACATCGTGTGCGTCGAAGGTGCCACTGATCGGAAGCGCACCGATGCGTGTGTCATCGACGCTGATCTGCTGATGGTTGTAACGATTGAATTGCGCCGCCACTTGGGCGATGGACTTGTCATCAAACGCTATTTGGCCATGGGTCCAAGCCAGAACCTGCTGCGCATCGACTGCGCCTTGCGATTCCAGATAACCCGCAGCATTGATGCGTACCTGATGGCCAGCGGTCACGTTGGCTATGGGCGTTTCGACCGATGATTTCGAAGCACTGTTCCAATCTAGCCAGTGCGACATGGGCGACGATGTGGTCGAGGCATGTGAGACTTGGATTTGGCCTTCCACCACGCTCACGGTGGTATCGGTCGCCTGTCGATAGACGTCAAACGCCGTACCGATATCCCGAATGAGCGAGCCATCGACGTCCACGCTGAAGGGCCGCAGTGTATCCTTCGCTACCACGAAATAGGCTTCGCCTTGGATGAGGTCGACGTGCCGCTGGTGGCCATCAAAACGGACGACCATGACCGAATCCGAGTTGAGCTGCACCAGGGTGTTGTCGGGCAATTGCAGCTTTCGTATTTCACCGTGATGAGTGGCAAAACGTTGACCTTGCGTATCCTGCGTGAACCAACGCAGGCCGTCGAGGACAAGAACGGATATCAGTAACAGCACGACCGTTGTTGCAGCCCAGCGCACAGTGGGGCGAAGCAAAAGGCGCGCTCCGTGCGCGCCACGATTTGTTCTCATTTTGGGCCAGTGTTCGAGCGGCGAGCGTGCATCGCTGGCTCCGGCGAAGGACACGTGCTTGATGGGTGTCACACGATCGGGAGTGCTCGCTTGGCTTAGCAGCTGCTCCAGCGGCGTCTTATCCAAGCGTGCCGCATCTGCCACATCTACCGCGATACGAGCGATGGCTAGGTACTCGGCGATATGCAGCGGTGAGGAACGCAACCAGTACGTGAATTCATGAATCTGCTGTGGCGCGAGCTCGCCGTCGCGGTTGGCCAAGTACCATGCAGCAGCCTGCTCCGCCATCAGCTGGCGCAGTTGTTTTTCTGACGTGGGCATGGTGGTCACTGATATTTGTCCAAGCCACGGCGGCATAGTGATAGCGCCTTGACCACATACTTTTTGATCATGTGGATGGATACTCCTAGTTGCACCGCGATTTCCTCGTAGCTCATGCCCTCGCGGTACTGCATCACCATCACTGCCTTGCAGCGGGGTGGCAGTCGGTCGAGCATCTCAGTCACCTGCTGTCGCCGATATTCGCGCGCCGTTTCATCTTCCGCCGATCCGGACGGCGCCTCCAGTTCCGGCAAAACTTTTGTTATATCCACGCTGAATGCGCGGCGTTTCTGCCGCACCGCATGTTCTTTCACCAGATTGGAGGCCACCGTGAACAGGTAGGCCTCGGGGTTATCGATCGAGCTGGCCGCATCGCCATCGCCACGCAAAAGCCGCACATAGACCTCTTGCGCCAAGTCTTGCACATCCCAGGGATCCGCCACCCGCCGCCGGAAAAAGCTGCTCAACGCGCCTTGATGCGTTACGAACATCCGTGCCCAAAAAGTGTGCTTATCTGGATTCATATCTCCACTCGGGCCAGCGACAGAACGGCGACTTCCATACTTTATAAGAGTGTAACTGAGGCATTTCGGGTACCTGAATTTTAGTCATCCGACTGAGGTCAGACGGCGTCGCGTTTAAGGACACCGCAGCGCCGCCATCGCCCGGATGAACGCGGCTGGCCGGTCGTGTGCTGTGGCCGGTACCAATTCAAGGTCACCGTGGCATGCCTTGCCCGATCGCTCGGATTCAGTGAGCCGAATCGATAACGCAGCGATCACGGACTGGACCCGGCGTCGCCTAGCACCCGTGTTTACGACTTCAGCACACCATGCAGTCGCTCGCGCCAGCCGGTATTTGGCCGACCGCGAAGACTGACCTTCGCCAGCCTGGTCCAAGACAAGAGCTTGAAGTTCATTGAGGTCTTCAACGTAGGCATACAGCAAGGCGGGGCCTGTATCGACCGCCGTTGCAACTTTGCGCAGACTCATGCCATCCGATCCATGGGTCGCGAGGTGGCGCAGTGCTTCTACCGTGATGGCATCGCGGCTGAGCGGTTCTTTCAAAGGGCCTCCGCGACGACTTCGTTCAGGGCGGCCTGCAAACGGACTGCGTCTGTGAATGCTACGAGCATGTTCCTGACGAACCGTGTTCATCAAGTGATGAACCGAAAGTTGCGTCTCACCATCGAACGCTTCGGCGAGTAGTTACGTCGCGCCTGGATTCCGCAGTCGCCCAACCTCCCAAGACACGGAGTTTCCGCGAACTTTCGCTGTCATGCTCTGCCCAATCCGCTGATCAATGACGGGCTTCCATGGCACCAGACTGAAACCCATCCCATTATCGAGCAGGGCGTAGCGTCCGCTGGCGAGCATCACGCTGCGCCGGTAGATGCCACTCACCTGCTCACCGTCGTGTGCCGGCCGATGCGCTAGGCCGGTTTGGGCCGCGAGGGTCTGGGCCACCTTCTCCAGCTCCCGCCCACGCAATGTTGCCAACAGGTTGCGCGCAAGGATCACCCTCTGTCCGCGCCACTCGGCCAACCCGTGCTCCACGAGGAAATCGATGCGCTGGCGCAGTGCGTCCCTGACCTCGGCACCAAAGCCGAGGTTACTCATCCCCTTGCCGCCGCCGATCAACTGCTGGTCCAGCCAGGTGGCACCGATCACGCGAGTCTGCCGCTCAATGGGCAGGTGTGATTTCAACTCGACCGCGACGGCGCCGCCCAGGCGCTGCGCATCGTACTGACGCCCCTGTTCCGGTAGGTCGGCAGGCACGCGCCACCATCCTTCGGCCACACGCTCGACGATGCCCGCCCGGCGCAGGGCTTCGAGCCGGCGCACGTGTGTGGCGACCACTTCATGAGGATCGCGGCTGGGTGTCGCCTGTCCCTGGGCGACGACCAGATGCTGGTCGGTGCGATAGACGCCATCGACGACCAGCGCGGCGATGTTCCGGTCGGCGGCCCGGATGCTCGACGCGCCCTTGACCTCTACCACGGCGCCGGTTGGGTACTGCTTCAACTCCGTGCGCGCCGGCAATACCATGTAGTGCGCCTTGCCGTCCGTGCCATCCACGATCAGGTAGCCCTTGTCGTACAACTCGTCGGCCAGCCCGTTGCCCGCGACGCGACCGATGATGGCGCGGTCGCCCTCGCGAGGCTGGGCCACCGCCAGCTCGCGCGGCTGGCCGCGCATCGCCCGTTGCATGGTGCGGAGGATGTCGCCGCGTTCGCCCATCGCCCGCAGGGTCGGCTCGGCCTCGGCATGGAAGGCCCATGCCCCGGGCTGCTGCTGCTCGGTCGCCAGGCCCATCCGCTGCAAGTGTTGCAAGCGGCCAATCAGCATTTGCCGCTGGCGTTGCAGCCGGGGTTCGGCCAGTGTTTCCGGCCGCACTTGGCCATCCACAGCTTCTCGCTGCAAGGTACGATCCAAGCCCGTCCATCGTTCCTGTTTCACCTCGCGCTGCATGGCGCGCTGCATCTCCAGTTCGGTGCGCGGCCCCAGCCATTCGGTCGCCAGCTCGGCGGCCCGCCGGCGCATTCCCTCGGCGATATAGTCGCGGGAGATGATGAGGTCTTTGCCCGTGTCGTCCTTGCCACGCAGGATGACGTGCGTGTGCGGGTTGTCCGTGTTCCAGTGATCGACGGCCACCCATTCCAGGCGTGTGCCCAGGTCGGCCTCCATACGCGCCATCAGGTGCCGGGTGTAGGTGCGCAGGTCGTCAAGCTGTTCGGCATCCTCAGGCGAGACGATTAAGCGGAACTGATGCCGATCCTCGCGTCCGTGTTCCTCGGAGGCGGCCGTATCCACCGTATCCGTCGTCGGGCCGTAGGCGTGACCCGGACCGCCCAAACGATCCACCCCTTCGCGCTCGATGTAGCGCAAGTGCGTCGCGGTGGAGCGCGTGCCAGCCTTGGCGAGATTCACCAGCCGCGTCTTGATCGTCACGCGCCGCGCATTGGCCGAAAGCGAACGGCCAGCAAAGCGGGCCGCGACGTGGCCGCGCCCCAGGCGCGCGCCCGGTCGCTGGCCCGTCTTGGCGACCTTGGCTCCGGCCTTGCTGGCCTGACGCAGCACTTGGTTGATGAAGGTGTCGCCGCGATGCTTGGGCGCACCTGGCCGGACGCGGAAACGGTCGTCGTCGCGGTTGCTCATGGTGCGGTTCTATCCAACGCCATCGCAGTCCGGCGGCCGAAGCACGCGGTTTCGCCAATGCCGAAGCGGCATTGCGCACCTTCGCGGCACGCTGCCGCCCCCTGGCGCGTGCCGCGCCACCCCCACGTGCAGACTGGTTTTTCGCGCCACGGAGTGCCGCGACCTTTTATCTTGCCCTGCGCCTTTGACCTTCGCTGTCGCTCCAGTCTGCGGCGCACCGGCGGCGCAGCGCGGCGCGCTGCATGACCGTCGGCGAGCGCCCGCCATGCCCTGGGCATGGCACGCTCGGGGCAAGCTGTCTGCACGGAGGAAGATGCCGCCAAATGTCGCGCGACGTGCGGTGCGAATGCACCTGCACGCCACGCGCGACGACAGGGCGGAAACCACCGAAACGACAGGTGGATGGACACGACAAAACGCAGCGAGTCGGTCGTCCTCATGGGCGTTTCTCCAGCCACACCGGATGCGCGATGCCGAGCACGGTAGACGCGCGGACCGGCCCGAAGTAGCGGCTGTCGAACGACGCGGGATGGGTCATGCTGAGCAGGAACAGTTCGCCAGGACGAAGACGGCGGCAGGATGGCCATGCACGCAGCGGCCGGCCCATGCCATCCCTTCGCAACACAGCGGCCATCGGCATGCCATCGATTCGAACGATGCCCTCGCTGATGCACACCTGCTGAGGCGCGACCGCAGCGACCGGCTTGAGCAGTGGGATGCCCATCGGCAGGTAGCCGCGCCGCGCGGCCAGCGCCGCGGCATCGGCCGGCAAGGGCACCAGTACGAGGCTGCCGACATGTGGCGCGGCGCGGCGTCGTGTATGTGGATCGATGCGGTACCAGCCGATCGCCACACTGTCAGACGGGTTGTAGACGAAGCGCGGCAAGGGCGACACCACGAACGCCCAGGCCAGCGCAGCGAGGCCGCCGACAGACAAGGCCGCCAAAACGAGGCGGTCGCGCCGACGCGGGCGATGACAGCCTGCAGTGTCGAGAGCGGACAGGGCCGTCATGACAACGCCCTTCCCGCCAGCCAGGCAGCGTACCGCGCAGCGGTGTAGTCCGGCAGCGGCAAGTGCGCCGCCAGACGATTGCCCAGCGTGCGCCAGTACGCGGGCGAGGTGTCGGTCGGTGCGATGGCCCGTGCTTCGATGGCGTCGATGCACGCTAGCGTCGCCCGCACCTGCCGTTCGCCTTCGGCATGCAGCAGCAGACGCGCACCTGGTCGCACACCGGGGATGCGCTGCGCGGCATCCAGCGACGTACAGGCCTGCATGACCATGAGCTGCCAGCGCACGGTTCCATAGTCGTTGGCCTCCCAGCGGATACGACAGAACATCGATCCCGGCCAGAACGCCGCCACGCGTCGCCAGCGATCGCGTTGCACGGCATACGCGGGTTCGCCGAAGCGCAGGTAGAGATTGATCCGATGGGCGACGTAAGCGAGCGAAACACGCGTCAGCAATGCGTTGTCGGTCTGGCCGGCAAGCGCGGCGAATGACGGCGCAGAAGGCGGCAACGCTGCGATCGTAGCGTGGGTATTCATGGCAAGTTCTCCGGAAACTCGCGCTCCAGCAGCGCGCGTAGCAGCTCGGCCACCGTGACGCCCTGCGTGAAGGCCGAGACCTTGATGCGCGCGCGCAGCGCGGGCGTGATGTCGAGCGTCAGGCGTGCGCTGTAGAGGTCACCTTTCTGGAGCGCCTCGCCGTCACCCTGGCGAATCCACGCCTCGGCATGTCGGTTCGCGGGCGGACGCACGCCGATCGCAATGCGCTTGACGCGTGTGTCGGTCATGTCGGCCACCGCAGCAGCTCGTCGGTGAGTGCGGTGATCTCTCGTGCAGCGATGCTGTCAGGCGCCGTCTCGCGCGCGACTCGACCAGCGGCCACGCTGTCGGCGAAGACGATGCGCTGATGCACTTCGGCACGTAATGCGGGTAGCGGCTGTTCGGCGAGCGCGCCGCGTGCTTCGCGGCCGATGATCGTCGTGCTGACGCGCCGATTGATGACGAAGGCCGCTGCCAGCTGCGGCCGGAATACCTGTGCCTCGTGGATCAATGCCACCATCTCGGCAGAGGCCCACAGGTCGTAGGGACTGGGCTGCACCGGGACCAGCACACGGTCGGCCGCCAGCAGCGCCGAGCGCGCCAGCGCCGCGATGCGTGGCGGACCGTCGATGACGACGTGATCGCTACGTCGCGCGAGTTCGGGCGCCTCCTGGTGCAGCGTCTCGCGGGCAAGGCCGACTGCGCTGAACAGCCGAGGAAGACCTTGCTGGCTTCGACGTTGCGTCCAGTCCAGCGCCGAGCCTTGCGGGTCGGCGTCCAGCAGGATGACCGATTGACCACGCATCGCCAGCTCGCCAGCGATGTGCGTGGCAAGCGTCGTTTTACCCACACCGCCTTTCTGGTTGAGCAGGGCGACGATCATGACGCGCCCTTCCCTGCCGGAAAGCTGGCCTTTCTCTGCGGCACAAAACGTTGTTGCTTTGGCCTATCGGCCGTTGTCCACCGCCGCGGTGTGGCGCTACTACCCGTTAGTGTTTTTAAGTTAGAACAGTTAGAGGACGCATAAACCCGCGCCGTGATTGGGTTTGCGGCCGATTTTGTTGCCTGATAGCACGAGGATGTGTTGCCTGATAGCACGATACGTCGGTTGCCTGATAGCACGAGGCTATTCACCACTTGTCCCCGAGTTATCCCCGTGCCGTATACGGCACGGGCCGGAAGGTCAGCAGCTCCGTCCTGCTGTCGGGTATGGACTCGATGCCGAGCACGTATCCCGGCAAAGACTGCTTCGCCACCAGTGAACGCAGATCGGCCGTGAAGTCGTAGAAGCGGGCCATGCTGCCGGACTTGCGATACAGGTACGGCAAGTCGAACTGCCAGCCGCCGGCCTGGCGTCCGCCGTGCTTGCGTACCAGACGGTATAGCCAGCGCTCGATGCCGCCGGTGAGCTGGAAGTACGCCGGGTCGATGGTCAGCACCAGCGCGGCGTCGAGCACGCCCGCGTAGAACCAGTCCGGCAGGATCAATTCGATGCCCAGCGGCGTACCGCGCGCATCGGCCCGTTCCTTCCACTCGTTGATCCACGAGAAGCGATGCAGACGCCGCCCGGTGGTTTCGCGGATCGACGTGGCCACCGTGGTCGATTGCAGGCGATCCAGCGCAGCCTTGAGGCGCTGGTAGTCGCGCAGCGACGACCCGCGCCCGATGAAGCGCAGGATCTCGTAGGGCCGCACCTGCATCAGCCGCGAGGTTGATATGCCCGCATCGCGGGCTTCGACGATCTGGCTGGCAGCCCAGATCAGGATGTCCGCATCCCAGATGGTGGCGATGCCGTGCTCGGCCGTCCCTTCCACGCGGATCGTCACGCCGCCGGCACGAAAGTCGATCGGTGCCGTGCGCCGCGACTTCGCCAACGAGAAGAACGGAAAGGCCATCAAGTCCTGGCTGTCGCGCGGCGCCATGTCGCCCGGCAGCGCGCGGAACAGCGCCAGCTGTTCGTGGGCGGGTCGGGACATGGCGATGGCCGCGCGTGCGCCGCTGGTCAACGCGCACGGCTATCCGCCAAGTGGCGCTCAGCGTACTCGGGATCGGATGTGGCCTCGAAGCTGCGGGCGTCGGCCCAGGCATCGAGGTCGGCGACGGCATACATAACGCGCCGGCCGAACTTGCGAAAGCGCGGGCCGCCGCCGATCACACGCTGCTTCTCCAGCGTGCGCGGTGACAATCGCAGGTAGTCGGCAGCTTCGTCGTTGGTCAGGTAGCGCGGCGACTGGGCGGTCGGAACGGGTTGTGGTGCAGCGGTGTGGGCGGCATAGGGCCGCACAGGAGCGGGTCGCATGGGATGAGCCTCCATCGGGGGTAAGCGTCGACCGCGACAACGCGGCCGGAGGGAGGCAGTCTCGGGAAAGATCAGGGGCTTGCTCAGGGACGTTTTGCAGGACCGTGCAAACGTCCTTGTGCAACCGGCGCGTGCCGGAGTAAGCGGCGGTAGCCGCCACGCATCAGCACCGTGCCGCGCTGCGCGAGCCGGCGCACGCGGGCGCGCAGTGCGCTGTCGGCGTGCCAGTCGACGGCGACGAGGGCCGGTCCGACTAGCACTTCGGCCACCTCGCGCAACGTGGCGCCGGCCAGCGTGGCGTCCAGCACCTGCACCGTATGCGCTTCCAGCCACCCGGTGCGGCCGGGCCGGGTCCGGCTATAAGCCCACGGCGCGGCATCGCTCGCCAGCGGCGGCGATTCGGCATCGCCATCATGAACGGCGTGGACGTAAGGCATGCCGTGCTCCAGCGCCGGCGCGAGCGCAAAGCGGCGCCAGCGCCCCGGCAGCCACGCCGTCAGCGCCAGGCGCCGCCCGTCATGGAACAGATGCTTGTGGCCAGGAACGCGCCAGAAGTCGAACGACACCGCATCTTCCGCTGGTGCGAGGTCGGGGTGGAGCTGCACCACGCCAACCGGCTCGGGGCACCAGGCCGGATGCGCGTCGCGCGCGTCCAGGCCGGGGTTTTCCAATCCGCGCAGCCCCCAACGCTGTGCGGTTTCCTGCCGAGGGCGACGGCGCAGCCAGTCGCGTCGGTAGTCAGGGTTGCGGCGCAGATATTCCCAAGCGAGCGCGGGCCTATCCAGTTGCAACATATATAAGTAGGCGGCGCTGGGACGCCAGGGGACACGGTACGAATCAGTCATGGCACGGACTCCTGCGGCAACACAGGGCATCGCTGCAGGTGGCCACGAACCGGCGTGTGCTCATCAGAACGTCATGGCGATCGGTGAGACGTGGCGAACATCAAGACCGTCTAGCTCCGGCCCCTTGTGTGGCGAGCTCGGGTGCGACGGCCGTATGCACGATTTTCCGCACGCGGCACCGGATACGGTGCATCAAATCGGCCATGCGATCATGACTCTTTCGGTCTGGCCCGCCCCATCTGCGTGCAGCAATCCCGATGGATGCCAAGTCGGTCTTACGCCAGACCTAAATAGGCACAATGCGTCCGGCTTGTCGGTAGCCGGATGGGTTGCCACGAACGTCGATCAGTCGAGGATCGACCCGTTGATCTGAGCTAGTTGGGCGTATTCGGACAATTTGCGCGCAGGCCGGAAGTAGCGGTCGCGCAGCACCGGTCGATCTTGCGGACCGACGATGGACGCCAGATCCGAGAGCCGTACTGTGCCCAGCTTCGGCATGCCGATACCGACATCGCACAGGCCCCAGGCCGTGTCGCCATCGGCGGGATCGAGCGCTGCCAGCAGCCAGGTCGCGTGCGCGTCCGGGGTGAACAACTTGACGACGGGCAACGGATCGAAGTCCGCCGCCGCAGCGCGGGCGTGACCATTGGCCAAGAGTTTTACGCGTTCGTCGTCGGTAATGAGGGGATTCATAGCCATTACCCGAACAAAGATCGTGCCCTTGGGAGAATTTCTACCTCACCGGTGTCCCTGCCTGCTCGGAAACGCACAAAGCCGCCGATGCACGCATGCGGTTGGGAACGGATGCGGGCATCCGCTGATACGGCTCCACGCTTTCGTGCAAAGGCACCGAAGCGCATGCCCACGCATCCGTCGAAGCGCACAAGCGTCGATACGGATTTATGGAGGTCAGCAAAGTCATGGATGCGCATTTGCAGAAATCTTCAAACCCACCCAAGCACCGATCTGCTTTGGCACACCGGTGCCAGCTCGGCCGACATGGTAAATCCAAAACTCATGTATGAGTTATCTTTAACGTGGTTTTAATTGGCGTGTCAATCGACGCTTCTGCCCATGCAGAAGCGTCCCATCCAGCGCGGCCGACCGGTCGGCGCCACGACTTTCGAGGCCGAGCCGGCCAAGGCGTTCGGTGGGGCTGTGCGCGCGCTGCGCACGGAACACGGCGTCGCGCAGGAAGACCTCGCCAACCTGGCCGGCATTGAACGCTCGCACCTGGGCAAAATCGAGCGCGGCGAGCATATGCCGACGCTGGTGCTCATCCTCAAGATTGCCCGCGCGCTCGGCTGCTCTTCCGCGGATTTGATGACGGAGACGGAAAGCCGCCTGGCGGCTTCCGGCTCGTAGCGCGAAAGCGCCCCGCCGCAAGGGGCGGGGCGCGGTGGGCGGCGGTTAGTCCGCCTGTTGTGGCTTGCTGCGCGACCAGATCAGGTCGTGCGTGCCGTCCTCGTTCTCGATCAGGCGGGCATAGACCGTGGCCGGGAACGAAGGATCGTCGAGGGTCACGGACACATAGGGCCGTTCGGCCTTGCTGACTTTCTTCCACGCCGCGCCGATGTCGTGGCTTGCCGCCTGTACGCGGAAGTCGGGGGCGTTCTCGCTGTCGCCTTTGTCGTTGGGAACCAGCTTGACCTTGACGTTGAGCGTCAGGGTGCGCAGCGTGCCGGTGTAGCCGTCTTTCTCTGCGGTGAAGGTGCCGATGTTAGCCATGATGTTTCTCCTTTCGGGTTGAACAAGGTCGCGCCAGTGCGTCCTTGTTGTGATCCGACCGACGGGGGCTGGGCGGGCTGCACCGCTTGCGGTCGGAACGCAGTGGAGAACCGGAAGGCGAAAAGAATTTGTCCCGCGAGGAAGCCGCGCAGCGGCGGGGAAATTGTTTTTGCCGCACGGTTGCAGCCATGAAGCCCAAGGCGCAGCCGCGCCTCCGCCAGGATTCACGACAAGCCAAGCACGCACGGGCCGCCTGTCCCGAAAGGAGACGTGGCCGACTCGGCATCTCCGCATGACGGCTGCACCGGCTCGCACCCTGACGCGGGCAAGGCCAATGCCCCAACGACGGGCGAGAACGCCCCTGGCCGCAACGTGCGGCGACGTGCTTGAGGCGTGGCGTGGAAGCTCCATAGCAAGGCCGGGCGGCGTGTCGGTGAACCGTCCTTCGTGACGTGCAGGCGACGAACCGTCAGCGTCGAGGACGGCACGCTTTCGCACAACCTGCCCCAGCAAGCCGGGGCGTAGCGTCACAAGCCCCGTCCCTTGCGGCGGGGCGCCATCCAAACCTTGCCCGCGTCAGCGGGCACCGATTGCCTTACCGCGCGCAAGGCCGTTGCGCGCTCGCCTCGTCGCCGCCTGGTCGAAGGTGGCGACGAGGCGATTTTGCGGTGGACGTTGAAACCGGGCGCAGCGAACCTGCCGCGCCCGGTTTTGAGAGAAAACCCCAGTGCAGTGCGCCGGGGTCATGCGGCGACCTCACGCCACCAGCGCGTGGGCCGTCACCTCGTCGGCGGAATCTTCCCCCACATCCGCTTCACTCGCCGTTTCCTGCACACCTTCCTGCAGCTCCGTGTCATGCCGGGTCAGGCTTTCAACTGGCGCATGCCGTCCGCGAGCAGCCACAGCGCGCGGTTCAGGCGCACGTTCTGGTCGATGCCTTGCACGGGGCGGGTACGCTGGCGGTGACCCTTGGCGCTGCGGCCCAGCAAACCGCCTTGCGTCAGGTTCTCCTGCGTGCGGTTGAACACGCTCCACAGGTCGGGCCGGTTGTCGTCGAAACGGCGTGGAGCCAGCACCTGCGTTTCGGTGATTGGCGCGGGCTTGTCGGGGTCGTCGTACTTGAGGGCCAGCGCGGCACGGGCGAACACTTCCGATTCCCCGACGTCCAGCATGATGAACTGCATGGCATCGCGCGACGCTTGCGCCCGGCCGAAGGCGTGCAGCACTTCGTAGGCCCCTTCGATGACCTGCCCGGCCACGTCGCCCTGATGACGCACGCGCACGTCCGCCACGGTGTCACCGCACACCAGCCCGTTCTTGCAGACGAAGCGGAACATTCCCGCCAAAAGTTGATAGCTGCTGGTGCCGTCGTGGGAGTTGAGCAAAATGATTTCGTTGGCCTCACGCCCGTTGATCTGGCTGGCGTGGCGCAGCCGCAGCATGTGCTTGGTGTAGTCGCAGCGGTCGTCGTCTCGCACGCGGGTCTGCGTCACCATAAAGGGCTGGAACCCTTCCTTACGCAGTTCGGCCAACACGGTGGCGGTCGGGATGTAGCTGTAGCGCTGCGAGCGGCTTTCGTGCGGTGCATCCGCGAAGATGGACGGGGCCACGGCACGAATCTGGTCATCCGACAAGGGATAGTCCGAGCGCAGCACCGGGGAACGCGAAGCGAAACGGGATGCGAGTTGCATGGTCTTTCTCCTGAAATGGGTTTGCTGTCGAAGCCGCCACCGGATTCCTAGATTCGGAGCCCGCTTTGGACTTCCGGTAGGGTCAGCGCAGAGACCTGGGCCGGTCTCGTTGCCACCGTCTTTCCTGAGTTCATCGCCCGCGACGGTCAGGAGCGCGCGGCCGGTTGCCGTCAAGGAAACAAGTGCGGGATTGGTGCGGCCCGCAGGCGCAGCCGAGGACACGGCCCGGCACGCCTTGACGGCAACCGGCCGCGGGCTACAGTCGCGGACAAGGGGATGAAGTCAGGAAAGGCGGATCACACGGCAACGGCCGCCGTGAGCGCCGATCCCACGCAAGCGAAGCGCGCAGGCCTGGATCGAGGATCCAGGCCGAAGGCGTCAGCAATGGACGCCCGAATGGGACGAGCCTCGCGCCGCGAGGCTCGATGCGCCGCATCGACAACGCGACCGGCCAAGGTTATTGGCCGGTGACACCCATCGGAAGTTCAATCTGTCGACGGAGAATGGCCACCATGCTTCAACACGAAAAGATCGATGCGCTGTTTCAGCTTCTGAAAGAGATGACGCTCTATGTCAGAAAAAATGCCGTCTCTACATTTTCACGATGGATGGAGCGAATCGAAAAAGTGCTGATGATCGTATTCGCTACTACCCTGATTGCCCTGGTCATCGCCGCCGTCTGGTATCGGCCTGAGTCGGGCAAACCCGTTCATGGTGTACCCGAGCCAGTCAACGCCATCTACCTCCTCGGCATGTTCTCGGCCGTTCTCTACCTGATCACTGCCACCATCGATCTCGCTGGCCTGCTCTGGCGATCTCGCCGCGAGCACTTTGCCGCCATCCTGAGACCCCTCGAAAAGGATCTTTTCGGAGATGCCAGCTTCGTTGCCAGACTGAGCGTTTTCGACAAGCCGATACTGGAATATGGACTCGTTCAGTACCGCCATTGCTGCGGGATCTCCGATGGGCGGGTTGCCATGCTCGCTGGCGATATCCGCAAGATCGGCCTTTTCCCCGCTCTGATGGCTGCTGCGTTGTCTGCAGCGGCCCTGCTCAAGGAGGGCGGCAGCAACCCGTTCCTGTGGGCACCCTTGATTCTCGCCTGCTGTTTCTACCTGGTGGGCTTCGTGGTGAACGGTCAGCGTGAACGAGCCAGCCAGGTGATCGCTCTATTGGAGTACGCCGTCAGCTATGCGGATGCACCCACAGATGCACCTACTGCGGTCGGCACCGAGCACGACCGAGCCAAGAACACATCCATAGTACCGGACGCCAAAAACGATGCGTCGCAAGTAGCAGCATGAGCACGTGCGGAGCATGCCCGACCCATGATGCCTGTTTCGTGAACCAGCGGAGCGGGCTTCCGGCAAACAGCGCGCGCAGGCGATCCCGGGCCGACGGAGGCGTCAGGGGGTCAGGCCGGAACGGGCGCAACGCAGTGCGCGTGCGGAGCACCCGACACCTGGCCCACAGGGGACGCGCGAGCCCTACCCGGTTTCGCGCTAATCTCTCAGGTGCAAATCACCATAAATGAGGATATTTGATGGCTGTCAAACTCGATGGGCTCTCGCCGAAAGAACTCCAGGCGCTGATCGCTCAAGCTCAATCACAGATGGAAACCGCCCGCTCGGAACACATTCAGAACGTCAAAGCGAAAATCGACGACATCCTGAAAGCCGCAGGTCTTCAACTTTCAGACGTCTATTCCGCTCGTGGTGGCAAACGTGGCAAGCGAGCTGGAGCCGGCGTCCCGAAATATCGCAATCCTGCCGATGCATCGCAAACATGGACGGGCCACGGAAAATCTCCCGCATGGTTTCAGGCCGCCCTCAAGAAATCGGGCGTCACGGCTGAATCGCTCTTGATCGCGAAGACGTCGGCCAAAAAGTCGACGGCAAAAGTAGTGGCGAAGAAATCGCCAGCAAAAAAGGCCGCCCGGAAGGCGGCCAAGTGATCTGAGTAGCGAGGCCTCAGATGAGGCCCCGGCTTGCCATGCTCACTGTCTCGGTGGCGCTGACCACGATGTGATCCAGGATCCGCACGCCGATCAGCTGGAGAACGTCCCGCAGCTCGTGGGTAATGGCGCGGTCGGCGGCGCTGGGCTCAGGGACTCCGCTCGGGTGATTGTGAGCCAGGATGGCTGCGCTTGCGTTGATGTTGAGTGCTGCCCGCACGACCTCCCGCGGGTGGACGCTCGCGCCGTCCACGGTGCCGTCAAAGAGCTTCTGGACGTCCAGGATACGATGCCTGTTGTCGAGCCACATGACGTGGAATTGCTCGGCTTTCAGCGCACCCAGTCTCATCCGCAAGAAGTCTGAGCTATCTTTCGGGTTGCCGACGCTGCCGAGTCGTTCGAGCTTGCGACGCAGGATGTCCTCTGCGGCTTCGAGGATGTCGTTCTCCGTTTGCGGGCCGGTGATGGTGTAGTGCCCCAGGACGTCGCGCATGATGCTCATGTCTTGTTCTCCCTCGACGCCGGATTGCGCCGTGGGCTTCGGGACGCGTAGCGGGAAAAGGCTGGCAGCACCTTCCAGCGGCCGCCGTGCGGCCGCTGGAAGGCGGGAACGCAGTGGACGAGGGTTCATCCCTTGCGCCAGCCGACCGCGTAGCAAACCTTGCCCACATCCAGCGCAACCGAGTCGTCGAGGGTGACGTGAGCGATCAGTCGGGTTGGGGCACGTGCCCGTCTCGATGAGCAAACGGTGCTGTGCGACGGTGGGGCGGCTGATGCCTGCGCTGCTGTGAAAGCCGGCGGCTCGGGTTGGCGAAACCCTGCGCAGACTGATGGGGCTGCACTTAGGTATGAGGTGTTAACCGACCGCAGTAGGTGTGGACTCTAGGCAAGCGGAGCGCGCAGGCCAGGATCCGGAAGCCGGGCCGTAGGCGTCAACGATGGAAGCCCGAAGAGGGCGACACTTGCGCAGCCAGCCTCGATGCGAGGCACGACAACGGGACCGGCCATGCTTTCTGGCCTGGGACGCCCCGCAGTGGATTAGTCTCGATGCAGGTACCTGGGAGCCTGCTCGAAAACTCACGCTGGGGTACCGACAGCACTACCCCACACAAATACGCTATGAGGCATCTCAATCATCAGGGACAGGTCGTGAGTACATCTCAATCAACCAATCCGCGGCAAATCTGCGAAAGCCTCCTCATAGAGGGAAAGAGCTACAACATTGAGCACAGCATCCTGCCCAGCGAGAATGCGGTCGCGGATCGATTGCTTGCCCGCGGTATCGAGCTGGCACCTGCTTACGAGGACCTGTACAACAAGCTCTATCAGCATCCCCATGCGTTAAAGGCTTTTCTCGGATTGCTTCTGAGCGTGGCCGCATTCTGGAACCCGGAAAAAATCTTGCAAGCGCGTGGCACGCGGGCAGATCTCGCCAGCGTCAACAAGCAGATTGCCAACAAAGCCACTGAATTGGCGACACTGCTGGAACAGCGATCCGAGTTGCACAACACCTCCGGCTTCAGCAGCAATGCTCACTATAGCGTTTGCCGGGTTATCGAAGCGGCGGCCAAGGACAACCATCTGTTCCAGTGGCATGTTCAGGAGCGCCTGAGCGCTCTCAGTGCCCAGTTTGATCTCAAGTATTGGCCATCGTTGAGCCAATTCCTCGGTGAACTGGCTTCCGATGCCGAAGCGGTCAGCATGGAGGCTACGGACCCTTTGACGGCCGCCGCCACCGTGGCGGCACGCTCATCACTGGCAGACTTCTTCAAGGCGCTGTTTGCCTCGATCGAGGAAAACAGCGTGCACAATTACGGACACATCCCTGTCGACTTCAAGCCCACCGACAACGCGCTCGCGTTGTTGGTGAACTGTGTGCTGGACCTGGCGCCTGACAATCTGGTGGGCAGTGAATACGTGAAACGATTGCGTCAGCGCAAACGGGGCGGGACCAAGCAGATTCCTGAACGTGGCCAAGCGGAGCGCGGGCCGGAGACGTCAGGGAGCAAAGCCTGATGGCCGTGATTCGGCACAAAGCACGGGCGCAGCCGACAAGCCCGACGGCGGCACGCCAGACACCTTGGAGATCCTTTGAAACTTTTGAGCAAACCGCGTCAGTGGCTATCCTCACCTGTGTCGGCATGCTGTCGGGTTCCTGTCGTGTCGCCCCTGCTCCCCGCTTTCCATACTTCGCTGCGTTTGTCGCCTGCTGCCACATCGGAAAGCCATGACCGACCATTTGGCCCTCGTGGGCTCCCAGGCCCTGTCGCCCGCCCTGTCGGGATGCACGGGCACCAACCGCGCACCCGCCGGCTGGCCCGGCAAATCGCCGCGAACGACGATGTGGCGGCGATCGGCTTGTGGCTGGCCGAATACCACGACTCGCCCCATACCTTCCGCAGCTACCGCAAGGAAGCCGAGCGACTGTTGCTCTGGGCTACGCAAATACGCGTCAAACCCGTGTCCAGCCTCACCCGGGAGGATGTGATCGCCTATGAGGCGTTCCTGGCCCAACCGGCCACCGCCTGGTGCGATGACCGCTTGGCGCACCATGGGAAACATCGGCGCCTGTTCGTCGGGCCGCTGGCCGAGCGCAGTCGACGGCAGGCCTTAGGCATCCTCTCGGGATTGTTCAACTACCTGGTGCGCGCCGGTTATCTCGCCGGCAGTCCGTTCGTGCTGCATAGGCGACGGGCGCGGCGTGGCAGATCCCGCAAGGTCGAGCGCTATCTGGACCGTACTCTGTGGGACGAAGTGCTGCGCCACATCGACGACTGGCCACGTTCAACGGAGCGGCAATGCCAGCACTACGAACGCGCGCGCTGGGTATTGCATTTTCTGTATGAAACGGCCCTGCGGGTGTCCGAAGCCGCCGCCACTTGTGAGGGCGATTTTCAGCGTGTTCGTGGCCGCTGGTGGCTACGCGTCGTGGGCAAAGGCGGCGTTGAAGGCGATATTCCCCTCAGCGACAGCCTCATGCAGAATTTCGCACGCTACCGAGGCTTTTATGGACTGCCGACCACGCCTGTCGACCAAGGTACGACGCCGGCCATTCTAGGGATCGCCGGACGCGTTTCCGCGCTGACACCCACAGCGATCTATCTGATCGTCAAGAGTACCTTCGGACGCGTCGCAGACACGCTGCAACTGGAGGATGACGCCAAAGCCACAAGGGTTCGACAGGCATCGACCCATTGGCTGCGGAATACCGCTGCAACCCATCAGGCTGAAGACGGGACACCGATCCACCACATCCAGCAAAATCTGCGTCACAGTTCGATCGGTACCACGTCGATCTACCTGCATGCCGAAGAAGATGCCCGTCATGCCAGCACGACAAAATCACGCGCCGATGCCTCGGCGCCGCACGGAGAGGTGCCATGAATGACCCCCGACGATCGCTTTGGCATGCCATCGCGCGCGTTCCGGGCTGCCAGAGAAAGCCACGGACTGGATAGCCCGGTCTTCCAAACAGGTATGTATGTACCTACGCGCCAAGAAGTAGCCACGCTACCGGTCGCCCAACTCTCGGGGATCGTGATTGACTGGATGTGGGAAAGCCCCAGTGAGCTGATTCCCAACAACGGGGTCATCTTGATTTTGGTGCAATTTGTAGCGGTCTAAGCAGAACGTCGCTTGCCGCGCTTGTTCACTGCAGCCTATGCATGACATCCGCTACTGCATCTCCGCCGGTGGATTCTTGGGCTTGAACTGGGCCAGCAGCTCCTCAATCCCCGTTTCAGGTTGAAAAGTAGTACGAAACCGGAGCAAGACGCTCTCGAACGACCCGTGGTGGCAAAGCCATTGTGACGTCGAAGGGACTATGCCTATGATTGTTGCCCTACATATCGGCCCCGAGGACTCGTTCATGAACGGGGATCCAAACGACAGGAACGAATGGTCAAAGATATTGGGACGCATCCGGCGTGCCACGGGTCGCTACGAGGAGGCGGAGGATCTGTTGCACCAAGCCTATGAGCGGCTCGAGAAGTTCCGGAGCATGAACGTCGTCACCAATGCGTCGGCTTTTCTGGTTAAAACGGCGGTCAACATTGGCATTGACGAGCAGCGCAAGGATCATCATCTCGAACGTAAATTTGACCTGCATCGCGACGGCCTGGGCCTGGTTGATCCCTCGCCGATTCAGGATGAGGTTTTGGCCACGCGCCAACGTCTAGATAGAGTCCAACTTGGGCTCAATCAGCTCAGCCCCCGCACGCGCGAGATTTTTCTGTTGCATCGTCTGGAAGGACTGAAGTATCGCGAGATCGCCGAGCAAGTCGGCGTCAGTCAGAGCGCCGTCGAAAAGCATATCGCCAAGGCGGCGCTGTTCTTGATGCAGTGGACAGAAAATTGGTGAAGATATTGCAACCTGGGAAAAATCGCAGAAACGATGCTCGCGCCGAAGCGGCTGCCTGGATGGCTCGCTTACGTGCCGATGACCGTTCAGCGCGGGATGAGCGCGACTTCCAAGTGTGGCTCGCCAGCGATCCGGCCAACGCAACCGCTTTCGATGCGGTGAATGGTGTGTGGGATCTCGCCGGTGCGGTTCGTCCGGAGGCCGTCGGCTTCAAGACCGGCCGACGTTCCCTCGTCCAGCGCATCGCCCTATTGGGGAGTTTGGCGATGGTACTTATCGCGGGAGGAACCTTCGGTGTGTGGGAAGCCGCCTTTGCAGGCGTCTATGAGACTGGGGTGGGCGAACAAAAACGGGTCACGTTGGAAGATGGCTCGCAACTCCTGCTCGACACCGACACGAGCTTGCGGGTCAGCTTCGACAAGCGCCTTCGCGAAGTGTCGTTGCGCCGAGGCCAGGTTTGGGTGAAGGTGGCGGCTGGCTCAGACCGGCCATTTGTGGTCGAGGCCGCTGGAAGAAAGATCGTCGCCTCGCACTCGACGATGAATGTCCGCCGTGACGCTGATCGTGTGTCAGTGGTGCTTCTCCAAGGACAAGCGCTCGTCGAGGATCACGGCACAGCGAGCACGGCCGCTCATGATGGGGTGCTCAACGCAGGTCAGCGGCTGCTTTCGGACGATGTGCGGGCTGATAAGGTCGATTCACCCGATGTGGATTCCCTGATCGCCTGGCAGGCGGGGCATGCGGTATTTGATCATGCATTCCTGGCCGATGCGGTCAGGGAAATGAACCGCTACAGCGAGGTTTCACTGAAGATTTCCGATGCGCGCCTCGCCACCCTGCAGATCAGCGGTGTCTACAGGGTCGGCGACAATAGGGCGTTCGCACACTCCGTTGCCGAACTGTTGCACGTCAACGTACGCATAAGTGGCGACCAGGTCGAGCTTTTCGGAGGACCCGCGCAGGATCTTTCCGGACGCGCGATGAGGTAAACGGGATCGATCTACGTCCTCATTAGGAACGGCGCTAAAAGAGGCGCCGAACTGACTACTGGGGAGCATGTCATGTTCGAACTCGGTTCCAAATTTCGCGGGTCGGCGCTGTGCGGTGCGGTGCTGTTGGCATTGAACAGCGGTGCCGCCTGGGGGCAGGTTCGCACCCAGGTGCAGGTGCCGGCCGAATCACTTGCGCTTGCGCTCAAGGCTGTCGCTCAACAAACCGGCACCAATATCCTGTTCACTCCGGAGGCGGTGGCCGGTATGGCGTCCCACGCCGTCGGCGGCCAGCTCAGCGCCCAAGAGGCGGTATCTCAACTGCTCACCGGTACCCCATTGGAGGCGGCTCCCGATGGTGCAGGCGGTCTGGTGATCCGCCCCAAACAAAAGGGTGCTACCGAACCGGCGGCGAATTCGCCCAAAGCCACCACTACCCTGCAGACGGTGATCGTCACCGGTTCACGCATCCCGCAACCGGAGACCGAACGCCTCCAGCCAACCGTCGTGACGACCGACAAGACGATCGCGGATAGCGGTGAGGTGAATCTCGGCAATGTCATCCGCAAATCGCCGATTTTCCAGTCCTTTGATCAGAACAGCGGTGATCAGGCCGGTCACAACGGGTCCGACGACGTCGGCGTCACCTTTGCCAACCTCTACAATCTGGGCAGCCAGCGTACCCTCACCCTGATCAACGGCAAGCGAGTGGTGGGCGCGGAATCGGGCAGCGGCGCGAATAGTGGGCTTCAGGTCGATATCAGCTCCATTCCCACAGGCTTGGTGGACCGGATCGAGACCATCTCCGTGGGCGGCGCGCCGATCTACGGTTCGGATGCCATCGCCGGTACGGTGAACATCATCCTGAAGGACAATTATGAGGGTCTCCAGGTCGATACCCAGGGCGGAGTCACGCAGAAAGGCGACGGCGCGAACGGCCGCGCCCAGGTTCTATTCGGTAGCAACTTCGACGAGGGTCGCGGCAACATCACTCTGTCGGCGGCCTATGCGCGACAGAATCAAGTCAGCGCGAGTGACCGCAACTTCCAGGAACCGCTGGGCTTTGCCGGCTCCCTGACCAATCCGCAGGTGAACGTGCCAGTTACTGGCGGTGCCTACATTTTCTCGTCGCAGAACGGCCGCCCGTCGAGTTTCTTCAGTCCGGGCGGCGTGGACCCCACGACGGGCGCACCCAAGGATTTCTTCCTCAACGCCTCAGGGCAGCCGCTGACTTTCGACCGCGGCGGAAATCTGGTTCCCTTCGTCACTGGACCAGGGGCCGCCACCGTGGTGGCGGGCGTCGCCCTGTTGACCATCCCGCCCGGTTCCGACACCGACACAACACGCCGGATGGCGCCGGTGATTTCGCCCTCCGAGCGCCACTACTTCAACGCCATGGGGCACTATGACTTCAGCGACCATCTGACTGCCTTCATGCGGTTCAGCTATGCGCAAACCCAAGCCTCTTTCGCTGATCTTGCGCCTCTCGCCTCGGCGCTCGGCGGCTTTCCGGACCCCAACACAGGCCCCTTGGCGGAGTCGCCAAACAATCCGTTTTTGACCCCGGCGGCCCGCGCCTATTTCATGGCTCATCCGAACCCGGTCACCGGCACGACCTTCTATCTGAATCGGGAATTGACCGATATTACCTCGGGCCTCACGGATATCCGGCAGAACACCTGGACGTTCCAGACAGGCCTAGAGGGCGATTTCGACGTCTGGAACCGCACGTTCAACTGGGATTTCACTGTGAGCGACGGAAGAACGACGCGCGACCAGACCGCCACGATGGTGCAGTCGGCGCGGTTCGGCTTCGCCAATGACGCCGTCTATGCAACCGCTGGCGCCAACGGGCTGCCCGGGTCCAGCAGTACGATCCTGCCGACCCCGGCGGGCCTGAGCGTGGCCAATTTCACCTACGATGCCGTCAACCATCTCTATCGCGAGAACGGAACAGGCAATCTGATCACCTGTCGAGTACGCGTAACCGGCGGACCCGCAGGCGCGAGTCCCAGCGACATCGCGCGCTGCGCGCCCTACAATCCCTTCGGTACGCAGAACCCGCAGGATGCACTGAACTACCTGCGCGGCACGAGCTTCCAGAATTCGCAGATCGAGCAGCAGTACGTTCAGGGCAACATCAATGCCACGCTGTTCGACCTGCCGGCCGGTCCGCTGCAATGGGCCGGCGGTTTCGAAGCCCGCAAGGAGCAGGCCGCCTTCAATCTCGATGCAGGATTGCAGAATGGCACGTTCTATTTGGGGTATCCGCAAGGCACTCCGAACAGCGGTCATTTCCTGACCAAGGAGATCTACACCGAAATCAAGGCGCCCTTAGTCGACGCTGACATGCTGCGTAGCGCTTTCGGTGTGGCGCCCTTCAAGAAACTCGAGTTCGAGGGCGCCATCCGTCATATGGACGATAGCATCACCGGAGGGGATGTAACCTGGACTCTGGGCGGTCGGTTGGAGATCAACGACGATCTGACGTTCCGCGGTAATCGCACGCGTTCGGTCCGGCAGCCCGCCATCGCCGAACTCTTTGCGGGCACGACTCCCAGCAATACTTCTGTCACCGATCCCTGCGCAATCGGGGTGATCGCCACCGGTCCATCGCCCGCGAATCGCAGGGCGAACTGCGAACAGGCCGTCATAAGCGCTGGGCTCGCGACCAACACGGCGCAAGCCGATAGCTTTCTGTCGAGCTTCACCACGCCGCTGACGACCATCAATGGCACATTCTCAGGAAACCCTCACCTGAAGAGCGAAATTGCGGACTCGTGGACGGCCGGCATCGTGTTGACCCCCACCTTCCTGCCCAAGTTTGTCGCGACGGTGGACTGGGTGAACATTGACATCAAGGGGGCGATCTCCGCGCTCAACGGTACCGGTGTCGCTGACGCGTGCTATGACAGCGCCAGTCTGGCCAACCTGTACTGCGCCGCGCTCACGCGTAACCCGGCCAATTTCAATATCGTCGGTTTCAATTCCTTCGAAGTCAATCAGGACGTCCGCGAGTTCGCAGGCCTCACGGCGCAGTTTCACTACAACGGGATCGATCTTTCGCAGCTGGCCGGCCAAGAGTCCAAGAAGTGGGGTACGTTGTCGCTGAACGGCTTGTTTTTCTACCTTGATCACGACCGGTCAAGCGTGGGTGGCACAGGCTTGGTCGATACTGCCACGCAGACGGGATCGGAGCGATATCGCGCCCAACTCGGTCTCAATTACGACATCGGCAAGCTCGACGCCGGGTGGCAGGTCAACTACTACTCGTCATCGAAAATCGACCCCAACAATCCTTCGCTCTATCTCTACAACAATGTTGCCGCTTATTGGCTGCACGATCTGACCGTGAGCTATGCACTGACGCCCAAGTTTCATATTCAGGCGATCGTGAACAATGTGTTCAACGTGCACCCCCCGTTCAACACGACGAGCTACGAGTTCGATCGATTGGGGCGCCGTTTCGAGATCGGGTTCAAAGCTGACCTCTAAACTTCGTTTCCGGGAGATCGAGGCCATCCCACGGCCTTCGATCTCCCCACGGAGGCTCACCACCATTTCGCCCTGCTTATCCCTAGTCAGAAATCTATGACCCATGCGCTGGGCTTGCTAAGCCTCGTTCCGCCGCTGGTTGCGATCAGCCTCGCGTTCCTGACCAAGCGGATCATTCCTTCGCTGCTGGCCGGTGTATTCGCCGCTGTCGTCCTGTTGCATCTGGGACAGTTCTGGCTAGCCCCGTTCCGCACCCTGGATTACATGGCGAAGGTCGCCAGCGATATCGAAAATCTGGAGCTCATCGCCTTCAGTGTGGTGGTAGGCGCGCTGCTCAAGCTTATCCGCGACGCGAATGGTTTCGCCACATTCGCCCATACCATCGAACGCCTGCGCAAGAACTATGGTCGTGGCACGGTCTACGGCGTGACCTTCACCTTGAGCAGCGTGGTATTTCTGGAGTGCTGGAGCAACATCCTGATCAGCGGCACGACGATGGCGCCGCTCTACGACCGCCTGGGCATATCCCGCCAGAGGTTGGCTTATTTTATCCATACCATCGGCCTGAACATCGTTGCGATGGTGGTGATCAATGGCTGGGGTGCGTTCTATTTGAGCGTGCTGCGCGCCCAGAACGTGTCGCATCCCTTCAACCTGATCATCTCCGCCATGCCGTTCAATCTTTACAGCTGGATCAGCTTGGCGCTGGTGGTGGTGGTCATGGTCACCGGCTTGACCATCGGGCCGATGAAGAAGTTTGAAGCAGCGGCGCAACTACGCGAAACCACATCGAGCATCGATGCACATGAGCTCGATGACATCGTGCCGCCGGAAAGCGCCACCAAACCCAAACTGGCCTATCTGTTCTTGCCCGTGGCCACCCTCATCGTGACGATGGTAACGAGCCTCTACAGCACCGGTCACGGAGATATTACACGCGGCGACGGCTCCGCCTCCATCTTGTACGCGGCGGCGCTCGCCACGGGAGTGCTCGCCGTCAAGCTCCTGATCGATCGGGTCTACAGCTTCGTCGAGATCGAGCAGAAGATTCTGGCGGGCATGCGCGAGTTCTTCGACGTCTCGTTGCTGATCGTGATCGCCCTGTCGCTGGGCGGCTTGTGCAAGGACATCGGCACCGGCCCCTACATCAGCCAGATAGTCCAGGCGACGCTGCCCACCGTGCTGGTACCGGCGATGATCTTCATAGGCGCGGCGGTGATGTCGTTCGCGACGGGAACCTCCTACGGCACTCTGGCGATCATGGTGCCGATCGTGTTGCCGATGTCGGCAGCCACGGGCCTCGGCGCTCCGCTGTTGTTCGCCGCCACCCTCTCGGGCGCAATCTTCGGCGACAACACCTCGCCGATCAACGACAACGCCATCATCACCAGCATGGCATCCGGCGCAACGGTGCTTGACCATGTGCGAAGCCAGATGCCCTACGCCCTGATCGCCGCGACGCTGTCGGTGATCGGCTTCGTCATCCTCGCCGCCTTCCGGACTTCCCGATGACCATTGCCCGCATGATTCCGCATCGACCTCACCTCGCATTGCTGTGCCTTGCGGCGCTCCTATGTGGGACAAGCGCAACTGCCGCACCATCGAAGGATAACTATGATCTGGTGATCGAAAATGCCCGCGTGGTGGACGGCACGGGAAAGCCGGCCTTCATGGCTGAGGTGGTGGTCAAGGGCGACACGATCGTCATGGTTTCCAGCAAACACCTGACGCTGCGGGCGCGGCGGGTCGTTGACGCCCACGGCCGGGTGCTGACGCCTGGATTCGTGGACTCCCACGCCCATGGCGATCCACTCCATTTGCCGATGACGAATTTCATCTCGCAAGGTGTCACGCTGATCGCGCTAGGCCAGGACGGACGCACCGCGGGCTCGGGCGACGATAACGACGACGACAACGCGAAAGAACGCATGAGTCTCGATCGATGGCGGGCAGCTGTGATGAAGAAGGGCGTCGAGCTCAATATCGCACCGTTCTCGGGCTTCGGAACCTTGCGGGAGCGCGCTGGCATAGGCTCCGCTCGCGAGGTCACGCCTACCCAGCAGGCACGCATGCGCGAGCTTCTGCAACAGGACCTGGACGCAGGCGCCTTCGGCATGACGAGCGGCCTCGAATATGTGCCCGATCGTTACTCGAGTACCGCCGAACTCGTTGATCTGGCCAAGGTGGTGGGTCGCAACGGAGGCGTTGTCGAAAGCCACATGCGCAGCGAGGACGACGACAAGATCGAAGGCGCCATCGACGAGCTGATCGCGCAAGGCCGCTATGCTCGTGTCCACATCTCTCACATCAAGGTCGTGCTGGGGCACGGCGCGGCGCGCGGCGAAGAGATCTTGCAAAAGATCGCCGATGCCAACGCTCAAGGCGTGCACCTTTCCGCAGACGTCTATCCGTACACGGCGGGCTCCGCGGAGTTCGAGCTCGACTACCCCGTTTGGGCCCAGCAGAGGAGCGAGTTTGAAGCGGCGGTGAAGCATCGCCGCGCCGAGCTTGAGGCTGCGATCCATGCCCGTGTCCTGAAGCGCAACGGACCGTCGGCAATTCTGATCGAGACGGGATCCGACGCCGGTCTGACCGTCGAGCAGGCGGCGGCCAAAGCCGGCAAACCCTTTGAAACCTACATGGTCGACGCAGGCTATCCCGGTCCGGGTGCCGCCCATTTCGTCATGGATGAAGCTCTGCAAGAGGTCTTCATCAAGAGTCCGCTGGTGGCCTTTTCCACTGATGGGGCGCCAGACATCGGTCATCCGAGGTCCTGGGGTTCCTATTCGCGGATCATCGAAGAGTTCGTCGAGAAGCGCCACGCACTCACGCTCGAAGCGGCGGTGCGCAAGGCGACGAGTTATCCGGCCCAGACGATCCTGGGGCTGAAGAACCGTGGCGAGATCGCGCCCGGCATGAAGGCGGACCTCGTCCTGTTCGACCCCACCCACGTGAAGACCGAGGCGACCTGGGCCAAGTTCGATCAGCCAGCGGAGGGGTTCGATCTCGTCGTCGTCAACGGCCAGGTGGCGTGGGAAAACGGCGCCGTAACCGGTGTCAAGGCTGGGCGCGTGCTGCGCCGTCAACGCAAGCGGTGAAACCTATGAGGAGCCATTCCATGGATCGCAGATCCTTCCTGACCGGCGCCGTCGCGCTAAGCGCATATGCATATACAGCGTCCGCACTGACCATGGACAGGACCGTGCGCGCGACGCCAACTTCGTTACCGCGCGGCTTTACTTCCGCGTGGGCTCGGTCCGTCGCCGATTTCAACAGTGACCTCAAGACCGAAGGTGTGGTCGGCGCCAGCCTCTATTTCATGCACGACGGCAACGTGCTGGGCGCGGATCACTACGGCTTCGCGGACCTTGCGACCCAGCGCAAAGTCGACGCCGAGACGATTTACCACTGGGCTTCGAACACCAAAACGTTCACGGCCATCGCCTTCATGCAGCTGCGAGACAAAGGTTTGGTCTCGCTCGACGATCCGATCGTGAAGTACGTTCCCGCCGTGCGTCAGGCGCACGATCCCTTCGGCTCGATTGACACCATCACCATCCGTCAACTGCTCAGCCACACCGGAGGCTTTCGTGGTGCGACCTTCCCTTGGGGTGGCGACAAGCCCTGGATGCCGCTGGAACCCAAGGAATGGAGCACGATCGAGGAGATGATGCCCTACACCGAGATCGAGTTTGCGCCCGGCAGCAAGTTCAGCTATTCGAATCTGGGCTTGAGCCTCGTCGGCCGTGTGGTCGAGATCGTCAGCGGCCAGCACATCGATTCCTACATCGACAAGAATCTGCTCAAGCCGCTCGACATGGTGGACAGCTATTTCGATCTCACACCCTACTTCCTGCTGAAACACCGTTCCAACAACTACTACTTGGATAACGGCCAGATCCACGCCAACGGCCTGGAGGTGGACACCGGTGCGACCCTCGCCAATGGCGGCCTGAATGCACCGGTTCCGGATTTCGTGAAGTACACGAATTTCCTGCTCGGTCTGAACGACAACGGGAACTACGACACCGTCCTGTCAAGGAAGACGCTACGCGAAATGTGGGAGCCCGTACTGCCGGTGGGCGAGAAAGACAAGGATAACGACAAGGTCTGGATTGGTCTCGCCTTCTTTATTGTCGACCACCCCCTTCCTGACGGCACCGCAATCCGTTTTTACGGTCACGGCGGCGACCAGGTCGCCTTCCACACCGCGTTCCAATTCAACGTCGAGAGACGGTGTGCCTTTCTGGCAGCGGGCAACACCATCAGTCACGGCAAAGAGAACGTCTGGGCAACGCATGTCCGCGAGGCGATGTACGAGCGGATCGTGCCGCTCTTCGCTCGCCAGCCCGTCGCCGGCCGTCAGTGAAATCAAGGACCGCATCATGGAACGTCGATCGTTTTTGAAGAGTTCGTTACTGGCGAGCACGGCCGCGCTGAGTCTGGGCCACGCGCGTGCGGCCTTCAGATCGCGAACACCACGGAGCTTTACTCCGGCGTGGGCCAAGACGGTTTCGGATTTCGACGCGTACATAAAGGCGGAGCGCGTCGTGGGGGGCAGCCTCTACTTCGTTCACGACGGCGAAGTGCTTAACGCCGAGCACTACGGCTACGCGGACATCGCCACAGGTCGGAAAGTCGATGCCGACACGATCTATCACTGGGCGTCGATCACCAAGACTTTCACCGGCATCGCCTTCATGCAGTTGCGTGACCGCGGCCTCGTCTCGCTGGACGATCCGATCGTGAAATATCTGCCGGTGCTCCGGGAGGTCCACGATCCGTACGGAACCATCGACCAGATCACGCTGCGGCAGCTCTTGAGTCACTCGTCCGGCTTCCGCAACCCGACCTTCCCCTTTGCGGGCGGCAAACCCTGGCAACCGCTCGAACCCAAGGAATGGAGCACGATCGAGTCGATGATGCCCTACACCGAGATCGAGTTCCCGCCGGGCAGCAAGTACAGCTATTCCAATCTCGGCTTGAGCATGGTCGGCCGCGTGGTCGAAATCATCAGCGGCCAGCATATCGATTCCTATATCGACAAGAACATCTTGAAACCGCTCGGCATGCGCGACAGTTATTTCGACATGACGCCGGACTTCCTCGTGAAGCACCGCTCCAACAGCTACATCATCGAGAACGGCAAGCCCGAGGCGCAGGGGCTCGAAGTCGACACCGGCGCCACCTTGGGCAACGGAGGACTGAACGCGTCTCTGCCCGATTTCGTGAAGTACACGAACTTCCTGCTCGGCTTGAAAGACAACGGTAACTACAGAGCGATTTTGTCGCGCAAGACGCTGCAGGAAATGTGGGTTCCCCGCTATCCCACGGATGACATCGAGGGAGTCAACTTCCGTGAGCAGATGGCCATGCCGTTCTTCGTGATCGACTTCAAACGGATGGGGCGCACAACGCGCTACATCGGTCACACCGGCTCTCAGGCGGGCTATCTGGCGTTCTTCTACATTCAACCGGAAAGCCGCAGCGCGGTCATATGGGTAGTGAATTCCCGGCCAAAGGATAACTACCGGCCGATGGTCTACGCCGAGCGGATCAACATCTTCAACACTCTGTTTCCGCCTTTCATCACTTGATGCTGCCCTCGGATTGCGAAGACCATGACACCGATCACCGACCCCTCATCCGCCAACGCTTCCCCGGATCACCAGGCTATCGCGGCTTCAGATTGGAAGCAAAGGCTGGCCCGGATCGCGCGGGTCGAATTGGCTCAGCTTCCGACCCCCTTGTCGTCAATGCGGCGACTGGCCGCGTCTCTGAGCGTGCCGCCGCGCCTGTTCGTCAAGCGCGATGACTGCACCGGCCTCGCGTTCGGCGGCAACAAGACTCGAAAACTCGAGTTCACCATCGCCGCCGCCATGGCGGCAGGCGCCGATACGCTAATTACCACGGGCGGGGTTCAATCCAACCATGTCCGCCAGACGGCGGCAGCGGCAGCGAAATGGGGACTCGCCTGCCACGCGATCCTGGACAATCCATTGGGTACCCCGCCGCCCGACTATCTGGCATCCGGCAATCGTCTGCTGGACACTTTGCTGGGGGCGCGAATTCATCCGGCGCCTTCCGGCGAGGCCGCCATCGCTGCTCGCGTGACGGAACTGGCTAGCGAGATCAAGGCGGCGGGCGGACATCCGTTCGTGGTGCCGCTGGGCGCGTCGGACGAAATCGGTTCACTGGGCTATGTCGTCTGCGCCACCGAGCTCCTCGCGCAGATCGCCGAGCAGGGTCTGGATGTCTCGCACGTCGTACTCTGCACCGGCAGCGCCGGCACCCACGCTGGACTACTGACAGGCCTGCGGCTGGAAGGCTCGGCGATCCAGGTGATCGGCATCTCCAGCAGCGAGCCCGCTGCAGTCAAGGCCGCCAAGGTCGCCGACATTTCCGCTCGCATCCTGCGCTTGCTCGGGCAACCGCCCTGGCATCCGTTGCCGGACGACATCCGGGTGCATGACGAGTATGTCGGGGCGGGCTACGGCGCATGGACGGTAGCGGCGGAGCAGGCCATCCGCCTGGTCGCCAGTACCGAGGGCATGCTTCTGGACCCGGTTTACACCGGCAAGGCCATGGCCGGCCTCATCGATCTTCTGGCGCGCGGCGCCCTGAAAGACGTGCGTGATGTTGTGTTTCTTCATACGGGTGGCGCGCCGGCCCTGTTCGCTTACCAGGAGTCTTTCCAGGCGTCCGCGCCCTCATCCTCCGAGGAGACGACCGCATGTCGATGAAAATGCAACGACGCTATCCCGTCGCTATCGCTCTGATGGCGACGGCTCGTCGCTGGGTCGGCGGCGATGCCTTGGCGAAGACCCCTGCGAAGCGGTTCATCGGCAAGCAGGATGAGGCTCCGCTCGTCACGCGCGTGTTCTCACCTTGGAATGGCAAGAGCCACGATGGCCTGTTCGGCGGCGGCGAACATTTCAGCCGTCATCATTCGAAGAAATTCCTGGACGTCCTCGGCCACTCCGGCCCGGACCCTCCATCTTCAGCCTCGCACCACTCGAAGCCGGCGAGGTGCCGAAGTGACCGACGCGCATCACACATACTGAAGCACTCATTGAGTACACGTAACCTACGAGGCATTCCCATGTTTCACACGATTCGATACCGGGTTCTCGGCCTGGCCTCTCTCATGCTCCTGGCAGCCTTGCCTGCCTTGGCCGCCCCACCCGCCGCGGCGGTGACGGGACCGCGCTACGACGATGTAATCGACATCGGGGCCCGGGTAAAACCGTATCTCACGCCCGAAGGACACGTGGACCCCGCGTTCGCGGCCACCCTGATGGCGCCCTCGCCCATCTACACCGACTTCTTCGGGATCCAGCCTCTTGCTGACACCACGCGAGAAGAAATCCTCCACGACTTCGTTCCAGCCTATGCCGCCCTCGCCGGCGAGGACGCCCATTCCGTCACGTTGCGTTTCAAGGGCGGGTACACAGCGCGTTTCATGCCCCGCAGCGCGTTCCATATTAAAGATTCGGTGCTGCCCTTCGACCATGCCTATATTTCCGGCGCGACCTGGCAAGAACAGCAGGACAACGTGCGTGCCTTTCGCACCCTTTTGGAACAGCGTAGCCTGACCCAGCGCTACTTGGTCGCCAATCCGTCGTACGACGTTGAAAAGAAAGTAGCGGGCCTGTTGGCGCAGGGGATTACGCCGGTGCCGGTGAGCACCGATCCCACGCTGACCGTTTTCGAGAAGCGGCCGGACGCCGTCTTGCTCCTGCCTGAACATGTACACGGGGACGACGCAGACTACAAATTGCTCGCAGCCGCTATGGAAAACCATCCCATCGACTGGCTCGCCATGGAAGCGTTGCCGCCGACCATGCAGCCGACCCTGGACGCTTTCAGCAGCGCGCCCGAGGACTCCGCCGCCTACACCGAAGCGCGCGCAAAACTCGTCGAGTATTTCACGAAATTCTGGAACGGCCGCGATGGCCACCCCAAGACGACCGGCGAAGAGAACTACTATTTCAAGCTTGCCGACTTGGCACGCCGCCACCACGCGCGGGTCATCGGCATGGACGGCGTGCTGTCCGGGGCGCCCTTGGCCTATACGATTTTCCGCTATGGCGAGATGGAGTTCGGTGTCGCGACGCGCAACGCGGTATGGGCTGAGGCCGCGCCGACGCATGGACGGGGTGTCGTCTTCGGAGGAAGCGGGCACATGGCGTCGCACTACCGGGGCAAGGTGCAAGATTTCATGGCGCTCAGAAATCCTCATCGGGTCTTTGTGACCCTGACGCCCCTGCAATCTCCCGCCAAGCCGTAGGCCCTTCCTCCCCATGCCCCGCAGCCACAGGTAGGTAGCTGCGGGGCGCTCAGTAGACCTTGTCGTGCGATCAACAAGTTCCTCTGGGGTAATGGACATCAGCCTGGTTGATCGAGGGCGTGGTCAACCACCCACCTTGCCGGATTATGCTTTTGAAAGTCACCCGTCTCACTGCCGCCCTGGCCACCACCGCCTTCGGGCTGGCCAGTTTTACCGCGCTGGCGGATGTCCCGGCACCGCAGGATGTGCCGTATCAGGGCACCTTGAAGATCAAGGTGGACGCCACCGACGTGGCCCATCGCATCTTCCGCGTGCACGAGACGATACCAGCTGCCGCGGGGTCGCTGACCCTGCTCTATCCGCAGTGGATTCCCGGCAACCACTCGCCGACCGGTCCGATCGACAAGATGGCGGGATTGGTAGTGAAGGCAAACGGCCAGGTGCTGCCGTGGACGCGCGACCCGCTCAACGTCTACGCCTTCCATGTCGACGTGCCGCAGGGCGTGACCAGCGTCGACGTGACGTTTCAGTTCCTGTCGCCGCAGGATACGCGCCAGGGTCGCGTGGTGATGACCCCCGAGATGCTCGGTCTGCAATGGAACGCGATGACCGTATATCCGGCCGGCTACGTCGCCCGCCGGATCAATACCGAGGCCAGCGTGACCCTGCCGGCAGGCTGGCAGGCCGGCACCGCGCTGGAAGTGGCCTCGAAGGACGGCGACACGCTGAACTTCAAGCCGATCAATTACGACGACCTGGTCGATTCGCCGATCTACGCCGGCAAATACTTCAAGCGCATTGACCTCGATCCGGGCGCCAAGGCGCCGGTGTACATGGACATCGTCGCCGATGACGCGAAGTATCTGGAGATCAAGCCGGAGCAGGTCAAGCTGTTCCAGAACCTGGTGCAGCAGATGTACAAGATGTACGGCGCGCACCATTACGATCATTACGATTTCCTGGTCTCGCTCAGCGACAAGATGAGCGGCAACGGCCTGGAGCATCACCGTTCCAGCGAGGACGGCACCGGCGCCGACTTCTTCACCGAGTGGAAGAAGAACGCGCTGGAACGTGACCTGTTCTCGCACGAGTTCAACCACTCCTGGAACGGCAAGTACCGCCGTGGCGCAGACCTGGCTACGTCGAACTACAACGTGCCGATGAGCGACACCCTGCTGTGGGTTTACGAGGGTCAGACCCAGTTCTGGGGTCACGTGATGGCGGCGCGCTCGGGCTTGTGGGATGCTGACCAAGCCCGCGACATGCTGGCCTTCGTGGCCGCGACCTACGACAAGGGCCGTCCGGGCCTGGCCAGCTGGCGCAATGTGCAGGACACCACCAACGATCCGGTGATCGCACTGCGCGCACCGCTGCCGTACCGCAACTACCAGGGCAGCGAGGACTACTACGATGCCGGCCAGATGATCTGGCTCGACGTCGATGGCCAGCTGCGTGAGCTGACCCACGGCAAGAAAAGCATCGACGATTTCGGCAAGGCGTTCTTCGGGGTCAATCCCGGCAAGTGGGACGTCGACACCTACACCTTCGAGGATGTGGTGAAGACGCTCAACGACATCGCACCGTACGATTGGGCGAAATACCTGCGCACACGGCTGAATGGTCACGGCCCGCTGACCGGCGGCCTCGCATCGCATGGTTGGACGCTGGTCTATACCGACAAGCCGTCCGACGCGGTGAAGGCAGTCGAGGCCCGTCGCCATTTCGCCGATCTCACCTATTCGCTCGGCCTCTCGATCGGCAAGGGTGGCAGCATCGGCGACGTGCTGTGGGATGGCCCGGCGTTCAAGGCCGGCATCTCGCCCGGCATGACCGTGATCGCGGTCAACGGCCACGACTACGACGCCGACAGACTCAAGGACGCCGTCACCGCCGCCGCGAAGGACAAGAGCCAGTCGATCGAACTGCTGGTGAAGAACTTCGACGAATACAGGACCATCCGGATCAACTACCACGACGGCCTGAAGTATCCGCACCTGGCGCGCGACACCGGCAAGCCCGATACTTTGGCCGACCTGCTCAAGGCCCGCTGACGCGAAGCAGCCCGCGCTCCCGGTCTCGACCGGGAACATGGCGCCATGTTCATCGCTGCATGCGACGCGTGGCCTTCCACGATCATTGGCAACGCGGTTATCTTGCGCTCCTCGTGGTGCCGGCCATCGGCCCCGGCCCCGCAACCATCATGCGACCGTAGCTCAGCTGGATTCCGACAGTCCGCGATCAGCGTTTCTCAAGGTTGCCGCTCGTCGCTCGTCACCTGCGATCGACCAAGAAGGGGCATTCGGTTGGCCCGCGTTTGATCTTTGCGAAACGAAATGCATACCTTGCCGTTTTACTTCACGCAACAGGATGAAGAAGGTGTACCACGCGGCCGCGATCGGAAAGATACACGTGTACATCCCTGCCACGTAATGGAAGGTGCCGTTTTGCAGAAAGGGAAATGCAAAGTGCGATAGCTCGCCGAACATCATGCCAAACAGGAAAGTGCTCACAATGAAGTATCCGAAGCGCCAGCCTTTGAGGATCATCCACGCACCGACCAGCCAGGTGACAGGGGCTACAAATGCGGCAACGGTCAAAAAATCCTTCTGGCTAAACGTAAGTTGCATGATGCTGCCCAGAGCCACCTCGATGTGTGCGGTGTACTCCTCGTAGACATGGCAGATGAAGAGCATCACCGTCGCGAGATAAGGCGTGATGATGCTGTGCGGATCGATGTCGACTCGATACACCGTCATCGGCCACAGGATGAGACCGCCAATGAAAGTCACGGAAAAAAGGAGCGCCACTTTCCCCACCGCCAGATAACCAAAGCCAGCGATGGCCGCGATCAGTAATAACGCGTAGAGAAGCGATCGGTCCTTAGCTGCCATGGCCGCGTTCCGTTAGGATGAGGGATAAACGACGAATCACTCGTGTGCGTGCGCTGCATCACTCTTTGGAAGCTGCTCGAGCCACTTTCACCAAGTAGGCCTCAATTGGGTCTAAGAGCAGCAAGGAAGCCATGCGCTCAGAGCAGATCGCTGAGAGTAGGCACGGGAAGTAATCCGCTCATTGCGCAAACTCGACTCACTCATTTGGATACTCCGTCATCGCACATGCGTTTTCACACCGCCCCGTTTACCAGCAGCCTTTCGCCACCAATCAGTTCCAACTTTTCCTGGCCGAAACTCTGGTCCTTTCGCATCAGCGTGCGCAGTGACGGTCGATCACCGTCACCTTGTGACCGGCGTTGGCTAGATAGCTGGCCAAGGTGGGACCGAGTACTCCACAACCCTGAGCCTTCATCTGCCGGGCTCTCGGGCGTTCCACCCAGGAGCCATCGCCATAGCCATCGGCAGGCCTGTGCTAAATCGTCGACGGCCTAGATTGTCGATGCCGACGCCGGCACATAGAGGATGGCGTCGAATTGGCGGTCCAAGAGAACGTGATTGAATCCCAACTTGTGGAAGTTCGCGTAGATCGAACCGGGCGTGTGGAACGGTAGCCCGGCGCGCGTCGGCGAGGACTTGCGCAGATCGATCAGGGTCACGGTGCTACCGAACTTGGTGGCGAACGCCGGTTCCACCGAGTCCTTAGGCTCAACGCACGTCGATCCGCAGGGCACCAACGTGCCGATGGTGACCAGCTTTGATCCATATTCGGCGGCCAGACGCTCGCCTACCGAGATCGTGCCTGCCGGTATGCCTACGGTTGTGGGCGTCAGCAGGGCGGTCTCCGAGGCATGCTTGGCTGCATGCCAGTCGTGCATCCAGAAGAAGACCTTGCGATTTCCGTAGCGCAGATCGCGCAGGCTGTTAAAGATTTCGAAGCGGGCCTTGTCGAGGGCACCGTAGGCCTCCTTCTGCCATTGCGACTGTTCGGCCACCGAGGCATCGTGAATGAGGAAGCTGCGCTCCTGAAGGAGGGTAAGCGATGCCACATAGGTTTTCAGGCTTTCCATGTGCAACCGCGCGAGTTCCGCATCCGCAGCGGTTCCCCGCGCCACCAGAGCAGCGTGGTGGGCGCCCAGATAGGCACCGATTGCATCCAGCGCTGCAAGGCAGTCGGCTCTTTCCGCGGCGGTATAAACCGGCTGCTTGCTGCCCGTCAGCCGCTTGACGTTGGCCGCGATGAAGTCGGCATCGGTCTTGTACGCTGCGTCGCCTGCGCGGCAGACAGCGCTTGGCGCCCGCAGGCGCTCGATGTCCTTGGGTGCGGCCTTCTGCATATAGGCCCACAGATCGCGGAAGTCCGTCACCGGCTGCTCAGGCTGGAATCCGGCAATCAGGATCGGGTCGCGCGGGTGGGCACGATTGAACGTGCGTATCCAGACCAGCATGGCGGTGCTGTCGCGTGAGGCAAACGCACCGTCGAGGAAGAAGTCCTCGGTAGGCGTCAAGGTGGTGCGATCGGACGCCATGAAGTCCTTGAATGCATCCGAGAGACCCCACTGGGATTCGAACACGAATACCCGGAAATGCTTGGTCTCAACCAGGTACTCGAACATCTGGGGTACCAGATTGTGGATCACGGCCATGTAATGGGAGTCTTCGCCGAACACCACGACGTGGGCGTCATCCACGATGGCGCCGAAGGCGTTGAGGTCGATCGTGCCGGTCGTCGGTCCCGGGAAGTGTGGCGCCTTAGCGGCTGGCGCCTTTGCCGTCGGCACCTCCGCAGCGGCGGCCTGTTGCACGCCGAAGATCGTGACCACGGCGCCTGCCGACGCCACCAGTGTCCCCGCTAGCGCCAAAAGCATGAAATACCTAGCGGCAAGGTGATGCACAGTGCGGATAAGACGTTGGGTCATGGTTCCTCCGATTCCCCAGGAGCATTGGTCAGTTGAAGCGCCACCCACGAGGCGGACGCGGATGTCGTTCCCTAATCATGTAGACGCATCCCGAGACGAATTTCCTCATGCCGCGCCACGAGCAGGTGAGGAAAACGGTCGGCGTTCACGTCTTGAAACAGGAAGAGACAAATCGGTGTAGGCAGGGGTATATGAAAAATCGTGGCGTCATCATGACAACCGGAGGAGCGGCGTTGCGCGCGCTCGGGTTCGCTCTGGTCCTCACCGCGGCGGGGCTGGCAAGCGCAGCCAACGCCCGGCAAGTCGAACTGTCGGACTATTACCGACTGCAGAGCGCCAACAATCCACAGATATCGCCGGATGGCTCGCGAATCATCTACAACCGCGGCCATTGGAACCCGGACAAGGACGCCTACCAAAGCGATGTCTGGATCATGGATCGCAATGGCGCCAATGACCGGTTTCTGATGCATGGCTCCGGCCTGAAGTGGTCGCCCAACGGCGACCGCCTCGCCTATGTCGCGCCGGAGAACGGTCACGTCCAGATCTTCATTCGCCAGATGAATGGTCAGCAAAAGGCGACCGCTATCACTCACGGAACGCTATCCCCGTCGGATCTGCAATGGTCACCGGACGGCAAGTCGATCGCTTTCACAGCGTCGGTCGCCGTCCCCCTCACTTACACCGTCACCCCGCCTGCCGACCTGGCCGGAATCAAGTGGAACACGCTGCCGGCGGTGATCGACACGGTGCATTATCGCGACATGACCGGGGAGTTCATCCACACGGTAGACCAGTTGTTCGTGGTTTCGGTCGACGATGGGCTTCCTAGACAGGTCACCCACGGCGACTGGAACGTCGGCGCGCGGTGGTCGAACGCGCCATGGGGCGGCCCCGTGAGGTGGACGCCCGACGGACGTTCCCTCGTCTTCGACGGGTTTCGCGGCAAGGACACCCTCACCAATTCCCTGCGCTCCGACATCAATATCGTCGACGTCGCCAGCGGTCGGATGCGCACTCTGACTACCACCCCGGGTTTCTGGTTTTTGCCCGTGGTGTCGCCGGACGGCAAGTGGATCGCGTTCGACGGCCACCGCGACCTGGTCTCGTCCTATCCCGAGGTCGAGCTGCATCTGATGCGCATCGACGGTGGCGACGACCGCGTCCTGCTGAAGGACCCGCCGGACGAAATCCACCGGATGGAGTGGGCGCCGGACAGCCGAGGCGTCTACTGGAGTGTCAACGAAAAGGGGTCGGTAAACATCCACTACACCGATCTGGCGGGCCACACGCGTCAGGTGACGACAGGAAATCAGGTCCTGGGTTTCGCCGGCGTCACCCGCGACGGGTGGACAGTCGCCACGCGCGGGGCCGCCGATGCCACCGGCGATATCGTCGCGATCAACCTCAAGACCGGGGCGCAGACACAACTCACCCACGTCAACGCCGAGCTGCTCAAGACCATCGATCTCGCGCCGATGGAGGAGATGTGGTTCAAGTCGGCAGACGGGACGCCGATCCAGGGCTGGCTGATCAAGCCTGCTCACTTCGATCCCGCGAAGAAATATGCCCTCATTCTCAACATCCACGGTGGCCCACATGACATGGCCAAGTGGAGCATGGATTTCCGCTACCAGGCCTTCGCTGCGCAGGGCTATGTCGTCCTGATCACCAACCCGCGCGGTAGCACAGGCTACGGTGCCAAGTTCGCCAATGCCATCGACAACGCCTTTCCCGGCGACCGCGATTACTCGGATCTGATGGCGGGAGTCGATGCCGCGATCGCACGCGGCTTCATCGACACCAACCGGCTCTACGTCATGGGATGCAGCGGCGGCGGAGCGCTCACCGCCTGGATCGTCGGCCACACCCATCGGTTCGCCGCGGCCGCCGTCCTTTGCCCGATGATTGATTGGATCAGCTTCGCCGGCAGCACCGACGTGACCGCCTACGGCTACACCCAATTTCGCGTTCCGTTCTGGAAAGACCCCAAGCTATGGCTGGAACACTCACCCCTGATGTACGCAGGCCATGTGACCACGCCGACCATGCTCATCGTCGGCGACCACGACTTTCGCACGCCCTATAGCCAGTCCGAGGAATTCTATCGGGCGCTCAAGGTGCGCGGCGTCGATACCAAGCTGATCGTCGTGCCCGGCGAGTCCCATGCCCCTTGGACAGGCAAACCGAGCGATCTCTTCCAGATCCAGTTGTTTATCGAAAAGTGGTTCGCCGAACATTCGGGCGCGCCGACACCGATCCCCGAGGGCAGCACGAAGTGAGTCAGTCCCCGAACCTCTCCGCGGTCCTTCGGCTCGGGCTCGTTCCAATCGTGGTGGCGGGCTTGTGGTTCCCGATCGCCCACGCCGCCGATCCGATCAACACGCCGCACTCGTCCTTCCAGGACCCGTTCCGTCCGATGGACGAGGACTGGCCGACGCCCAACGACATCCGCACCGCCTCCGGCGCCCCCGGCGCCCACTACTGGCAGCAGAAGGTGGATTACAAGATGCGGGTGCGGCTCGACGTGCCGACGCGGACTCTACACGGCGACGAGGAGATCACCTATCACAACCATTCACCGGACACGTTGCGATACCTCTGGGTGCTGGTCGACCAAGACCGGTTCCGCAACGAGGCGCTGCGCGAACGCACCCGTACCACCTCGCCGGACGCCCCGGTCACCTTCCAGGAGATCGAGCGCATGCAGCGCATGCGCACTTGGCAGGGCGGATTCACCATCGAAGCCCTGAACGACGGCCAAGGGCAGGCGTTGCGCCACATCGTGGTCGACGCCTTGATGCGAGTCGATCTCAACCATCCCCTGGCGCCCGGCGCGACCCTGCGCCTGCACACGACCTGGTCACTGCCGATGATCGAGAGCAGTCTGCTCGGCGGGCGCAGTGGCTATTCGTGCTTCGAAGGTCACAAGCTATTGAGGCCGGGATCGCCCAAGGTCGGTGGCGCGGATCATACGGTGTCATGCGTCTATCAGGCGGGACAGTGGTTCCCGCGCCTGGCGGCCTACGACGACCAGGGTTGGCACAACGATCCGTTCCTGGGCGCCGGGGAGTTCCCTCTCGAGTTCGGCGACTACGATGTGTCGATCACCGTTCCGTCCAATCATGTGGTCGCGGCCACTGGCGAGCTGCAAAACGCCGCCGCCGTTCTCACTTCCCCCCAGCGCGCGCGGCTGGCGGCGGCACGTACCGCCGATCACCCCATCTTCGTCGTCACCCCGGCGGAGGCCGAGGCCCACGAACGCAACCCCGCCGCCGGCGAAAAGACCTGGACCTTCAAGGCTCGCAATGTGCGCGACTTCGCTTTCGCCAGCTCGCGCAAATACATTTGGGACGCCATGGGCGTGCGGGTGGATGGAGCAAAAGACCTCGTGACGATGGCGATGTCCTTCTATCCCAATGAGGGGCGACCGCTGTGGTCAACCTACGCCACCAAGGCGATCGCGCACACGCTTCGCGTCTACGGCCGCTTTACCTATCCCTACCCGTACCCAGTCGCGCAGGCGACGTGGGGGGACATCGGCGGCTACGAAAATCCGATGTTGAGTTTCATCGACGGGGGTCTCCCCCGGCTGGACGAGATCACGGGGGCCATTACGTACAGCGCCCGCGACAAATTCGGTCTCGTCGGCGAAATCATCCATGAGACGGGACACAACTGGTTCCCGGAGACCGTGAATTCCGACGAGCGGCGCTGGGCCTGGATGGACGAAGGAATCAACAGCTTCCTGGAAACCGAGGCCCGGGAGCTTTGGGATCCGGCCTTTCCCAATGTCAAAGGGAATCCGCGCTCCATCGTCGCCTGCATGACGGCGCCCGATCAGGTTCCGATCATGGTCAGGCCCGACTATGCTCCCGATACTGGCTGCCCCTTCTATCTGAAGCCCGCGACCGCCCTGGTGGTGCTACGTGAAACGGTGATGGGCCGCGAGCTTTTCGATTACGCATTTCGCGAATACGCCCGGCGCTGGCGGTTCAAGCGCGCGACCCCCTACGACTTTTTCCGCACCATGCAGGACGCGTCCGGGGTCGATCTGGGCTGGTTCTGGCGGGGCTGGTTCTATGGTACCGACCACGTCGATGTAGCCCTCGAGCGGGTGGTGCAAGGGCGCCTCGACACCCGCGATCCTGACGTGGAGGCCGCACAAAGCAAACGCGTCGCGGATGCCGAACCCAAGCCTCTGACGGTGCTGCGCAACACCGAAACGCCTGTCGTTGTCGCCGACCCGAGCCTGCGGGATTTTTACGACGAGCCCTCGAGTTCGAGCGTGTCCACGGCTGAACGCGAGCGAGCCAAGGCGGCGCTGGAGAAGCTCAAACCCGAGGACCGGGCCGCCTTGGCCGATCCCGATCATTTCTACCGGTTCACTTTCGTCAATGTCGGCGGCCTGGTGACGCCCATCCCCCTGAAGCTCACTTACGACGACGGCTCCAGCGAGGTCATCCACATTCCAGTTCAGGTCTGGCGAATCAATTCCAAGAGGGTCGTCTGGCCCTTCGCTACGCCGAAAACCCTGGTCTCAGCTGAAGTCGATCCTGCCTGGGAGACCGGTGATACGGACCGGAGCAATAACTTCTATCCGGGTAGGATCGAAACCCAGACCTTCAAGATCCCGGATCGCTCCGAGAGTTCCAACCCGATGCGAGATCAGGGCTTGAGCGTTACCCGCGACTCGCTGAAAACCGTACCGGTGAGCCACCCGTAGGTCAGCAATTAGGAAGCCACCGGTTTTATTGGAGAACTCATACGGAGTCCTGATCAGACGACGCTCAGCTGACAAAGTTGTCGACGTCCCGCAGTTTCGGCTCTGGCCAAGGCTTGCACAGCACCATGGCTCGCGCCAGTCGCGGCAGCACCTCGGGGAGGCGAAAACGTCGGTTGAACCGGTAGGTTGTTTCCGCCAGGTAACATCGCGCATATTTGGCTTGCCACATGGCGTGGTAGCAGCCACTGATCGCGCGGTTGACGTTGCCCAGCACCACATTCACCCAGCGCGCACCCTTGACCTCGGCGGCGGCGCGCGCCTCGGTTTCGAGCACGGTATGCGCATGGCTCAGCCCCCTTTGGTGCAGGGCTGAAGAACTGGCTCGATCGTTCGCCGGGTTTCCATATGGACCGCATCTGCACGCCGGTGCTATTCCAGTTCAACAGCCCGGTCGCGTTGGTTTACGGCTGGGACGACTACGCCGCCCTGCGCGCGCAGAACAAGCCAGTCGATCTGTTCTACATCCGCAATGGCGATCATGTGTTGGTCAAGCCGCGGGAACGGTTGGCCGAGCAAGGCATGAATGTGGACTGGTACGACTACTGGCTCAACGGACACAAGGATCTCGATCCAGCCAAGGTCGAGCAATACCGGCGCTGGGATGCGATGAAGGCGTTGCCGCGTTGCGAGACCGCGGCGGCGGTTCCTAAACGATTAAGGCGCTTGACGTCCGAATGACGGAAGACATCATTGACTTGACCGGTGCCGCCAACCAAATTGATCAGCAATGTCAGACAATTTGACCACCGCCACCAACCAAATTGACCGCATTCGGTCTTAATTCACTGAAGCAAACCCCCGGCTTTGCCGGGGGATACTTACTGATCGAGAAATTCAGCGCGTCGCAGATCCGGATGTTGATTACGCGCGGCATCTTCGAGCCTTCATCGCCGCTGAACGTCATACGTCCTTTGGCTTGGCGATCCAGCCGACGTAGGTGAACCAGAGTCCGACGAGTGACAGAACCCCAAAGCCAATGCGAACGAGAGGCATCGCGCTCATAGACGCCGCTGCGCCGCACTCAATAAGTTGTGGCGCCGCCAAAAGCGTTAGACCACGAAGTCCGAGGAACCAGCCAAACAAGGAAATCATGATCGCGGTGGGGGCTTTCCAATACTGATGATGGGCGATGATCAGCAGACCGCCGAACAGAAGTAACGCGCCCATCAGCCAGACAATGATCGGAGACTCGAAGAAGCTAGCCAACAGCACGTTCATTTGAGGCGCACGTATCACGATGATGCACGTAACAATAAACACGTAGGGGCCGATTATCCTGGCGAACGCGCGGGTAGTTGCTTGGGACTCTGGCCTGCTGTGCATGGTTCTCTCCATGGGACAGGGATATCCCGCAAGGGCACTCCTGATCATCGTTAATATACAAGACTTGGGCTGCTGCCAGTTTCATAGACACCGGGTTTAGATGCGTGGACCGCCATAGTGGTCAGTTTGGTGCCAGCGGTTAGTACAACTGGAGGCTGTGTTCAGTTGGCTCGCCGTTTGATGGTCAACTGACTGGCGTTTAACACGGGTGAGGCTGGGATGTCGGCCAGCGCGGACACGCTCTTGATCAATGGCATTGTGTTTCTGTTTGACTTGCCTTCCACTACGTTCATGCCGTCCTATCCCCTTGAAAGTTATCTGCAAGCCGCCGAGCGCGAAAACACGCAACGCAGCTATGCGTCGGCTCTGCGGCACTTCGAAGTGACTTGGGGTGGTCTCTTGCCAGCCACGGCAGACAGTGTCGCCCGCTATCTGGCCGCTCATGCGGCTTCGCTGTCGGTCAACACATTGCGACAACGTCTTGCTGCACTTTCGCACTGGCATCGGGAGTACGGGTTTCCCGACCCTACCTCGGCACCACGGGTGAAACGCACACTCAAGGGCATCCAGGCAGTTCATCCGGCGCGTGTCAAGCGTGCCGAGCCCTGATGGGCACACTGCATGACCTGGTCAAGGCGTACTGACCGACTCCGCTTTTTGGGGTGCATGCCATTGTTTGGCCATGGCATCCCAACGATGGTACTGCTCTACCTTCGAGGAGTCCGGATCTCGCCGGTTTGACAACCAGTAATCAAACCAGTCGAAGGATAGCTCCATCGCCGATGCGCGGCGGCGGGGATTATAGAAAATGTGGGTTTCGTCGCGATAGAACGCCAGCTCGGTGGGCACATGCTTGTCTCTTAACACTTGGTCCAGTTCGAGACCCCAACTCGCGTCTTCGGCGGCGAACTGCTGCAACAACGGGCCCGCGAAATGTTCCGCTCGTGCCGACGGCGAGAAGGCCCGGTAGTTTTCATAGGCTTTGGGATCGAATGGAGAACCTCCGAACAGGGTTGTGTAGAGGGCACGTTCCATTGCACCGCCCCAGAAGCCGCCGGCGCTGAAAAAGTTCGTGTCGCCGTTGGCGCCCGCGTGGAAGAGCTTGGAGTGGCTCATCGTCAAGGTCGTCAGGATGCCGCCAGCGCTGTAGCCGGCCATGCCGACCGCGGCCGGGTCCACTTGCCCCTTATCAATGAGTGATTGCACGGCCGCCTCCATGCTGGCGATGGGGTTGTACCCCACCGAGAATTGCATCTTGGATACCGTGACATTCCCCGATCCTGTCCCCCAAGCATTCATGACGGCGGCGTCGAACTGGGGCTCGTTCACCGACAGGACGAAATATCCGCGCTCGGCGAACAGCTGAATCGGATACTCCCATTGGAAGTCGTCGCATAGGAACCGGTTCTGCGCGTCGAATCCGTGCGTGACGATCAGGGCGGGATACCGGTGGCCCGCCTGATAGTTGCGCGGATAGGTGATGTAGCCATCGTTGACCGCGCCAAAACGGTTGGTCCATTGCGCATGCACCGTATGCAACGGGCGAATCTGGTCGTAGCGGCTATTGGGCCGCGCCAGAACCGTGAGATTCCCCGTGGCCGGCGTGATGGCTACGAGCTCGGGCGCTGAGTTCACCGTCTCGCGATTGCAGACCCCGAAACTCACATCGGCGTTGAAGGCGCAGTGGCTCAGCTGGTCACCAATCTTGAGCAATGCTGCGCCCGGCGACCCTGGCATCGGAGCCAGGCCGTCGTGATCGGGGTAATGCACGCTAAGGATGGAGCGGCCGCTCTTCTCATCATGCCAGTACGCCGAGTCAAGGCGAGTGTAGGGAACCGGACCATAGTCTTTGGCGACCGTGCCATCGTGAGTCAGCATGAGCAGCTTCTGGCCCGCACCCTCCTTGCGGACGACGAGGTTGCCTTTCGGGGTCGATACCACATCGAAGTTCTCAAAAAATGGCCGTCCGGACGTTGGGGCCTCCTGCGCGTGACCGGTATCGACATCGACCAGCCACTGTGACGCCGATCGTACCCCGTCCGCGTTGTAGGTGAACAGTCGATAGGCGATATGGTGACGGTCCGTCCACCCGATAAAGCCTTCTTGCTTCTGGAACGCAAATTGTGCGGTCGATCGGTCGCCCGGAAGGGTGACGAGCGTGCGATCCGTCTTGGCATTCGGATCGAACAGATGCAACTCGACGGCCGAGGCGGCCGGTGGGTCTTTGAACACGAACGGGTACATCGTCGCATCCTGGAAGACAACGCCTTTGTCTTCGAAGGCCTGGCGCTCTGCAGGAAAAAGCAACCGCAACGTGCTGTACCAGAGCTTCGAACCATCCGGCGACCATTCGTAAGACAAGACCCCGGTCGCGCGCGGCTTGTTTTTGCTGCTCGCCACCAGCCCGTCATAGCCGCCCACGCGTGCGAGCTGCAGGTTGCTCACCAGGCTGCGCGAGTGACCGGCGCTATCGATCTGATATAGCTGAACGCCTGCACCCAGGTCCCCACGAAATGTCCACGTCGCCGTTCCCGGCCGCCACTGCAGATCGGTCAGATAGGTGGCGTCCAGCACCTTCCGCGCCGGCCCCGGTTTATCCGCAGAGACAACGTATAAGCCGTACTCATCGTCGCCGCGAGCGATGGACGGCTGTTGGAGGATAAAGGCCACGTTGCGCGTCGCGCCTTGCACGGCAATGCCAGTGATCCGCGTAACTTCCACGATGTCGGGGATGGTCCAGTCACGGCTCGCAATCGGGCGCTGAGAAACGTCGTTACGCTCAAGCGTTGAGGGAAGCAGGTCGTTGCTGGTCGTATCGGCTACGGCACCCATCGCGTTTGAGAGGCCGCATGCGGCACATATGACAAGTAGTAGTAGTGTTGGGGTTCTCACGACTTTCCCTCGATTTGGCGTTTCACTGCGTTGCTGGAATCTGACGCGGCACGGCGCAGTTAAGTTATGGCGTTGCTGTCTAGCACGCAGGCAAAAAGATGTTGTTGCGACGTCGGCTGCCATGGACCGGGTGGCCAGCCGACGGGATTCACCAGCGCTTGTCGAACTCAAGCGCAATGATGCGACCGAGTGGATCGGCGTTCGCCGCGTCGTAATTGACCTGCGTCAAACTGGCGACGATGAACGGCGGCGACTTGTTGAACAGATTCCGGGCCGTAAGTGACACGGTGGCTCCCGACAATGCGGCGTTTTGCGATATGGCATCCAGATTCAAGCGCGCCAACAGGTCGACCGTCGTCCAGGAAGGAATACCCGGTGTCCCGATCGCCGCCGTATTCTTGTAGTCGCCGGTGTAGTTCAGCGCGGCATTGAAGGACCAGGTCTTGTTCGACCAACCCACGTCGGATCGGTAACGCAATTTGACAGGCTGCGCGAACGTATCGACGAGATCCGTAGTGGCACTGCCCGGCGCGAAAACAACATCGATCTTGTCGATATAGGCGGCGTTGAGATCGATCAGCGCGTCGCCGCCGGCGAGAGGATGCGTATAGCTGAGGTTGGCGTTGAAGCCGGACTGACGCAGCGAGCCCGCGTTCAACTGGCGCAGGTCGAGCAATGTTCGGATGCCTGCCGCTCCTTTGCCGATGAGGTCGGTGAATTGGCCCCCTTGGGCGATCACCGCGTTGATGAGCGCCTGCGCCGCGGCATCGGAAGGCACCGAAGAAATAAACGGGCCGTAGATGTTGGGCTCGGTGAGCGCGAGAATATCGAACGTCGGCGTGATGATCCGATCCTTGTAGCGGATATCGTAGTAATTCAACGACGCTTTCAGGCCGGGCACCGATCGCGGTTTGTAATCCACACCGAACGTCAGGTTCTTGGAACGCTCCGGTCCCAAGGGCTTTCCGCCTTGCTCGATCAAGGTGGGCGTCGTGCCCGAACCATTGGGGCTCACCAAAGGAAAGATGAGCAATGAAGGCGGAAAAGCGGACGACCCTATTTCAAGAGTATCGGGTGCCCTGAACGACTGGCCATACGCTGCATGAATATCGAGCCCAGCGACAGGGGACCAGTGCGCGCCGATCCTGGGGTTAGTCGTCGAACCGAAATCCGAGTAATGGTCGTAGCGAATCGCGCCCGAGAGATCGAGCTGTCGTATCAACGGAACATCCATCGACGCGGAAACCAGCGGTACATAAACCTCGCCGAATGCCGCCGCCACGGTGCGGCTGGTATGGAAGGCGGCATCGCGACCAAATTGCATGCCGGTCGCGTTGAAATCGTCCGAACGAAACGATCCGCCTGCCGCGACCGAGATCGGTCCGGCGGGCGTGGTGACGAGTTTTCCGTTGACGACTGCCTCAGCCTGCCACGTGGTGAAGGGAAGACGATAATCCGCACCGAGGCTGGGCGCCCCGAGAAAAATATCAGTCAGCAGCTGATGCGTGTCTTGCCGGCTATACGTCAAATCAACCCGCGCCGACCAGTTGTCGGAAAGTTGGTAGTCGGCGCCGCCGTTCACGCTGAGCGTGGACGTGTGGTTATGGTTGGTCTGGCTTTCGAAGGGAGGGCCCAGAGTGGTGAGCTGCTGAAAGATCGATTTCGTCGAAAACAGGACGTCCGTATGCAGGCTCAACTTGTCACCGACGTCTTGGGTCAGATTGAACGTGCCGGAATAAGTGGTGTAGCCCGGGAATATGGTGGTGGGCTCGGGTTGCGCTTGCGTGGCGGTTCGATCCTGTGCGGCGAGCGGGCTCGCGCTTTGATACTGGAAGGTCGCCAGGGCGCTGCCCGTCGACCATGACTTGCCGTAGGTCTGGCCGAGCACGCGCTCCCTGTGCACGTTCCCGTCCGCGGCGCCATATCGCACGGTGGTTTGCGCGCCGTCAAAGTCTTGCCGCAAGACGATGTTCACCACCCCGGCCACGGCATCGGAGCCGTACAGAGCCGATGCACCGTCGGTGAGCACATCGATGTGGTCGATGGCCGCAAACGGGATCAACGAGACATCCACTGCTACGCCAAAGCCCGACGGTGCGACGCGATGGCCGTTGATCAGAACGAGGGTGGAGGAAGCGCCGAGGCCGAGAAGATTGACGGACGAGCTGGCCGCATAGTTCTCGAAGCGATTGTTTCCTGCGCCGACCTGCCCGTCCTCGCTCAAGCCGTTCTGACCACCAGTAAAGTTCTGCGGCAGCTGCCGGAAAAAATCCTGCGTGGTCGAGACGCCCGAGCGATCGAGGTCCGCCCGTGCGTAGGTGGTGACCGACACGGTCTTGTTATTCACCCCCTGAATATTGGTACCCGTCACCTGCACGGCTTGCAAGGTGGTGGGTGCGGACTTCTCGGTGGCAGCCGTCGGTTGTGGCTTCTGCGGTGGTACAGGAGGCGTGCGCTTGATCACCACCGTGGTGCCCGTCGTCCCGTAGGTCAGGCCGCTACCGGCGAGCAGGCGCCGCAGGGCGGCATCGAAGGAATAACTCCCATTGAGCGCAGGCGCGCTAAGGCCGCGCACCAGGTCCGGCGGCACCAGGATCTGGCGATCGGCGTCCAGTGCCAATTGATTGAGCGCTGCGCTCAGCGACTGGCTGGGGAGCGCGTAACTGTGCACATCGCTGCTTTGCGCGAACACCGGCACCCCGTAGAGTAGCGTCAATGCCACTGCGAGGGCGCCGCGCAAGCGGTAGGTGTTGTTTCCCTGGCTCCTACCGGACACTAACCCTGCGGTGGCGTTTTCGGATGCGGCATGCGGTCCCGCGTGGCCCGGTATCGATTTCTTGACCATCGTGTTGTTCCCCGAAGTGAGTAAGCTCAGTTCCCCCGTGCACCCTCGTTGGCACGAGAGGGACGCACGCGTTTGAAAAGCACCCCAAGACTGTGCTGTCATTGGGTAGACGCAGACGCCCCCGTTTACCTCACTCCCATGTTGAGGTCAGTGAATCCGCTCTTGCGATACCCCCCGCGCGCGCGTAGCGTCGGCATTCGGACACCTGTTTTCACGGCCCCATGCCTGACATCACGACGAATCACCTTGCATCACATGAAGGGGCCGGTACCTCCTTGCAAGCCGAGGCCAAGCACGATACCGAGATGCTGGCGCGGCGCTATCGCGGTGCGCTGCTGCGCTATTTCCTGCGCCATCTGGGCAACAGAGAGGATGCCGAGGATTTGGCCCAGGAAGTATTTGCGCGTTTCGCCCAACAAAAAGCATCCTCCCCGATCGCCAATGTCGAAGCCTTCCTGTTTCGTATTGCCGCCAATCTGCTGACGGACCGCTTCCGCCGTAACCAGACGCACTGTGTGTCACAGCATTTTCCGATCGACGAATGTGCCGCTGGACAACTGGGTGAGGCACCGTCCGAGGAGCACGTCTACGAAGTACAAGAGCAGTTGCAGGCGTTCCTTCGTGCGTTGGGCGAATTGTCGCCGCGATGTCGCAGGGTCTTTCTTCTGCAACGTTATGAAGGTATGACGTACAGTGCCATCGCACAGCGACTCGCCATCAGCGTCAGCGCAGTGGAGAAGCAAATGATGAAGGCGTTGTTGCACTTCGATGCACGTCTGGATCTCACATGAGCGACAGCAAACTGCACATGGCAAGCGTAGGCGATCCGGTGCGGCACACAGCCGCAGCCTGGTTCACGCGACTGCGCGCGGATGACGTCAGCGAGCGCGAGCGCTCGGAATTCCAGCGCTGGCTGACCCTCGACGCCGGTCACCGTGCGGCTTACGAGCGCATGGAAGCATTGTGGACCAACCTAGGCGCTTACGCGGGCCGTTCCGAGATCGACGAGGCGTTGCATGCAAATGATGCGCGACGCCCACGCCATACAGCAAATACGAAACGTAATGGAGTGCGACGCGCGCGCGTATGGGCAACCGCTGCTGCCGTCGCGCTGGTGGTGTTTGCCGGTGGTTGGTTCGCGCAACATAGACAGCAGATCGAACCGCACACGTATGTCACCCGTGTCGGCGAACGACGGACACTTTTGCTAGATGACGGCTCACAGGTGACGATGGATACCGACACACGGCTAACCACAGCATTTTCGGCACATGCGCGACGACTTACGTTGGAACGCGGCCGCGCATTTTTTCGCGTCGCCAAAAACGCGGACCGTCCGTTCTTCGTTACAACCCAAAACGGTGTGGTTCGGGCGGTAGGCACCCAATTCGACGTATACGAACACGATGACGAGGTCGAGGTTGCACTGATCGAAGGTCGCGTCATCGTCGCTACCGGTGGCGATGGGGTAAAGCCCGAGATCCAGACCACGATGGAGGCGGGGCAACGGTTGGTAATGGGCAAGACGCACTCGCAACCCGTGTTCGAATCTGCAGATGCCAACGCTACCGCTTGGCTATCTGGGAAACTTGTATTCAACGACACACCGTTACGTGCTGTAGTGGCCCAGTTCAATCGCTACAGCTCCCACAAAATCATCATCGACGACGACGCCACGGCACGACTGCATGTCAGCGGCGTGTTCCGTAGTGATGACAACCATGCCTTCGTCGATGCGTTGTGCGCAACCTATGACTTGGCAGCCAAGCAGAGTGTGGCGAATGAATGGGTACTTTCCACGAAGACAGTGCGGTAGCGCGGCTCGAAGTAGCACACTGCTGAAATGCCCTGCCGCGTGGACATATCAAAAATCATCAACGCTCATCGTCTGTTAGCTGAGCTCCGAGCAAAATTTGTCTGACAACGCGAAAGACCGTCAGTGTAGATAGATGGGCGCCAGTTCACGAACGCTCAGATCGTGTTTCAGTTGGGGATAAGCGGCGTCCTGAATTTTACTCATGTGGATAGAGGCAGCGTCACGTTCACGGTGAGCCCTTTCGGCATGCGATTGACGAGAGAAATTTCACCGCCGTGGCCGCGGATGGTGGAGCGTGCGGAGCTCAGGCCGAGACCGACTCCCCCGGTTTGCCGGTTGCGGGACGGCTCAGCACGGAAAAAGGGGCGGAACACGGCGTCGTGCAGTTCCTCGGGTATACCAGCACCCTCGTCATCAATGGAAAGATGGATCGCGTGTGAGCTCACGGAAAGCGAGACCGATGCACCACCGCCGTATTTGACGGCGTTATCCACGATGTTGGCGATCGCTCTGCGAAGCGCCCACGGCCGGCCAAAGTAAACCTGATTTCGCGGTCCGTCATAGGAAACGCGCTCCCCGACATCGCGAAAATCGTCCAGCACGGTGTCAATCAGCTCGGACAAGTTGAAGCGCGTAGGCAGCTCCTCCTCGCTGTCATCCCGAAAGAAGTTCAGTGCTGCATTGACCATCGCCTGCATTTCGTCGACATCGCGGAATAGCTTTCGCTGCTGTTCCGGATCGTCGATGAACTCGCCGCGCAGGCGCATACGCGTGAGCGGTGCACGCAAGTCGTGCGATATCGCCGCCAGCATGTCGGTACGGTCAACGACAAAGCGTTGAATACGCGCCTGCATCTCGTTGAACGCATGGATCGCGGTTCGGAACTCCGCCGGCCCCGCGACTGGCATCGGCGGCGCATGAACATCAGCGCCGAATCGCTCGGCGGCGCGGGCGAATCGCTCCATGGGGCGCGCCAGCCTGCGGCTCGCTATACCTGCGGTCAGCAGGCCCGATACCAGCACGAAGATCGTGTGTAGCAAATCTCTTCTACCCGCATTGAGGCTCCATATCCGTTCATGCGCGCTGAATTGCACCCAGGAATGATCCGCAAGCTCGATCGTCAACGCATAGGTGCTCTGCGCAACGTCTGAGCCGGCGACGTGCTCACACATGAGGATCCGGGTCGCCGGCTTTTCAAGTTGTTGCCGAATCTCCCGTGCGCCACTGTCGTGGTTCGCGACGCAATCGGCACGCTGCGGCAGGGACGTATCGTTGGGATACCACGCCACGCGGTAGAGCGCATGGTGTGCTGCGTCGGCGAGATGAGGGCGCGAGGCCACCGGCGTTGCCTCGATGAGCCGGGTGACCGCCGCCACCTGATCGAGCAGCCCCGCGTCGTCGAGGGGCGGCCGGGCCCAGATACCGGCAAACTCGATGAATAGCGCGTTCAGGCCGAAGATGGCCATGACCGCCACCAGAATGTTCACCGCGAACCAGCCCGCGATGGTATCCATGGCCCAGCGTGTCGTCGCCATCAAATCCGCTCCACCGGCACGGTGAACATGTAGCCGCCATTGCGAATCGTGCGAATGATTTCATGGCTGCCGGCATCGGCTTCGATTTTCCTGCGCAAGCGGCTTACCTGGACGTCGATACTGCGATCGAAGGCGTCATGCAGAGGGCCGCGCGCCAGGTCGATGAGCTGCTCCCGGGTCAGGATGCGCTGCGGGTGCTCGGCAAAGACCACGAGCAGTTCGAATTCGCCCCCCGAAAGCGGTATCAAGGTTTTGTCCGGCGTGCGCAATTCACGGCGCGTCACATCAAGCTGCCATCCGCCAAAGTGCAGGACAGGTCGTCCGCTTCCTTTGACAACGCCAGGATGGCGGACTTGCGCAGCGCGGCGGAGCACGGCTCGCGCGCGCGCGAGCAGTTCGCGGGCATCAAACGGTTTGGCCAGGTAGTCATCCGCACCCAGTTCGAGCCCGACGATGCGGTCCGTGGTCTCACCCACACCCGTCACCATGATGATCGATACGTCCGAGGTGGCTCGGAGACGCGCGCAGAGGCTCAGCCCACCCTCGCCAGGAAGCATGATGTCGAGCACGATCAAATCGTACGTGCGTTCGGCGAGCTGTTGATCCATCGCTTGGCCGGACGCCGCGGTGCCCACGTGATAGCCATGCTTTTCAAGAAATCGCTGTAGAAGCAGACGAATTTCTTCGTCGTCATCCACGATGAGGATACTTTGCATGGTGAGAAATAGTTCCCGAATGAGGCGCTTTTTATAGGCTTTTTTGCAGGTCTTGTCATTTATTTCCACGCAGACACATTGCTTCTGGAGCGCAACAAAGCGGACAACGATGAGACAGAAATGCGCCTCATGATGGAACCACTTTTCATCGCGGGTCATCACCATGGCAGGACAGACGCACACACCACACGTAGAGACATCCGCTGCCAGTCGAGACACGAATCACCGCTTGGCGCTTGCTCCCCTGGCGCATGGCAAAAGCGGCGGCATGGTCGGCGCCCTGATCTTCTGTGTGGCGCTCGGTGGATGCGCCGGCAACATAAAACATCCTGGGCAACCGGCTGCAGCCAGCACCAACGATCCGAGCGAGCACATCAACAGGAAAATCTTCGCGGTCAATCAAGCGATCGACCAGACCGTGATACGACCGGTCGCCAAAGGCTATACGCATCTACCGCATCCCATTCGTTCAGGTGTGCACGACTTTGTGCAGAATCTCGGGGAGCCGGACGTATTCATCAACGATGTGCTGCAGGGCAATGTTCTGAGGTCGTTGAATACCGGCGGTCGTTTCGTGATCAACTCCACGATCGGCTTGGTCGGTCTCCTCGATGTGGCCCAGCACATGGGCATGCCTCACCACAGTGCCGACCTCGGTCAGACGTTCGGTGTCTGGGGCATGGGTACCGGTAGAACCGTGGAATTCCCCCTCTTCGGATCGTCCAACGTGCGCGATTCCGTGGGCAAGGTTCTCGACACGGTGCTGAATCCGCTGGGACAAGCCTCCAACTCCACGACGGTCCAAACCCTGGATGACGCCAAATCCGTTGGCGGCATGGTCGATGGTCGCGCCGCTGCACTCCCTCACACCGACCAGCTCGAGCTGTCGGACGACTATTACGCCGCGCGGCGCGATGATGCCGCCAAGCGGCGAGCCGCCCTGGTGGCCGATGGCAAGGTGGGGGCGGTTAGACCGGCGCCTGCTGCCTCTTCAGTTTCTGACGACGACGATTGACACGCGGCTTACCGATTCTGTGAGACACCCTCATGAAGATCGTCCATCGGCTTAGTTTTTCAAACTTGATGGATCGCGTCATGCCTTGGTTCAGACGGTGGATGCCGTCTCTGCCGGCAAAATCCGTCACGCGCTACACCTCGCTGCCTCGTTGGTCCGCCGATGTTTCCTGGGGCGGCCATGCCTCTCATGGCGCTCGAAGGGCACCGTTACATGCTCCGAAAGAGACCGTCCGCGTGCATTCCCTCGATCGTGCCCGTGTCCTTCGCGCGGCGCTGCCGTTAGAACCTGATCTCAGACACCGCATCAAGTGGTACACCAACGAACCCATCGCGGAATTTGAGGGGTACACCGCTGAGCAAGTGGTTCAGTGCGGTGAGACAGACAAGCTTCTGGACATGTTGGGTGCCATCGCACAGGGGCATCGAGGTACGTAGCTCAGATCGTCTCGCGTGCTCAGGATCATGGATCAACGGTAGGGATCTTGCGGTCAAAATGAGGGCGATTCCATGTCGGGGCACCATGCTGGACACGGCGAGCTGCGGGCGCTCGGCGCAAAGGCTCAGGCCAGCCGTTTGCGAAAGCGCAGGATGGCCACACGGACTAAGGCAGCCTTAACGTACGATTTTTCCCGTTTCGTGAGTTGACCCCTATATCACCTCGGTCTGTACGGGTTCCCTGATCCTTGGAGCGGCGGGCCTGCTCCGAGGTCGGCGTGCTGCCTGCCACTGGGCTTGGCGAGACATGCTGCCTCTCTTTGATACGATTCCGGACGCTGGTCGCGTGGTGTGCGACGACCGGATCATTACCGGCGGCGGGGTGACAGCGGGTGTCGACTTAGCGCTCACGATGATTGCCGAGCTTGCCGGATCGGAGGTCGCCCAATCCATCCAACTCGGACTCGAATACGCGCCCGAGCCACCGTTTCGTGCCGGGCGGCCCGACACTGCGCCGCCTGATGTTCTGAATGCCTATCAAGCACGGCTTGCGCCATCCATGGCGGAACGACGCGTGATCGTAGAGCGCGTCGCGAGTGCAGTTCGCGCACATGCAAATGCATAACCATGGATGCTGCCGTTCTGGGAGGGCAAGAACATGCGATATCTGAAGCCCATCATCGCGTCCCTGACTTTGCTACTGGTGGCAACCTGATCGAGAGCTCCGTTGGCTTGGGCATGTCGGCATGGCAGGCATCTTCAATGAAGAGCATCGGTTCCAGCTTGGGTAATTCTGACTAAAACGGCGGAAAGTCAATTTTTGCTCGACGTGCAAAACGCCAGCTACCTGCCCACCTTCGCCGTAGCAACTGACCAGCGTCGCCAGCAAAACAGACCACCTCGCGGCGACCGCGCTGCCCACCTCCGGGATCGGCCTGACCACCATCACCAGGAAAACTGGCGAGATTCGACAGGTGCGCTGAGCAGCAGCGTCGGCGGACCTCATCCAGCCAGGATTGGACGCTGCCCCTTCAACTATTCGGATGTTCTCCGTCTTCGCCCCGGAAAACCTTGATTACTCTCCCGTCCTTATCGAGAAAGTCCATTTCCGCTTCCCCGTTCGCAGGTACTTTTAGCAAGATCCGCTTGTTGCCAAGTAGCTTGACCCACCTCAAAACCCGTCCTGATTAGCCTCGACCCTCTGTCGACTCCCCGTAATCTTGATCCAGCCGAAACACTGCTCGATCCGTTTGCGGATCTGCAGGCTCATCGCATAGCCCTTGCCTCGTGCAGCACGCCCGTCGATGGCGCTGCGCCGCCCCTTGGTGTGGCGGGCGATGTGCGGCTTGATGCCCCTCTCCTTCAGCGCCGCGACGAAATCCTGCGTGTCGTAACCCTTGTCCGCACCGAGCGTGGCGCCGCGCTGCACGCCCGCGGCGAGCAGCAGATCCAGCGCACCATCGCGCTCGCCGGTGCCGCTGGCATGGCGCACGTCCACACCCACCAGCAAGGCGTTGCGATTCTCCATGAGGGCATTGGCCAGATAGCTCAGCTTCGCCTCCTTGCCTTTGCCCTTGCGCGCCAGCCGCGCGTCCGGGTCGGTGGTGGAGGCGTGCGTGTCGTTGCTGCGCTTCTGACCATGGAAGTCATCGTCATCGCCGCCGCTGCCATCTTTCGGACGGAAGCTCTTGTGCGAGGCCCATGCGTCCAACAGCGTGCCATCCACCGAGAAGTGTTCGTCGCTGACCAAATCGCGCATCCGCGCCAGCAGCACCGTGTGCTCGAAGAATTGCTGGGCGATCGCCTCATCGAACAGTCGCTCGCGATTGAACGAGAACGTCGAGTGATCCCACACTGCATCGTCTACGTTGAGCCCGACAAACCAGCGGAACAGCAGGTTGTAGTCGAGCTGCTCCATCAGCAGCCGTTCGCTACGCACGCTGTAGACCACCTGCAACAGCGCCGCGCGAAGAAGACGTCGGGCGGAATCGACGGACGTCCGCCGTTGGCGTAACGCGTCGCCAGCACCTCGTCCAGCTCGCCAAGGATCGCATCCACCAACACGCGCAATTTGCGGATCGGATGATCGCCCGGCACGCGTTCTTCCACGGACACATACGAAAACATGCCAAGCTGCTGGACGTCCGGACTGCGCATCGGTTCAAACACTCTGCGATTGAGGCAAACTATGACAACGGTGCGCGACGAGAGTTTCTCAACAGCCTGTTAGGCCAGGTACGCGAACAATCTCTCCCGTCGACTCAGCGGCGAGGGCCTTGCTAAACTTGGTGCACCCAATGAACGGCTGCCGCCAAGCGACTCGTCTTACTTGTTCTCACGCACTTGTCTGCGGTCGATTTCGACTACATTTGTTGACATAAATTGTTCTTCTCTGTGCGGATCCATGGCACCCGGTTCCCCAAGTGAGGCCGGAGCGGTATTGACCATGGTGGACCTGCAACGTTACCTCGACGCGGCCACCCGGGAAAACACGCGGCAAAGCTACGCCTCGGCGATCAAGCATTTCGAAGAAGACTGGGGTGGGCATTTGCCGTCGCATGCGGAGGGAATCGCCCGGTACCTTGCGGCCTACGCGGAACGACTCTCCATCAATACCTTGCGCCACCGCCTCGCGGCACTGGCGCGATGGCACCAAGAACATGGCTTTGCCGATCCCACGCGCGGGACCGTCGTGCGCCAGGCGATGCGCGGGATTCAGGCCGTGCATCCGGCGGTCGAGAAGCAGGCGACACCTCTGCAATTGACCGAACTGGGAGCGGTCGCCGACTGGTTGGCGACGGCCGCCATGCTCGCCGAGAGCCAACAGGATTCGACCCGGGCGAAGCGACACTTGCGAGACCGCGCCCTGATCTTGCTGGGTTTCTGGCGGGGATTGCGTGCCGACGAACTGACGCGATTTCGCGTCGAGCACGTCGATGCCCGCCCGGGTGAAGGTCTGACCGCATTCCTGCCGCGAAGCAAGACCGACCGCGGCAATGAGGGTCGCACGCTCAAGGTACCCGCGCTGTCGCGCTGGTGCCCGGTAAGCGCAATGCACGACTGGATCGCCGCATCCGGACGGACGCAGGGACCGGTATTTGCGCGCATCAACCGCTGGGGCACCTTGAGCGATGTGTCCCTGGACGTCGACAGCATCGTGCCGATCCTGCGTCGTGCGTTCGCCCACGCCGGCTTGACCCAAGCGACCCAATACAGCGGTCACTCCCTGCGCCGGGGCTTTGCCACCTGGGCCAACGCCAATGGCTGGGACGTCAAAAGCCTCATGGAATACGTGGGGTGGCGCAATGTTCATACCGCGATGCGCTATGTTGACGCCGGCATGGCCTTTGTGAAAGCGAGCATGGAACAGAGCGTGGGGGCGCACGTCCCTGCGGCACCGTCGTTGCTTCCCGCCCCGGCCTCGGTAGCGCCACCTGTCGTGGATCTCGCGGTGCGGTTTTCGCTGACCTCGTACGCCAGCAACTCCCGTAAGCGGGCCAAGGCCCGACAGTTGATCGAAGAGGCTTGCCTGGCGCGGCACCGCGCACAACGCGAGGACGCCGAAGGCTATCGCTTTCATATCCAGATGGCCGACGATGCCCAATTCGAGGAAGCCATCGCGACCGTGCTGGATGACATGTACCGGATCGCGGACAACCATGCGTGCTTGCTTGAGGCCATGATCAGCGAAAAGCATGGCCCTCGTTGCTGGGAATGAGACTGAGCCGCTGACCGGGACGCCATGACGAAGCTTGAAGAAACCTCCTACCCCCGACTCAATCCGCAGCCTTCCGACGCCGAAATCCGAAAGAACTTTATCGCTTCGCCGGATGAGTGGGCTTTCGTCTGCGAGTTGGCCCATATAGCCGATGCGCGGTTGGCCGTCCTGTTTCATCTGAAGTTGCATCAGCGTCTGGGTCGATTCGTCACCCTGACCACGGTGCCACCGATCATCCTTCAGAAAATCGCTGCATCGGTCGGCACCAGCCGCACGCCGACGGCAGCGGCACTGAAGCAGTACGAGGCCTCTCCGAACAGCCGCCGGCATCTGGCACGGATCCGTCGCTACCGCGCAGCCCGACCGTTCGATGCCAAGACGGTGACGTGGCTGACTCTTGTCGCGGAAAGAACCGCCGAGATCAAGAGCCGACTTCCCGAAATCATCGACGTGCTGTTGGAAGAACTCGTCCATCACAGCTACGACTTGCCGTCCTTCGACGCGCTGGATCGTATCGCGGCGACGGCCCGAGAGACGGTCCACGAAAGGTACTATGCGGCGATCGAGGCTCAACTGACCCCCGAATTGCGCAAGACGATCGACCGGCTGCTGGAAACCGGCAGCAACGCGACAACCGGGTGGAACTCGCTCAAACGCGAGTCGCGCAAGCCTACCAACAAGGAAGCGCGGCACTACCTGCAACATGTCGTGCGGATGCGCGAACTCGCGACCATGATGCCGACACTGAAGTTGCCGATCCCGAAGTATCGGTTCTTTCGCGACTTGGCTGCGAGCCTGGATGCGAGCGAACTGCGAGGCCACAAGCCGAACAAGCGGTACACCCTGGCCGCCATCTACGTCCGCTCCCGGTATGCGAGCACACTGGACGATGCCGGCGAAATTTTCGTCAAGATGGTGCGGGCGCTGGAGAACAACGCAACCGCGCAGCTGATCGCACATCAGCTCGAACACACCGAACGCGCGGAAAGGCTCATTGCCCAACTCAAGGGCATGCTGGAAGCATTCGTTCTGCGCGGCTCCACCAAGAGCCGTATCCAGGCGATTGAAGCCAGCCTGGAGGAGGAGCCCGAGGAGATCATCACCCAATGCACCGAGCATCTGGCGTACGCGGGCAAAAACTACGTACGGTTCCATCATCCCCATGTTGCGCCGACATCAGGCGGCATGCAGCGGATCAAACAGCGGAAATTCCTCGCGCCCTACTCTCGCCGAGATCCGTAACTCGCTTGCGCACGGCGATCCGTTCGATGGTTTGCCGTGGGGCGGCTTGCTCGAACTGGTACGCGATCTGATCGAGTACGCCTACCGATCCTATCCGCAAGAAGGTCGAACAGCCAGTGGCGACTGGCGCCGGCATTCGATATCAACCCATTCCCCGAACGCGCACACGAGTTGAAAACGTGGATCTCCGAGGACACGGGGCCGGCCGCATCGATCGATGCCTTATTGTCGGTCACGGCCTACTTCGGCATCGAACCCGAGCTTGCCAGCGAAATGCTCGGAAATGTCGTTGCCGCCGTAGCCAACTGGCGACAAACCGGCCGAACCATCGGAATGAGCGAGCAAGAGCTGGACCAATTTTCGGAAGCGTTTGAACATCCAGAACTGGATGCTGCGCGCCAGGCCATGGCATAGCGCGGAACTCGGACAACCCAGGGGAAAGGACCATGCATATCTCCAAGATCAGCCTCGTCAATTATCGCAATTTCGCCAACGCAAAGCTGATCTTCAACAAGGGCATCAACACGATCATCGGCGAGAACGGTTCGGGTAAAACCAACCTGTTTCGGGCAATCCGGCTTCTACTGGATGACAACCTCCTGCGCTCGGCGCATCGCCTCGACGAGAAGGACTTCCATCGGGGTCTTGACCACTGGCAAGGCCATTGGATCATCATCAGCATCGAGTTCCAGGAAGTCTCGCAAGATGAGGCCATCCAGTCTCTCTTTCTGCATGGCACCGGCAGCATCGGCGCGGGCGCTGTCTCCAAGGCGACGTACAACCTGATCTTCCGGCCGAAGACCGACATCCGCCGCCGTCTGTCGGAACTGGCTGAAGGCGACCATGGCGAACTTGAAGCCATCCTTTCCGGAATTTCGATTGAGGACTACGAGACCATCTTCACCGGTAGAAGCGAGGCCGACTTCAACGATCCCGCCACCTATGCTGAGATAGTCGGAGACTTTAAGAACGCCAAGTTCGGCAAGGAACTGGACCACTCCATGATCGGGTCGCGCGTACCCGTCATGCTCTCGGTCTCCAAAGAGATTTCCTTTACCTTCGTGCAGGCGCTCAGGGACGTTATCGCCGAGTTCCAGAACAACCGTACCAATCCCCTGCTCAACCTGCTCAAGCGCAAGAGTGGCGAGATCGATCCCGTCACCTTCCTGCCCATCACCGAAAAGGTCAGGGACCTGAACGACGCGATCGAGAAACTCGACGACGTCCAGACCGTGCGCTCGGACATCGTTGGCACCATCAAGGAAGCGGCGGGGGAAGCCTATTCGCCTTCGTCGCTGTCGATCCGATCCGATCTATCCGACGAGGCCGACAAGCTTTTCCAGTCGCTCAAGCTGTTCGTGGGCGAAACGGGAAGCGGATATGAGGGCGCTGTCCACGAGCTTAGCCTTGGCGGCGCGAACCTGATCTATCTAACCTTGAAGCTGCTCGAGTTCAAGTATCAAAAGGCCAACCAGTCATTCGCCAACTTCCTGCTGATCGAGGAGCCGGAAGCCCACATCCATACCCACATCCAGAAGACCTTGTTCGACCGTCTGAACTTCGCCGATACCCAGATCATCTATTCGACCCACTCCACTCATATCTCCGAAGCCAGCAACGTCGAGAACATGAACATCCTCGGCAAAGTCGGCGAGGGCTGCGAGACCTACCAGCCGACGACCGGCCTCGGCCTTACCGAAATAGGCAATATCCAACGCTATCTGGACGCAGTTCGCAGCAATCTGCTTTTCGCCAAGAGCGTCATGCTGGTGGAAGGCGACGCCGAAGAGATACTGATTCCCACGTTGGTCAAGAAGGTGCTTGGCATTACGCTCGACGAGCTTGGCATCAGCTTGGTCAACATCCGCAGCACGGGCTTTCAGAACGTCGCCGTGCTATTCCATGGCGACCGAATCAAGAAGCGCTGTGCGATCGTCACGGACTTGGATACCGCCTTCTTCGACACAGCACCCTTGTCGACCGACGACCCGGCGCTTGCCAAGTTCAAGGCCAGGTGCGCCAGCGCACAAACCAAAGGCCTTGCGAGGAAAACGGCACTGAATGCCTTCTCTCATGGCAATCCATGGCTCGAGTGCTTCTATGCTCCCCACACCTTCGAGGTCGATTTCATCGACGTCGGCAACGCCGAACAGCTCATCGGGACGATTGGCAGCGTCTATACGGATCCTGCAACGATAGCGAAGGCCAAGGCCGAACTGGAGTCCAAGGATATCGCCGTTTTCGGCAAGCGCGCGTTGCTGATGGCGAACTATGAGGGGAAAGGTTGGTTCGCCATCGCACTTGGCAATCGGCTCGACCACCAGGTCGCCATTCCTGACTACATCGTGGAGGCGATTCACTTCCTGTCTCCCACCCTGTCGACCGATGTGTGGTTTCACATCCTGAGTTTCCGCTTGGCGTGCATCGAGCAATCTGGCCTGTCGTCGCCCACTGTCATTCAAACAACCCACGATGCCTTGGCAATGTTCAGGTCCGGACAGACGGATCTTGCCGCAATCAAGACGCACTTGCTGCTGAACTTCACTTCCGATCCGATCAACCGGATCCTCGACAAGGTTCTATGACATGCCAGTCTGGGCAGACCATCTGAATGACCCGCAAAAGGAGGCCATCCTCGAAGCCGGCAGCGTCTTCTTGGTCGCGTGCCCCGGCAGCGGGAAGACCAGGACGCTGACCTTCAAGATTGCCGAAGAACTGTCGAAGCTGGAGTCCACACGGCAATGCATCGTCGCCATCACCTATACGCACCGGGCGGCCGATGAAATCAAGGAGCGCATCGAACGACTTGGCGTCGACGCGTCCCGCCTCTGGATTGGCACGATCCATTCCTTCTGTCTGGAATGGATACTGCGACCCTACGGGATCTATCACGACGAGTTGAAGCACGGATTCTCGGTGGCCAGCACCAACGACTCTGAGAAACTGCTGACCGACTTATGCGTGCCCTATCGCTCGCCGAAGGTGACCTATTGGGACTGTGGCTTCTACTTCACCAAGGATGGATACACGCTAACCTGCCAGGATTCACGCAAGCACACAGCCATCAATGAAATCCTTCAGGATTATTTCCACGCGCTCTCGAAGGAACGGAAGATCGACTTCGAGCTGATGCTCTACTACGCCTACCAGCTGATCTCGGAGAACCCATCGATCGCGAAGCTCCTATCCGGCATCATTCCCTTGATCCTCATCGACGAGTATCAGGACACCAAGGAAATCCAGTACTCGATTGTCTCCAAGATACTGGCCGCAGGGGGAGGACAAACCAGGGCGTTCGTTGTCGGCGACCCCAACCAAGCCATCTTCCAGTCGCTGGGAGGGTTCGCGATCAGCCCGAAGGAATTTTCTACCCTATCGGGAGTGGCGTTCAAAGAGGCCGAGCTCACCCACAACTACCGATCTTCGGAACGCATCATCGACTACTTTGGGCATTATGACCTCTACGGCTCGTCGATCGAAGCCGCGTCCAAGCACAAGGCATATCCCAGCAGCATCACCTACGACGCGACGACCAGCAAGAACGACCTGGAAGATCAACTGGTAGCGCTGATCCGATACAACATCGATACCCTAGGGATCGAACCTTCCGAAATATGCGTGCTCGCCCCGCAGTGGGTGCATCTGGCAGGCATGACCCGTCGGTTAGTGAGCCGAATGCCTGAGTACGAGTTCGATGGACCGGGAATGGTGCCTTTCGCGCGCGACCCCGACAACTTCTGGTACAAACTCGCTCGCATCGCACTAACCAGTGCATCGCCTGGACTCTATGTCCGCAGGCTACGCTGGGCCAAGGAAATACTTGTCGAACTGGATGCTGCCGGAGTGCCGACGGCAGAAATCACGCCCAAGCGACTTCTGAGGGAAGCCAACAGCATCGCCTTGAACGAGACCAATGGATTGAAGTACGTAGAGCTGTATTTTGGGGCTCTGTTCTCCGCACTCGGCATCGATTTCACTCCATTTCCAGCACTTCAGGACCAGTACGTTTCCTTTTTTGAGAGTTCCGCCGCCCGGATCGAACGGCTTAGAAAGGAAGGCACCCAGTTCATCGGAGAAATTGACGCATTCCGGCGGGTTTTCCGGGACCGTTCCGGGATCACCCTATCAACCATCCACGGCATCAAAGGGGATGAATACGATACGGTCATTGCCTATGCGTTGCTGGAAGGCATGGTCCCTCATTTTGCAGATGCCGATGGAACCAACAGCGCAAAACGCCTCTTGTACGTAGTTGCTTCGCGGGCGAGGAAGAACCTGCACCTCATCTCGGAGCGTGGTCGTTTAAACGGCCTGGGTGCCGAATACGTTCCAACTGACGTATTACGCAAGTGTCAGTTCGACTACGACCCTGTCGCTGAATGATTCTCCCATGTGGGTTCACCGACTACACATGAAGCCATTTGCTACTTTTTCGGTCATGGGCGTCGCCATCTGGGATCTAACCGATTTAGGAATCTCCTAGCGCGAGCCCACAGTGACGGGGGATCGATCATGTCGGCGATAACGACGGCGCCCGCCAAGCTTGTCTCCAGTTTTATGAACTGGTCCAACAGATTGTCGACATGTGCGGCGGTGACCTTCTCTGTGCTTGCCGCATCCTCATACGCCTTCTTGATCGATTTAGCCGCACTTTCGGCATGCCGCAGTTTCATGTACAGCCCATAGTCCGGGATATCGTGGAATGGAATCGCATCGAAGACTCGGCATATCGATACCCACCACTCTGCCCCTTCCATATCCGGAGCCTGATCCAAGCGCTGTTTGAATGTTTCCCATGCACGTTCGGCATGAAGGCGAGCATCCGCGATGATTTCGCAGTATGCCTCGACCTTCCGGATGGTCGCCCTCTTCTCCTGCCTGAGCGCCATCTTCGTCGCGACCACGATGGCGACCGCCGACAGGATCGCCTGCGCCCAAGCCGCCCACACCTCTGGCGACCAATCAGGAAAGAAATAGTTCACACGTCCCCCTTCAGAAATTCCCATCTCTCGTCGTGTGCCTGCCTATCAAATCGCAAGGCGCCTGCTGCCGATACAACGATGAACAACCCGCGGCTCTCTAAACTGTAAGTCGGAGAGTCCGCCATCTGGGAAACTCCGGAGCACTTGGTTTAGCGGCACGACTCTTACTGGCCGCTGGCTATACCAATGCGCGGCACATTCGAGCGCACTGATACTCAACGGGACAAACCGACCTGTCGCCGCGCAGTCGCAATGCCTACCTGACCGGGTACCCCGGCAGGCCCCATGCTGCGGCTACCGTGATGCCTGCCACATGCGCGCGGCGAGCCGGCTGCACAATGATCTCGACGCGCTGATCCAACGTGACGAGCGCTTGCATCAATCGGTCAAGCGAAATGTTCTGGAGCTTGTAGCGGCGGACCTTGGACATCTTTGGCAGGGCCATGCCGGTAATCGCCGCCGCCTCGGTCTGGTTGAAGCCACACTGGTCAATCAGTTCATTGAGCTTGAGCGCAAGCGCGGCCTTCGCCGACAGAGCTTCGGCATCGTCGAAGCCGAGGCTCACCAACACGTTGTCGGTACCTTGCGGATGGTTTTGACGGGTCATCACGTCTCCGGCTGGTGTGAGCGGCATGGCATCAGGCCGCGTGGGCGGGGATCGATAAGGCGAGCGGTTGCACTGCCAAGCGCAAGCCCATCGCCTTGAGGATGGCGGTTAGGCTGTTCAATGCCGGATTGCCATTCGGAGAGAGCGTGCGGTAGAGCTGTGTCGGATTCAGGTGCGCCTGTTCCGCTACCGCCTGCACGCCACCGAAAGTCTGCGCGAGCTGGCGCAGCACGATGAGCAGCTCGGCTTGATCACCTGCCTCCAAGATACCGTTGATGACGTCGAGTGCGAGGGCCGGATCGCTGTGGTACAGCTCGGCCATCGCCTCGTCATGGGTTCTGCTTCTCATTCGTCGGTTCTCCGTTGCCAGTCCTGCCAGTAGTCCACCGCCCGCCTGATGTCCGTGTCCTGCAAGCGCTTGTCGCCACCGCACAGCAGGAGCACCAGCCGCTGGCCCGATAGGGCGTAATAGATCCGGTAACCTGGCCCCACGTCGATGCGCAATTCCCACACACCATCGCGGCAGAACTTGTGGTCGCCGAAGTTGCCCTGCTCGATGCGCACCACGCGCCGGATGATCGCCACCTTGGCTTGGTTATCGCGCAATCGACGCAGCCAGTCGATGTAGAGATCCTTCTGCCCGTCGGCCGTCAGGTAGTGCTCGATTTGATATGTGGTCATATTCGTTTATAAACGAATTAAAGTCAAGGAAAGAGACGGCAGCGCCTGGCAATCTGGCCCCGAACTGTCGCGACAATGTCATGACAATTCGGAGCTACGGCTCAGGTCGAGATCTTGTCCAAAGTCACCGAAATCGGCTTGGTCGAGGCCCGTTTCGTACCCGGCGGCACGGCGCGCAATGGCTTTTTGCCGTGCCGGTACGGACGGTAGTTACCCAGACTGGTCCGGGCCATGCTCGTTTCAGCCTTCTTGACGGGAACAGCGGGCGCCGCCGACATACCGCTGCTAACGGTATCCCGCCGCAGGTTTGCCACCTTCTCGGCGGCTGCGCGAATCGGGTCATCTTCGGCATGGACGTATCGCATGAACATCGCAGCCGTCTTATGCGCGGTCAGCGCCATGCCGATCTTCACCGACACGCCGGAATTGGCGATATCGGTCGCAGCTCGATGACGAATGCCATGCGTGCCGACGTGTGGCACCTTCGCCCGCTCCAGGATGCGGCGCCAGCCGTTGGAATAGGTTCCCTCGGGCATGGCGATCTTGCCGTCAAAGATGCTGGGGCACACGAAACGTGAGCCTTCAATGCGGTAAGCGTTGAACAACAGCCGGTACGCTTCCTGGCTCATCGGCTTGGAAATGTCGCCCGTCTTGCTGTCCGGCCAGACGACGCGACGGTTGTCGAAATCGACCCACTCCCACTGCAGGAGGCGAACCTCCGACATGCGTGCGGCGAACTCGAATTGCAGTCGGATCGCCAAGGTCAACACAGGATGCTCCAAACCCTCGGCGTCCGCCTTGTCGAGGTAGGCATAGATGCGCACCAGTTCCTCGTCGTTGATGTAGCGCGTCTTGCCGCGCTCGGGATATTTCGGTACGTGACGGCACGGATTGGAACCGTCTGGCCGGTAACCCCACACCTCAGCGAGGTTGAACATCTTGCGCACGCAACTGAGTGTGCGATTGGCAGTCACCGGCGTGCGGCTCATGCATCGCATGAACTCGGTGATCTCCGTGCGAGTAACGTTGGGTACTTTCAATCGGCCGAGCTCGGGGATGATGCGGTGGTCGATGTACCACTGATACGTGTCGACGGTTCTCGGCTTGTTATGGGTCGTGGAATATTCCTCAATGAACTGCTTGCACAACTCCTTGACCGTCGGAGCCTGCCGCGCGGCCAACTTGGCTGCGCTCGGGTCATTGCCACGGCGCACGTCGGCTAGCCAGTCCTGCGCGATCGAACGTGCCTGCTCGACAGTCAATTCGCCAAAGCGGCCGATCGACGGTCGGCGGCGTTCGCCCCAGTTCGTGCGGTACTGGAGCATGAACACCTTGCGGCCACCCGCAGTAACCTTGCAAAGGAAGCCTGGGGTAACGGTGTCGCGCAGCTCGTAGTCCTTGCCAGTAAACGGAGCCGCAGCGACAACAGATTTGGTGAGCTTGGCCATAGTCATGAATACTCTCTCCTGTTCGGGTTAAAGCAGGAACCCGCCGGGAACCACGAGAGCGACAAGCTCGCCGTGATCGGTCCAGTCATGGAGTAAGGCTATGCCGGACCGGCTTCCTGGAAAACCAAGCTGGTCAAGGCTTGGCGGGTTCCAACGTAGGTCCATGCTATTCGTGAGACTTAAGCTCAAAATCCACTGGCAGCGATGTCGTGTAGGTTCGAGTCCTATCACCGGTACCAAGTAAGGGTTTCAGGCACTACCAGCCCGACCCATGAGATACCCCAAGCCCGCATAACAGCGGGCTTTTTCGTGTCTCAAGATGGCCTCCGGAGTCATCCAAGCCGCTGGAGCGCCTCACCCCAACGCCGTTTCCGTGCGTGGTGCGCCACCGCTTGACACCGGTGTCAATACTGCCCAAGCTGGATGACAGTTCTGTTGCGGGGGAGCGCGATGGATGTGGCAATCAGCCATCTGGATCAATCGGAAGCGGCTCCGGCGTCGCCTTTTCTTGCGGCGGATGTCGGTGGGACGCATACGCGTATTGCACTGATGCGGGCCTCGCACGACGAGGGCCGGGAGGTCGAGACGCTCGCCTATCGCAAGTTTGTGTGCAGGGACTTCCCGGGGTTGGCGGAGCTGCTGCAGGCGTTTGTCGATGCCGAGGTGCGGATTCCAGTGCGGCACTGTGTGCTCGCCTGTGCGGGTCAGATCATGGGCGACGAGGTCGTTAACGACAACCTCGCGTGGCCCATCCATCTGTCGCAGTTGCGCCAGGCACTTGCCCTGGACGACATTGCCATACTCAACGACTTCGAGGCGTTGGGGTACGCGCTCGACGGTCCCCTCGCCCACAGCGGGCGCCACTTGTGCGGGCCCGATACTCATGCCAAAGGCCCTACCCTGGTGATCGGTCCGGGCACCGGCCTTGGCGCCGCAGTGCATGTGCCCGGCGCCGCAGGCGGCTTCGTGCTGACGACAGAAGCCGGCCAGATGGATTTCGCGCCGAACTCGATTCGCGAACGCGAAATCCTTGCGCACCTGGCGCCGCATGGCGGTTACGTGGAGTTCGAACGCATCGTGTCAGGCCCCGGCCTGCTGACCGTGTACGCGACCCTGTGCGCGTTGCATGGGGAGACGCCGAAGCTTGCAACGCCCGAAGCAGTGACCGCCGCAGCAGCTGCGTGCAGCGACATGCATGCCGTGGAAGCCGTGGCTGTTTTCTGTGGGTCGCTGGGAAGTCTTGCTGGCAACCTCGCGATGGCCTTCATGGCCACCGGTGGCGTGTATCTGGCTGGCGGCTTCCTGTCTTCCATGTTCGCACTGCTCGAACGCAGCACCTTCGAAGAGCGGTTCCTGCACGGACGCAGCGCGCGCGCTGCTGTCGCAGGTTCCGGTGTGGGTCACGGAGCACGGTCGCCATGGCGTGCAGGGGGCGGCCCAGTGGTATCTCAGGCGCGGCATGTCCGGTGAAGCAACAACGCGTCATGCCGTGGCAGGCGGACTGACCGCATGAGCCACATCACGACGTCGAAACTTTTCCGGCGAATGGCCGGCGTTTGGCTGGCGGTAACGGGTGTGGCTGCTGCTGCGCCCACGACACCTGCTCTGCCTGCATGGTCGCTGATGCCGCGACCTGCCCAAATGCGCCCTGCAGCGTCAGGCTCGCTCACGATCGCGGATGGTGCCGAAGTCGCGGTGCGTGGCGCCGATCTTCAACAAGTGCAGTCCATCGCAGGACGCTTCGTGCAGTTGCTGGCCGACACGAGCGGATTGCATCTGCACATGACGACAGCAGCCACCAGACATCCCGTCATCACGTTCGAGGTGGATCCGCGCACCGATGTCGTGGGCGACGCCGGTTATCGCATCGTGGTGGGCGATCAAGGCATCCATATCATCGCCCGCACGCCGCGCGGCGCGTTCTACGGCAGCATCACCCTGTGGCAGTTGCTGACACCGCCCGGCTGGACGCGTGGTACGCCGGTCGAGGTTGCTGATGGCGTCATCGACGATCACCCGCGTTTCGCATGGCGCGCACTGCTGCTCGACTCCGGGCGGCATTTCCAGAGCGTGGCCGACATCAAGAAACTGATCGACTGGATGTCGCTCAACAAGCTCAATGTGTTGCTCTGGCATGTGACCGAAGACCAGGGCTGGCGCCTCGAGATTGGGGTTTGAGGCGCAGTGGAACGGCAGATGCACTTAAGCCCGTGTTGGGCGATTCCGCGCAAGCAGCCGCGACACGGTGGCGGGATGCACATTGAATAGTCGAGCGGCATCCGCGGCCGTTTTCTGACCCGTACGCACCAGCTTCACTATTTCCTGCTCTTGGGGCACCTTGAGCTTGGGGCGCCGCCCGCCAATGCGGCCATCCTTCCGTGCCGCTTCCAACCCGTGTTTGGTACGTTCGCGCAGCATGGCACGCTCGAATTCGGCGAACGCCCCCACCATCTGCATCATCATGCGTCCTGCCGGCGAGGTGGTGTCGATCGCTTCGGTCACGCTGTGGAACCCGGCACCGGCGTGCTGGATCTTCTCCATCAGCGTCAAGACGTCTTTCAACGAGCGCGACAGGCGGTCCAGCTTCCAGACCACCACCACATCGCCCTTGCGTAGTTGTCCGAGAAGTCGATGCAGCTCGGGCCGTTCCCAGCGCCCGCCGGACGCTTTTTCCTGGAAGATAAGCTCACAGCCGGCCGTCTTCAGTGCGCCAAGCTGCGCCGCCGTATCTTGATCTCTGGTCGACACTCGGGCGTAGCCGATGCGCATGGCTTAGGGATACTCGCGAGCCGCGTGCAAGACGCCGACAATTTCAACCTGGTCGGCCAACACGCGGTAAACCACGATGTAGTTGGGATGCGCCACCATCTCGCGCGTGCCGGCAACGCGGCCAAGGCGATACAGGTACGGATGTTCCGACAGCGGCAGCACCGATGCCTCGATAAGGTCTTGCAAGCCTTCGGCGGCGATAGGGTTGAACTGGGCGATGTAGCCAGCGATGGCGTCGAGTTCATCCAGCGCCTTCGCATTCCAGCGAATCGGCAGCATTACGGCGACGTCGATTTGCGCTTCGCGGCTTCAATGGTCTCGCGGACTCGCGCCATCGCTTCATCGTGCGGCACGCTTGGGCGAGGGTCGTCGATCGCCACTTGCACTTGGGCACGAAACCAGCGGTCATGGCTGGCCGCTTGGGCTTCGGTCTGGAACTCGGAAATGAGCGGATCGAGTGTTTGAGTTTTTATGGTCATCGAATCAGCCCGGTGAAAAGCAGGCAGGTTGCGAAAACCTATTGCCTATGGATACTACTGTGCAACACCTTTGTGCAATGCGCAAGCCCTTTGCCAGTGATCCTTCAGTCATCATTGCACAAACGATCGTTTGTGCACTTGCCCCGTGCTCATCGTCTTCGCCATGCCTGTTCAATTTCTCACCGCTGAGCAACGCGCCAACTATGGTCGGTATGTGGGCGAGCCCACGCCGATGGATCTGGCGCGGTACTTTCATCTGGACGATGCCGACCATCAGCTTATCGACGGCAAGCGGGGCGATCACAATCGGCTGGGCTTCGCCGTGCAGTTGACGACGGTACGCTTTCTTGGTCGTTTCCTCGACGACACCAAGCACGTTCCCTTCGGTGTGCTGGACGTATTGGTCAGGCAACTTGGGCTCAATGACGCCGCTCGATGCATGGCGGATTACCACGATCAACGCCAGCGACTACGTCACATCGAGGAAATTCGAACCCACTTTGGTTACGCCGAAATTTACGAGCGCCAAATAGGGTTCCGTATGACCCGCTGGCTCTATGCCCTGTGCTGGACCGGTACGGATCGACCCAGCGTGCTGTTCACGCGAGCGACCACTTGGTTGCTCACACACAAGGTGTTGCTACCCGGCAGCAGCACTCTCGAACGCTACGTCGCGCGCCTACGCAGTCGGGTGGAGCAAAGGCTATGGCGCATGCTCGCTCGCGGCATCAGTCGCGACCAACAGGCCCGGCTGGAAAGCTTGCTGGTCGTTCCGCCGGGCACGCGGCGATCGGAACTCGATCGTCTTCGCACCGGGCCGGTCATGATCAGCAGCCCGTCGCTGGTCCAAGCACTGCGGCGGCTGCACGCGGTACGCGAGCTGGGCATCCACTTGCCCGCAAGCACCCGTCTCCCACCGACCCGAGTGTCGGCCCTTGCGCGATTCGCAGGTGCGGCCAAGGTCAGCGCCATTCTGCGCTTACCGACCTTGCGCCGCGTGGCGACTCTGGCGGCCTTCGCCTATTGCTTGGAGGCGTCTGCGCAGGACGACGCTCTGGAAGTCCTGGAGGCGCTTTTGCGTGGCCTCTACGGCGGTGCCATCAAGGCGGACAAGAGAGCGCGCTTGCGCACGCTGAAGGATCTGGACCAGGCGGCCGGCACCTTGGCTAAGGCTTGCCAAATGTTGCTGGATCAGCGCGTGCCAGATGCCGAATTGCGTTTGCGCGTGTTCGAGGCGATTCCGCGCGAAACGCTCAGCGAAGCACTCAATGGCGTCAACGCGTTGATCCGGCCCGCCGACAACGTGTACTTTCAGGAACTGGATGCCAAATACAAAACGGTACGCCGCTTTTTGCCCACCCTGCTGGAGCATGTTCGTTTTGACGCCAACGCCGCCGGTGAGCCTCTTGTGGCGGCACTCGACTGGCTACGCGCCAACGGGACAAAGAAGAAACCCAACCAGAATGCCCCGCGTGACATCATCGGCAAACCCTGGCAGCAGCATGTCTTGCGCGAGGACGGTGGCGTCGACATGCACGCCTACACCTTTTGCGCGTTGCAGGAGCTGCAGACCGCACTGAAGCGGCGCGATGTCTTCGTCGCACCAAGTTGGCGTTATGCCGATCCCCGAGCGGGTCTTCTCGATGGTGTTGAATGGGAAGCGACTCGCCCGGTCATCTGTCGGACGCTGGGACTGTCAGCCAAGCCCGAGCAGACGTTGGATGCACTGGCTGACGAGTTGGATCGCACCTACCGCGTAGTCGCCGCCCGGTTGCCAGAAAACGTGGCGGTACGCTTCGAGGCCGCCACGAGCGACAAACTGGAGCTAGTGCTCAGCCCCTTGGACAAACTCGACGAGCCCGCCTCGCTGGTGGCGCTGCGTGAGAAGGTCTGCAGCTTGTTGCCACGCGTGGACTTGCCCGAATTGATCGTGGAGGTGGCGGCACGAACGGGCTTTACCGATGCCTTCACCCATCTTTCGGAGCGCACTGCTCGTGCCGTCGATCTACCCTTGAGCCTGTGCGCGGTGCTGATGGCCGAAGCCTGCAACACGGGACTGGAGCCACTGATTCGCGGCGACGTGCCGGCGCTCAAGCGTGATCGCCTGTCGTGGGTGGATCAGAACTACCTGCGTGACGACACGTTGACGGCCGCCAATGTGACCTTGGTTGCGGCGCAAAGTCGACTGGAACTGGCCCACCAGTGGGGTGGCGGCGAGGTGGCGTCGGCCGATGGCATGCGCTTTGTGGTGCCGGTGCGCACGGTGCATGCCGGCCCGAATCCGAAATACTTCGGCGTCGGTCGCGGTGTGACCTGGTACAACTTGCTGTCGGACCAATTTTCCGGCCTGAACGACATCACAGTGCCCGGTACATTGCGCGATAGCCTGATCCTGCTGGCCGTCGTACTCGAACAGCAAACCGACCTGCAACCGACGCAGATCATGACCGATACAGGTGCCTACAGCGACATCGTGTTCGGCTTGTTCCGCCTGCTGGGTTACCGCTTCAGCCCACGCCTGGCCGACATCGGCGGCACTCGATTTTGGCGGATCGACCCGCACGCCGACTATGGGCAGCTCAACGCGATCGCCACCCACCGCCTGAACCTGCAAAAGATCGCGCCCTATTGGGATGACATGTTACGTCTGGCCGGCTCACTCAAACTTGGCCGGGTACCGGCAATGGGCATCATGCGTACCCTGCAGGTTGGCGACCGATCCACGCGCATGGCACAAGCCATTGCTGAGTTCGGCCGGATCGACAAGACCCTGCATACGCTGACCTACATCGACGACGAAGCCAAACGGCACAGTACCCTCGCGCAGCTCAACCGCGGCGAAGGTCGCCACAGCGTGGCCCGTGCCGTGTTCCACGGCAGGCGGGGTGAATTGCGGCAGCACTATCGCGAGGGTCAGGAAGACCAGCTGGGTGCACTGGGCCTGGTGCTCAACATGATCGTGCTGTGGAACACGATCTACCTGGAAGCGGCCTTGCAGCAGCTTCGGACGGAAGGCTACACCATGCGCGACGAGGACATCGCGCGCTTGTCGCCGCTCTTGCATGAGCACATCAATATGTTGGGGCGGTATTCCTTCGCCGTTCCTGACGCCGTCGCTCGCGGCGAACTGCGGCCACTGCACAATCCAAACGACGATGCATAACGAGGACGTTCGGAAACACGCGTATTCCAGCTCAAATGACGACCGTTCCGGCGCTGACCACCATGCTCGTGCTCGCGTTACCGGGCTCCGATGATGCACTGATTCAGCACTACACCTTCAGCGATGCCGATCCTCATCTGGCGGCAGAGCCGGCTGCTCGGGCAAGGCAGGTTCCGACCCTTGCGCACTCCAGGCGAGACCTCTAGCGCCATCGGCGTTCGCTCGCTGCCATTAACCCCAAACCACCCGCAAGACGGAGGCCGCGACGCACCAGGCAACGACGGCCAGTGCGGACCAACGCGCGGCTACGAGCAGCGTGAACGCGATCAGCGCGATGGCAAAATCCCTGGCGTCATTCACAGCGCTGACCCACACCGGATCGTAAAGTGCCGCTGCCAGCAGACCGACCACCGCCGCATTGACACCCGCCAGCATGCGAGCGGCGCCGTCCCGATTGCCGAGCGTCCGCCAGAACGGCAAGGCGCCGGCGACTAGCAGCAGTCCCGGCAAAAACATCGCCAGCAGGCTGACGGTGGCACCAAGCACGCCACCCTGACCGCCGTGCAGACGTTCGCCGAGAAACGCGGACAGCGTGAACATGGGGCCAGGCACGGCCTGCGCCGCGCCATAGCCGGCTAGGAACGTATTGCTGCTGACCCAGCCGGGATCGACTACCGCTTGCTTCAACAGCGGAAGCACGACATGCCCGCCACCGAACACGAGCGCGCCGGCGCGATAGAATGCACCAGCCACCTGTGCCAGCGGCGGTAGGCCTGGAGCCACAAACAACGACGTCGCCAGCAACGCGCCGAAGATCAGTAACACGACGCCGCCGGTGCGCCGACCGTAGTTCAGCGCGAACGTATCCCCTCGCTTCGCGGCGACCTGTCGGCACACCCATGGACCCAGCGCGGCGCCGATGGCCACCACCAGTAATTGCATCAAGGCACTGCCGCTGATCGCAATCAATCCCGCCGCCACGGCGGCCATCAAGGCACGGTTGCGATCGGGCGTCAGCGTGCGCGCCATGCCGAGCACACCTTGCGCGACAACAGCGACAGCGACCAGCTTGAGGCCGTGCACTGCACTCTGACCCAGCGGTCCGGCGAGATAGCCGCTCATCGCGGCAAACGCGAACAGCAGCAGCGCCGAAGGAAGCGTGAAACCGATGAACGCCGCTATCGCGCCGCGCCATCCCGCACGCAGCAGACCGAGCGAAAAGCCGAGCTGGCTGCTGGCCGGTCCGGGCAGGAATTGGCAGAGCGCGAGCAGCTGGCCGAAATGCTCTTCGTCCAGCCAGCGCCGCCGCTCAACGAACTCGCGGTGGAAGTAACCCAGATGGGCAATCGGCCCGCCGAACGACGACAGACCGAGTTTCAGGAAGGCGGCGCCGACCTCCATCGCGCTGCCGCGCGAGCCCTGATCGACGGCGGCGTGTGCACGATGAGGCATCGTGTCACTCACGCGCAATCAAACAGCACCATGAAGCCGTAATCCATGTGCAGCTGCGAGTGGCAGTGGAACAGCGACAGCCCCGGCTGATCGGCGGTGAAATCCAGATCCATGCTCTGATAGCCACCGAGCAGCGCAACATCCTTGATGACACCGGCCGTCGCATGTCCGGCTATACACGTCAGTTCGAAGCTGTGCCGATGCAGGTGGATCGGGTGGATATCGTCGGTAGTGTTATGCAGGCGCAAACGGTAGCGTCGGCCGAGCGACAATTTCCGGGTGACCGGCATGGTGTGCATGTCATAGGCGGTACCGTTGACCGTCCAGCGATTGAAACCGAGATCGGCGGCGTTGTCCTTGGCGAAGGTCATCTCGATGACTTCATCCGGATCGGAGACGCGTCTATCGGGCTTGCCAAACATCCGATAATCCCAGGGCGACGTCGGTGGCTTTTCCCAACGTGGCTTGCCCTTGGTACCGGCGTATTCGATGACAATGCCCATGCCGTTGCCGCGATCATCGTCGGATAGATCACCCAGCACCCACACGCCCGGGCGATCCATGGTCACGATCGCCGACACGCGCTCGGCGGTGCCCAGCCAAAGCACGGGCACCTGCGCTGGTGTCGGTACGGGATTGCCGTCCAGTGCTACCACCTTGAATGTGTGGCCTGGCAAGGCGAGGCTGCGGATTTCGGTAGCACTGCCATTAACTACGTGAAACAGCACACGTTCACCGTGCTTGACCCGGATCGGGTCACCGTGACCCAGCATCTTGCCGTTGATGGTGAACACGCGATAGCCAACCTCGTAACCGTGCGGCATCCCCTTGGCCAGCGACGCCTTCATCGCGGTTTCGCCGATGGCTTTCAGCGCCGGATCGACTTCCTTGGGTGCCAGGAAGTCCTGCGCCATGTCGCCGCCCTGACTGAGGAATGGCTCGAACTCCTTGAGCACGAGAAAGACCTCGCGGTCATACGAACCCGCGTCGGCTTTCGGTTCGATGTAGACCACGCCCACCTGACCGTTGTATTGACCCCGGCTCAGATCGTTGCCGGCGCGCAAATGCGTATGGTAGAAACGCACACCCGATGGCCCCGGCACAAACACTTCACGGCGCAGGCCATGGGCGGGAATATACGGCGTGCGTTCTTCCGCCGCGCCATCCACGGCATCGGGAACAAACTGGCCATGCCAATGCAGTTGTTCGGGGGTATCGGTGTCGTTGCGGATATCCACGATCACCTTCTGGCCAGCCTTGAAACGAAGCAAGGGACCGGGAAACTGCCCGTTGTACGTGGTCGTGGAAATGATCCGGCCCGGTGCCACCTCGACCAGGCCGGTGCCGATAGTCAGCGCGACATCGGCTTTCGTGCCAGGTGAGACCGCCTGGGGTCGCTGGTCAGCGGCATGCCCCATGCTCAGCAGGCTACTCGCGAGCGCCGTGATGCCGCTCAGCTTGAGAAAGTCGCGGCGATCAATCGGCATGAAAATTACTCCTGAAGTGGTCGTGCGGTAGCGGTGGGCGATGACAGTCGACGGCGGCAAAGCCACCCATCCACCGACCAGCGACCACCCCCGGTGATGAGCAGAAACAGCGCACCAAGCAACATGCAAAGATCCGTGCGTGCCTCGTGCGCCATGCCCCAGAATCCGTAGCGTGCGCCGGTCGGCGCATGGAAGATCCACACATCGTGCCCGAGCATGAGGGGCAGCTTGGTCGAGACGAGCGCCACGATCATCACGATGATCAGGGGTACGGCAGCAAACCGTGTCAGCAGCCCCAGGATGATCAACAAGCCGCATACGATCTCCACCACGCCGACAAAAGGGCCCATGACCTCGGGCCACGGAATGCCGATCTTGACGAAGCGACCCACGCCCAGAAGGGCCGGAAAAAGGAGCTTCTGCAGTCCTTCGGGAAAGAACACCACACCACCGACCAGCAGGCGTACCAGCACCGTCCAGCCAGTGGTCCGCGTATCGAGCCAGCGTGACATTTTCATGGGTGCTTCGCCTTGGTGTGCTCATGGAAAAGCTCGCCGAACAACTCCTGGACCTTGCGCTTGGCGCTGCTCAGGGCACGTCGTCCCAGCGGCGTGATGCGATAGAAACGCCGATTCATTTTGCCGGCCTGGGTCTGCGTCGACGTGAGGTACCCCTTCTTCTCAAGCCCATGCAGGATGGGGTAGAGCGTGCCAGGGCTGAGCTGATAACCGTGACGGGCCAGCTCGTCGATCATCGACTGGCCGTAGATCGGCGCCTCGGCCGCGTGGTGCAGCAAGTGAAGACGTACAAGACCTGCGTAGAGGTCGCGATCATCCATCGCCGGGGTGCTCGACTGCTCAAGTTATTATCGGAGTTCGATAACGTATTCCGATGGAAGGGACTTGGCAAGCAGCAGCGGTGGCGCGTGATCACACCTTCAGATAGTCATCGCAAGCGGCCATGAGCTGCTGTACATCGGCGGCGTCCGCGTCGGCGCGAGCGACCAGGATCGCGCGTAGGTCGGCAATCTGTGTGTTGTCCGGGATCAACTCCGATGGACTCTCCCACATCCAGTCGATCACGATCGGGTAAAGCTCGGCGGCGGAGCGCGTCGCCACTTCGTTCCGGGTCGGCACATACATGCCCATCCGAAAAGTTGGATTGTCGAGGCCGTGGCTTTCGTGCGCCGCCTGGAATGCACTGGCAGGCATGCCGAAACGATCATCAGGATCGGTCATGACGCATATCCCTTCGGTTGAATTTTGCCTAGAGCGTTGGTTCGAGATCTCGACTCGATCATCTTAACGTACGATTTCGCCCGTTTCGTGATCTGACCCCGACTTCGTTTCCATTTCCGCCGCACCGTAACTTCAGGTACGAGAGATGCGCGCCGTCAGCTTAAGTGCATCTACCGTTCCACTGCGCCTCAAACCCCAGATTCCCAGGTATCCCGAGCTCACGAACATCGGCGCCTGCCGCAAGGCGGTGGGCCTCGACACCGAGCTGACCGGTTCTCCCGACAAACCGTATTGTGGTTTCTATACCCAGACGGAGGTGCGCGACATCGTGCGCCATGCCGCCGAGCGCTTCGTCGATGTGGTGCCGGAAATCGATCTTCCCGGACATTCGCAGGCCGCCATCGCCGCCTATCCGTGGCTGGGCGTCACCGGCCAGCGTCCCTCCGTGTGGACCGACTGGGGCGTCAGCCCGTGGCTGCTCAAGCCCGACGAAAAGACCTTGCACTTCGTCGACGATGTGCTCGACGAGGTGATGCGGCTGTTCCCCTCCCGGCACATCTCGATTGGCGGCGACGAGGCCGACAAACAGCAGTGGAACGCATCGCCCGAAGTGCGCGCGCAGATGCACAAGCTGGGCCTGGCCAACATGGATCAGCTGCAGGGCTGGTTCACCGGTCAGGTCGCCGACTACCTCATCAAACACGGACGCACGCCGGTCGGCTGGGACGACGAGCTGGTTACGGGTGCGACGCTTCCAGCTTCGGAAGTGGTGATGTCCTGGCACGGCAATGACCACGAACGCGTGGCGCTGGAAGCGATCAGGCAAGGCCACGATGTGGTCATGACGCCACAGGAGTCGCTGTACTTCGACCACTATCAGTCCGACCTGCCCGACGAATGGCCGGGGCCGCCGCCCGCGGCGACGTTGCAGCAAGCCTATGACACGGTGGTCATCCCGAACGGCGCGAGTGCGACCGAAGCCAAGCACATCATCGGCGTGCAGGCGGGCCTCTGGACCGAGCAGATGCCCACCTTCGCGCACGACCAGCATGCGGTGTTTCCACGCATCGCGGCGCTATCGGAGCTTGGCTGGTCGCCCGCAAGCGCACACGACTGGAACGGTTTCCTGCAACGCATGCCGGCCGAACTGGCGCGCTACCGCGCACTCGGTATCGGTTATGCCGACAGCGCGTTTGCTACCGCCTTCCAGGTAACTGCAACAACGAACGGCGCGTTCCAGGTCACGCTGTCCAGCCAGACGGGATTCGGAACGATCCGTTACACGATGGATGGCTCCGCTCCGACCTCACGCTCTGCGCAGTACATCGGGCCACTCACGCTTCCGGGCAGCACGACATTGCAAGCCGCGACATTCGCAGCGGACGGCTTCGAGCTTGCCGCACCGCGTACGCAAGTGCTGGATGAGACCACCTTGCCAAGCCATGACAGCAGCGCGCTTGCAACGTGTTCCAACCAACCAGCCTCACGTTTGGAAGGCAGTCGACCGGCACAGGACCCAAGGCCGATTTACTCAGTGGATATCGGCAACACGTGCTGGCTGTGGCCGCAGGCGCCGCTGGAAGGCATCACGCATGTCGTGCTGACCGTCGAGCGCGTGACATGGCGCTTCGGCGACGAGGCCAGGGATGCCGTGGTGCGCCGCAAGGCCAGCGCAGCCGGCGAGTTCGAGATCCATGCCGATTCCTGCACGGGGCCGCTGCTTGCGACCGTGCCGCTGGCGCCCGCGGTGCAGGCGCAGGGGCAAACCCGGCTCAATGCAAACGTTGCGGTGCCGGTGGGGGCCGGTATTCGCAACTTGTGTGTCTTCGCTACCGGCGATCCGCGTGATGGCCAGTGGGCGTTGGCGCGAATGGCGTTTTCGAAATAAGTGGCACGCGGGGCGCGCTTCCCGCGCAGTGGCACCGAATGAAATAGCCATGGCCCGGAAGGCCATGGTTGGGGACATCGAGAGATTGCATCACGACGACGCGCGAAGCGGCAGGCGCCGCTGAACTACACGCGTTTTGGAACACCGCGGAGCACCTGAGGTTCGACAGGCACCCACAACGAGGTTAACGCCCATGCCCACCGTACATCGCAAGCATCCCTTGTCATTTGCCATCACCATGTCGCTGTTCGCCGTCGTGTCGACATCGGCCGCAGCGTCGCCATTCGCCGATGCCCAAACGGCCAGCCCGGCAGCGCAGGCCGCACCGGCGCCAGCGCCAGCATCGCCCAGCGCAAAGAAAACCAATGCCAAGGACAAAGACACTGCTGCGGACAAGAGCGCGACCACGCTGGCTACCGTCACCGTCTCCGGCGTGCGTGCGTCGCAGATGCGCGCGATCGACCTGAAGCGCGAAGCGCCGAACATCCAGGACAGCATCACGGCGGAAAACATCGGCGCGTTGCCCGACGTGACCATCACCGACTCCCTGCAGCGCGTCACCGGCGTGCAGATCAATCGCGATGCCGGCGTCGGCACCTCGGTGGACGTGCGCGGACTGCCTCAGGTCGGCACCATGTTGAACGGCGAAGTGTTCATCACGGCGGACCAGATCGACTCACAGCAGCCCGACTTCACCATGTTGCCGTCCACGCTGTTCCACGGCGTGGACGTGGTCAAATCGTCCACGGCCAACGAGACCGACGGCGGCATCAGCGGCGCGATCGACCTGCACACCTACCGCCCCTGGGATCTCCCCAGCGGATTCACCTACAGCTATTCCGCCGACGGGGAACGCGGCACCACCACCAGCCGTCTGGGCCCCGAGGCCAACGGCCTCGTCTCGTTCAACGACGATGGGCACTGGGGCTTGCTGGTATCGGCCGATTTCTCCAACACCACGCGGATGAACGCAACCGAGGGCCTCGACCAGTACGGCGTCGTGCTGAACGGCGAGAACGCAGCCAGTGCGGGTGGCTACAACGGCTTCCTGACGCCGTGGAACGGTGCGCCCATCCCATCGCAGATCCATCAGAACGCCGATGGCAGCGTGGACGTCAATGGCGACGGCAAGTCCAACGGCGTCTTCATGGGCAGCCAGGACATCAGCCTTTACGACACCGTCACCCAGCGCAAGCGCAAGTCCGGCAATGCCTCGTTCCAGATGGATCTCGGCAACGGCTTCAGCCTGACCAGCGATTATTTCTACTCGCAGCAGCGCGAGTGGGATACCACCGCCGGCATCCAGTTCAACTCGACCAACTGGCAGGGCGCGACCTACGTGCCACTGCAATCGCGCAATACCGGCAGCCCCATCGCCGGAGCCTATGGCACGCCCGATCCGACCTGGAGCGGCATGCAGATGTACACCACGCAGGTGTACGAGAAGTGGCCGGGCGACGTGGAATCGTTCTCGCAGATCACGCAGAAGAGTTCCAACGCGAAGAACTTCAACCTCCAACTGGATTTCGACAATGGCAGCGCCTTCACGGGCAGCCTGCGCGGTATCCACGACACGGCGTTCCAGTCGAACGTCGAAACCGATCTCAACATTTCCGATTCCGACGGCGCGCTGTGGCCCAACGTGTTGAATGACGGCGTCTCCTTGCCAGCCGGTACCATGGTCTACCCGTCGCAACTGGGAGGCGACCGCGTGTTCAACGCCAACGGGGTTCCCCAGAACACGGTTCCGATCATCGCGAACTTCGGTGGCCGCTACCTCACGGTCGGCATGCCCGCCTCGCTGGCTGCCAACTTCGCCAATCCCAACGGCTGGACGATGAAGACGCTGGAATCTTCCGGCGACTACGACCGCCAGGTGGACCTCAACGCACTGCGTTTCGACGGCAAGTACGACTTCCAGGACGGCATCCAGCTCGAATTCGGCGTGCGCGACAGTATCCGCAGCGCAGACAATATCGGCTGGACCCTGGAAACGCCGGTCTATGCGGGTATGGGGGCCACTGACCCGAACGGATGCCTGGTGCGTTACGTCGGCGCCGACGTGGTGATGGACAGCGGCTCGTGCACCGCGGGCAACGCGGAGGGCTACTATCGCGCCGGGCCGATTTCCGCCTTGCAGATACCGAACACGCCGGCGCCGCTGTCAGGCAACTGGAAGCAGTACACCAACCTGCTCGGCTCGGGCATCAACTTCTGGGCGGTCAATCCCTCCGCCATGATCAATCCCGTCGCGTACTGGAAGTCGCTCTACCCCGATACCGTCGAGGTGGGCGAACCGGGAACCACCTGGAACGTGGGGCTCAAGGAGTTGTCCGGCTATCTGCAAGCGGACTTCAAAGGCACCCTCGGTGACATGCCGTACAGCGGCAACGTCGGCGTGCGCGTGATCCGCACCAATCTGGATGTTACCCAGCAGCTTAGCGGCGCCCCGGGCTCGTACGGCGACGAACCTGCCGACGTAGGCGCCGCCATCACCAAGCGCAGTTACCAAGATGTCCTGCCGTCGGCCAACTTCTCACTGGACTTGACCGACGACTTGAAATTCCGACTGGCCTATTCGAAAAACATGATGCCGCTCGACCTCAGCACCTGGGGCGGTGGCCTGCAGCTGAACTATTCGCTGGCGGAAACGCCGCAGGGGCCGATCTTCCGCGTCGCGGACGGCACTTCCACGGGCAACCCGAACCTCAACCCGTGGCGCTCCACCAACTACGGCGCATCGCTTGAGTACTACATCAACCCTACGAGCATGCTCAGCCTCGCACTGTTCCGCATCGACATGCAGAGCTTCATCAAGAACGGCAGCGTGACCAACTGCACCCTGCCGGATGAGGACGGCGTGGTCCGCGACCATTGCATCGTGATCACCGAGCCGGTTCAGGGTACCGGCAACAGCATCCAGGGTGCGGAGTTCGATTACCGCCAGGGCTTCACCTTCCTGCCGGGCATCCTGTCCAAGACGGGCATGGAGTTCAACGCCACCTACGCACCCAGCAACTCGGGCGAAAGGGATCTGGCCGGCAACAAGATTCCGTTCCAGGACAACTCGACCAGGTCCGGCAACTTCATCCTGTGGTACCAGGACGACCGCTTCCAGGCCCGCCTCGCGTACAACTACCGTTCGCGGCGCGCGGTGATGGACAGCGTGGGCGGCATCACGGGCATGGAGATGTACGAGGCACCGCAGAAGTACCTCGACGCGTCGATTTCGTACAAGCTCAACAAGTACGCCGAAGTGTTCGTGGACGGCACCAACCTCACCAACGAGTACCAGCGATACTACCTCGTGTGGTCCGACCAGCCGGCGCACTCGAATTTCTCCGAGCGCATGTTCATGGTCGGCATACGCGGGCAGTGGTGATGGCAAGGCCTCGGTCCGGGGCGCGCGGCATGCGCGCCCCGCCCGCAACCGACAACGACAAGGCAAACATGCAGGATTCCAGCGCGCCCCGGTCCGTTCGCGACAACGGCTTCCATCGTTCCATCGGCCTGTTCTCGGGCACCGCGATCAACATGACCCAGATGTGCGGCATCGGGCCGTTCATCACCATCCCTATCATGGTCGCCGTCATGGGCGGGCCGCAGGCGGTGATCGGCTGGATTGCCGGCGCCATCCTGGCCATGGCCGACGGCCTGGTCTGGGCCGAACTCGGCGCGGCCATGCCGGGTTCCGGCGGAACCTATGTCTATCTGCGCGAAGCGTTCCAGTACCGCACCGGCAAGCTGATGCCGTTCCTGTTCATCTGGACGATGCTGCTGGCGATTCCCCTGCTGATGTCCACTGGCATCATCGGCATGGTGGAGTACCTGGAGTTCTTCTTCCCCAACCTCGGCTGGTGGCCGGTACACCTCATCGGCCTGGCGGCGACCGCCCTCGTCACCTGGCTGCTGTACCGGCGGATCGAATCGGTGCGCACGATCACGATCGCGCTGTGGGTCATCATGCTGGTTTCCGTCGTCGGCGTGGCGGCGGCGGGCTTCTCGCACTTCCATGCCGGCTTCGCTTTCGCCTACCCGGCAGGCGCATTCGGCAGCCACTTCTTCGTGGGGCTGGGCGCGGGACTGGTCATCGGCATCTACGACTACCTCGGCTACAACACCACCGCCTACATCGGCGATGAGCTGCGCAACCCGGGAAAGACGATGCCCGGCTCCATCATCATCTCGGTGATCGCGATGATGTTCGTCTATCTCATCCTCAACATCAGCGTGCTTGGCGTGGCGCCGTGGCAGGAAATCGCCCAGTCCAAATCCGTGGCTTCGCTGGTGGTGGAGCGCAGCTGGGGGCATCCGGCTGCGGCCATCATGACCATCCTCATCATCGTGACGGCGTTCGCCTCGGTGTTCACCGGCCTGCTGGGCGGTTCGCGCGTGCCGTTCCAGGCAGCGCACGAAAAAGTGTTCCTGTCCGTGTTCGGGCGCCTGCACGCCAAACTTGGTTTCCCGCACGTGGCCTTGCTCACGATGAGCGTGGTGACAGCCATCGGCACGTTCTTCGACCTGACTGAAGTCATCAACATGCTGCTGGCCGCGACCATCATTGTGCAATCGGTCGCGCAGATCGCCGCGCTGGTGATATTGCGCAGGCGTCAGCCAAACCTGGCACGGCCTTACAAGCAGTGGCTTTATCCGGTGCCGTGTGTGATTGCGCTGTTGGGATGGATCTGCGTCTATGTGTCGGCGTCCACGTTATCGCTGATCCTGTCGGGCGCATGGATCCTCGCTGGCCTCGTGGTGTTCGCGATCTGGGCCAAGGTCAACCAGGCGTGGCCGTTCGCACCCGTTGAAATACGCGAGAACTATCTTGGGAGCCACTGACGCCATGCGAATTCCAGCCAAACGCGCATACTTGATGATGGCTGTGCTGGCGATGGCAGCATCGACCGCACCGGCCGTGCTCGCCGAGGTGACCTACGCGCCCACGCAGGTGACCGGTGGCGCCGGTTCCACTACCGCCATCGGCCACTGGCAAATCCAGGACAGCGCGAAAGCGCAGCAAGGCGGCGCCGAAATCTCCTCTGATCGTTTCCCGACTCACGATTGGTACCCGGCAAGCGGCCGCGCGACCGTCATGGCCGGGCTGCTGGAAAACGGTACATATAAGGATGTGTTCTACAGTGACAACCTGCGCGCCGTGCAGGTACCGGACGCCAGTGGCAACCTGTTCGTGACGCCCTGGTGGTATCGCAGCGGGTTCACGCTGACGAAAAGCGCATCCAGACTGCACACACTGCTGCGCACCAACGGGATGATCGCGAGCGCCGACGCATGGGTGAACGGACATCTGGTCGCCGATCATGCCACCGTCGCCGGCGCCTACCCTGTCCACGAACTCGACGTGACGCAGTGGGTGCATGCAGGCATCAACACCGTCGCCCTGCTCGTACATCCGGCCGACCCGCGGAAAAGCCTGTCGATAGGCTGGGTGGACTGGAACCCCACGCCCCCGGACAACAACATGGGGCCATGGCGTGGTGTGGACATCGTGCAGACGGGGCCAGTCGAGCTGAGCTATCCGCAAGTGACTTCGACGCTGCCACTGCCCGATCTCTCGCGTGCCGCGCTGACCGTGACGATGGAGGCGAAGAACCTCGACACGGTGGCGCATGACGCGACGATCACCGGCACGGTGGCCGGCGTTCCACTGCAACAGACCATCCACCTCGCTCCCGGGCAAAAGCTGGTGGTTTCGTTCTCGCCCAAGACCACCCCGGGCCTCGCACTGGATCACCCGAAAATCTGGTGGCCGGTCGGCATGGGCGAACATCCGCTGTACCAGCTCGACATGAGCGCTGCGGTCGATGGTGCGACTTCCGACAAGGCCAGCACCACGTTCGGCATACGCAGCGTCAGTTCCAGCCTCACGAAACAGGGTTACCGCCAGTTCTTCGTCAATGGCAAGCCCGTGCTGATCCGCGGTGCAGGCTGGGCACCGGACATGTTCCTGCGCGACGATCCCGCGCGCATGGAAGCCGAGTTCAGCTACGTACTCAACCTCGGCCTCAACACCATCCGAAGCGAGGGCAAGCTGGAAGATCAACGCTTCTACGACCTCGCCGACCGTAGCGGCATCCTGATACTCGCGGGCTGGGAGTGCTGCGACAAATGGGAGTCGGCCGCCAAGACCGGCGGCGGGCCGTGGAATGCCGACGACGAAAAAGTGGCCGCGGACTCGATGGCCAGCGAAGCACGCCTGCTGCGCAACCATCCGTCCGTGATCGGCTTCCTGATCGGCAGCGACAACGCGCCGCTGCCGGCCATCGCGAAGATGTACGTCGATGCGTTACGTGCTGCTGACTGGCCATTGCCGATCATCTCGGCTGCCGTCCCCAAGGGCACAGCCGAAACCGGTCCTTCCGGCTTGAAGATGGATGGTCCTTACGACTGGATACCGCCGTCCTATTGGTATGCCGACAAGCTGGGTGGCGCGTTCGGCTTCGACTCGGAGGTCAGCGCAGGCGCGGATATTCCGCGCCTGGAAGATGTGCAGCGCATGCTGTCGCCGCAAGAGCAAGAGGCGTTGTGGAAATACCCGGAGGTGAGGCAATTCCACGCATCCGCGGATTGGTCGACATTCGCCGTGCTGACACCGTTCGACAAGGCGCTGGCCGCTCGCTACGGCGCACCCACAAGCCTTGCCGACTATGTCGCCAAGGCCCAGCTCGACAACTACGACAACGTGCGTGCGCAGTTCGAGGCGTTCAACGCGCACATGGATGCGGCGAATCCATCGACCGGCGTAATCTACTGGATGCTCAACAATGCCTGGCCCTCGCTGCACTGGCATCTGTACGACTACTTCATGAATCCGGCGGGCGCCTATTTCGGCGCCAAGAAGGCGAACGAGCCGGTGCACATCCAGTATTCGTACGACTCGAACGCCATCGTGCTGGTGAACCACACGCTGACCGATGCACATGGCCTGCAGGCGAGCATCCGCGTGCGCAATCTGGACGGCAGCGTGCGTTACGTGAAGCACCTGCAAGACATCGACCTCGCGGGGAACCACACGCGGCAACTAGCGCCACTTCCAACCATAGCCGGCCTGTCGCACACGTACTTCATCGAGCTCGACCTCGCCGCTTCCGATGGCAAGCCGATCAGCCGCAACGTCTACTGGCTCCCTGCCCAGCCTGACAAACTCGACTGGAATCATTCGAACTGGTATCTCACGCCGGTGACGCAGTACGCGGATCTGACCTCACTTCAGTCCTTGCCATCCGCGACGAGCGCAGTTCGCGCGACAACGCGGCATGAGGGAAACGAGGACGTCACCACGGTTACGCTGTCGGTACCCGCATCGTCCAAGGTGGTGGCATTGTTCCAGCACGTGTCGATCAGGCGCGGTGCGCACGGCGACCTCGCGCTGCCTATCCTGTGGAACGACAATGACGTCACGCTGTGGCCCGGCGAGTCAATGATCCTGATCGCACGCTACGCATCCCAGGGATCTGCAACACCGGTAGTCGAAATGAGCGGGTGGAACGTTTCAACCCAATACATTCCGGCGGCTGCCGGAAACCCGACTGACGCCTCGCAGGGGAAAAATCATTGAATCCGGACAGGCTTCCATGGCACACGTGACCATCAACGATGTTGCCCGTGCCTCGGGCACCTCGAAAAAGACCGTGTCGCGGGTTCTCAACAACGAGCCGAACGTGCGCGACTCCGTGCGCGAACGCGTGCTGTCTGCCGTTGCGGAACTCAATTACCGGCGGCTCACCTCGGCGCGCAGCCTGGCGACAAACCGCTCCTTCATGATCGGGCTGCTGTACGACAACCTGTCGCCCAGCTACATCATGGAAGTCCAGGCAGGCGTGCTGGAGGCGTGCGAGGCGCAGCACTACAGCATGATGGTGCAACCACTGGTCTCGACCGCACCGGACTTCGTCGGGCACGTCGAGGACATCCTGTCGCGACACCGGCCCGACGGGTTGATCCTCACACCGCCGATCACCGACCACCCACAGTTACTGGAATGCCTGCGCAAGAACGACCTCCCGTTTGCCTCCATCGCGCCGCTGCACCCCAAGGATTGCATCGGCGTGATGCTGCGCGAGCGCGAGGCCGCCGCGGCGATGGTGGAACATCTGGTGACGCTGGGCCATCGCCGTATCGCCCACATCATCGGCGACCCCAAGCACGGCGGCGGCGTCTGGCGCCTCGCCGGTTTCCGCGACGGAATGAAGCGTGCCGGGCTGAAGGAAAACCCCAAGTACATGGTGCAGGGCCGATTCTCCTTCGAATCGGGCGTGGCGGCCACACGCCAGTTGCTGGCGCTGAAGCAGCGCCCGACCGCCATCTTCGCGGCTGACGACGACATGGCCGTCGGCGCGATCTGGGCGGCCTCCGAGGCTGGGGTATCGGTTCCCGGCGACATCTCCATATGCGGGTTCGACGACACCACGATCGCGACGCAGGTGTGGCCGCCGTTGACGACCATCCATCAACCTGTGCGTGAAATGGGCAGGCGCGCCACCGAAGAACTGCTGCTTCGCGTGCAGGAGAAGGGAGACGCCAGGATGGTCGAGGTCGGTTACGAAATGCGCATCCGCGCCTCGACTGCGCCCGCGCCCTGAACCGGGCGCTATCCTGCCATCCACGCCACCGACCCTGGGGAGAGTATCCACATGCCTGCCGCACCAGAAGCCAACAAGCCGCCCCGGAAGTTCCACTTCATTTCCGGGTTGCCACGCTCTGGCACCACGCTGCTGGCTGCGATCCTCAACCAGAACCCGCGCTTCCGTGCCGGCATGACCAGCCCGCTTGCCGACATCATGGGCGTGGTGATCGCGGAGGCGAGCAGCAAGAACGATTTCTCGTTCGACGTTTCCGACGAGCAGCGGGTCGCTCTGTTGCGCGGCCTGGTCGAGAACTTCTACTCGGTGCAAACAGGCGCCCATGTGGTGTTCGACACCAGCCGGCTGTGGTGCAGCAGGATGCAGCTGCTGAGCACACTGTTACCGGAGGTGAAGGTCATTGCGTGCGTGCGCCCGTTGGCCAGTGTGCTGGACAGCATGGAACGGCTGGTGCGCAGGCAGCCAGTCAGCGTCAGCAAGGTATTCCGCTTCGACACCAACACCACGGTGTACTCGCGCATCGAGGCACTGACCGATCCAAGGGGCATGGTGGGCTTCGCCTTCCAGGCTACCAAGGACGCGTTCTACGGCCCGCATGCGCAGGATCACCTGCTGATGTTGACCTACGATAGCCTGGTGCGCGATCCGGCCGCTTCCATGCAGGCGCTCTACAAGTTTCTCGGCGAACCCTGGTTCGAGCACGACTTCGACAACATCGAATACCACGCGGACGAGTTCGATGCCCGCGTCGGCATGCCAGGCTTGCATACTGTGCGCCGGAGGGTGGAGTCGATCGAGCAGCAGCCCATCCTCCCGCGCGATATCTTCGGCCGCTTCGCGAACGAAGCGTTCTGGCTGGATCCGAAGAACAACGTCAACCAAGTGCCCATCGTCTAAGTGTGATTGTCGCCGTGCACCTTGATCATGCTGCCGCCTCGACCATGATGGGATCGATGGTCGCACAGGAAGTCGGGCCACGTTTACGTCGAGGACGACGTCTTTGCAGTGGAGCAGGAATACGCCACTCCTGGATGGTTCACGCGCGTGACGCCTGCGCACCGAACACCGTCCCGCATTTTTCCAGAACCCAAGCCGTGGCACGAGTTTACGAGGCATCGAAAATCTGAAATTGCGGAACAGAAATCAACGCTTTGCGGGGATTTTCAGGTTAGGATTTTGATCCGCAACTCTGGAAATGGTACGCAATCTTGTGAATTAGGCCGCTGCTGTGCGGCCTTTTTCATGCCTTGAGACAGCGTTGGCACGCCATGCGCCAGACTGTTTACTGATTGCCGTGACCGCCTGCGGAGACAGTCGGTGATCCGGAATGACGCCTCGCCCCATCCCGCCAGTCAGCTGTCCCTTCGGCCGCGATCGCCAGAAACAGATGGATCGTTTTCAGGAGTGGATGCATGCCCAAGGGGAACCGGCAAAGGCGGCGCCGGTGAAGTGACCCGATCCGCCATGGCCCGCCAGCTGGCAGCCGCCGCGTCATGATCTTTGGTGACACGCAGATGCACGAAAAATTCAATCGTGTCTGGCACCGTATCGTGAAACCCTGAACAACCGAAATTGATCATCCGATGATCGGAAAGTTCGGCGAACAGCAGCGCGAAGGATCGTGGTGTAAACACCCAGCAGTGCACATCGTGATAGATCCCATCGACCGCCTGCTGCGCCACAGCCATCGCATGTTGCAGAGTGTGATGGCGCTCCAGAGTGCGCTCATCCACCTGGCCGCGCCATGCCAGAGCGCCGTTGAGCTTGACGACATTCAACACATAATCCAGCACGACCTGGGGGTGTGGCCAACGCGCGTGAATCAGCCTGGCATAGAGAACATCCACCAGCTTCGTCTCCGCCCTGAGATAGTCAAAGGTAAAGCGCTTGTCCGGAACGATGAGTCGAACTTCACCGTTCGGTGTAAGTACGGAATGAATCTCTTCCAGCCACGTGATCAGATCAGGGACATGCTCCACGACATGTGAGGCAACGACGTAATCCACATGCGCCCCGATGGCCTCAGCCAGGGTGTTGCTGCCCCATACGGCATCGACATCGACGATCCGTTCGAGAATGACATCAGGATCGGCACTGTACTTGCGCCTCAACTCTTGCGTGCCCGCGTGATCCACATAGATCACACGACCCTCGTCGCGGGTGATGAATGGGCTGCACAAGGCGCCGATTTCTGCGCCAAGGGATGAAGCAACGTCGATCCCCTGCAGCAATTTGGCTTTCCGGTCCATGGTCCAAGAATATCAGCCCCATTCATCGAGCACAGTGGAGGTACGAGTTCTATCGCTCGAGCAATGAATCAAAAAACCCCGCCGAGTGCAGGGTTTCTCATGCCCGCTTACAGCTCACGAACCACGCGGAAGCCGACGCGACCACTGCGCACGTCGGCATTGGTGCCTTGCCGGTAGGCGGAAACCACCTGATCCGGCGAGCTGCCCCAGGAGCCGCCGCGCACCACGTGGGCGGCGCAGCCGGGGTTGAGCCAGGCTGAGCCATCGCCCGGTGCGCGGATGTAGTTGTCGTGCCAGCAGTCGGCCGCCCATTCGGAGACGTTGCCGTTGATGTCGTACAGGCCGAACGGATTGGGCGCGAAGCTCATCACCGGCGCCGGGCCCCAGTAACCGTCACGGTAACCGCGAAAGGCGTGGCTCCAGTGGCGGCCGCTGCGCGAACGGTCGCCCGAGCCAGTGAGGTTTTCCACCAGGTGCGTCGGCGTCCCGTTACCCCACCAGTAGCGGGTGGTGGTGCCACCGCGCAGGGCGTATTCGAACTCGGCCTCGCTGGGCAGGCGATAGGTCTTGCCGGTGCGCTGGCTGAGCCAGTCGGCGTAGGCCTTGGCGTCATTCCAGGAGATGTTCACGACCGGCAGATTGTCTTCGGCCTTGTGGCCGGCGTAGTCGTCCTGCCAGGTCGCGTTGGGCTCGTCGCGCATCGCGCCGCTGCGTTCGTCGTACACGCTGGCGCCGCCGAGCTTCACCGAGTCCGGCACGTAACCGCTGGCGCGTACGAATTCGCGGAACTGGCCCACGGTGATCGCGCTGCGCGCCATCGCAAAGCCCTTGTCGATGGTCACCGCGTGCTGCGGCATCTCGGCATCGATGTGATCCTCGTCGCTGTCCGACGCGCCCATCTGGAAGCTGCCGGTGGGGATCACCACCATCGCCGGTGTCTTGCCGGGCAGGTCGACGTAGCGATCGGTGAATACCTGGCCGGGCTTGTAGCTGGCGTACAGGCGCGCATTGGTCAGCTGCTCCTCGAACGCCGCCAGCGTCGCCAGATTCGGATCGACCGCCCGCGCCTGCTCGGCCAGCTTGTTGGCCAGCGCGATATTGCCGGCATCCAGGGCAGAATGCGCCTGCGTCAGCATGCCGGCCGCACGCTGCTCGCGCATGTCGTTGACGCGTTTGCTCACATCCTGCATCTGCTGCGAACCGGGGCGGATGGCATTCGCCTCCGCCAGCTGTTTGTCCGCGCCGGCGAAATCGTTCTGCGCGACCGCGGCCAGGGCGCGGTCGAGCACGGCGCGCTGCACTTCGAAGATGCCCTGTTCGGCCACCGCATTCTGCGAATCCAGTTGCTGCACCTCGCGATAAAGGTCCAGCGCGCTTTCACCACTGGGTTGATCCACCTTGCCCTGTTGCAGCAGGCCGGCCGCCTTGGCCAGCATCGGCCGCACCTTGGCCAGGGTCTTCAGGCTCGCTTCGAGCTGCGCCACATCGTCGGCCACATCCGGCAGTGTGCGCAGCGCGCCGAGCAGATCCTCCGCCGAGTCGGCGTCGCCCGCCGCGATGTCCTGCTCGATCTCCGCCACCAGCCGCACGCGTATATCAAACATCCCCTGCACGGCCCGGCGGCTATCCGGCTTCTCCTTCAACGCCTGCGCGTACAGCGCGGCGGCGCTGTCCTTGTCGCCGACCAACTGGCCGGCATGCAATGCCTTGGCGGCGCGTGACAGCAACTCGCGCACCGCCGGCGGATCAGCACTGAGCTGTTCGGGCAGGTGTGCATTTCTGCCGCTGCGTGCCGCGATCACCGCCGCCGGCGCCAGCGTCAATGGCGGCCCGGCGTTGAGCTCGGCGATCGCCGATGCCCGCTCCGGCTGCTGCGACGTGCCCGGCAATGCCGTACCCATCGACATCGAGCGGCGTGGCGCCTCGGCCGGATTGACGTGAAATACCCGCGGAAAGAAGTGATAGGTCAGCGCGCATCCCAGCACGATCACGCCGAGCGCCCCACCAAGAGTGCGCTGACGGTGCAGGGTGGCATTGCTGGGCATGGATGGGCGTCCTTGGTGTGGCCTGTTATCGTGCGCTGCTCACCATAGGCACAAATTGCCGACAGGGCAATCTGCGCCTGGCGTCTTTCCAAGGAATACCGATGTCACTGCCCGAGACGGCCTCCGCCGACTGGATCGATCACCGCGACGCACTGCAGGCGTGGCTTGCCGCCGTACCCGCGGATGCGGCCGTTGGCCTCGACACCGAGTTCATGCGCCGTAACACGTTCTATCCACAACTGGCGCTGCTGCAGCTTGGCTGGAATGGCCGCCATGCGCTGATCGATCCGCTGGCGTTCGAGATCGGTGACGCGCTGCAGCCACTGCTCGGCGCCGGCCCGGCGGTCACCGTGATGCACAGCGCCAGCGAGGACCTGGAAACCCTCGCGCCACTGCTGCCGGATGGTCCGCACCTCCTGTTCGACAACCAGATCGCCGCCGCCTTCGCCGGCATGGGCCTGGGCATCAGCTATCGCGCGCTAGCCGCCGAGCTGGCCGGCGTGGAGCTGGACAAGGGCGAGACCCGTTCGGACTGGATGCAGCGCCCGCTCACCGCCTCGCAACGCAGCTACGCCGCGCTGGACGTGGTGTATCTGAAAACCATCCACGAACAGCTGGTCGAACGCCTGCAGCAACGCGAACGCAGCGTCTGGCACGCGGAGGATTGCGAGCGCCTGAAACGCCGCGCCAGCCACCGCGACGGCGATCCGCAACCGCAACGCGCGATGCGCGGCGCCGCCGACTGGCCCGTCGCACGACAAGCCCTGCTGCGTCGCCTGCTGCTGTGGCGCGACCACAGTGCACGTCGGCTCGATGTGCCGCGCCCCTGGCTGATCGACGACACGCTGGCGCTCAGCCTCGCGCAGCAGCCGCCAGCCAGCCTCGCCGAACTCGAACAGCGTAGCCGAGGCCAGCGTGCGCTGCGCTCGGCCCAGCGCAGTGAACTGTTCAGCCTGGTCAGTGCAACGGTCGACGCCGAGGAGATCGCCAACACCGCGCGTATCCCGGGCCACCCGCAAGGCGAGGCAAAGAAGGCGCTGGCCGCGATGAAGCCGCTGGTCGACAGCCTCGCCGGCGAACTCGACCTGCCGCCGGGCCTGCTGTGCCCACGCAAGGCGCTGGAGGAATACGTGGTCACCGCCGAATGGCCCGAACTGCTCGACGGCTGGCGCCACGGCGTGCTGCATGACCGCCTCGCGAGCCTGCTGCCCGGCTGAGCGCACGGCCCGAATCGCGCTCAGCGCACCCCGGAGCGCACTCCGGGGGTCTTGGCGAAAACCGCCACACGCTGCTACTATCCGGCGCTCACGTGGGGCGGTAGCTCAGCTGGGAGAGCGCTACGTTCGCATCGTAGAGGTCGTGGGTTCGATCCCCATCCGCTCCACCACGGAACCATGAAAGCCCTCGGCACTGCCGGGGGCTTTTTGTTGCCTGTCTTCTTCATACCCTGACCAAATACGGAATCGCCATCAGCGCCACGCCGATGGCAATAAGCAGCACGGTACCCGACACGAAGTAGGGAAACACCACCAGCGCCAGTCCGCATGCCAGCGGAACGATCGCCTGCTGTTTCTTGCCGTAGATGAAGAAGCCGAGTCCGACCGAGCCGAACAGAACGCCCCAGAGCAGTGTCGATGCGTTCAAGGCAACCTCGGCGATTCCGATCCGGATGGCCGGATCGTACTCCAGCTCCAGTCACCCGGCCCTACCTGCCAGCCCGATGTCATGTGCCGACATACACTTCTCCAGGAACCGAGGGACGTGCCAATCTTCCCGTTGGGAATCTGCCTGCCGGGATTCACTTTCTTGCTGCGTGGCGGCGTGCAACGCACGCCGTCGCGCCAATCGCACGCCTGGAGTGGGAGTACTTCATGAAGTCCACCGGATATTTCGCGTTCGCGGCCTGCTGTGCGCTTGCGTTGCCGCTGTCGGCACATGCCGCCGCCGTGAACGCGCCGGCGTTCCAGTTGGGTGATCTGCCGAAGATCGTGAACCTCAGCGAGCCGCAGATCTCGCCGGATGGCAAGCGCATCGCGGTGATCGCGTCGACACCGGACTGGAAGACCGACAAGAGCCAGCAGGAACTCGACCTGGTGGACGTGGCCAGTGGCACGCGGCGTGCGCTGACCTGGAAACGCGAGGACATCTCGTCGCCACGCTGGTCGCCGGACGGCACGCGGCTCGCCTTCATCGCCAAAGATGCGGACACCAAGGAAGACCAGCTGTACGTGATGCCGATGGATGGCGGCGATGCGCTGCGCATCACCGAAATCAAGCATGGCGTGGATGCCTACAGCTGGAGTCCGGACGGCAAGCAACTCGCCTTCATCAGCGCCGATGAAGCGGCCAACGCCAAAGCCCTGAAACAGCATGACGATGCGTTCCAGGTGACCGACAACCACTTCCTCACCCGCGTCGCGCTCACCCCTTGGCACTTGTGGCTGGTACCCAGCGCCGGGGGCACGGCCAAGCGGCTCACCCAGGGCAGTTACAGCCTGCAGACCGACCAGCAGGACAACGCCCCGGTGCCGGCATGGAGCAGTGACGGCCGCAGCATCGCGTTCACCCGCTTTCCCGGCCCGTACTGGGGGCCGTCGTTCCATTCGGTGATTGACGCGGTGGATATCGGCGGCAGCGAGCCGCGAACCTTGGTGGCCGCGGAAGGCTCGGCCGATGTGATGTATGCACCGGACAGTGACAACTTTGCCTTCATGCGCCCACGCGACGGCGACCAGAACAACGGCAATGCCGTCTATGTCAGCGTGAACGGCAACACCCGCGATGTCACCCAGACGCTTGCGCGCAACTTCAACAGCTACGCTTGGCTGCCACGCGGCAAGGGGCTGCTGCTGGCCGGCGAGGAAGGCACCCACGCGGTGCTGTGGGAACAGCCGCTGTCGGGTGCTGCGCGCAAGCTCGACCTTGACGGCGTGGAAGCCGGCACCGAGGTCAGTGTGTCGAAGACCGGCGCGCTGACCTTCGTCGGCGCTACCACCACGCATCCTGGCGAGCTGTATGTGATGAATTCGGTCAGCGCGAAACCGCGCCGGCTCACCAACCTCAATGCGTTCGTCGACAAGCTCGCGCTCGGCCGCACCGAATCGATCGAATGGCAGGGGCCGGACATTTTTCATGAGGATGGCGCACTCACCTACCCGGTGGGCTACCAGCGAGGCCAGAGCTATCCGCTGGTGCTGGTGATCCACGGTGGTCCGGAGGCCGCCTCCACGGTGAAATTCTCGCCGCTGCCGCAACTGTTGGCAGCACAGGGCTTCGTGGTGTTCCAGCCGAATTACCGCGGCAGCACCAACCTCGGCGATGCCTACCAGCACGCGATCTTTCGCGATACCGGCGTAGGTCCCGGCAAGGACGTGATGGCGGGCGTGGATGCGGTGCAGAAGCTCGGCATCGTCGATGCACAGCGCATCGGCGTCACCGGCTGGTCGTACGGCGGCTACATGACCACCTGGCTCACCGGCCACTATCCGATATGGAAGGCGGCCGTGTCCGGTGCCGCGCTGACCGACTGGGTGATGGACTACACCATCTCGTACTACCAGACCGGCGACACCTATTTCTTCGGCGGCTCGCCGTGGACGGCGAAGGACCACGACATCTGGCGTGAACAGTCGCCGATCGCGTATGCGCACAACGTCACCGCGCCGACCCTGATCATGGGCGACGTCGGCGACCCCAACGTGCCACTGGTGAACAGCTATGAGTGGTACCACGCACTGCGCGACAACGGCGTACCGGTGGAGTTCTACGCCTATCCCGTGGATACGCATTTCCCCAAGGACATCGTGCGCACCACCGACGTGTACCGGCGCTGGGTGGGCTGGATGACACAGCACCTGAAGTGAGCCGAAGCGCGATCCAGGGCCGTCACCTCCCGACACTCTTCAGCCACGGACCGCCACCGGCAACGCCATTCATCCTGCCCGCAAACAGCTGGCGTGGG
>JBOHYM010000066.1:0-19111 GCA_050737735.1 Rhodanobacter sp. | reverse complement strand
GTGACAGGGCGGCCATCAGTACCGCCCTGTCACGACTGATCCTGGCAGGACCAGATGGATGCAAGTGCTTACGCTTGAGAACGCCGCACTGAGACCGCGCATCGTGCAGGGCGGCACGAAGTACGGATGGTTTATTGTATTATTATTGGACAAGAGCTTCTGGAGGTTTGCCGGCATGAGTCGATCATCGCCAGCATCCGGGTCCGGGCAAGAGCATTCCATGAAGCAGGCAATCGTGATTCGCAGCCCGTACAGGCATGTCATGCAAGAAATCGGTCAACGCATCGTCAGTGGCAAGTTGAGGCCCGGCGAAGTCCTGTTACGCGAGGAGGCACTGACCGAAAGCCTGCGCGTCAGCCGCACTACCTTGCGCAAAGCGCTCAAGCTGCTTTCCGTGAAAAGCCTGATCGAGTCGCCTTCGGGCGTCGACGTGCTCGCCTGGCATGGCGCTCAGACACCCACCGACGACGTCATCGACAAGCGGGTGGAGTTGCATGAGATCATCGCGCCGGTTGTCGCCGCGGCAGCGCCGCGACATAACCGTTCTCGACTCGCTGCCACCGACGAGGCCTGCAAAACGATGGACGCCATGATCGCCGACTCGCGGGCCAAGCTGCAGCGCAGCCGCCGTCGTGTCCGCGGGGAGGCGGCCGCGTGACCACGCAGCTGATCGGGCTGGATTGGGGCAGCACGCACTTGCGTGCCTACCGCTTTGACGAGCGTGGTCGGATCGAAGACGTACGCGCCCTGTCCTGTGGCATACGCCAGCTTCCCGCCGGCGGTTTCGCCGAGGCCTTCGCGCAAGCCGTGAGCGGGTGGCCGCAGGCACCCGTGCTCACTTGCGGCATGGTGGGCAGCCGTAACGGTTGGCTGGAAGTGCCCTATCTGGATACGCCAGTCCACATCGATCGTCTTGCCACGGCACTGACAACGCTCACCGCGCCGGATGGACGCACGTTGCATCTGGTACCCGGGCTGCGCGATCCCGGCCGGCCCGACGTCATGCGTGGTGAAGAAACCCAGGTCGCCGGTGTGCTGGCGCAGTTTCCCGAGGCCTCGCATCGTGGCCAGTTGTTGTTGCCGGGCACACACAGCAAATGGGCAAGCGTGCGCGACGGTGCAGTCACCCGTTTTGCGACCGTGATGACAGGCGAGTTGTATGCACTGCTGAGCCAGCACTCGATCCTCGGCGCCGCGCTTCCGCCGCCAATCGACGACGACGCAGCTTTCCGTCGTGGCGTTGTCACGGCGCACGATAGTGGCGCCGCCGGCGCGTTTTCGCGCGTGTTCTCGGCGCGCACCTTGATGCTCGACGGCACTCTGGCGCCTGCCGCAGTGGCCGACTATTTGTCCGGACTACTGATTGGCGACGAACTGCGCATGGCACTCGCTGCCGACTGGATCGATGCGCGCGAACCCGTGCTGATGGCCGGTGACGGTGCGTTGTGTGCCCGCTATCTCAAGGCTGCCGATGCTTTCGGTCTGCACCTGGTCCATGCGCCCGATATCACCACCGCACGCGGCCTATGGCTCATCGCAGCCGAGGCCGGTCTGGTTTCCACCCACGCAACGGCATGAATCCATGAAGTCATGGCTTGAACCTCTCCCCCTCGTCGCGATTCTGCGCGGCCTGCATCCCGACGAAGCCGTGGCCATCGGCCACGCACTCGCCGGCGCCGGCTTCCGCGTGCTGGAAGTGCCGCTCAACTCGCCGCAGCCGATGGAAAGCATCCGTCGCCTCAGCCAGTCGCTGGGCGACGGCTATCTCGTCGGCGCAGGCACCGTGATGAGCCCGGCACAAGTGAGCGAGGTCGCTGCCGCCGGTGGTCGACTCATCGTGATGCCGCACGCCGACACCGCCGTGATCCGTGCCGCCAAGCAGGCAGGCATGCTCTGCGTGCCCGGCGTCGCCACACCCACCGAAGCCTTCGCCGCGCTGGCCGCCGGCGCCGATGGACTGAAGCTGTTTCCGGCCGACCAGGTCTCGCCCGCAGGGCTCAAGGCCTGGCGTGCGGTGTTGCCGAAGGAAGTCCCGGTGCTACCGGTCGGCGGTGTCGCGCCCGACACCATGACGCCATGGCTCGCCGCCGGCGCGCAGGGGTTCGGCATCGGTTCCGCGCTGTATGCGCCCGGCGTGAACGCCGATGAAGTCGCCCGTCGCGCGCAGGTCTTCGCACAGGCCTTCGCACAGGCGCGGATGGCCGTCTCCAGCAAGTCTCAGGAACACCGCGCATGAAGATCACTAAACTGACCACCTTCCTCGTGCCGCCACGCTGGTGCTTCCTGCGCATCGATACCGACGCGGGCATCAGCGGCTGGGGCGAGCCGGTCGTGGAGGGCCGCGCACATACGGTGGCTGCCGCCGTCGACGAGCTGTCCGATTATCTGATCGGCAAGGATCCGCGCCACATCGAGGATCACTGGAACGTGATGTATCGCGGTGGCTTCTACCGTGGCGGCCCGATCCTGATGAGCGCGATCGCCGGCATCGACCAGGCGCTGTGGGACATCAAGGGCAAGGACCTCAACGTGCCCGTGCATGCGTTGCTCGGTGGCCCTGTGCGCGAGCGCATCCGTATCTACTCGTGGATCGGCGGCGACCGGCCTGCCGATACCGCGCAGGCGGCGCGCGACGCCGTGGCGCGCGGTTTTACCGCGGTGAAGATGAATGCCACCGAAGAAATGCACTATGTCGACAGCTACGACAAGGTCGAACGGGTACTGGCCAATGTGCAGGCGATCCGCGATGCGGTCGGTCCGCATATCGGTATCGGCGTGGACTTCCACGGCCGCGTGCACAAGCCGATGGCCAAGGTGCTGATGCGCGAGCTGGCGCCGTACAAGCTGATGTTCATCGAGGAGCCGGTGCTGTCCGAGCATCTGGAATGCCTGCCCGAGCTGGCTGCGATTTCGCCCGCGCCGATCGCGCTGGGCGAGCGCCTGTACACGCGCTACGACTTCAAGCGTGTGCTGCAGACCGGCGGCGTCGACATCATCCAGCCTGATCCCTCGCATGCCGGTGGCATCACCGAGACGCGCAAGATCGCGGCGATGGCCGAGGCTTACGACGTGGCGCTGGCATTGCACTGCCCGCTGGGCCCGATCGCGCTGGCGGCGAACCTGCAGCTCGATGCGGTATGCCACAACGCCTTCATCCAGGAGCAGAGCCTGGGCATCCACTACAACGCGGCCAACGATCTGCTCGACTACGTCAACGATCGCGGCGTGTTTGCGTACGAGAATGGCTTCGTCACGATCCCGCAGGGCCCGGGCCTGGGCGTCGAGGTCAATCAGGATTACGTCACCGAGCGTGCGGCCGTCGGCCATCGCTGGCGTAATCCGCTCTGGCGTCATGCCGACGGCAGCGTGGCGGAGTGGTGAGTCCGATGCATTCACAGAGCGCGGTCTACGCCAGCTACCCCAGCCTGACCGATCGCAGCGTGCTGATCACCGGCGGTGCCAGCGGCATCGGTGCCGCCTTCGTCGAACACTTTGCCCGCCAGGGTGCGCGGGTGGCTTTTCTCGACGTGGACGATGCCGGTGCGGCATCGCTGACCGCATCGCTCGGCAAGGTGCGACACGCACCGCACTACCTGCACTGCGATCTCACGGATCTGGATGCGCTGCAGGCCGCGATCAGCGAAGCCCGCGCGCGGATCGGCTCGATTGCCGTGCTCGTCAACAACGCGGCCAACGACGCACGCCACGCCCTGGCCGACATCGACGCCGTGGCATTCGAGCGCAACGTGGCGGTGAACCTGCGCCACCAGATCTTCGCCACCCAGGCGGTGATCCCCGACATGCGCCAGCTCGGCGGCGGTTCGATCATTTGCCTGGGCTCCACCGGCTGGATGAAGAAGAACAGCGGCTACCCGCTTTATGCAATGGCCAAGGCGGCTGTACGCGGCTTCGTCAACGGCATGGCACGCGAGCTCGGCCAGCAGCATATTCGCATCAACAGCCTGACGCCGGGCTGGGTCATCACCGACAAGCAGGCCCGCCTGTGGCTGGACGACGCCGGGCGCGAGGAAATTGCACGCACGCAATGCATGCCCGGCTTTCTGATGGCAGAGGATCTCGCGCGTGCTGCCCTGTTTCTCGCCGCCGCCGACAGCCGCATGTGCACCGGGCAGGATTTCATCGTGGACGGCGGCTGGGTATGAGCATGCCGACCGTGCTGGCGCCGATGGATGTCGCGCTGGACGCCGGCAACACGCTGGGTGAAGGCATCGTCTGGTGCGAGCGCATGCAGGCGCTGTACTGGACCGACATCCAGCGTGCCACCCTGTTTCGTCTGCAGCCCGTCAGCAATACGCTGGAGCAGTGGCCAATGCCCGAGCGGCTCGCCTCGTTCGCGCTGTGCGAAGCCGACGGCTGGCTGCTGCTCGCGCTCGCTACGCGGCTGGCGTTTTTCCGCCTCGCCGATGGCCATCTGCAGACCTTGCATGCGGTTGAGCCCGGTTTGCCGACACGCTGCAACGACGGCGCCTGCGATCGCCAGGGCCGTTTCGTGTTCGGCACCCTGCACGAGCCTGCCGATGGCGGCGCGAAGCAGCCCATCGCCGGCTTCTGGCGCTTGAACGCCGACTTCACGCTGGAAAAGCTGCCGCTGGAAGGCGTGGCGATCAGCAACAGCCTCGCCTTCAGCCCTGACGGCGGCACGCTGTACTACTGCGACTCGCTGGCGCGCACGATCCGCTGTTGCGATTACGGCGACACGCTGGGCGCAGCGCGCCTGTTCGCCGACCTACGCGGCACCACGGGCGAGCCGGACGGCTCCTGCGTGGATGCCGACGGCGGCCTGTGGAACGCACAATGGGGCCTTGGTCGTGTGGTGCGCTACAACACAGATGGCAGCGTGGAGCGCATCCTGCCGTTGGCCGCACGCCAGCCTACCCGCCCGGCCTTTGGTGGCGCCGCACTGGACACGCTTTACGTCACCAGCGCCCGTGACGGCCTCGACGCGGCCGCACTGGCGAGCGAGCCACTGGCCGGCGCACTGTTCGCCGCGCAGGTCGGCCGACGTGGCCTGCCCGAGCCGCGCTTTGCAGGCACGCCGCCAACAAGCGACACTCCATGAGTGCGACACGAGTACGACGTTCCGGATACAAGCCATCGCCAATGACGGCAAAAAATCGCCTGGAGCGACTATGACATCGCGCCAGCGATGGCCCGAAGGGTGCCTGCCAAGGATGGTGGGCGCAAAAACAAAAACGAACGCACGCCATTCCACGGGGAGAGATTGATGAACACCACCAGCCCGATACCCACCGCCAGGCACAGCAAGACCGCCGTCATCTTCATCTGCATCCTCGCCGCGTTGGCCGGCCTGATGTTCGGCCTCGACATCGGCGTGATCTCCGGTGCGCAGCAGTTCCTGCAGAAGGACTTCGGCATCAGCGACGACACCCTGGGCTGGATCGTCAGCGTGATGATGCTCGGCGCCGCGCTGGGTGCGCTGGTCGCCGGCTGGTTGTCCAGCCAGTTGGGCCGCAAGCGCACGATGATCCTCGGCGCTGTGCTGTTCGTCGGCGGCTCCGTGCTGTGTGGCTCGGCACCGACGCCCGAGGTGCTGATCGCGGGCCGCCTCGTGCTGGGCGTCGCCATCGGGCTGGCCAGCTTCACCGCGCCGCTGTATCTCGCCGAAGTCGCGCCGGAGTCGATCCGCGGCGCGATGATCTCGATGTACCAGCTGATGATCACCATCGGCATCCTGGTCGCCTTCCTCTCCGACACCGTGCTCAGCTACTCGGGCAACTGGCGCTTGATGCTGGGCATCATCGCCATCCCCGGCGCGCTGTTCCTGCTCGGCGTCGCCTTTCTGCCGGAAAGCCCGCGCTGGCTGCTGATGAAGGGTCGCCGGCCCGAAGCCGAGCAGGTACTGCAGAGGCTGCTGGGCGACCACGACGCCATCGCCAAGGAAATCGGCGAAATCCAGGAGCAACTCAGGACGCCGCAGAGCGGCCTGCAGATGTTCCGCGAAAATGCCAACTTCCGCCGCTCGGTGGGCCTGGGCGTGCTGCTGCAGGTGATGCAGCAGCTCACCGGCATGAACGTGGTGATGTACTACGCGCCGCGCATCTTCGAGGGCATGGGCTACAACACCGAGTCGCAGATGTGGTTTACCGCGATCGTGGGTCTGGTCAACGTGCTGGCCACCTTCATCGCCATCGGCCTGGTGGACAAGCTGGGCCGCAAGCCGATCCTCTACATCGGCTTCGTGGTGATGGCGATCGGCCTGGGCGTGGTGGGCACCATGATGCGCCTGGGCATCCACACGCACGCCGAGCAGTTCTTCACCGTGGGCATGCTGCTGGTGTTCATCATCGGCTTCGCGATGTCGGCCGGGCCGCTGATCTGGACGCTGTGCTCGGAGATCCAGCCGCTCAAGGGCCGCGACTTCGGCATCGGCTGCTCCACCTTCACCAACTGGGTGGCCAACTGGCTGGTCGGCCTCTCGTTCCTGCCGCTGCTCAACAGCATCGGCCAGGCCGAGACGTTCTGGCTCTACGCCGCCTTCAACCTGGTGTTCATCGCGTTCACGGTCTGGCTGATCCCGGAGACCAAGGGCGTCACCCTGGAGCAGATCGAACGCAACCTGATGGCCGGCAAACCCTTGCGCGAGATCGGAGAGTAAGCCAGAGCACGATCTGACGGCAACAATGCGCTCGCGCTGGTGCGGCATCCTGGTGGTGCCCGTTGCGGGCGTCGGCGTGTCAACGCAGGAGCGATGTGCATTCGCACTTCGTGCAGGATCAAGAGAAAGCCAATCTACGGTAGGGATCGATGTCAATGTTGCACTTGACCCATGCACATCTGCGTGTGCAGATTCTTCCCGAGGTAGGCGGTGCGCTCGCCGGCTTCGACTACTGCAAAGACGACGAATGGGTGCCCTTGATGCGCCCTTTCGAGCCCCTGGCGATGCCCCCTGGCCAGGTACCTGATCCCAACCAGCTGGCCTGCTACCCGTTGCTGCCATGGAGCAATCGCATTGCCGAAGGCGGCTTTGATGTGGATGGACATCGCATAACGCTGGCACCCAATCGCGACGATGATCCCTATCCCATCCACGGCAGCGGTTGGCAGCGCCCCTGGCATGTGCTGTCGTACAACGATCACGAAGCACGACTCATGCTGGATGAGCATTTGGCGGACGCCTATGCCTACCAGGCCAGCCTGCACTATGTGCTGCATGAGGATGCCATCGAGGTTGCATTGCAGGTAACCAATACGGGGGCGCGTACGTTGCCATTCGGCCTCGGCCTGCACCCGTTCTTTCCCCGCGATGACGAAACAACGCTGCATGCGCCTGCAGCGCAGGTCTGGCTCAACGATGGTCACTCGCCGCTGCCGGTGCAACGCGTTGATGTGCCGCCCGCGTGGAATTTCAATCACGCCAGACCGTTGCCCGACGGACTCAATCATGGCTTCCAGGCATGGAAGGGCGAGGCCGTGATTGCGTGGCCGTCACATGGCCTGCGCCTGCACGTGGAAACCGATGTCGATGCGTTCGTGCTTTACACGCCGGCTGGCGAGGACTTTTTCTGTTTCGAGCCAGTGGACCATGCCATCAACGCGGTCCATCTGCCCGGCGGAGCCAGCGCCAATGGCATGACCCTGCTCGCACCACAATCCAGCCTGGCGCGCCGCTTCACGTTCCGCGTGGTCGACGAGGCGCCGCACTAGCTATCGGTGCGCGATCACCGCTGGTGTCACCCTATACACGGGCATGATGACCCGCAGGATGTTTCTCCATGCAACCCAGGCTCCAACACAAAACGGCACTGATCACCGGCGCAGGTAGCGGCATTGGCAGCGCGATCGCCGAGTTGTTCGCACAGCACGGCGCCAACCTCGCGCTACTGGATCTTGAACTTGGCGCGGTCGAACAGCTCGCCCATCAGTTGCACACAGGCACCGGACGGCGCTGCCTTCCCCTGCAGGCCAACGTAACCGATGCCGCGCAGATCGATGCCTGCTTTGCGCAGGCCATCGATACGCTGGGGCGCATCGACATCCTGATCAATTGCGCAGGCGTCAACGTGTTTCGTGATCCGTTGAGCCTGCAAGCCGACGACTGGGATCGCTGCATGGACGTCAACCTGCGTGGTGCCTGGCATTGCATCAGCGCAGCACTGCCTTCGATGCTCGCTGCCCACTACGGCCACGTGGTGAACATCGCCTCCGTGCATGGCCACAAGATCATTCCGGGAAGTTTCCCGTACCCCGTCGCCAAACACGGCTTGATCGGGCTTACCCGTTCGCTCGGCATTGAGTATGCCGACCGTGGCATCCGCGTGAACTCGATTTCGCCGGGATTGATCCTCACGCCGGCTGCCGAGCGCTACTTCGATAGCTGCCCCGACCCCGCAGCCGAGCGCCTTCGTCAGGCCGAGTTGCTGCCATGCAAGCGCATCGGCGAACCCTCCGAGGTTGCCTACGCGGCGCTGTTTCTGGCCAGCGACGAAGCACGTTTCATCAATGCCACCGACCTGCTGATTGATGGTGGCCGTAGCCAGCTCTACCACGCCTGACCTTTGACACCCTGCGCGCCGGGAACACATCGGGAACACGCCGGATAGCACCCGCGTGCAGGATCGTCAGGATCACTTGCCGCTGAGGCGTATCTCCAACTCCTCCAGAGAGACCCCCGCTGTTTCTGGCACCTTGCGCAAGATGAAGACGAAACCCACGGCGCAAATCGCACCATAAAACCAGAAGCTGCCCGCCGGCCCCAGATGCGTGTTGAGCCAGGGGAAGCTATAGGTGAGCACGAAACAGGCGCTCCACAAGGCGAATACACCCAGCGCCACCGCCTGTGCACGAATGTGCTCGGGAAAGATTTCCGACAGCAGTACCCAGGTCACCGGTGCCAGGGTTGTCGCATACACCGCGATAGCGGCCAGCACCAGCAACAACACCGGCAGGCCGAGCAAGTGCAGCGCGTAGGCGGCGCCAATCAGCAGATAAATCACGGTAAGCGCACCGGCTCCCAGCAACATCAGCCGGCGTCGTCCCCAGCTGTCGACCAGTCGCAGGGCGAGCAGGGTGAAGATCAGGTTCACCGAGCCGGTAGCCACGATCGACTTCAACGAGTCATTGATGTCGAAGCCCGCCGACGCAAAGATGTCCTGCGCGTAGTTGAAGATCACATTGATGCCGCACCATTGCTGGAACACCGCCAGCACGACACCGATCACGACCACCGGGCGCACCTTCTTTGCCAACAGTGCACGCAACGACGATGACTGGTGAGTCGCTCCTGCCTGATTGTCGCGAATCGCACCCAGCACCTCATGCGCATAAGCGACACCACCGATGCGTTCCAATACGCGTTGTGCGGCCGCCGCCCGACCAACTTTGTAAAGCCAGCGCGGTGATTCGGGTATCACCAGGGCCAACAACAGGAACAATGCTGCCGGCACACCTTCGCAGTAGAACATCAGGCGCCAACCGCTTTGCACATTCCAGCTATGCCACAGCGCCTGGGCATCCAGGCCAGCGGGGACCGGTCGCGCGATCCACAGGTTCACCAATTGCGCGAGCAGCACGCCGACCACAATGGTCAACTGATTGATTGCCACGAACAGACCGCGGTTTCGTGCCGGGCTGACCTCGGCGATATAGAGCGGCGACAGCCCGGAGGCCAGTCCGATACCAATGCCGCCGACGATGCGAAATACCGCGAATGACGTAACGTCGTTGGCCAGCCCGGTACCCGCCGCGCAGACCACGAAAAGCACGGCAGCGAGGACCAATGGGGGGCGCCGCCCAAACCGATCAGCCAGCAGACCCGCGACCATCGCACCACCGATGCAACCGATCAGGGCCGAGCTCATCAGCCAGCCCGACATCACCGGATCGTGTACGGAAAAATACGCTTCATAAAAAAGCTTGGCGCCGCCGATCACCACCCAGTCGTAACCGAACAGCAAGCCACCCAACGCTGCCACCAGGCAAATCAGCCACAGGTACAGTGGGTGGGCCACATGGGTCTCTACGGCTTCGGCGCGTGCCTTCATCAACGTCGTTCTCCTGCGTCAGTCCGGCGTGGCCGCGAACGCTGACAGCTTGGGGTGCTCGGGCCAGGCGGCTATCAGCGCAACGTGCTGCGCCGCAGCGTGAGTGGCATTGAAAAATATTATTATATGAGTTCAACAGTGCGATCAAGCGATCGGGCATCGACACCGCTTCCAGCGGGCAGAGGAAAGGCAATCCATGAAGCGAGCGAACGCATACCTGGCAACCACCATGCTGGCGCTCGGCGCATGGTTGGGTTGCAACGTGCCCGCATGCGCGGCCACGACGCAAGCCGTGCCGATTCATTACGATGCCGCCCAGCGGATCTTTCGTATCGATGCCGGCAAGATCACTTACGCATTCGGCGTCAATGGCGATGGTGCGCTTCAGACGTTGTATTGGGGCGCACGATTGGCGGCGAATGATCCGCTCCCCACGGCCGCGCCACCGGCACCACGCTCCTCGTTCGACCCGGTCGGTGCCAACACGCCGCAGGAATACGCCGGTTGGGGTGGCCCGATCACCGTAATGCCGGACCTGAAAGTGCATTTCGCCGATGGAAACCGCGACCTGGTGTTGCGCTACGACAGCTACCGCATTGACGATGGCAACCTGAAGGTCACATTGCGCGACAACAAGGCCGACGTCAGCGTGATACTCACATACACGGTCGATGCGGGCACCGGCATCATCGGTCGCTCGGCACGCATCGAGAATCACGCGGCACAAGCCGTTACGCTCGACCGCGTCGCCGCCGCCAGTTGGAACCTGCCGCCCGCCACGGATTATTCGCTACGCTACCTCACTGGCACCTGGGCCAGTGAATGGCATCTGCGCACGCGAGCACTCACGCCCGGTGCCACCGAACTGGAAAGCCGTCGCGGTTCGACCGGCGACGAGAACAATCCCTGGTTCGCGATCGCACGCGGTAACGAGTGGAACGAATCGCGCGGTCGCGTGTGGTTCGGCGCACTGGCCTGGAGCGGCTCCTGGAGTATCCATATCGACCAGGACGTGTTGAACCAGGTACGCGTCACCGGCGGTTACAACCCGTTCGATTTCTCCTATCGGCTGGATGCGGGACAAAGCCTGGACACGCCCGTGTTCTATGCCGGTTATACCGACGATGGCATCGGTGAGGCCTCGCGCCTGATGCATCAGTTCGAGCGCAACCGCATCCTGCCCGCGCACGCGCAGCTGAAGTTGCGACCCGTGCTCTACAACTCGTGGGAAGCCACCGAGTTCAAGGTGGATGAAGCTGGCCAGGAACGCCTCGCCGAGAAAGCCGCAGCACTCGGCGTGGAACGTTTCGTAGTTGATGACGGCTGGTTCGGTGCACGCAACAGCGATCATGCCGGGCTGGGGGACTGGACGGTCAATCGCCAGAAATTTCCGAACGGGCTGAAGCCACTGATCGACAAGGTACACGGGCTCAACATGAGCTTCGGCTTGTGGGTGGAGCCGGAAATGGTGAACCCCGATAGCGACCTGTATCGCCAGCATCCCGACTGGGTACTCAACTTCGACGGCCGCCAGCGCAGTCTGGGACGCAATCAGTTGGTGTTGAACCTGGCGCGTGATGATGTCAGCGAGCACATTTTCCACGTGCTTGACGACCTGCTCAGCCACAACGACATCCAGTTCCTGAAGTGGGACTACAACCGCAACTGGTCCGAGCCGGGCTGGCCGCAGCAAACACCGGAACAGCAACAGAAGGTCTACGTCACCTACGTGCAGCACCTGTACGACATCATTCGCAGGCTGCGTGAACGCCATCCAGGCCTGGAAATCGAGTCGTGTTCCGGCGGCGGTGCGCGCGTCGATCTTGGCATCATGAGCCTGACCGACGAAGTGTGGCCATCGGACAACACCGATCCTTCCGATCGCTTGTCGATTCAGGATGGCTTCTCTTATGCCTATGCACCCGCCGTGATGATGGCTTGGGTGACCGGCTCGCCCAATTGGGTCAACGGTCGCAGCACTTCGCTTGATTTCCGCTTCCTGTCATCGATGCAGGGAGGCCTTGGCATCGGCGCGAATATTCTCCAGTGGACACCTGCGGAAGATGCGACCGCCCGTGGCTATATTGCTGCTTACAAAAACATCCGAGCCACGGTACAGCTGGGCCAGCTATATCGTCTGTTATCACCGCAGGGGCAGGCGCCGCACTCGGCCACTGAATCGGTAGCCACCGACGGTCGACAGGCGGTGCTGTTCGCATTCCTGCGCCAAGGCCAGGAAGCACAGGCTTATCCCACGCTTTACCTGCAGGGCCTGGATGAAACCGCGCGCTATCGCTATCGCCTCATTCACGGCAAGGCCGCAAGCGGCACGCCCGAAGTCGCCAGTGGTGCGTACTGGATGCATCACGGCATCGACCTGGAATTGCACGGCGACATGGATGCCGCGGCGGCGGTATTCGAACGCGTTGGCAAAGCGTAGCCACGAACTCATAAGGTGCCTGGAATTGGAAGCAATTCTTGTCCAGTTGCACTAGGCAAGAGACAGGGATTCGGTAAATGTTTACCCAATTGCGAGATGCTAGGGAAATTTCATCGCCTAGGACTCTACTGGGGAGAGTTGCCCGCGGAGCGCCTGAATTTCCTTCTTGTTCAGCAGAACTACTTGCCTCCTCGCTGGCTCTAAGTCTTCGAGATCAAGGCATAGCTGCCGCTCAAAATAATAGAACAATGAAAGGCGGATGGGCACTTCTACGACCCCGTCCTTCATGCCGTAGTCCAAGGCAATGACGCGACGCTGTCCTTCGGATAGATCAGGGTGTGGTGCTAGGCGCATCACAGCCACTTGGTGCCATTCTCGATCCATGCCAGCGTCTACATTGGCAATTCGATCTTCTCCGATATCGGTGAACCGGGCGAGCACTAAATCAATGAATGTTGAATGTTTGTAGCACCACGCGCGCGCGTGCCACCGAAATCCATCGTAAGCAAGTGCGTGGGGTGCCACCCAGCGGCGTGTGGGTTCTGGCGAACTCATGGATTGGTATCCGATCTCCAACGCTCGGCCAGCGTGTATTGCCCTGACGACGCGGTGAAGAACGTCGGCGTTTAGCCGGCGACGAACGCGAGGAATCGCATCATGCCCCGGAACCATTCCCAGCCACGTGTCGCTCTTCTCTATGGCTTCGTCGGCGAGAAGTAGTAGTTGGCTCAAATATTGGCGTGCGTCTGGTTCCATGAAACGTGGCGCGAAGACCGGACTCGGAACAAACGCTTTCATGCTCGCGTCGTAGACCAGGTTATCCGGAGCACTTTCACGATAATGCGCAATGTCGGCTGTGGCCTGAGGCGCTGAGATGGAGAAGCGCCGAACCAAATCGGCCTTGTTGAACCGGCCTTCCCAGTAGAGGCGCTGCTCGATGAAGTTGAAGCGTTGGGACACGCTCCAGCGTAGAGATTCTTTGGCCATGAAGTTCGGAATTCGATTTGCTACGAGAGGATCTGTGATGATAGTAACTTGCACCTATGGATGATGATAGGTATAGTTTCTACACCTTCCGCCGTTGGTGGGTGAGGTTGCCCTAACAGACTTGGGCAGGCTCTCCATGTCGCTAAAAGAAGGCAATTACTATCATGTCATCGCAAAATCACTGGTCGGGCCAGACATGTCCGAAAACAGGAACGTATGGTCAGTACCACGATACCAACGGAGCCTACGCGGGATCGACTTACGATCGTCATGTGACTCAAGGATCAACTTTTCCACCCAGCCTGAACAACCATCACTTTCGTGAAAAGTAAGTCGATCGCGGGCACCGTCCGGCAGACCGCCGGGCGGTGCGTTGAATGGAAAGAGCGGGAGCGGCTGCGTCAGGATGGCGCGCAAATGATTAAATGACACACGATGCTTGGCTTTTCATTGTCTCGAAGCACCGCGATGAGAGGTTGATGTAGATGGTACGAGTTTTGCCCATTTGAACATCCAACTTATTGCGTTGCCCTTGGAGAACTAGATGCACTTCCTGAGCGGCGTAGCCATCTCGGCTCAGAGCAAAAGAAGCGCGCTGGGTAGAGCGCGTAAATTTCTGAAAGAGGCCGAAATAGTCATTTCCGACATTCGGCAAGTTGACGCTTTCTTCAATAGTGTTTTTCACTGGCTCGTCGGGACACCCTGGTTCCTCATGCGAGGTCTGGTGGTCCTGCTCATGCCCCTAGGGATTGCCTTCACGATAGCTTTTGGAGTGGTAGCTTTCTTGAAGTATGGAGAAGCAAGTACCAGCCCTCAAAACGACCAGATAGCTTGGTATTTCGGCATGATCATCGGCGCTGGTTTGGTTGCCTTCAATGTTCCTAGTCGATCGTCAACTACGGGCGTGAAAGATAAGCAGGTCCAGATACTGGCCGAGTCGCTCCGATCAATGTCTGTGGCTGAGGTGTCGACTTTGCAGGCGTCCTGCAACCTGTTTAAGGCATCAGTTGAGGAGAGGATTAGGCGGCTCAATTGGATGCTGGGAATACTTTGGGCCGGTATCACTTGGTACGGAACCAATCTTGTGCTGCGACCTGAAATTCCCGAAGTGGAAAGGAATCACGGTGCATCCGTCGTGTTTGCCTATTTAGTAATCTTCGCGTTTTCAGGCGTCGTTCTGCTCAGCTACTCGGCCGCATGCAGGATTCTCTTTCAGACAATCGCATTTGCCTTCATCGAAACATCGGTCGACACAGAATCAAGTTGATCAAGTTTGCCGGCATCATACGCAGATGAGGGGGCACGCCACCTTTGGTGGCCATGGATGTTTCGATTGACTAGCAATCGACGACCCCTTTGATCGGCTCGGGGGCGGCGCCCTTCGAAGTGACTGCGCTCGATATTTTTTGTCACTCCAGTGTTTCGTGCGTTTGAGGACGCCTAGGATATTGCTCGTCAAATCTCTGAAATACGCGATTCAACAGCTCCCATTGCCTCTCAATGCCCGAGATCCTCGTGAGTGCGTTGCTTAGAGCAGCACGCAACTCCTGATTAGAGAGATCGGGTGATCTCTCGACGAGTTTTGCTATCGCCTTGGCCGGGCCGGTACGCAGATGTTCCAATGAATCAGACATAGACCGAACTCCTTGAATCAGGGGGCTGATACACATTCGTCGCGCATAGAGTGTGCTTCGAGTGCCGAGTCAGCAGCTGCTTGGGCGTCATCGGCAGTGGCGTATCCATCGCCGCAAAACACAAGCTCAACGCCGTTGTTGATAGACCACCACCAACGGCCATCCAAGGCCTTCCACATCGTGGTGTAACTGGATGCACGAACCTCTTTACATGGGTGGCCATCACAGCATCCGGTTCGGTAAGAAGTTCGATACTGGTACCGATATTTGCGGCTTGTCCAGTCGTTTACGGCGCTTGCGGCGTGAACTTTGATCAAAAAGGAAACGAGACCCATTCCCATCACCAAGATAGTATATTTTGGTTTTGAATCAATAGGTTAGGTTGCGCTACCAGACGCTACCGTACTAGACTGGTCGCTACCAGTCCCAGTTGGTTTGAGCATCATGGCTGCAGCACTCCTCGAGTCGAAAGGGCAAGGCTACGCGCAAGCACTTGAAGCGGATCTCGTGCAGCGGCACGGCACGCTCATTGGCGGCGAAGAACTCCGAAAGCTTTTGTGCTACCCCTCGATTGATGCGTTTCGGCAAGCGGTTCGCCGGGGCACCACCCCAATTCCGATCTTCCCCATTCCGCATCGCCGCGGGCGCTTTGCGATTGCCAAGGATGTAGCTACCTGGCTCGCTGGATGTCGCGAGGATGTCGCTAGGCAGAGTGCACAGGCCAAATGATGGCCATGGTCTGCGCCAGCGGATGCAATTTTCTATCAGGCAGGCCCGAGAGGCTCTGCTGTTGCTGCAAGAAGGGTATCCATCAACTGACAAACGGAGGCAGCGCCGTGACACGGTAATCGCGCAGGGTATCCGCAGAAAGCACGAAGCCCGGCGGGAACCGGGCTTGGTGTGGTACGAACGTCAAGTTTGCTGTCCTGACGTTTGTAGTATCTGCCTGCCTGAAATTCACGTCAAGTGATCGGCTGCTATCAATGCATAGCCGATGTGCGGTTGCGTCCCTGCGGACACAACTTATGGGCATTACACCTGAAATTTTCGAGCGTTACCGCGCCAACGGCCTAACTGTCGAGGGCGAGGCCTACATCAATAGGGTTCGCTCATCGCCACCTGCACGTCGCGTCGGTGGGTCGCGATTTCTATCGGTATCGTGTCGTTTCCCGTCAGAAAAGATGGGTTGCACTATCCAGGCAGAGAGCCGGACAGGGGAATATCCCCTCGTCATGACGCTAGAACTTGACGACGATGTCATCGAGTTTTATGACCAACCTTGTCCAGTACGCGTGGCCCGCACCCGTGCTGGGCGCAGGCACGTTAGCGCGAACACGCCAGATTTCCTCGTACTGCGATCCGATCGTGTCGAGGTGATCGAGGTCAAGCCGCGCGACGCAGTCATGAAGGCTCGCGATAAGTACCCGAATGAGTGGGCGCAAAGAAGCGGCCACTGGGTGTGCTTGCCTGTCGCTGCACAGTTCGATCAGATGGGCATCCCTTACTGGGTACACCCGGGCGAAGACATTTGTGCGGTGGAAGCGGCCAATTTGAACCTCCTTGTTGCAGCGAGGCGACTTCCTTCGCTTCCGAATGAAGCTGCGCTGCTGAAAGCATTGCGAAAAATCGTCAATGCCAGCGCGCCGACAAGCGTACAAACAGTCATCACAGAACTTGCGCTCAAAGACGCATCCACCGTACTGCGTTGGATTGCAACGCGCGTCCTGTTTGCTGCAACGTCCGAACAACTGCTGTCAGATGTCAGAACGGCACGTGTTTTCGCAGACGAAGCGGCAATGGAGCGGTTCGTTGCCGCGCGACGCATCGAGGGGATCACCGTTCGAACATCAGCAACCGAGCAGCGCTTGTCACTAACGGGAACCGGTCTCGCCTCGGAGTCAAGGACGGCTGACAAGACGGGCGAGGCCCTTACTGACCGACAACTTGAGTTGGCTCTGGCGCGCTACCAGGCGGCGCTCCCCGCCATCAAGGGTGCGCGCCCGGCGACGCGTAACGAACGAAGGCTTATCACGCGAATGGAAGCCGCCATTGCCGACGGGCGCGGTGCATTGTGGGGATTTGTGCCACGCCATCACCTACAAGGCAATCGTGTGTCGCGTATTACACCGGCGCAGGAAACCTTGATGACGACAGCTACGCGCGACTACTTCACAACGGCCGCCCGCCGTTCAGTTCGCTGGGTCTACGCGTCGATCGCCTGGGGTGAGGTGCCGCGGGTGAGCTACAAGGCATTTCTAGCCTTCACCCGTCGGTTCCCAAAGCACGAAGTGGCGAAAGCGCGGTCGGGCCATCGTGCTGGGCTCGCAGCCCGCCCGCAATCTCACCCCGACGTCAGAGCGATGTGGCCGACGACTGCGTGGGAACTCGTACATATTGATCACACACCCATTGACGAAAAGGTGTGGGGCGAACTCGGCGTTGCCCAGATTCTCGGACGTCCATGGCTTACGACAATGATCGACGGTTGGAGCCATGCAGCGCTCGCTTTTTGGCTTTCGTTTGCCCCGCCGAGTTGGGAGTCGCTAGCCATGCTCTTGCGAGATTGCGTTCGGCGGCACCATCGCTTGCCCTTGGCATGGATATCCGATCAGGGCAGCGAGTTCGGCGGAACTTTCTGGGAAACGTTCAGTGCCAATCATGCATGCACGAAGTTTGACCGTGCTGTAGCTGATGCGCGCTGCGGCTCCCAAGTTGAACGCTCATTCCATGTGCTTCATCGCGATCTGATCTATCAGCTTGACGGAAACATGCAAAATGATCAGGAGTGGCGAAGCGCCACGGCCTCGCACAAGTCTGACGCGACGGCGCGCTACCTCTTGGAGCGCATCTATACCGAAATTGATCAGTATCTATTGAGCTACTACAACCGAAAGCCTCACGGACCGAACACCTTCAGCCCACAACAGAGGGTTGACCAAAGTGCGGCGGATATAGGCGTGCTCGCGAAAACCATCGAGTACGACATGGAGTTCCGTATCGAAACCGCGCAACGGCCTGCGAGGCCTGCCTACCGTGTGGACAGCCGGCGAGGCATTCGCGTGGAGCAGCGCATCTATTGGCATAGCGATCTCGCGCAGCCCAAATTCAATGGCATCCGGGTCGAAGTGCGCCTTGAGCCTTTTGATAGCTCGCTGTTGTATGCCCACCTTGAAGGAAGGTGGATCCAATGCATTGCCGCCAAACATGCCGAACTGAAGTGTATGGACGAGTTTGGCCGCTGGGCACAGAGCGCGATTGACTACTACGGTAAGCCATTTGCCGCGGCCGCGAAGCGTGCAGCTGACGAGAGGTTCGCCGCGAATCAGGTAAAAACATGGGAGTTGGAACGAGAGAAAATTTCGAACGAGGCGGATACAAAGGGAAACCTAACTTCTCTGAAGACCGATGAACTAGCAAGTTCGTCCGGAGTTGCTTTGGCAGTGAACAACACGCCCCCGTCGACGAAAGCAGCCTCGCCCTTCGACCAGCTACGTGTTCTCGAAGTCAAACCTCTCAAGGTGTTAGCGCCATGAATCAGGCGAATGAGTTTCGACAAGACATGAAGCAAGTCTGGGGTCATAGGAAGTTTGCGGAAGCCCTGGCGCTCACCCAGTCATATGCGACCTTCTCAGCGCCCGGCACAATGATCCTCGTTGTTGGCACCTCAGGTGCTGGAAAAACGACACTGCGACGACAACTCGAGGCGCGGCTTGCTGGGCCTTCGGATAGTTGGGCGTCGGGCACGATTCCGGTCGTCTCTACATCAATCTACAATGAACTACAGGGCCTCTTTAGTTCGAAAAATTTCGTTCTACGCCTGCTTGGCGAAGTGATGCAACCCTTCTACAGCACGCATCAGCAGATGCCACGTTCAATGCAGGAAGGCGAGAAAAATGACACGTTAGGGATGCTCTGATCTATACAGTATGAAACGGACGTCCATACGTCCGCACCTAACATCGCAACATCAGGCGCCTAAAAAGGCGGCCTCACCAGTCGACACGTGCCGTTGAGCGGTGAATTCACCC
>JBOHYM010000065.1:0-23000 GCA_050737735.1 Rhodanobacter sp. | reverse complement strand
CACACAATTCACCTGCGCACACTGTCAAAGATCGGTCGCTTGCAGTCCGTTTCCAGTCTGCACCCCAAGACGTTTCGTCCTAGGTGAGCCGCCCATTCTACATCGCTTTTGGAGACCGTCAACACCCTCGGTGAAGCTCTACGAGGTCCCGGCGGTCCGTCTTGCGACGTCTGGGCGACTGCGGGCCGCGAATAATACGAACTGTGCTTTTTTTAGCAAGCCTTTCTTGAGACCGATTTTGCAGATGTGCTGCAAGCGGCTGAACAGGTGCGGAATTTTCTTTTCCGGAGGCGCCCGCTGATTCCACGCAACGGGATCACAAAGGGCGCCTGGCTCACGCCAGCACGAGCCTCACCCGGGCAAAGTTGCGCTTGCCGACTTGCAGCACGCCCTCAAAGCCGGCGCTGAAGACACGCTGGGCGTCCTCGACAACTTCGGCATCGATGCGCACGGCCCGCTCCTTCAGCTTGCGGCTGGCTTCGGAATTGCTCGCGGTCAGACCGGCTGCGGTCAGCAAGGCGCCAAGGCGCAGACCCTCGGCAGGCACAACAACGTCTGTCTGCGGCAGCAACGAGGTGTCGCCTTCGCCACGTACGACCGCATGCCAGCCAGCAATGGCCAGTTCGGCAGCGGCGGCACCGTGGAAGCGCGTGGCCAGTTCGCGTGCGAGGCGCAGCTTGGCATCGCGCGGATTGAGTCCGCCGCTGGCGATGTCCCGCTTCATCTGTGCCAGCTCGTCCAGCGACACCTCGAAGCTGAGCAGTTCGAACCAGCGCCACATCAGCTCGTCGCCGATCTTCATTGTCTTGGTGACGATGTCGATCGCCGGCTCGTTGATGCCGATGTAGTTGCCGAGCGACTTGGACATCTTGTTGACGCCGTCCAGCCCCTCCAGCAACGGCATGGTCAGCACGATCTGCGGCGGCTGGCCGTGATGTTCCTGCAGCCCGCGTCCCATCAACAGGTTGAATTTCTGGTCGGTGCCACCGAGCTCGACATCACACTTCAGCGCCACCGAGTCGTAGCCCTGCACCAGCGGATACAGGAATTCGTGGATCGCGATCGGCTGCTGCGCGGCATAACGCTTGGCGAAATCATCGCGCTCGAGCATGCGCGCCACGGTGTGCTGGGCGGCGAGCTTGATCATGTCGGCGGCGGTCATCTGGCCGAACCATTCGGAGTTGAAGCGCAGCTCGGTCTTCTCCCGATCCAGCACCTTGTAGACCTGCTCGGCGTAGGTCTCGGCATTGGCCAGCACATCCTCGCGGGTGAGCGGTTTGCGCGTGATGTTCTTGCCGGTGGGGTCGCCGATCATGCCGGTGAAGTCGCCGATCAGGAAGATCACCTGATGCCCCAGATCCTGGAACTGGCGCATCTTGTTCAACAGCACGGTATGACCGAGATGCAGATCCGGTGCGGTCGGGTCGAAACCGGCCTTGATCCGCAACGGGCGGCCGCTTTTCAGCCGCTCGGCCAGATCCTCCCGCTTGATGATTTCGTCGGCGCCACGCGCAATCGTGGCCAGCGCCTGCTCAAGCTCGCTCATGTATCTCTCTCTGAAAGGTGACAGTGACGGAACCGCAGCGAAGAAACGTGCCCGTGCGGCCGACGTTAATTGTGCGTTAACCGGAAATGTTGCGCAAACCCTTGATGGAAAAGGCGTTGACGCCATTTACACATGGCCGTTATGGTACGCGCAGTTTGTTACTTTGTACCGCAGGGCGCACACGGCATGACAGAAGAAAAAAAGGGGGCGCGACATGCGCGCAAGCAGGCGATCAGCCGCAAGGCGCAACGTCGACACTCCCACTTCTATGAGCGCTGTGCACACTGGTCGTTCAACCGTTCGGCCGAGGTCGAACCGATCCACTGGCATCGTGAGCGTCTGGTGCTTGCCGGCACCGCCCTGCTGATCACCCTGCTGTCGGGTTTCATCATGCCCGCGTGGGCCAGTGCGATGCGCCCCGCGCCGGTACCGGAAACCCATGCACTACTGCCGCTGGCGCTACCCCAGATCGCGCCGGCCAGTGCCGCCGCACCCACCGTGGACGACTGGCAGGTCGTGCGGGTGCAGCCGGGCCAGACCCTGTCGGACATCTTCACTGGCCGCGGCCTCGGCATGACCGATCTGCAGAAGGTGGTCGACGCGGCCGGAACGGCGAAGTCCGCCTTGCACAACATCCGCCCCGGTGAGGAATTCGACTTCCTGCTCGGCAGTGACGGCAGCCTCAAGGGTCTGCGTTTCGACCAGGATCAGGCCAGCCGCGCCACCGTGCGACTCGATGGCGCACAACCCACGGTTGCCATCCAGCAGCGCGACATGGACCTGCGCGAGCAGGTAGCACATGGCGTGATCCGCAGCAGCCTGTATGCCGCAGGTGACCAGGCCGGCATGAACGCCGCCATGGTCGGCAAGCTCGCCGACCTGTTCAAATACGACATCGATTTCGTGCAGGACCTGCGCGTCGGCGACAGCTTCACTGTGATCTATGACGATGTCTACCGCGACGGTGTGCGTTACGGCGAAGGCAACATCGTCGCCGCCGAATTCATCAACCAGGGCCAGCGTTACACCGCCTACCGTTTCAAGAAGGCCGACGGTGACTACGGCTGGTTCAGCGAGGACGGCCGGCCGATCCAGAAATCATTCCTGCGCATCCCGGTCGACTTCACCCGCATCTCCTCGACCTTCAGCGCGGCACGCATGCACCCGATCCTCGGCCGCATGCGTGCGCACAAGGGTGTCGATTACGCGGCTCCCAGTGGCACACCGATCCATGCCGCCGGTGATGGCGTGATCAAGTACCGTGGCTGGGAGAACGGCTACGGCAACTTTGTGATCATCCAGCACAGCAGCACCATCAGCACGGCCTACGGCCACATGTCACGCTTCGCCACTGAAAAGGTCGGCCAGCGCGTGACCCAGGGCCAGGTGATCGGCTACGTGGGCATGACCGGCCTGGCCACCGGCCCGCATCTGCATTACGAATTCCGCGTCAATGGCGTGCAGCGCAATCCGCAGACGGTGACCTTGCCGAAGCCCGAGCTGCTGCCAGCCACCCAGCTGGCCAGGTTCAAGGCCCAGGTGGTGCAACCCCAACTGGCCCGGCTGACCGAGCTGGATGCCCAGATCAAGCTGGCGCGCGCGAACGCCCCCACCAACAACGACAACTGAGCATTCGACGCGCGTGGATGACGCCTCGGCGCTTTATCTCGGCCTGATCTCCGGCACCAGCGCGGACAGCATCGATGCCGCCTTGGTCAGCTTCAGTCGTGGCGTGCCGCAATTGCAGGCCGCACATACGCATCCCTGGCCGACCGCATTGCGCGAGCGCATGCTGGCGCTGGCACAGGACGAAGCTCCGTTGGACCTGGATGCGTTTGGACGGCTGGACGTCGAAATCGGGAGCCACTTCGCCGACGCCGCGCGCGAGTTGCTCGAACGCAGCGGCACCTCCGCACAGGCCGTGCGGGCGATCGGTTCGCATGGTCAGACCGTCCGGCACCGACCGGGCGGCGAACATCCGTTCACGCTACAGCTGGGCGATCCCAGTGTGATCGCCGAACGCTGCGGCATCGACGTGGTGGCGGATTTCCGCCGCGCCGACATCGCCGCGGGCGGGCAGGGTGCGCCCCTGCTGCCGGCGCTGCACGCCATGCTGCTGAGCCGACCGGGCCATGCACGGGTGGTACTCAATCTCGGCGGCATTGCCAATATCACCGTGCTTGGCGCCGATGGCAGCGTGCACGGTTTCGACACCGGCCCGGCGAACGGCCTGCTCGATGCGTGGTGCCTGCGCCTTCGCGGCGAGGCGTTTGATCGCGATGGCGCGTTCGCCGCGAGCGGTCAGGTCGACCACGACCTGCTCGATGCGATGCTGGCCGACCCCTACTTCGCCTTGCCACCACCGAAGAGCACCGGGCGCGAACACTTTCATCTGGGCTGGCTGGCCACGCATCCGCAGCTGGCCACGCTGAAACCGGCCAACGTGCAGGCCACCTTGCTGGAGCTCACTGCGCGCAGTGTCGCCACCGCCATCGAACAGCATGCGCCGGACGCCGGGGAAGTGCTGGCTTGCGGTGGCGGCGTGCACAACGGTACGTTGATGCGGCGACTGGGCGAACTGTTGGCACCACGCGCGTTGTACAGCACTGCCCGGCACGGCATCGATCCGGATTTTCTCGAAGCTACCGCATTTGCGTGGTTGGCACGTCAGCGCCTGCTCGGCCTGCCCGGCAATCTGCCGGCGGTGACCGGCGCGCGCGGTCCACGGGTACTGGGCGCGATCTATTCCGCCCCTGCCGTAAACTCGCAGCCCCGGATGCTCTCCGGCGCCAGCTGAGTGGCCTGCGTCTGCGCCAGCGCGCGCAGGGCTTCCTGGAATATACCGGTTTCGTCGGCCCCCCACTGACCGCCAAGTTCCGCCAGGGCTTGCGGTTCGCGCAGCGTCTCGCTGAGCTGCTGCGCGGCGGAGATGCCCAAGCCATTGCGCAAGGCATGCAGCATGACATCATTGACTGGGCATTCCCGATCCCTGGCCAAGGCATGGATGCGCTCCACCAGCAAGCTGTCGACGTGTTGCAAGATCATGTCCGGCACAAGCGTTCTCCTTGTCTTGCTCTGCAGGAAGCAGGATGTCCCCCTCATCCTGTGCGGGATTCTGACGCATCCGCCAGCCGCTTCCGTGGTCTGGTTGGCAATCTCGTCAGGCCGCCCGTGAACCGTCGAGCCGGATCCGGATCTTGCGACAGGCGTCATCCAGGATGCACCTGGCTCTCAAGTTCACGTGTGCGCTCCTCGCCGCGGAAACGCGGCCACAGGATCGCGAACAGGGTCATCGCCGGCAGGATCGAGAGCACGGTAATCACGAAATAGCCGCCATAACCCGATGCCATGACGATGCCGCCGGCAAAGAAGCCAAGCACCTTGCCAGGCAGGTTTACCAGCGAACTCAGCAACGCATATTGCGTGGCTGTGTGCTGGCGATTCACCAGCAGTGAGAGGAAGGCGACAGTGGGTGGTCCCAGCAGGCCTTCGGCGAAGTTCTGCCCGGAAATGACCAGGGTGAGCACTACCAAATTGCCGTGATGGCCAATCAGGAACAGGTAGAGCAGGTTGGCACAACCTTCCAGCACGACGGCCACGCCCAGGGTACGCCACGCGCCCCAGCGCGCCACGGCGGCCCCGCCTACGAAAGCGCCCGCGATGCCGATCCAGATCCCGTAGATCTTGGTGATGGCACCGATTTCCGTCATGGAAAAACCCATGTCGCGATAGAACGGCCCCATCACGCCGCCAATGGTCGCCTGCTCGGGCAACTTGAACAGCAGGATGAACAACAGCACCAGCCCGGCAATGGCCCAGCCGTAACGCCGGAAAAAATCCGCGAACGGATCGATCACGCTCTCGCGCATGGCCGCCCGCCAGGTCGGCGGCGTCGTGCGGCGCACGTCCGGTTCGCACATCTTCAAGGTGGTGATGAGCGGAATCACCATGAACACAGCCATCAAGACATAGATCGTGGGCCACGCGATGTGGTCCGACAGAATCCACGCCAGCGCACCAGATACCATCAGGCCGAGCCGATAGCCAAGCGAGTAGGTCGCCACCAGTGCGCCCTGCGCGGATGGCGGCGCGATCTCGATACGATAAGCATCGACCGCGATATCCTGGGTCGCCCCCATGAAGGCGACGAACAACGTTGTCGCCACAAACGGCACCAATACATGCGGTGTAAGTGCGGCCATGACCAGCAGGCCCGCGATGACACCCAACTGGGCGAACAGCAGCCAGCCACGGCGTTGTCCCAGTCGCTTGAAGCCCGGCAATCGCCAGTGATCCAGCAACGGTGCCCACAGGAACTTGAGCGCGTAGGTCATGCCCGCACTGGCGATCATTGTGATGTCGGTCAGCTTGATGCCGTTTTGCTTGAGCCAGAAGCCCAGGGTGAAGGACACCAGCAAAAACGGCAGACCCGAGGAAAAGCCCAGCAGGCACATGGTCCACGCGGCCGGCTGGGTAAATGCGCGCCATACCGATGGCTTGCGTGGCGCTTGAACGCCGGTCTCAGTCGGCATAGTCCACCGTATACGGTGCGTGGTCGGAGAAGCGCTCGTCGCGATAGATCGAGCAGTCCTTCAACCGCTCGCGCAGCGAGGGCGACACCACCTGGTAGTCGATGCGCCAGCCCACGTTGTTCGCCCGCGCCTGGCCACGGTTCGACCACCAGGTGTATTCGACCGCCTCGGGCTTGATCGCACGGAAGCTGTCGACCCAGCCGCGCTGCTGGAACAGCAGATCCAGCCAGGCGCGCTCTTCCGGCAGGCAGCCGGAATTCTTCTGGTTGGAGCTCCAGTTCTTGATGTCGTTCCTGGTGTGCACGATGTTCCAGTCGCCGCAGATGATGTAATCGCGGCCGCTCTTCAGCCACTGGTCGAAGATCGGCGTGATCCACTCCATCGCTTTGAACTTGAACTGCTGGCGCTCGTCGCCGGAGGAGCCGGACGGGAAATACAGCGACACCACGCTGAGGTTGCCGAAACGCGCCTCGATGTAGCGGCCCTCGTTGTCGAACTCGTCCCAACCCAGTTCGGTCAGCACCTGGTCGGGTTCGCGTTTGGCGTAGATCGCCACGCCGCTGTAACCCTTCTTGCTGCTGGCGTCACGATAGAAACAGTGGTGACCGTCGGGGCGGAACATCGGGTCGCGCAGCTGATCCTCCTGCGCCTTGGTTTCCTGCAGGCAGACCACGTCCGCATTTTCCGTGCGCAGCCAGTCGAACACGCCCTTGGTTGCGGCCGAGCGGATGCCGTTGGCATTGAGGCTGATGATGCGCATGGCGTCTCCCGATGGCTGAGGGGCGATCATAACAACCGCAGCGCACGGCCACCGCGATCGCGCATGCATCATCCCGCATCGATGTTGCAGCTGCCGCGGCCTCGCAGTGCCGGAGACCGGCGTCAGTGACGGCAGCGCCGCGCTACCATGATGGTCGTTCCGGCACGTCGCAGCGGTGGCGTGCACGATCCTGACCTTCACCTCACGAGACGACTCCGTGCACGATTACCAGCGCGACTTCATCGAACTCACCCTGCAGCGCGAAGTACTTCGCTTCGGCGAGTTCACCCTGAAATCCGGCCGGCAAAGCCCGTATTTCTTCAATATGGGGCGGATCGATTCCGGTGCCGCGCTGGCCCAGCTCGGACGTGCCTACGCTGCCGCCGTGGTGAACGCGGGCATCCAGGTCGACATGCTGTTCGGCCCGGCCTACAAGGGCATCGCGCTGGCCGCGGCTACCGCGATCGCGCTGGCCGACCAGCACCAGCGCGATCTGCCGTGGGCGTACAACCGCAAGGAAGCGAAGGATCACGGCGAGGGCGGCGTGTTGGTCGGGGCACCGCTCACGGGCCGTGTATTGATCGTCGACGACGTGATGACGGCCGGTACGGCGGTGCGCGAATCGCTGGCACTGATCCGCATGCACGGCGCCACGCCGGCCGGTGTATTGATCGCGCTGGACCGGCAGGAGCGCGGCCAGGGCGAGCGCTCCGCCGCGCAGGAAGTCGCCGCCGATTACGGCATTCCGGTGATCGCGATCACCGGCCTCGACGACGTGCTCGCGTACGCCGGGGAACAACCGCAACTGGCCGCCGAACACGCGCGACTGCTGGCCTACCGCGCGCGCTATGGTGTTCAGCGCTGAGTTCATGCACCGCCCGATACCCTTCAGGCGAACCCGATCACAGTAGTCACCCTCGTCGCCGACGTGAAGCTAGGCAGTCCGGCATCGGTGGCTATACTGGGAGCCCAGGGGGAACTCATGCGCAAGTTATTGATTGTCTTTGCAGCCGCCATGCTCTTCGCAAGCCTGCCGATGCAGGCCCAGCAGAAAGCCAGCAGCTTCCATTACAAATGGCACGATGGGCAGGGACTGCTGCAATTCAGCGACAGCCTCACTGCCGACGCCATGAAGTACGGCTACGACGTGGTCAACGACCAGGGCCTGGTCATCCAGCATGTGCCGCGCCAGCTGACCCCGGCAGAACGCGCCGTCGCCAACAAGCTGGCCGAGCAAGAGGCTGCGAAGCAGCGCGCAGCGCAGGAGATCGCCAACGCCGAGGCGCAGATGCTGTCCGCCTACCCGGACGAGGAGTCGTACCGGATCTCACAGCAGCAGGAGCTGGATACCATCGACCAGCAGATCCACACCACCCAGATCAACCTGCGCAGCCAGGAAAAGGCCCTGACCGACCTGCTCGCCCGCGCCGCCGATATCGAGCGCTCGAAGGAGCCGGTGCCAAAATACCTGGCCGACAGCATCGCCAAGCAGCGTGATGTCGTCACTGGACAGCGCAGTGCGCTGCAACGTCAGCAGGCCCTCCGCGCCCAGACCGTGCAGCAGCAGGCCGGCAAGCTGGCACGCTATCGCGAACTGAAGGCGGCACAGGACAAGGCCGCACAGTAACCATCGACTTCTGTGCAAGACGGGAGGGCTGGTACAAACCGGCCCTGCGCGATTCCAGCGACGACGGATGAATCGTCAGAACGGCAGTTTCAGCCGGTAGTCCACCTCCAGCAACTGCGTGCGGAAGACCTGCTGGATGCGCTGCAGTGCGGCCGGATTGTCCGCTTCGAAACGCAGCACCAGCACCGGCGTGGTGTTGGACGCACGCACCAGCCCCCAGCCATCGGACCAATCCGCGCGCACGCCGTCGATGGTGATCAGGGTCGCCTCGTCGAAGCTGGCCTGCTGGCGCAACTTGTCCATGAAGCGATAGTGCTCGCCCTCGGCCAGTTCGATCTTCAACTCGGGGGTGGAAACACTCTTCGGCAGGGTGGCGAAGATTTCCTCCGGCGTGCGCCCCTGCAGGTCGCCACCAAGGATTTCCAGCAGCCGCGCGGCCGCGTAGATGCCGTCATCGAAACCGTACCAACGCTCCTTGAAGAAGAAGTGGCCGCTCATCTCGCCGGCCAGTTCCGCGCCGGTTTCGCGCATCTTCGCCTTGATCAGCGAATGCCCGGTACGCCACATCAACGGGCTGCCGCCGGCATCGAGGATCTGGCCTTTCAGGTGATTGGTGCACTTCACGTCATAGATGATCGTGGCGCCGGGCTGACGTGACAGCACGTCGCGCGCGAACAGCATCAGCAAGCGATCCGGATAGATGATCTCGCCGGACTGGGTGACCACGCCGAGACGATCGCCATCGCCATCGAACGCCATGCCGAGGTCGGCACCGGTCTGCTTCACCGCAAGGATCAGATCCTCCAGATTGTGCGGATCGGAGGGGTCCGGATGATGGTTCGGGAAGGTGCCGTCGACCTCGCAATACAGCGGAATCACTTCGCAGCCGACCCCCTCCAGCACCTGCGGTGCGATCGCCCCGGGAATACCGTTGCCGCAGTCGACCACGATCTTCAGGCGGCGCTCGGCGAGCACATCGGAAACAATTTTCTCGATGTAGTCGGGCGCCACATCGACCTGGCGCAGGCTGCCCTGACCGCCGCTTGCCAGCGCGCCGCTGGCGATGCGCTGGTACAGATCCTGGATCGCGCCCTCGGACAAGGTCTCGCCGCCGACCACGATCTTGAAGCCGTTGTAATCCGGGGGATTGTGGCTGCCGGTGACCGCCACGCCGCAACCGGTGTTGAAACGGTAGGCCGCGTAGTACACCACCGGCGTCGGCACGGCGCCGACATCGATCACGTCGATGCCGGCAGCGCGCAAGCCATCGGCCAGCGCGCCGGCCAGTTCCGGCCCGGACAGGCGGCCATCGCGCCCCACCACGATCTCGCGCAGGCCCTTCTCGCCCATCAGGGTGCCGATCGACTGGCCGAGCGCGTACGCGACCTCCTTGCTCAAGGTCTTGCCGACCACGCCGCGCACGTCGTATGCACGGAAAATGCTTGGATCCACCGTGACCACCGGCGCGATCGGCGGAGCCGGCCGCGGTGCTGCCGGTGCTGGCGCCGGGGGTGCCGTCGGCTTGATCGGCAGATCCTCCATGTTCGCAGCCGCCTGCGATTGCGCCTCTTCATCGGATGCCATCGGCGCCCGCCAGCGCAGACGCAACCACCACAGGAAACCACCACCGCCCAATCCCAGCAAGGTCAGCAGCCCGCTCAGCAACCCTGAATGGGGCAGCACGATGAAGGCACCCGGCAAACCGACGCCCACGCTGAACACGCTACCGGCCACCGGCTTGCCTGTTGCCTCCGGCTCGGCGGCTCCGGAGCCATGCGACAGCAGGCTCAGATCGCCGCGATCGCTGCCCTGACGTAATTCCAGCCGACCGCCGGCCGGCGAGATCGACTCAAAACGTTGCTGCAAGGGTTCGAACGGCAACTCGACCCAGGCCCAGGCCCGCGCCTGTTGTGGCGGCCCCAGTGGAATCACCAGGCTCAGCCGGCGATCGCCACTGCCGTACACTGCCGTAGGAAACCGTCTGCGCCAGCGGCACGCCGTCGGCGCTCTGCGCAGCCATCAACTGGGCGGCCTTCGCATAGCCGAAACTGCGGTAATTCGCTTTCAGCACCTCGTCCAGATCGCCGCTGTACAACTCGAGCTTCTTCACCTGCGGCAGCTGCTGGCGCAGCGCCGCCGCGGACTGCACCGGGTCGCTCATCAAGGTGGCGGGGTCGGTCGTCGCCAGCACTTTCTCGATCTTCCCGCGCTGCACGGCGATCTCGTCGGCCAGGGCATGCACGGCCTGATCCTGGGCGGCACGCACCTGGGCGATCGCATTACCCTGATCAGCAATCAGCCAGGTCTGCCAGGCGCAGAACAGCCCCAGCAACAGCAGCACCGTGCCACCGATCAGCGGCAGCAGGTTGCGCCAGTCGATCTGCAGTTGTCGCAGCCGTTCCCTTGCGATGTCTATCGCCATGTCCCGCCCCGTTATGCCCGGTGAATCGGCCCGGCGCGCCCCTCGCGCCGGCCCAGCCTGTCATTGGATACCGGTCGAGCCGAATCCGCCGCTGCCACGTTCGCTCGGTGCGAAGTCCGTCACGATGTTCAGCCGCGCCTGTGCCACCGGCACCAGCAGCAACTGCGCAATGCGATCGCCCACCGCGATGGTGTACGACTGCGTGCCGCGATTCCAGCATGAAATCATCAGCGGCCCCTGGTAGTCGGCGTCGATCACCCCGACCAGGTTACCCATCACCAGGCCGTGTTTGTGGCCCAGCCCCGAACGCGGCACGATCAGCGCGCACCAGCCGGGATCGCCGATATGGATCGCGATGCCGCTGGGCACCAGCGCACTCTCGCCCGGCGCCAGCGTCAGCGGCGCCTCCAGCGCGGCGCGCAGATCCATGCCGGCACTGCCGAGGGTGGCCGCCTGCGGCAGCGGGATGCTGTCGCCCAGGCGCGCATCGAGAATCTTCAGCTCGACATCGAGCATCATCCGCGCACCGCCCGGTAACGCTCGGCGACATGGGCGATCAGCTGCCGGGCCAGCTCGGGCTTGGCCGCCCGCGGCAGCTCGACCGCGCCACCGGCCCAGTACAGGCTCAAGGCATTGTCAGGCGCCTCGAAACCGAGACCCTCTCCCACCTGGTTGGCCGCAATCATGTCCAGTCCCTTGCGTTGCAGTTTGCCCTGCGCATAGTTCGCCACATCGTGCGTCTCGGCGGCAAAACCGACGAGAAACGGATGCACACTTCGCGCCGACAGGCTCGCCAGGATGTCCGGATTCTCGTCGAGCTGCAGCGTCAAGGCGGTGCCATCATGTTTCTTCAGCTTGTGCGCGGACACTTCCAGCGGGCGGTAATCGCCCACTGCCGCCGCGCCGATGTAGATGTCCGCCTGCACGGAAGCCTCCAGCACCGCGGCATGCATCTGTGCCGCACTGCGCACATCGATGCGCCGTGCGACCCCGGCTGGCGTGGCGAGGCTCACCGGCCCGGCGACCAGGGTCACCACGGCACCCGCCTGCGCCGCCGCCTCGGCCACCGCAAAACCCATCCGGCCGGAGCTGCGGTTGCCGATGAAGCGCACCGGATCGATGTCCTCGTAGGTCGGGCCGGCGCTGACCAACACCTGCAGGCCAGCCAGTGCCTGGTTACTGAATGACGCCAGCAGTGCGTCGCGCAACTCGTGCGGCTCCAGCATGCGGCCGCTGCCGACATCGCCACAGGCCTGGTCGCCGGCGGCCGGTCCGAGCACGTGCGTGCCGCGCTGACGCAGCTGGTCGATATTCGCCTGCACGGCCGGATGTGCCCACATCTGCTGGTTCATCGCCGGCGCCAGATACAGCGGCGCGGCGCTGGCCAGGCATAACGTGGCCAGCAGGTCATCGGCGTGGCCGTGGGCGAGACGGGCGATCAGGTCGGCGCTCGCTGGCGCGATCAGGATGCGTTCGGCCCAGCGTGCCAGCTCGATATGCCCCATCGCCGCCTCGGCGCCTTCGTCCCACAGCGAGACGCGCACCGGCTGGCCGGACAACGCCTGGAATGTGGTCGGACCGACAAAATGAGTGGCTCCCTCGGTCATCACCACGCGTACCTCGGCGTCCAGATCGCGCAGGCGGCGAACCAGTTCGCAGGACTTGTAGGCGGCGATGCCGCCGGACACTCCCAGCAAGATGCGGCGTTGGGCAAGACTCATGTAAGGCGGGCCTGACAATCGGGCAGACCCCTAGCTTACCGGATTCATTCACTCCAACCGCTGCCCGGCGTCGGTGTCATCCGGCAAGTTGCTGGCATGAGCATCCGCGACTGGCCCGAAGGCGAACGTCCCCGCGAAAAACTGCTGGCCCGCGGCAGTGCCGCGCTGTCCGACGCCGAGCTGCTGGCGGTGTTGCTGGGCAGCGGCAGTCGCGGCAAGGACGCGATCGCGCTGGGCCGCGAACTGCTCGCCCATGCCGGCAGTCTGGGCGCGTTGCTCGGTTCATCCGAACAGCCGTTGCGGGTCGGCGGCCTTGGACCGGCCAAGCGCGCGCGGATCACCGCCGCATTGGAACTGGCCCGGCGCAGCCTCGCCGAGCAATTGCAGCAGAAGCCCAGCCTAGGCAACCCGCGCGACAGCGGCGACTTCCTGCGCGCGCAGCTGCGTCACCTGCCGTACGAGGTGTTCGGTTGCTTGTACCTGGACAATCGCCACCGCGTGCTGGCGTTCGAGGAACTGTTCCGCGGCACCGTCGACGGTGCCAGCGTGCATCCGCGCGAAGTCGTGCGGGCCTGTCTCAGGCACAACGCCTGCGCGGTGATCTTTGCCCACAACCATCCTTCCGGTGTCGCCGAACCCAGTGCGGCCGACCGTGCGATCACCCACGAACTGCGCGATGCCCTGCAGTTGGTCGGCGTACGCGTGCTCGATCATCTGGTGATCGGCAGCGGCGAGCCGGTGTCGATGGCAGCCCGCGGTCTGCTATGACTCCCGCACCTGACCATAGGCCGTAGTTGCTCCTGCACTACGGCATACCGGCGATCCATGGCCATCGCCGAAAAATGCTCCTGCCGTTTCGGCATACCGGCCATCCATGGCCATACGCCGAAAAATGCTCCTGCGATTTCGGCATACCGGCCATCCATGGCCATAAAAAACGGCGTGGGATGAACCACGCCGTCGGGGGCCGCTTTGGGAGGGGAGCGCGCGGCATCTCCAAATACCTGCCACGGAGGGGAGTCGTGTCAGGCACCGGATCAGTGTCGCAGCGCCGCATGACAGGCTGATGACTCGGCAGTCATCGCGCCGGGATGCCGCCAAGTCGCCGAAACTTATGCACAAATCGCTCCTATGCCCATTTGGCGGCCTTATCGCATACTTCACTCCACGCTAATCATATAAATGATTGATATATATTAACTATTATTTGTTACAGCATGATTTTGACTGGCTTGCGGCGGCTATCCGATTCCCGGCCGCGGCTTTCCCCACAGACTTATCCACAGGGTACAACACCGCAGTGCATCACGATTTGGGGGCGCTTCGACGACCAGCGAGCGGGCTGCCCGACTCATCGCAAACACCTCTTCGCCCGCATGGCGGTCTGTTAGGATTGGCGGTTCCATCACGAATCCGATCCCACCCGTGAAAGAACAGCTGCGCGAACTGGTGCTGCAGGCCATCCAGACCCTGCAAGGCCATGCCACCCTGCCCACCGACCTGAGCCTGCCCGGATTTGTGATCGAGCGTTCGCGCAGCCGCGAACACGGCGATTTCGCCTGCAATATCGCCATGTTGCTGGCCAAGCCGGCGCGTGCCAAACCGCGCGAACTGGCCGAGAAACTGGTGACGGCACTGCCCGCGAATGCACTGGTGGAAAAGATCGAGATTGCCGGTCCCGGCTTCATCAACTTCTATCTGGCTGCCGGCGCGTATCACGCCGAGGTGCGCCGCATTCTGGATCAGGGCGACGCCTACGGTCGCAGCGAAAGCGGCGCCGGCAAGACCGTCGGCGTCGAATTCGTCTCGGCCAACCCGACCGGCCCGCTGCACGTCGGCCACGGCCGCAACGCGGTCATCGGGGATTGCCTGAGCCGGCTGTTCGACGCCACCGGCTGGAACGTGAAGCGCGAGTTCTACTACAACGATGCCGGCGTGCAGATCGCGAATCTGGCGATCTCGGTGCAGGCGCGCGCGCGCGGCATCACTCCGGACGACAGCAGCTGGCCGGAAGCCGGCTATCGCGGCGACTACATCGCCGACGTGGCGCGCGCCTATCTGGATCGCGAATCGGTGGTCGCCGACGGCGAGACGGTCACCGGCGCCGGCGATGTGGACAATCTCGATGCGATCCGCCGCTTCGCCGTAGCCAGCCTGCGCCGCGAGCAGGATCTCGACCTGAAGGCCTTCGGCGTCGGCTTCGACACCTATTTCCTCGAATCGTCGCTGTACAGCGACGGCAAGGTCGAGGAAACCGTGCGCGAGCTGATCGCCCACGGCCATACCTACGAGGAAGGCAGCGCGCTGTGGCTGCGCACCACCGATTTTGGTGACGACAAGGACCGCGTGATGCGCAAGTCCGACGGCACCTACACCTACTTCGTGCCGGACGTGGCGTACCACCTGAGCAAGTGGCAGCGCGGCTACGGGCACGCCGTCACCGTGCTGGGCTCGGACCACCATGGCACCCTGGCTCGCGTGAAGGCCGGCCTGCAGGCGCTGGACTGCGGCATCCCGCAGGAGTGGCCGGAGTACGTGCTGTACCAGATGATCACGGTGATGCGCGGTGGCGAGGAGGTGAAGATCTCCAAGCGTGCCGGCAGCTATCTCACCCTGCGCGACCTGATCGACGAGGCAGGTCGCGACGCCACGCGCTACTTCCTGATCGCGCGCAAGAGCGACTCGCAGCTGGTGTTCGACATCGACCTGGCTCGCTCGCAATCGAACGACAACCCGGTGTACTACATCCAGTATGCGCACGCCCGTGTGTGCAGCGTGCTGCGCCAGGCACCGGAGAAAGGCTTCACGTTCGACTTGGCCGACGGCCTCGCCCACCTGGCGCGGCTCGACAACGAGCACGAGCAAATCCTGCTGACCGAACTGTCGAAGTATCCGGAACTGGTCGAGGCCGCCGCGGCGAATCTGGAGCCGCACCTGGTCGCCGCCTGGCTGCGCGAACTGGCGAACGCGTTCCACACCTACTACAACTCGCACCAGTTCCTGGTCGAGGACGCCGCCTTGCGCAATGCGCGACTGGCGCTGGTGGTGGCGACGCGGCAAGTGTTGAAGAATGGTCTGGATTTGTTGGGCCTGGGTGCCCCGGAGAAGATGTGATGGCAGCACGCAAGGGCAAGGGCCGGCAGGCCGTGCGCAATAACAGCGGGGGGTTCCCGGGCTGGGGTTACGCCGTCATCGGCATCGTCATCGGCGCCATCCTGATGGCGGTGGTGATGCGCGGCAGCTTGCTGACCGGCCTGCGCAAGACCGATGGCCCGCAGGCGAATCCGCAGGCTACCGCCCAGAATGGCGGCGATACCGGGCTGGGACCGGCTGCCAGCGAGAGCGCCCCGAAGAAGCCGCAGTACGATTTCTACTCGGTGCTGTCGGAGAAGGAAGTGCGCATCCCGGACGCGGAGATCAGCGCGCAGGCACGCGCCGAGCAGCAGCAGAAGCAGCTCGCCGCCCAGCAGGCCCAACAGCAGGCCACCGCTCAGCAACAGGCCAGCACCGCGCAGGCTTCGGTCCCGACGAACACACCGGCCGCCGTCAGCGAGAACATCACCGCTGCACCGGCCAGCGCGGTACAGGCTCCCGCCGCCGGCAGTGGTTACTTGCTGCAGGTCGGCGCGTTCCCGAACGCCAGCGATGCAGAAACCCTGAAGGCCCAACTCGCCATGCAGGGCTTTGTCGCCAACGTGCAGTCGGTCAGCATCGGCGGCCAGAACTATCACCGCGTGCGGCTGGGTCCGTTCCGTTCGGCCACCGACCTGGAAGCCACCAAGCAGCGACTGGCGAGTGCGGGTTTCAAAAATGCGATTGCCCTGAAAGAAGGCAAGTAGCACGTACCTTGCGCGCAGCGAACGGGTGGCTGCGATGATACCGACCTGCCGAGCTGGACTTTCACGCATGACGACCAAGACAGCATGGATCACTGGCGCCACCTCCGGGTTTGGCGCTGCCACCGTGGAACGTTTCGTGACTGCCGGCTGGCGAGTGATCGCCAGCGGCCGTCGCGCCGAGCGGCTGCAGCAACTGGTGGCGCAGCACGGCGCCGAGCGCGTGCACGCCACCGCGTTCGACGTCCGTGACGAGGCGGCCATGCGTGCGGCGCATGCAAGCCTGCCGCCGGACTTCGCCGGCATCGACCTGTTGGTCAACAACGCCGGGCTGGCGCTGGGCACCGCGCCGGCGCAGCAGGCGGATCTGGCGCAGTGGAAGCAGATGATCGACGTCAATGTCACCGCACTGGTGTCGCTGACCCACCTGCTGTTGCCGCAACTGATCGAGCGCCGCGGCGCGATCATCAACATCAGCTCGATCTCGGGCAGCTACGCCTACCGCGGCGGTAACGTGTATGGCGGCACCAAGGCCTTCGTCACCCAGTTCTCGCAGAACCTGCGCACCGACCTGCACGGCAGCGGCGTACGCGTGAGTTCGATCGAACCGGGCATGGCCGAGACCGAGTTCACCCTGGTCCGCACCGGCGGCGACCAGGCCGCGTCCGACCAGCTCTACACCGGCGTCCACCCGATCACCGCCGGCGACATCGCCGACACGATCTGGTGGATCGCCAACCTGCCGTCGCATCTCAACATCAACCGCGTCGAGGTGATGCCGGTCAGCCAGTCGGCCGCCGGGCTGCAGGTCGCCCGCGACAGCTGAACGAAGATCGCGGCTGAGCAAGGCCCGAGCGCCGAAGTTCAAGAGCGTAGAAGCAAGCCTGTGGTGACGAACCACTCTCTGATCGCAAGCAGAGGCGTTTAGCTGACTTCAGGCGCGATGCACGTCGTGCGTCACAAAGGGATGCTCGGGATCCGGTGCAGCAAGCCACTGTGGATGCGCCAGCGTGTGGCGCATGTCTTCCACACCGCTGCGCCAGTGCTCGAGCATGGTCGCAGCGCTGAATTCGTAATCCTTGAAATGGCTTTCGTATGGCTTGTTGCGATAGATCAGATGCACCACGTTGACCAACGCGCTGCTGGCCAGTTCTTGTGCTTTGACATAAGCCGAATCGCTGCGGCGACTGGCCGGCACCAGTTCCAGTAGATCGTGCAGCAACCGCTGCTTCTGCTGCCGGCTGCGCATGTAGTCGGTGACCAGGCGGGTGCGGCTGGAATACTGGATGTCTTTGGCACGCTCGGCCACCTGCATCATGTCGTGCGGCAGCGGCCCTTCCGCGCTCCACAAATCGACCTGGAACACCAGCGCATTGCGGTGATTGTGCTCGGTCAGCACACGGTAGAGCGGTGTGTTGGAAACCATGCCGCCGTCCCAGTAGTACTCGCCGTCGATCTCCACGGCGGGAAACCCCGGTGGCAGCGCGCCCGACGCCATGAAGTGCTCCGCTCGCAACTTCTGTTCGGTATTGTCGAAATAGGCGAAGTTGCCGTTGGCCACGTTCACCGCGCCCACCGACACGCGCATTTCGCGCGCATCGTTGATGCGGTCGAAGTCGGCCAGCCGCTCCAGGGTCGCGCGCAGCGAGGAGGTGTCGTAATAGCTGGCGTTGCCCGGACTGGTGGGCGGCACGATGTACGGCGGCGGCATGCGCAGTGAGAAGAACCCGGCCTGGCCTTCGCTCAGTGCACGCCATGCGGCCCAGCCGCTCATCGCGCCGAGCATCGGCAATGGCCACTGCTCACCGGACGGCAACGCAGGCAGATCGAATACGGGCAGCAACGGCGGCTTGCAGATGGTTTCCCAGAACTCGCGCAATTTTTCCACGCGCCGCTCCGGCGCGTTGCCGGCGATGATCGCCGCATTGAGTGCGCCGATGGAAATGCCGGCAACCCAGTTGGGGTGATGGCCCGCTTCGGCCAGCACCTCGTACACGCCCGCCTGGTAGGAGCCCAATGCGCCGCCACCTTGCAGGACCAGGGCTTTCGTCTGATAGGCGATCGCCGCCGGTTGTGCGCGCCGAGCCGGACGAGGCGACGCTGCACGCGATGGCTTTTTCTTTGGTGCGGGCTGACTCACATGAATCTCCTTGCTGCGGACACAAATTCGCCGCGTCGCCAGTTGACGACGCGACCGGTGCTTACTTGGCGAGGTAGTCGTACACCACTTCGCCCAGATCGAGGGTGAGATCGGCAATGTAATGCAGCGCGGATTCCACCTTGAGCACCGGCAGATCGGCTACGGGCGCCAGTGCGTGTGGATGCAGTTCCAGCGACGCCGGGCCGGTCCACGCGCCTTTCAAGCTCACGTTGGTGGTGTGGTATCGAACCAGCTCGCAGATGCGTGCCGTGCCGTCCACGTGCGGGATGATCTTCAGCAGAAAGTTCGGCCCGTTGAGACCGGCCAGCACGGCCGCTTCGTCGGCGCGCTGGTGCTTGAAGCCCATCGTCGCCTTGGCTACACGCACCTTGCCGTAGTCGAGCGTGCCGACCACCACGTCGGTCTCGTAATCGAGCACGGGTGAGGCCAGTTTCTTGGGAAAGCCCCACAGCTCGCGGCCGCCGGCGATCGGTGGATGGTCATTGAGATACATCGCGTGGGTATAGCCACCCTTGGTGCCTTCGAACGTCACCGGAATCACCTGGCCCGATTCGGTGTAGTCGCCGAAGCCGGTGGAGTCGGGCATGCGGATGAATTCGTACTTGACCAGCGGTTCGGTGACTTCCAGCGGTTCCGGCACCACGGCACGCAGTGCGTCCAGGTCGGTACGGTAGGTGATCACCATGAATTCGCGGTTGGTGAAGCGATACGGACCGCGCGGAAACGCGGGGCTGGTCAGCGGCATGGCGAACGCGTTCGCCTTGACGTCGGCAATCTTCATGGTCGTTCCTTGCGTGAGTGTGAGCCGCGCGCCAGCGAATGGCGCACGGCGTGAAAATTCACTGCATGTACCAGCCGTGGCTGACCACGAAGCTCTGCCCCGTCAATGCCGCGCTGGGGAAGGTGGCCAGGAACAGCGCAGTCTGTGCGATGTCCTCGACGGTGGTGAACACACCGTCCACCGTATCGGCCAGCATCACCTTCTTGATCACGTCGCCTTCGCTGATGCCCAGCTCTTTCGCCTGTTCGGGAATCTGTTTCTCGACCAGCGGCGTGCGCACGAAGCCCGGACAGATCACGTGCGCGCGCACATTGTGCTCGGCGCCTTCCTTCGCCAACACACGGGCCAGGCCGAGCAGGCCGTGCTTGGCGGCGACGTAGGCGGATTTCAGCTTGGACGCCTCGTGCGAATGCACCGAACCCATGTACATCACGATGCCGCCGCGGCTCTTGCCCGTACCGTCGTCCTTGTACATGTGCTGCAGCGCCGCCTTGGTGGTGAGGAAGGCGCCATCCAGATGGATCGCCTGCATCTTCTTCCAGTCCGAGAAAGCGTACTTCTCGAACGGATTGACGATCTGGATGCCCGCATTGGAAATCAGGATGTCCAGCGCACCGAAGGTCGCCACCACCTTCTCGGTGCCGGCGTTGACCGCATCCTCGCTGGTCACGTCCATCGCCACGCCGATCGCCTTGCCGCCAGCCTTGTTGATCTCGTCCGCCGCCGCATCGGCCGCTTGCTGGTTGATATCCGCAATCGCCACCGCGCAACCATTCTGCGCATAGACCAAGGCGATTTCCTTGCCGATGCCGCTGGCCGCGCCAGTGATCAACGCGACTTTGCCGTCGAGACTTGCCATGAAGGACTCCTTATATTTTCGGGGATACGGGGGAAAGGGCGAGACTACTCCGAAGATTTTTTGCAGCGCACCATTTGACTCCAACGCCGCGCCAATGGGAAGTGCGCACGGGTTGATCCCCGCACTTTTTCATATTTCTTCATTTTCACTGCAAGCAAGATCGTGGGCATCAGGCACGCGCTCATGAGGCCGCAGCCGGCATGGATTGAGCTCGGGTTGGTCGTGTCGCCATCGATGGTTCGACATCAACAAAGTATTCGTGGCTCTTGGAGCCTGTTTATGCCCCAGTCACGCCGACAACGGATGCAGCGCAAACCAGACCAGACAGAACGCGCCGGCCGCCATGCAATAGATGCCGAACGAGGCCAGTCGGCCGCGACCCTCGAAATAGCGCATCAGGAAACGCACGCTGAGATACGCAGCAATGCCGGTCAGCACGCCGCCGAACAAGGCGGTGACGAGCTGGCTGTGATCGTGCAGCAGCTTGGGCAGTTCCAGCACGCCGGCGGCGAGGATGATCGGTGTGCCGAGCAGGAACGAGAATTCCGCAGCACTCTTGCGGTCCAGTCCGACCCGGTTGCCCGCGATCATGGTCAGGCCGCTGCGCGAGAAACCGGGAATCAACGCGCCGACCTGAGCCAGTCCGACCAGCGCGGCCTGCATCAGGCTGAGGCGCTGTGGCGTCTGATGCGTCTCGTCCTCGCGCTGGCGGCCGCCCAGCCACAGCACGATGCCGTTGACCAGCAGCGCCAGCGCCACGATGCGCAGGTCATGGAACAGGCGCTCCAGCGGCTTTTCCAGCCACAGCCCGACCAGCCCCGCCGGGATCGTGCCGACCAGCAAGCCCCAGGCCAGATGCCCGTCATCACTGGCGCGGTCGCGCAGGCTGCCGAAGAAGCCGTGCGCAAGGGCAATCCAGCGTTCCCGGAAATAAATCAGCAAGGCGATCGCGGTGCCCAGGTGCAGCGCCACCAGGAACGGCAGCAGGGCGGGCGCGTGCCGATCGAGCTGCACGCCGAGCAGGGCAGGGACCAGCAAGGTATGGCCGAGGCTGCTGACCGGGAACAGCTCGGTCACGCCCTGCAGCACGCTCAGGAAGATCAGCAGGAACATACTCATAGGATCGCGCTCACCGGAATGGCTTTCCTTCAAACGGTCTATTCATGGGCAACGTCCCGCACAAGGAACGATCAGGGAGTTTCCGCCAGGTAGGTGTAGGCGGTTAGGCCGCCGTCGAGCGCACCGTACAACGCCTCGGCCTCGGTTCCGCCGATACCGGCGTCGGCAATGCGCTCACGGTAGCTCTGGCGCAGTGCGGCGAGGTCGTAGCCGACATAGTCAAGCATCAGGTCGGTGGTATCGCCGCGACGCACGTGCGCGAACGTATAGCCGTCGCCGTCCACGCGCACGTTCACCGCGTCGGTGTCGCCGAACAGGTTGTGGATGTCGCCCAGCGTTTCCTGATACGCGCCGACCATGAAGATGCCGAGCCGGTAGCTCTCGCCGTCCTTCAGCGCATGCAGTGGCAGGCTCACGTCGACGCCCTCGGCATCGACGTAGTGATCGATGCGGCCGTCGGAATCGCAAGTGAGGTCGACGATCACGCCACGCCGGGTCGGCTCCTCGTCCAGCCGCGCGATCGGCGCGATCGGGAAGATCTGCCCGATCGCCCAGATGTCCGGCACCGACTCGAACACCGAGAAGTTGACGAAGTACTTGTCGACCAGCTTCTCGTCCAACTCGTCCAGCGCCTGCCGGTGCGAACGTTCGGCCGGCAGCAGGCGCGCGCGCACTGCGCCGGCGATCGCGTAGTACATCTCGTCCAGTCGCGCGCGGTCGCCCAGCGCGAGCTGGCCCAGTGCATACAGCGTCTGGCCTTCCTGCAGGTGATGCTGGGCCTCGTGGAACAGTTCGAGCGCAGGGCGCCGGTCCAGTTCCTCCCAGGTCTCGCGCAGCCGGCGCAGCACGGCCGGTTCGTCCGCACAGGACGGCGGGATCGTGCCAGCTGGCACTTCCTCCACCTCGGTCACGTTGACCACCATTACCGCGTGGTGCGCGGTCATCGCGCGGCCGGCCTCGGTGAGGATGTGCGGCGCGGGCAGGCCCTCGGCCTCGACCGCCTCGGCCAGCGACTGCACGATGGTGGTGGCGTACTGCTCGATCGAGTAATTGATCGAGTTGTGGCTGCGCGAACGCGAGCCCTCGTAGTCCACGCCCAGGCCGCCGCCGACGTCGACGATCTCCAGCGGCACACCCATCCGCTTGAGTTCCACGAAGTAGCGGGTGGCCTCGCGCATGCCGTTGGCGATGTCGCGCACGTTGGAGATCTGCGAACCCATGTGGAAGTGCTGCAGCTTCAGCGTGTGCTTGAGGCCGGCGGCGTCGAGCCGTTCAATCAGGGTCAGCACCTGTGCCGGCGACAGCCCGAACTTGCCTTTGTCGCCACCGGTATTCTGCCACTTGCCGGCGCCGATCGAGGCGAGCCGCACGCGCACGCCGAGCAGCGGCTCGACGTTCAGCGCCTTCGCCTCACTGAACACATGATCCAGCTCGGACAACTTCTCGATCACGATGTGCACGCGTAGACCGAGTTTCAGGCCGATCAGCGCCAGGCGGATGTATTCGCGGTCCTTGTAGCCGTTGCAGATCACGCTGGAACCAGGCCGCGCCATCGCCAGCACCGCCATCAGCTCGGGCTTGGAGCCGGCTTCGAGGCCAAAGCCGTGCGTACCGGCGGCGACCAGTTCGCCGGCCA
>JBOHYM010000064.1:0-17339 GCA_050737735.1 Rhodanobacter sp. | reverse complement strand
GCCATCCTCGGCCACCAGCAGCGGTTCGCAGTTAGGCGGCAAACCGGCCTCATCGCGCTCCAGCTTGATCAGGCCGAGCCGGGTGTTCACAGCCACCGGCAGTACAAACGTTTCCAGCGTGCGTTGACAGACCAGCGTGAGCGAAGCCTGCGCGCGAACATCGAGGTAGTCCGTACCCAGGCTGTCGCGTCCGAAATCCAGCTCGAATTGCGCCACCCCGTCGGTACCCGCCAATGCCTCGCACAGGCGTGACATGGCCGCGATGGGTAGCGCTCCCTCGAACGAACGCCGCGCCGAGACCATGCGCCAAGCGTCCACGGACTCTGGCAGTGTCACGGACATAATCGCGAAATTTTAGGTTTGCAGCCGCTCCAAGTCAACTGGCACGGCTCTTCCAAACCATGAAACAGTCACTGGAGGGGCATATTTTGCCTGATCCGGCCCCGATGCGGCAGACTGAATCCCTCCATCGCCTGAGCCGCCATTTGTGAATGACTACTCGACGCTCGGCCTCGCCGCACTGCTGTTACTGCTGGTTGCCGGCGCCGGCTGGGCCCTGCTCGCGCGTCGACGCCAGGCGCAACGCAGCCACAGCCTGCAGAACCTGCTCGATTTGGCCGACCGGCTGGAGGCGGATCTCAAGACCTGCCGATCCGGCCTGCAGCAGGCACATGCGGTGATGTCGCTCAACCCCGATCTGCCCGCTGCCAGCGAACAGGATGCCCGGCACGCCATCGACGCCGGTTTGCGTGCGCTGTTGCAGCAGCGGCTGTGGATTCGCGACCACTCATCGAACGCCCGTCAGCATGAACTGGACGAGGCGGTCGCCTCGATGCGCAGTACGCGCGATCGCCTGCAGCCCTTGTTGCAGGCACTCACCCAGGCCCAGCGCGACCTGAACAATGCCATGCGCGAGCACATACAGCGCGAATCCGATACATGACCCCGTCAGCACCCATGGCACCCCGACTGGTACTGGGCTCCACCTCGCGCTACCGCGCCGAGCTGCTGCGTCGACTGACCGCAGATTTCGAGCAGTGCGCACCCGGCACCGATGAAACCGCGCTGGCCGGCGAGGCCCCGGCCGCACGCGCACTGCGGCTGGCGATCGCCAAGGCCGAGGCCGCCGCCGGCGGGTTGCATGACGCACTGGTGATCGGCTCCGACCAAGTGGCCGAACTCGATGGTCGGATCCTCGACAAGCCCGGAACCGCCGAACGTGCCCATGCCCAGCTCACTGCCAGCTCCAGCCACGAGGTGCACTTCCATACTGCACTGTGCCTGCTCGACACTCGCGATGGCCGTCGATACACCCATGTCGACCACACCCGCGTGTGCTTCCGTGCATTGAACCCGGCGGAAATCACGCGCTACATCGAACGCGAGCGGCCGCTCGACTGCGCCGGGAGTTTCAAATGCGAAGGCCTCGGCATCAGCCTGTTCGAGTCGATCGGCAACCGCGACCCCAGCGCCCTGATCGGCTTGCCGCTGATCGCGCTGGCGCGCTTGCTGCGCGATGTCGGGATCGAACTGCCATAGGCTCGTCCAGGCCAGACAGTCGCTACACTGCCGCAAGCCCCCAACCCGCCTTGCCCCGAAGGAACCATGGCCGCCATCACTCCGCTACGCGATGAAGGTTTGCAGCAGCGCCTGGATGCCGCGATGGCCCAGGTCAACCAGGTCCTGCTGGGCAAGCCGCGCCAGGTGAAACTGGCCTTCACCTGCCTGATTGCCGGCGGCCATCTGCTGCTGGAAGACGTGCCGGGCGTGGGCAAGACCACGCTCGCCCACGCGCTGGCCGCAAGCTTCGCGCTCGACTTCCAGCGCGTGCAGTTCACCAGCGACCTGCTGCCGTCGGACATCATCGGGGTCAGCGTGTACGAGCGCGAAACCGGCCAGTTCCGCTTCCATCCCGGCCCGATCTTCACCGGCCTGCTGTTGGCCGACGAGATCAATCGCGCCAGCCCGAAGACGCAGAGCGCCCTGCTGGAGGCGATGGCGGAGCACCAGGTGACGGTGGATGGCCAGACCCATGCGCTGGCGCAACCCTTCTTCGTCGTCGCCACACAGAATCCGCTCGACCTCAACGGCACCTTCCCGCTGCCTGATTCGCAACTCGACCGCTTCATGCTGCGACTGTCGCTGGACTATCCGGACGCGGCCGCCGAGCGCGCCCTGCTCACCGGCAGCGATCGCCGCGACCTGCTGGCTCAGCTGATGCCGCAACTCGATGGTGCGGCCCTGCTCGCACTGTACCGGCAGGCACAGGCGATCACCGCCAGCAGCGCCCTGCTCGACTATCTGCAGGCCCTGCTTGCCGCCAGCCGCCGGCATGCCGAGATCCGCGTGGGCCTGTCACCACGTGCCGGACTCGCCTTGCTGAGCGCGGCTCGTGCATGGGCCCTGCTCAGCAACCGCACCCATGTCCTGCCGGAAGACATCCAGGCGCTGTTCGTGCCCTTGGCCGCCCATCGCCTGCTGTCGGCGCGCGGCGCCAGCGGCGATACGCTGGCGCGGCAACTGCTGGCCGAGGTGGCGGTGGATTGATGCGCGATATTTTGCAGCGCGTGCAGACCTGGGCCGAACGCCGACTGCCTGCCCTCACCCGCTACCGGCGCCCCGAAAGCTTGCCCATCGAACTGCACCGGCAGCGCATCTATATCGTGCCGAGCGGCTTCGGACTCGGCTTTTCGGTGCTGCTGCTGGTGATGATGATCGGCGCGCTGAACTACTCCAACAATGCCGCGCTGCTGCTCACCTGCCTGCTCGGTGCGGCCAGCGCGGCCAGCATGCTGCTGGCGTTTCGCAGTCTCGACGGCTTGCGACTGAACCATGTCCGCGCTGGCCATGCGCTGGCCGGCCAGCCGATGGAACTCACCCTGAGCTTCGACTCGCAGCGCAGCCGCAACGCGATCCGCGCCGACCTGGGACACAGCTGCACCGCCTTCGCCATCGATGCAAGCGGGTCCGCCCAGGTGAAACTGAGCTTGCCGACACGGCGGCGCGGCTGGCAGCCGTTGCCGCGACTGCGGTTATGGAGCACCTGGCCGCTCGGCCTGTTTCGCGCATGGAGCTGGCTGCACCCCGAACAGTCGGTGCTGGTATGGCCACGACCGGAAAACGATGGCCCGCCACCGCACGCTGCCGCGGACGATGCTCGCCACATGCGCCTGCACCGGGGCGACGAACTCGCCGCGCTGCGCGATTACCGCGCCGGCGACCCGCAACGGCACATCGCCTGGAAGGTCAGCGCCCGTCACATCAACCTGCTGGTGAAGGATTTCGAGCAGCCACAAAGCCGCCCGCAATGGCAGCTGGACTGGCGCCAGTTGTCCGGACTGGATAACGAAACCCGGATCTCCCGACTGGCCCGCTGGCTGGGCGAGGCGCAGGCCCAGCGACGCCACTACAGCCTGTGGCTGCCGGACAACGAGATCGCCAGCGGCAGCGGACCGCTGCACTACGCACGCTGCATGAGCGCACTGGCGCAACTGCCATGACCTCGGCCACACCACGCCGTATCCGCGCCGAATCATCCATCGACACCCGTGCGTTCGATCTGCTAAGCCTGACCATGGCCTTCGTGCTGGGGCTGCATGCAGCGCACCTGCCGTGGTGGCTGGATATCGCGCTGACAGTGACGCTGGGCTGGCGCTGGTGGCAGCGGCGCCAGCACACTCGCCGCGTACCACACTGGCTCAAGTTGCCGCTGCTGATACTGCTGACGCTGGCGGTGATCGCCCAGTACGGCAACATCTTCGGCCGCGAACCGGGGACGGCGCTCGCCGTCGGGCTGCTGATCCTGAAACTGCTGGAGACCGAGTCCACCCGCGATGTCCGCGTCGGCATCAGTTTCGCCTGCTTTGCGCTGATGACCGCACTGCTGTTCGATCAGGGCATGGTCACCACGGTGGCCGTGGCACTCGGCCTGCTGCCGGCACTGGCGACGTTGCGTGCACTGGAGCCAGCACAGGCACCTGTCACGCTGCGAGGCTCCCTGCTGCCGGGTTTCGGCCTGCTGATGGCAGCCTTGCCGCTGGCGCTGCTGGCGTTCCTGCTGGTGCCGCGACTGAGCTCACCGTTGTGGGGAGCACCCTCGCCCAAGGAAGCTCGCACCGGACTGAGCGACAACATGTCGCCGGGCGACTTCACCAACCTGCTGATTGATGACCGCCCTGCGCTGCGGGTCGGTTTCGACGATGCACCGCCGCCGCCGGACCAGCGTTATTTCCGTGCCTATGTGATGTGGAATTACGACGGTTCGCGCTGGACTTACGTGGATGCCGCGCAACGTGCACCGGCCGAATTGCAGGTCATCCGCAGCACCGGATACCGGATCAGCATGGAGCCCACGCACCAGCGTGTGCTGCCGATGCTGGACGTGCCGCTCGATGCGCCCGCCGGCGCAGGCATGCGCCAGGATCGCGTGGTCATGGCCGACAAGGCGGTCAACGATCCACTTACCTATGCGGCACGCTCAGCCGTTCAATACCGCCTGCAACCGGAATCCGGCCTGCGCGAACGCAACCTCGGCTTGCCCCTGCCTGCCGGCTTCAACCCGCGCACCCTCGCACTTGGGCACGAATGGCGCCAGCGTTATGGCAGTGATGATGCCGCGATCGTGCAAGCCGCACTGGCACTGTTCCACGATGGCGGCTTTCGCTACACGCTGTCGCCGGCACCGCTCGGCCGCGACGCGATGGACGATTTCCTGTTCGACACCCGCGAAGGCTTCTGCGAGCAGTATTCCTCGGCGTTCACCGTGCTGATGCGCGCCGCCGGCATCCCGGCGCGGGTGGTCACCGGTTACCAGGGCGGCTACTGGAACGCCCTGGGCAACTATCTGCTGGTGCGCTATTCCGACGCCCATGCCTGGAGCGAGGTGTGGCTGGCCGGTCGCGGCTGGATCCGGATCGACCCCACCGGCGCGGTGCGCCCGCAACGCGTGAGCCTGGGTGCAGCCGCCGCCGCGGAGGGCCAGTTGCCGTGGTACGACAGCGGCTGGCTGCAATCGCTGCGAAATCACTGGGACATCGTCAACCGCTGGTGGGGGCAAGGCGTTATCGGTTTCGACGCCCTGCGCCAGCGCAGTCTGCTGACTCCATTCGGCATCCGCGATGCCGATACGAAGACGCTGGGTGCGCTGCTCGCGATCAGCAGCGTGCTGTTCATGGCGATCGGCCTGGGATGGGCGTTGTTACGGCGACAGGCGCGCGATCCGTTGCGCGCCGCGCTGCGCGAGTTGGAGCGCAAGCTGGCACGCAAGGGCATCGTGCGCCGGCCCAGCGAAGGCCCGCAGCATTACCTGAGCCGCGCTGCCCGTGCGTTACCGGGGCAACGCGGCGAGCTCGACCTGTTGATGAGGTGTTACCTGGAACTGCGATATGCCCATGACGAACCGCCGCCTGAATCATTGCGCGACTTTCAACGCACGGTTCGGGATTTTCGGGTCGCCCGCGTGGTCAAATGAAAGCCGACACGGTGGCGCATGCCACCGCCCCTGATGGAGAAGCTGCCATGTCCCTGTACCGTCCCCTCACCCTCGCCGCAGCCATCGCCGTATTAGGCGGTTGCGCAACGATCCCGCAACCGCTCCAGGGCACCTACACCGATGTCTCCACTGCCAGTGCGCAGCAGGGTGGCGCTGGCGGTACCCGCGTACGCTGGGGCGGCGAGATCATCAAGACTGAACCCGGTCAGCAGGAAACCTGCTTCTACCTGCTCTCGCGCCCGCTGGATAGCGAGGCCCGTCCGGCGATCGGCAACGCCAACGACAACCAGGGACGCTTCGTCGCCTGTCGCGCCGGCTTCTACGACCCCGAGGTATTCACCCGCGGACGCGAGCTGACGGTGACCGGCACGCTGCACGGCGCGATATCGCAAAAGGTGGGCGATTACGACTACGCCTATCCGCGCGTGGAAGCCGATGTGGTCTACCTGTGGCCGAAACGCCCGCGCTACGCGGCCTACCCGCCGGGTTACTACGACCCGTTCTGGGGTCCTGGTTTTGGCCCGTACTGGGGTGGACCGTGGGGCTATGGGTACGGTGGATATGGTGGATATGGTGGGTACTACGGTGGCCCGCGGGTGATAGTGGTGCGGCCGCCACCGCCGCCGCACAGGTAAGCGCAGACAGGAACGCCGGCATCAAGCCGGCGTTCTTTTATCCACTGATAGTCGTTGCACTCAACCCGGCGGCCAGTGCAGGCGGCGGCCCGCCAGCAGATGCACATGCAGATGAAACACGGTCTGCCCGCCGTCCTCGTTGCAGTTGATTACCGTACGGTAGCCCTGCTCGGCAAAACCTTCCCGCCTGGCGTAATCAGCGGTAGCCAGCAACAGCCTGCCGAGCAATTCGGCATCACTCGCCACCGCGTCGTTGAGCGTGGCCAACGGTCGCTTGGGAATGAACAGCACATGCACCGGCGCCTGCGGATTCAGATCGCGGAACGCCAGCACCTCGTCATTCTCGTAGACGATGTCGGCCGGTATCTCGCGGCGGATGATCTTGCTGAAGATGGTGTCGCCCATGTCCACTTGCTCCGTATGAGTCAGTCCAGCAGCTGCCGGCCGCCGAACGCGTGCGCCAGCGTGCTGCGGTCGACGTATTCCAGTTCCCCGCCCAGTGGCACGCCATGCGCAAGCCGGGTCGGCCGTACACCACCGGCACGCGCCAGCTGCGCCAAGTAATGCGCGGTGGCCTCGCCTTCGACCGTGGGATTGGTGGCGATGATCAGCTCCTCGATCTCGCCCTCACCCAGTCGCTGGGTGAGCTGTGCCAGCCCCAGTTCCTCCGGCCCCAATCCATCCAGCGGCGACAGGCGCCCCATCAGCACAAAGTACTGGCCGCGATAACCGGTGGCCTGTTCGATCGCTGCCAGGTCGGTCGGCGACTCCACCACGCACAGCACCTGGCGGTCGCGACTGCTGCTGGCGCAGAGCGAACACAGCGACTCTTCGCTGAAGTTGCGGCACTGGCTGCAATGGCCGATGCGCTGCATCGCCTGCTCCAGCACGGCGGCCAGCTTCAGCCCACGCTCGCGCTCACGCTCCAGCAGATGGAACGCCATCCGTTGCGCACTCTTGCCGCCCACGCCAGGCAGGCAGCGCAGGGCCTCGATCAAGTCAGCGAGAAGATTGGATCCGTTGTTCACGGTCAATCAAAACGGCATCTTGAACCCGGCCGGCAGGTTCATCCCGGCCGTGACACCACCGAGTCTGTTCTTGCTGACCTCGGCCACCTTGTTCACTGCGTCGTTGATCGCAGCGGCGACCAGATCCTCGGCCATTTCCGGATCATCGGCAAAGGTCTGCCGGTCGATCTGCACGCGACGCACCTCATGTGCGCCCGTCATCACCACATTGACCAGACCGCCGCCGGCACTGCCGGTGACTTCCAGTTTCGCGATCTCATCCTGCGCACGCTTCATGTCTTCCTGCATGCGTTGCGCCTGCTGCATCAGCTGACCGATCTGTCCTCTCATCACACTGCTCCGAATTCAACTTCAAGAAGGATTCAACGTTCCAGGGGCTTGATGGATTGCGGTACCACGCGCGCGCCGAATTCGCGCTTCAGCGACTGCACCAGCGGATCACCTTCGATCGCCTGTTCGGCGGCCACCTGGGCCGCATCGCGTGCCTGCGCGGCACGTGCCGCTGGCGTCTGCGCAGCCGCCGCATCCTGGTTGCTGCTGACAAAACGCAGGCGGATGCGTTCGCCGAGCACCTGCCCGATACGTTCCTCCATCTGGCTGACCATCGGCTCCACCGCCAGCGTCATGTGTGCGGCCTGCAGTGCCAGCACCAAAGTCTGGCCGTCGCGTTCGCGCAATATTGCATTCTGCGCCAGCAGACCGAACGGACCACGCAGACCAGCTTGTTCGATCAAGGCTTCCCAGTTAGGCAGGCCATTGGCGTCGCGTGCCACCGGTGCAACCACCGCAGCTGCTGCCGGGGGTGGAGTCATCGGGCGCGCCGCCGGTTCTGCACGCATGGGGGCTGGTGCAGCCGGCTGGCGTTCCGTCACGACGGCAGGACGTGCCGGCATCGGCGCGCTTGACCGTGCAGGCGCCGCCGGTGACGCCATGTTGGAAGCAGCAGCCGGCCTTTCGGCACGCGCCGCCGGCGCGCCATCACCCGGTCGAAACGCCAGCATGCGCAGCAGCGCCATCTCGAAACCAGTGCGCGCATCCGGCGCCAGCACCAGATCACGCCGGCCGGAAGTGGCGATTTGGTAATAAAGCTGCACGTCTTCCGGCGTCATCCGCGCGGCCAGTCCGACCAGGGCGTTGTCGTCGTCGCTGCCTTCCTCAGGCTGGTAGCCAGGAATCAGCTGAATCAATTGCAGTCGATGCAGCACGCTGGCCAGATCATCCAGCACGCCACCGAAATCCGGCGAATACGAGGCAATCTGCGTGCACTCGGCCAGCAGCCGCTTACCGTCGCCAGCGGCCAGCGCATCGAGCACGCCCAGCACCTGCCCGCGCGCCACGCTGCCAAGCATCGTGCGCACATCGTCGGCATGCAACGCGCCGCCGCCGTAGGCAATCGCCTGGTCGAGCAGCGACAGGCCGTCACGCAGGGAACCATCGGCAGCACGGGCCAACTCACCGATCGCGCTGTCTTCGTAGGTGATGTTTTCCGCGCCCAGGATGTGCCGCATCTGGCCGGCGATCTGTTCCGGCAGCAGGCGCTTCAGGTTGAACTTCAGACAGCGAGACAGCACCGTCACCGGCAGCTTCTGCGGGTCGGTGGTGGCGAGCAGGAACTTCACGTGCGGTGGCGGTTCTTCCAGCGTCTTCAGCAACGCATTGAACGCGTTTTTCGAGAGCATGTGCACCTCATCGACCAGGTACACCTTGAAGCGGCCACGCGACGGCGCGTACTGCGCGTTCTCGATCACTTCGCGCACATCGTCCACGCCGGTGTTGCTGGCCGCGTCGATTTCGAGCAGATCGACAAAGCGACCTTCGTCCACGGCCGTGCATACCGAGCACTCGCCGCAGGGATCTGCCGACTGCCCGCGCTCGCAGTTCAGCGACTTGGCGAAGATGCGCGCGATGGTGGTCTTGCCGACGCCACGGGTGCCGGTGAACAGGTAGGCGTGGTGCATGCGCCCGGTATCGAGCGCGTTGGTGAGCGCGCGCACCACGTGCTCCTGCCCGACCAGTTCGGCAAACTTGCGCGGGCGCCACTTGCGAGCGAGTACCTGATAGGACATGGCTACCAACGTTGGGGCAAAGGCTGATTGTGCCAAGTCGGCGAGGGTAAGTCAGTAAAGCACGTCCCGAAAAGGCGGCAGCCCCGCCAGCCACACCCCGGCACCCGAATCATTCGCTACCGTTGCTTCCTTCCGGACCTGGCGGAGTTTGCGAACTATCGTCGCGGGGGGACCGACGGGGCCACCATAGACGTCAACCGATGTTGCTTGGTCGTTTTGCTGTTGCGCCAGCGTCTTAAGCTGCCGCACTTGCTCGGAAACTGGCGGAGAGAGCGGGATTCGAACCCGCGATAGGTTTTACCCTATACACACTTTCCAGGCGTGCTCCTTCAACCACTCGGACACCTCTCCGCATGAAACTCTTCTCGCAAGCACTCCGGCCCGGCAAAGAAGCGGAATCATAAGCGACTGGCCTACATACAGGCAAGCGAAGCCGTGCGGCTTCAGCCGGCGTCAACCCTCGGCGCAGACGGTTTGTCCACGGCTATCCGGTCACCCGGGGTGGCTATGCGATAGCCGAGTGCGGCCAGCGCCGTGCCATCAGCAACGCTGCCGTAGTGATACAGCAGCAGCCGCGCGCGCATCGCTTCACCGGGATATTCGCGCTCGATGTCGTCGATGCCGGTATGCGAGGGATTGCCGACCAGACCGCAGTCGTGCGCAATCACCTCGTTGCCGCCGGCGTAACGCGCAAGAGCTTCAGGGATCGGACGGGTATCGCCGGTATAGACAAAGCTGCCGTCCAGCGCGAGGCCGTAGGATGTGCCCGGCACATGATGCCGCGTGGCGAACACATCGAACCACAGGCCATCGAGCCAGAAGCCGCGCGTGCATGGCACCAGCCGGAACGCTTCCCAGAAATTGACGCCGCCCTCGGCGAGCGCGCCGGGATAATCGGCCACCCGCGCCTGCAGCCACGGGATCAATCCGGCATGGGCGAACAACCGGGTAGTGCCGCGCAGATGCGGGTCAAACCACAGCCGGAAGAACAACCGCTCCAACCCAGCCACGTGGTCCATGTGGGTGTGCGTGATGTACAGCGCCGACGGCAGCGCGTCGTAGGCAGCCACGTAACGGTCCAGCGTGTCGGGGCCGCAGTCGATCAGCAGCTGCGGCACCCCGTCACGCTCCAGCACCACCGCCGAGGAGCCAAGCTCCACCGCGTGCGCCGCGCCCACACCGAGAAAATGCAGATGCCAGTTCATGAAGTCAGCGTACGCCCGTAGCGGTAAAGTAGCGGTTGCCAGATACCTTCCTCGAACGCCGCCTCACCTTGAGCCGCCGCCCCCAGCTTCAGCAACGAGCGATGCAGGCGCCGCAGGTTGGCCTGCTGCCAGGCGAGAGCCAGCGCACGCCGGCGGCCTCGGTCGAAGTCGATCAGGTAAAGCTGAGCCGGTGTCACCAGCACATTGTGTGCATTCAGGTCGGCATGCCAGATGCCAGCGCGATGAAAACGCGCCACCAGCGCACCGACCCCTTCAGCCAATTCGCTATCCAGCCGCCCTGCCGCGAGGCATTCGGCCAGTGTCCGTGCGTCGGCAATACGACGGGTGATCAGGTCCGCGCTGTAGGAAAGGCCATGCCGGACATAGCGCGCAGCCACCACCGCCGGCCCGGGCAGACCGAGCCGGTCGATCTCGCCAAGCAGGCGAAATTCCATGAAAGGGCGCGTGCGATCGGCCCCCGTCCACAGATAACCATCGCCCATCAGCGATGCCACCAGGCCGCCGCGACGATAGTGCCGCAGCACGCATTCGCCGACCGGTGTCGCAATGATCGCCACACCGCCACGCCCCCCCGCCTGCGTGCGCAGGGCGCCCAGTCCACGCCAGTAATCAGGCACGAACCAGTCGGGTCCGACTTGTGGTGACACCGTGGCGTCGAACAGAATCGCGCCGGCAGCATCCTTGTATGTCTGTTCCTGCATCATCATGCCCAGTGTTCGCCCCGATTCTAACCCAGGCCCCATGACCTCACGCCCGATGACTGCCCCTGCCTCGATCTGCCTGCTGCGTACCTCCGCCATCGGCGACGTCACCCATGTGGTGCCGTTGGTGCGCACCCTGCAGCAGGCGTGGCCGGATACTTCGCTGACATGGATCATCGGCAAGCTCGAACGCAAGCTGGTCGGCGACCTGCCCGGCGTGGAGTTCGTCACGTTCGACAAGAGTGCTGGCTGGGCCGGCATGCGTGCGGTGCATGCCGCACTGCGCGGGCGACGCTTCGACGCACTGCTGCAGATGCAGGTGGCTATGCGCTCGAACCTGCTGAGTCTGGGCATCAAGGCCGACCGACGGGTGGGCTACGACCGCGCACGCGCGAAGGATTTGCACAGTCTGGCCATCAACGAGCGTATTCCGGCGCGCAGCGGCGAACACGTGCTGGACGCGATCGGCAGCTTCTGCGAGCCGCTCGGATTGAAGCAAACCTCGGTGCGCTGGGACATCCCGATCCCCGACGAGGCGCATGCCTGGGCTGCGGCACAACTGCCGGGCGACATACCCGCCCTGCTGGTCAGCCCTACGTCCAGTCATGCACTGCGCAACTGGCAGCCGGAGCGCTATGCCGCCGTGATGGACCATGCTGCCGCCCATGGCTGGCGTGTGGCACTGGTGGGCGGCCCTTCAACCGATGAACGCGCGATGGCCGATGCGGTGCTGGCAACATGTCAGCGCGCGCCACTGGACCTCACCGGCAAGGACACGCTGAAGAAATTGCTGGCCCTGCTTGGCCGCGCGCAACTGCTGCTGACGCCGGACTCCGGCCCGATGCACATGGCCAACGCTGTCGGTACCAAAGTGTTGGGTCTGCATGCGGCGAGTAACCCGGATCGCTCCGGCCCGTACACCGAGCGTCGCTGGTGCGTGAACAAGTATGACGAGGCGGCGCGCAAGTATCTGGGCAAGCCGGCCAGCGAGATTCCGTGGGGCAGCAAGATCGAGAAGCCCGGTGTGATGGATCTGATCGGCGTCGACGAGGTGATCGAGCGCTACGAAGCCGCAGCAAGCGACCAGGGTTTCCTGTAGGAGCGGCTTCAGCCGCGACGCTTTCCCTGCATCGTGCAAAGGCGTCGCGGCTGAAGCCGCTCCTACAGACAGCATCAGACTGCGCGGTAATCCTGGTATGACTTTTCCTCGACCAGCTGTGAGCCGAGCTTGAGGTTGATCTCGCGCTTGAACGCCGCGCGCTCGTCGTTGCGGAAATACACCGCGCGCGCCAGCTCGATGAACTCCTGGTCGAACGCCTGCGCGCGTTCCTTCAGCCGGATCTTGTCCTCGATATCCCACAGCAGCTCGTTCACCGTCAGCAGGCGCGCACGCTCGTCGGCAATATCGGTCTGCGAGGCCGTGCTGTTGCCCCACGTGGCATTGAGCAGATCCAGTTCGTTGCGCACGTTGGCCAGCTTCGCAGCGTCGGTGATCCGGCGCGACTTGATTTCGAGGATGGTGATCTTGTCGATCAGCTCGCCGTAGGACACCGGGGTCTGGATCAGGCTCATGAGCTGGGCTCCATTAGGAAAGGGATGATTCAGGCAGTGTGCGACGGACGGAACGCACCCTGCTGCACCAGTATGCAAACCGTGCGCACATCGCCATCCATCGCGCGATCGCGGTGCATGAAGCCGATGTGCTGACGCAGGACCGCATGGGCATCACGCACGCTGGCGCCAGCATGGAAATCACCGGCGTTGGCCAGCGCGGCGGCGAGTTGCTGCACCTCGGCGACGAACTGCGCGTAGTGCGGCTGATCCTCGCGTGGCGCGTTGCTGATCTTGGCGGCCAGCGCCTGCCAGCCACCACGGCTGGCCAGCCGGCGCGCAGCGTTCAACATCGCCTGGCGATAGTCCAGCGCCTGCGCTGCGGTGTACAGCTCCAGTGCCAGCACATGGCTGAGGTCGTCCATCATCTCCAGCACATGACGCGCCTCGTTCGCGCCCATCGACACATGATCCTCGGCGTTCGCACTGGTCGGCACCGAATACACGCTGGCCGGATGCGCGCGCGTGGCGAGGTCGTTGACCAGCGCGGCAGCGGTGTACTGCACGATCATGAAACCGGAATCGGTACCGTCCTCGTTGCCGGTGAGGAAGGCCGGCAGGCCATCGTTCGTGGCCGAATCGACCAGCTTGTTGAGGCGGCGCTCGGAGATCGAGGCGAGTACCGGAATCGCCGCCTTCACATAGCTCATCGCCAGCGCCAACGGCATGCCGTGGAAGTGGCCGGCCGAGATCACCTGCTCCTCGATGAACTGCGCGTCCTCGTTGTCCGGGAAGATCAGCGGGTTGTCGGTGACCGAGTTCAATTCGATGTCGAACACCCGGCATGCCTGCGTCCAGGCATCGCGCACTGCGCCGTGCACTTGCGGCATGCAGCGCAGGCTGTAGGCATCCTGCGGCTGATGCTTCTTGCCGCCCTTGAACGGCAGGAAACGGCTGTAGAACGCCTCGCGCCCATGGCGCTGGTTGGCTGGTACCCAGTCCCAGCTGATATCGAAGCTGAGCGCCTGATCGTCGGACTCGCTCCATGCCTCGGCGCTCCATGACTTGAAACGCGGCACCAGGTGATAAGGGATATCGACCAGGGTGGAGCCGGCCAGCAGCTCGCGCACATGGGCGGCAGTGTCGACCTGCCCCGGATGCGGACGCAATGCATGCACTTCCGGACGCAACGCACCGCTGCGACCGGCAAACGCATCCAGCGTCATCGACGCGGCGAGGTCGGCGGTGTCCAGCAGTTGCTCCAGCGTATCCAGCGCCAGCGCACCCGTCGCCAGCATCTGCGCGGTGCCGTTGTTGAGCGCCAGGCCTTCCTTGAATGACAGCCGGATTGGCGTGAGGCCAGCACGCTTGAGCGCTTCCGCACCGGATACACGTTCGCCCTGATGGAACGCCTCGCCACCACCGAGCAGCACGATCGCCAGATGTGACAGCGGCGCCAGATCGCCGCTGGCGCCGACTGAACCCTTCTCCGGTACCACCGGCACCACGCCGGCATTGAGCATCGCGGTCAACGCTTCGAGCGTGCTGATCCGAATGCCCGAGTGGCCGCGCATCAGCGTATTGATGCGGATCAGCAGCATCGCGCGCACCACGTCTTCGCCGAACGGCTTACCGACGCATACGGCGTGGGTGATGATCAGGTTGTGCTGCAGCTCTTCCAGCAGCGTGCCTTCGGGCTTGTGCGGGTTGCTGCCTGGCAGCTCATCGCGCAGGCGATGCGCACCCAACAGCTTGTCGGCATTGCTGCCAAAACCGGTGGTCACGCCATACGTGGGTTCGCCACAGCTGACTTTCTCGGCGAGGAAATCGGCGGCGCGCTGCACACGCTTGAGACCTACCGGGTCCAGCGAAATCTTGTTGCCATGGCGTGCCACCGCCACCAGCTGGGCGCGGGTAAGGCTGTTGCCGTCGAGAACGATGGTGTCGAATTTACTCACTGCTGCCTCACTGAAGAATTGCGTCGTCCATTCCCTGATCGCCGAGCTGCAGGCTTTCAGCCCATCGCCGCAGCCTGCTCCAGTTCCACCCGCATGGTCTTGACCAGTTCGCTGCGCGCGACCTCGAACTGGTCCTCGCGGCGCAGGTCCTTCACGGTCACCACGCCCTTGGCGATCTCGTCCTCGCCCAGCACGATCACGAAGCGGATGCCGGCGCGGTCGGCGTACTTGAACTGCTTGCCGAGCTTGCCACCCTCCAGCACCACCTCGGTGGCGATGCCGGCACCACGTAGCTCGCCAGCCAGCGCGAGATAGGCCGGCAGTTGTGCCGCATCCATCTGGGTCACCAGCACGTCGACCGTGCTGGTCGCGGTGCTGATCAGACCGGCATCGCGCAGCTGCCAGTACAACCGAGTCAGGCCGATCGAAATGCCGACACCCGGAAGCTGTGACTTGGTGTATTGGCTGGCCAGGTTTTCATAACGCCCACCCGAGCAGATCGAGCCGATCTGCGGGTGATCGTTCAAGGTCGTCTCGTAGACCGTGCCGGTGTAGTAGTCGAGGCCACGGGCGATCGACAGGTTCAGCGCGTAATGCGATTCCGGCACGCCGAACGCATGGATCAGGCCAAGCACTTCCTTCAGTTCGGCACGACCCTGCTCCATCGCCTCCGGGCCGGCGCCCAGCGCATCGAGCTTGTCGTAAGCGTCCTGCAGCGAGGACGAGCGCACCTGCACGAAGGCGAGGATCTTCTGCGCCACCTCGGCGCTCAGGCCGAACGTTTCGCCGGTGAGCGTATCGCGCACGTAATCGGCGCCACGCTTGTCCAGCTTGTCGACCTCGCGCAATACCAGCATCTGCTGCTCGCCGTCGACGATGCCGAGGCTCTCGAAATAGCCGCGCATCAGCTTGCGGTTATTGAGCTGGATCGTGAATGCGCCGATGTTCAGTTCACGGAACACGCTGTAGATCACCGCCGGAATCTCGGCGTCGTAGCGCACCGACAGCGCATCCTTGCCGATCACGTCGATGTCGCACTGGTAGAACTCGCGGAAACGGCCGCGCTGGGCGCGCTCACCGCGGTACACCTTCTGCATCTGGTAGCGACGGAACGGGAAACTCAGGTCGCGCTCGTGTTCGGCGACATAACGCGCCAGCGGCACGGTGAGATCGAAGCGGAGTGCCAGCTCAGGGTTTCCTGTTGGCGGAAGCTCTACAGAACCGGAACGGAATCCTTCGGATTCCAGCACCATTTTCCCAAGTGCATTCATCTTCTCCAAGCCACCGGTCGACTGCACGAAATACACCTGCCGCTCGGTCTCGCCACCGGTCTTGGTCAGCAGCACATCGGAGTATTCGATCACCGGCGTCTCGATCGGCAGGAAGCCGAAACGCTCGTAATTGCGGCGGATCACGTCGAGCATGCGCTGGAACGCGATCTGGTCGAGCGGCAACAGCTCGAGCACGCCGGGCATGGTGCGGGCCGGGGTAAGCGCCATGGAATCCTCTACTGACGATGGGGAACATTCGGTCTGACCGCTGACCGAGCGACGACAGCCGTCAAGATTAGCAGAACGCCATGTGCCTTCTGCAGCTGCTTGGCAACAAGATGCATCGAACCTGTTGCCAAGCTCCCGTACGGCGATTAAGATACGCGGCTTCCCACGGGGTGTAGCTCAGCCTGGTAGAGCGCTACGTTCGGGACGTAGAAGTCGCAGGTTCGAATCCTGTCTCCCCGACCAAATTCGATGAAGAAGCCGGCCTTGCGCCGGCTTTTTCATGTCTGCAACAAGATACGCAACTCAGCCGATTTCGGCTAGCGCAGCAAGTCGATCGAGCTCAGCCTCGACGAAACCCGCCTCAAGCCGCGCCGGCCGATTGAACGGCCCGCGCAGGCTGACGCCCATGTACTCGCGCAGCAGCGCGAAGAACGTGTCGACCGGCTCGATGCCATCGCGCTCGCAGCAGTCCAGATACCAGCGGGTGCCGGCGGCGACGTGAGCCACTTCCTCGCGCAGAATCACTTCGAGAATCGCCACCGTGCCGGTGTCACCGAGATGGCGCAGGCGTTCGATCATGCCGGGGGTGACATCCAGCCCGCGCGCTTCCAGTACGCGCGGCACCAGCGCCATGCGGGCGGTGTCGTGATGTGCGGTTTTCTCGGCCATCGCCCACAGGCCGTCGTGGGCGTCGAAGTCACCGTAAGCGTGGCCGAGTTCGGCCAGTCGTTCGGCCAACATCGCGAAATGGCGCGCCTCGTCGTTGGCGCAGCTGGCCCAGTCGCGGTAATACGCATCCGCCTTGCCGCGGTAGCGATAGACCGCGTCCCAGGCCAGGTTGATCGCGTTGAATTCGATATGCGCCACTGCATGCACCAGGGCGGCGCGACCTTCCGCACTGCCGAGTCCGCGCTGCGGCACCTGGCGCGCATTGACCAGCCGCGGTTTTGCGGGGCGACCAGGTGTACCGATCGGCTCGGGCATCGGCGAGGCAGGATCGGCACGCAGCTCGCCCGTGAGAAAGGCCTGCCAGGTTTCATGGGTCAGGCGCAGTTTCTCGGCCGGGTCGGTCGCGTCGAGGCAGCGTTTGGCGGCGGTGTGGAGATCGGTCATGGAGTTTCCCGTAGGAGCGCACCCTGTGCGCGAGCTCTTCCGCCACGTGTCGAAGAGCATCGCGCACAGGA
>JBOHYM010000063.1:0-51069 GCA_050737735.1 Rhodanobacter sp. | reverse complement strand
CGCCAGCAGGGCACAGCCCAGCGCGATCCGCTGCGGGATCGTGCCGAAGAACGGGGCGCCTGCGACGGGCCGGCCGACACTCCCCCGGTGGCGTAAGAGCCTGTTCACGATCTCCAAGCACCCCGCGTTGCCATCGCGTGACCGTCAGGTGGTAATGCGTGGCGCAGCACCTGCCTGGCTGGCAGGCCAAGCCGCGCGCTGCCGCATGGCGGCCACGCGACGGCAACCCCAGCACCTATCCATTCCGGGGCCGGGTCTGTTTGCCCGCATCCCGGCGTCATCGCTCGGTCGTGGACGGACGTCCACTCCTTCATTCTTCCTTGGCCTGCGCGCAAACAGCTTCCGGCGCGAACGGCTGGAAGACCATGGGGAGACTCTAATGGCCCAGGCAATCACCCTCGCTCGTCCGTACGCCCGCGCCGCGTTTGAAGTGGCACATGCGGCCGGTTCGCTCAGTGTGTGGTCGCAGGCACTGGCCTTCGCTGCCGCGGTGGCTGCCGATGCGCGTGTCGCCGAACTCGGCACCGATCCACGTGTGCTGCCGGCCCAGCTGGTCGCGCTGCATCTGCCGGCCGGCATGGCTGCCGATGCGCCGTTCGCGCAGTTCCTCGGCGAAATGGCCGAGCAGCGTCGCATGGCCTTGCTGCCGGAAGTGGCCGAGTTGTATGAGGCGTTCAAGCGCGAGTCCGAGTCGCAGCTGCTGGTCAAGGTGACCAGCGCAATGGCACTGGACGCTGCGCAGGCCGAGCAGCTCAAGGTATCGCTGAAGCGCCGCTTCAAGCGCGAGATCGAACTGGAAACCAAGGTCGATGCCTCGCTGCTGGCTGGCGTGGTGATCGATACCGGCGCAGAAGTGATTGATGGTTCCGCTCGCGGGCGTCTCGCGAAGCTGGCCGGCGCATTGGCAAATTGATTTAACGCGAAGTCCATTTCGCGAAGAGCAAAACCGGCCGTCCGTGGCCGGATAATTTGATTAAACGCGAAATCCGTTTCGCGAAGAGCAAAACCGGCCATCCATGGCCGGACTCCGTGAAAGAGCTTCGTTTCTAGATTTTCAGGATAACCACCATGTCCAGCACGACTTTGAATCCGTCCGAGATCAGCGAACTGATCAAGAACCGCATCGAGCAGTTCAAGCTTGGCGCGGAAGCACGCAACGAAGGCACGATCATCAGCGTGTCTGACGGCATCGTGCGCATCCACGGCCTGGCCGACGTGATGCAGGGCGAAATGATTGAACTGCCGGGCAACTCGTTTGCACTGGCGCTGAATCTTGAACGCGACTCGGTCGGCGCGGTGGTGCTCGGTGAATACCAGCATCTGCGCGAAGGCGACACCGCCAAGACCACCGGCCGCATCCTCGAAGTGCCGGTCGGTCCGGAGCTGCTCGGCCGCGTCGTCGACGCGCTGGGCAATCCGATCGACGGCAAGGGTCCGCTCGGCGCCAAGCTCAACGCGGCGATCGAGAAGGTCGCGCCGGGCGTGATCTGGCGCAAGTCGGTCGACCAGCCGCTGCAGACCGGCTACAAGTCGGTCGATGCGATGATCCCGGTCGGCCGTGGCCAGCGCGAGCTGATCATCGGCGACCGCCAGACCGGCAAGACCGCGCTGGCGATCGACGCGATCATCGCGCAGAAGGATTCCGGCATTAAGTGCATCTACGTCGCGATCGGCCAGAAGCGTTCGTCGATCGCCAACGTGGTGCGCAAGCTCGAAGCGAACGGCGCACTGGCCAACACCATCATCGTGGTCGCCTCGGCGTCCGAGTCGGCCGCGCTGCAGTACGTCGCGCCGTACTCCGGTTGCGCGATGGGCGAGTACTTCCGCGATCGCGGCGAAGACGCGCTGATCGTCTATGACGATCTGTCCAAGCAGGCCGTGGCCTACCGCCAGATCTCGCTGCTGCTGAAGCGTCCGCCGGGCCGTGAGGCGTATCCGGGCGACGTGTTCTATCTCCACAGCCGTCTGCTCGAGCGCGCGTCGCGCGTGTCCGAGGAATACGTCGAGAAGTTCACCAACGGCGAAGTGAAGGGCAAGACCGGTTCGCTGACCGCGCTGCCGATCATCGAGACCCAGGGTGGCGACGTTTCGGCGTTCGTGCCGACCAACGTGATCTCGATCACCGACGGTCAGATCTTCCTGGAGACCGATCTGTTCAACGCCGGTATCCGTCCGGCCGTAAACGCCGGTATCTCGGTGTCCCGCGTCGGCGGTGCCGCGCAGACCAAGATCGTCAAGAAGCTGTCCGGCGGCGTGAAGCTGGCACTGGCCCAGTATCGCGAGTTGGCCGCGTTCGCGCAGTTCGCCTCGGATCTGGACCCGGCCACCCGCGCCCAGCTCGATCGTGGCCAGCGCGTCGTCGAGCTGATGAAGCAGGCGCAGTACTCGCCGCTGTCGATCGCCGAACTGGCGCTGTCGGTGTACGCCGCCGAGAAGGGCTACCTCGACGACCTGCCGGTCAACAAGGTGCTGCCGTTCGAGAAGGGCCTGCACGCGTTCATGCACCAGAACCACGCCGAGCTGATGACCAAGATCGTAGCCACCGGTGACTGGAACAACGACATCGAAGCCACCTTCAAGGCTTCGCTGGACGAGTACAAGAAAACCGGTAGCTGGTAAGTAGAGCCGGGAATCGGGAGTAGGGAATAGGGAATCGGAAAGCATCGGGCCGCGCCGCCACTGGCGATTCCCCATTCTCGATTCCCGATTCCCCGAGCAAGCACAGCGAGCGAGACAAATGGCCAGCGGACGCGAAATCAAAACCAAGATCAAGAGCACGCAGAACATGCGCAAGGTCACGCGCGCGCTCGAAATGGTCTCTGCTGCGAAGATCCGCCGCGCGCAGGACATGATGAAGGCCTCGCGTCCGTATGCCCGCTCGATGCGCAAGGTGATCGCGCACGTGGCGCAGGCCAGTACCGATTTCAGCCATCCGTTCCTGACCGAGCGCGACAAGGTGGCGCGGGTCGGCTACATCGTGGTGTCGACCGACCGCGGCCTGTGCGGCGGCCTCAACTCCAACCTGTTCCGTCGCCTGTTGCCGGCGATCGCCGAGTGGCAGCAGCAGGGCGTGCAGGTGGACGTGGTGGCGATCGGCCAGAAGGCGATCTCGTTCTTCCGCCGGCTCAAAGGCATCAACCTGATCGGCAGCGTCAGCCATCTCGGCGAGAAGCCGAAGCTGGAGCAGCTGGTCGGCGTGATCAAGGTGATGATGGATACCTATACGTCCAACGGACTGGATCGCGTGTTCCTCGCTTACAACGACTTCGTCAACACCATGACGCAGAAGCCGACCATCGACGCGCTGCTTCCGCTGCCGCTGGTGGCGTCGGAAATGGAAGCGCACCAGGCGGCCGGCGAGTCGGCCTATGCCGGGGTCAAGGTGGAAGCGAGCCATGACTGGGACTACATCTACGAGCCGGATGCGCAGGCCGTGCTTGAGCACGTGCTGGGCCGCTACATCGAGTCGGTGGTGTACCAGGCGTCGCTGGAGAATCTGGCCAGCGAGCACGCCGCGCGGATGGTGGCGATGAAGAGCGCGTCGGACAACGCGAACAAGGTGATCGGCGAACTGACACTGATCTACAACAAGGCCCGTCAAGCCGCGATCACCCAGGAAATTTCGGAAATCGTCGGCGGTGCGGCGGCGGTTTAAGTATCCGGGAATGGAGAATAGGGAATAGGGAATCGAAACAGCAGCGATCCGCGCTTTGACGATTCCCGATTCCCCACTCCCGATTCCCATCACGACACATTCAAGTTATCAGGTGGAGTTACCCCAATGAGCCAGGGCAAAGTTGTTCAGATCATCGGCGCGGTTATCGACGTCGAGTTTCCGCGCGATCAGGTACCGCAGGTGTACGACGCACTGAAGATCGACGGCACCGAGATCACGCTGGAAGTGCAGCAGGTGCTGGGCGACGGCATCGTGCGCACGATCGCGCTCGGTTCCACCGACGGCCTGCGCCGCAACCTGATCGCCCGCAACACCGGCGAAGGCATCAAGGTGCCGGTCGGCAAGCAGACGCTCGGCCGCATCATGGACGTGCTCGGCAACCCGATCGACGAAGCCGGTCCGATTGGCGAGGAAGCCCAGTGGGTGATCCATCGCGAGGCGCCGAGCTACGACGACCAGGCCGCCGCAAACGACCTGCTGGAAACCGGCATCAAGGTGATCGACCTGATGTGCCCGTTCGCCAAGGGCGGCAAGGTCGGCCTGTTCGGCGGCGCCGGCGTCGGCAAGACCGTCAACATGATGGAATTGATCAACAACATCGCCAAGGCGCACGAGGGCCTGTCGGTGTTCGCTGGCGTGGGTGAGCGTACCCGCGAGGGCAATGACTTCTACCACGAGATGAAAGACTCCAACGTGCTCGACAAGGTCGCGATGGTGTACGGCCAGATGAACGAGCCGCCGGGCAACCGTCTGCGCGTGGCGCTGACCGGCCTGACCATGGCCGAGTACTTTCGCGACGAGAAGGACGCTTCCGGCAAGGGTCGTGACGTGCTGTTCTTCGTCGACAACATCTACCGCTACACGCTGGCCGGTACCGAAGTGTCCGCACTGCTCGGCCGTATGCCGTCCGCCGTGGGCTACCAGCCCACCCTGGCCGAGGAAATGGGCGTGCTGCAGGAGCGCATTACGTCCACTAAGACGGGATCCATCACCTCGATCCAGGCCGTCTACGTGCCCGCGGATGACCTGACCGATCCGTCGCCGGCGACCACCTTCGCCCATCTGGACGCGACCGTGGTGCTGAGCCGCAACATCGCCTCGCTGGGTATCTACCCGGCGGTCGATCCGCTCGATTCCACCAGCCGTCAGCTGGACCCGAACGTGATCGGCGTCGAGCACTACGACGTCGCCCGCCGCGTGCAGGGCACGCTGCAGCGCTACAAGGAACTGAAGGACATCATCGCGATCCTCGGCATGGACGAGCTGTCCGAAGAAGACAAGCAGGCCGTGTCGCGCGCGCGTAAGATCGAGCGTTTCTTCTCGCAGCCGTTCCACGTGGCCGAAGTGTTCACCGGCTCGCCGGGCAAGTACGTGCCGCTGAAGGAAACCATCCGCGGCTTCAAGATGATCGTCGACGGCGACGTAGATCACCTGCCGGAGCAGGCGTTCTACATGGTTGGCGGTATCGACGAGGCGGTCAAGAAGGCCGAAGAGATGGGCGCCAAGAAGGCGGCCTGATCTGAAAGCCGGGAGTCGGGAATGGAGAATCGGGAATCGTAGAGCTGCAGCACCGCGCCTCTTCGCTCTTCCCATTCCCGATTCCCGATTCCCCATTCCCGTCGAGCAAAGCGAGACATTGAAATGACCCATACCATTCGTGTCGACATCGTCAGTGCCGAAGCCGAGATCTATCACGGCGACGCTGTGATGGTGGTCGCCACCGGCGAGCTGGGCGAGCTGGGCATCACACCCCGCCACGCCCCACTGATCACCCGCCTCAAGCCGGGCCACGTCGACGTGGTGCTGGCCGGTGGTGAGCGTCAGCAATTCTGGGTTTCCGGCGGCATCCTGGAAGTGCAGCCGCAGGTGATCACCGTGCTGGCCGACACCGCCGCCCGCGCGTCCGACCTGGACGAGGCGTCCGCGCAGCGCGCCAAGAAGGAAGCCGAGGACGCGCTGGCCAACCGCACCGACGCGGTGGACATTGCCGAGGCGCAGGCCAAGCTGGTCGAGGCGATGACCCAGCTGCAGGCACTGGAGCGCCTGCGCAAGAACCTCAAGCACTGAGGGGTTGCCTCTTTTTAGTCAGAAACAGTGAACGCCGGCCTTGTGCCGGCGTTTTTGCGTGGGCAGCATATCGATGGGCTGATGAATGGGCGACGTGCATGACAGGGCAGATCGTTCCATGGCGGTATGCAGGTTGCACCATGCTGCTGGTACTGACTGGCTGCGCCAGCTCACCGCGCATTGCGCTGCCACCGTCGCGTGACGACGCCTCGTGGCGGATGGCGCCGCCGCCGGGGACGACGCGCTATCACCTGGCGCTGGGGGATGTTTCCACGGGTGCCACGCCGCTCCAGCGCGTGACGCCGGTCTACCCGGCCAGCCAGCTTGCAGCCTGCCTCCCGCCGCAAGAAGTGCAGGCACGGTTGAGCGTGGACAAGACCGGCAAGGTAAGCGACGTGCGCAGGATCGTGGTGGACGAGTGGTCGGCCACGCCACGCTGGGAACAGTTCTTTGCCGCCGTTCGCGTGGCGGCGCTGCAATGGCGGTTCACCCCGCTGCAGATCGAACACTGGGCCGCCGACGCCAATGGCAACACGCATGAGGTGGACAGCGAGACCAGGCCGTTCAGCTTGAGCTACGTGTTCCGATTCGAGTGCCACGCCGGCCAGCCCTCCGTCTTCACGGAAGCGTCCGGGGCAGCGCATCCGTAGCGGCCGCGAGCCATCCACACCGCGCGCACATGTCGGTATCTAGAATGGACGGACTTGCGCCGCGGATCGACCCCATGAAACCTCATCATCGTCGACACCTTGGCCGGTTGCTGGTCGTCATCCTGCTTATGGTGATCGCGCGCGCGTTGCTGCCTTATGCGGCGAAGCATTATCTCAACACCCGCATGGATCGGATGGGTGACTACCATGGCCAGATCGCGGATATCAGCCTGCATCTGTGGCGCGGCGGCTACACCATCCATGGGCTGCGCATCGTCAAGACGACCGGCAAACTGCCCGCGCCCTTGCTCGATACTCCGCGTGCCGATATCGAACTGCGCTGGGCCGCGTTGAGCCATGGCGTGTTTCGCGGCAAGGTGAGTTTCACCGATCCCGTGGTCAACTTTGTCGAGGGCCATGGCGAAGGGGACAGCCAGACCGGCAAGGGCGTGGACTGGCGCGCCGAGCTCAGGTTGTTGGCACCGGTACGGCTGGATGAAGTCAACGTGAGCAACGGCACGGTGACCTTCCAGAGCTTCGTATCGAACCCGCGCGTCGATCTGAAGATGACCGACGTCAATGCAACCGTCACCAACCTCACCAATATCCAGCGGCGCAGTGGCAATCGCGTGGCCACCCTGCATGCCACCGCGAAGATCCTCGGCGACGCGCCGTTTGAGACGAGCGCCAGCTTCGATCCACTGAGCCACTTCGGCGATTTTTCCTACCAGCTGCAGGTCACCGGTATCCAGCTCACCCGGGCCAACGCGCTCGCGCAAGCCTATGCCGGGCTGGATTTTGCAGGTGGCAGCGGTACCTTCACGATGGAGCTGGAGGCCAGAAATGGCCAGCTGGATGGCTACGCCAAACCGATTTTCCATGACCTGAAGCTCTTCAGCTGGAAGCAGGATGTGGTGCAGGACAGGAAGGGGCCGATCAAGCTGGCCTACGAAGCGTTGGCGCAGGGCGTGGTCTCGCTGTTCGAGAACCATGCGAACGATCAATTCGCCACCCGCGTGCCGATCAGCGGGCGTATCGATGACAAGCAGCTGGATACGTCCCAGGCGATCCTCGGCGTGCTGCGCAACGCCTTCGTCAAGGCCTATGCGCCGCAGCTGCAGAAGCGCAAGCCGGCAACAGAGGAAGTGAAGCATTGAGCCACAGTTCGGACCGAGGCAGGATGTATCCTGCGCCGTCACTATCTCCAGATGGCCGTGGGAGCGCTATGGAAGTTGCAAACCTGCATGTGATCATCCTCGCCGCCGGCGCCGGCACGCGGATGAAATCGAACCGGGCCAAGGTGCTGATGCCGCTGGCCGGCCGGCCGCTGCTGGCCCATGTGATCGCCGCGGCGCGTGCCTTGCAGCCAGCGGCGATCCACATCGTCTACGGCCATGGCGGCGAGCAGGTGCAGGCTGCGTTTGCCGGTCAGGCCGATCTGCACTGGGTGCTGCAGGCCGAGCGGCTAGGCACCGGCCATGCGGTGGAGCAGGGGCTTGCCGGCGTGCCCACGGATGTGCGCGTACTGGTGCTGTACGGCGACGTGCCGCTGACCCGGGTGGCGACGCTGCGGCAGCTGGTGGCGGCGGAAGGCGGCTTCAGCCTGCTCACCACCCGGCTTGCCGATCCGCACGGCTACGGCCGGGTGCTGTGCGACGGCAATGCCAAGGTACGCGCGGTGGTCGAGGAGAAGGACGCCGACGCCGATCAGCGCGCGGTCAACCTGGTCAACACCGGCATCCTGGTGGCCGACGCGAAGGCGCTGCGCGGCTGGATCAAGCGGCTGGATCGCAACAACGCCCAGGGCGAGTACTACCTCACCGATATCTTCCAGATGGCGGCCGAAGAAGCCCGCGCCGCGCTCAGCGTTGAATGCGCGGATCCGGTAGAGGCCGCCGGCGCCAACAATCCGCTGCAGCTGACCGAACTGGAGGCGGCGTATCGTCAACGTACCGCCCACGCGCTGCTGGCCGAGGGTGTGCGACTGGCCGATCCCTTGCGCATCGATGTGCGTGGCACCGTCGACGCTGGCCGCGATGTCGAGATCGACATCGACGTGATCCTCGAAGGCCAGGTGCGGCTCGGTGACGATGTGCACATCGGCGCGTTCACCCGCCTGAAGGACGTGCAGCTGGCGGCCGGTACGGTGGTGCAGTCGCATTGCGATCTGGAGGGCGTGATTACCCACGGCCCCTGCACGATCGGCCCGTTCGCGCGGCTGCGCCCCGGCACCGAACTGGAGGCCGGCGTGCATGTCGGCAATTTCGTGGAGACCAAGAAGACGCTCATTGGCGAAGGCAGCAAGGCGAATCACCTCAGCTACCTCGGCGACACCGAGATCGGCCGCGGCGTCAACGTCGGCGCCGGCACCATCACCTGCAACTACGACGGCGTGAACAAATTCGTCACCCGCATCGGCGATGGCGCCTTCATCGGTTCGAACAGCGCGCTGGTGGCGCCGGTCACGATTGGTGCGCAAGCCACCATCGGTGCCGGTTCGGTGATCACGCATGATGCGCCGGAGGGTGAGCTCACCGTGGCGCGCGGCAGGCAGCAGAGTTTCCCCGGCTGGAAGCGGCCGGTGAAGCAGAACTGAGTAGGTGAGGAGTGAGAAACGAGTGGAAGCGCAGCCCTCACTCGTTACTCGTCCTCAGGTGTAGCGCCAGCCGTCGATCTCCACCAGCAACTCACTGCGGCAGACATCGCCGTGCAGCAGCAGTACCGGTACGCCGGGCAGGCGGCGTCGGAAAAACTCGCGCACGCGCGATGCATCGGCGCCATGACGCACGTAGGCTTTCAGCGGCGAGTGAGTATCGAAACCGGCCGCCATGTCGGCGCTGGCGAGCAGCGCTTCGAGGTTGATCAGGGTCTCGTCGAGCTGGGCATCCAGATCGTCGTGATGCGCCGAGGCATGGCCGACCACGGCTGCAGTGCCGGAGATCGCCAGTGCATCCTGCGCCGGCAGCGCCATCGCACGGGCAAAGCTGGGCGGCGTACGGCCGTACTGGCGCGGGTAACGCCACGCGCTGACCTGGCGCGGATTTTCCACCCGGGTACCGCGCTGGTCGCAGGCCAGCAGGTAGACCTGCAGCCGGTGCACGTCACCGTGATGACCGATCGCGGTGGCGGCAGGGAACCCTTCGGCGAAGAGGTCGCCCATGCCGGCGGCGCGGCCATCACAGAAATGCTTGTAGCGCTCGGCATCACCTTCGCCATGATTGATTGCGCCGAGGTAGTTCCAAACGCGCAGCACGTGCTGCGCGCCACGTGCGGCGACGAAGCGGTGCAAGTGCTCATACGCCAGCTGCGCGGTGGCGCTGGGGCCGCCATGCTCGGCTTCGTCCAGCTCGATCGCCGCAAACAGCCAGCCGCTGCCGGCTGACCAGCGCAACGCGCCGTCGCTGCCGTGGATGACCGGCGCATCGACCTGCCAGAGCTCCAGCGGCGTGGGCGCGTCGAAACACTCCAGCGCCACGCGCAGGTAGCGCGGATCGTCCGAGCTCGGGCTGCCGGCACCAAAGCCGAACAACGCCAGCGTACCGGGTTCGTTCAGCGCAGCGGCGGCGTCCGCAATCCGGTAGGAAATGCGTGGCGCATGACGTTGTAGTGGTTCGAGCAGTGGATCTTCACATCCCTGAATCATTGCCTACAACCGGGGAACGACAAGGGCGCTATGTTACACTCCGCGGCCACTGCCACCGGGGGGAGGCAATGAATCTAGAGTACGGAACCGAGCATGGCAGAGCAGACAGCGGCGCAGCGCGAATTGGCTACCTTGACCGTGGAATGCCTGAATCTCGAGACGGTCACTCCGGAACAGATCGATCCGGATGCGCCGTTGTTTGGTGGCGAGCTGGGACTGGATTCGATCGATGCGCTGGAAATCGCGCTGGCCATCTCCAAGCGCTACGGTTTCCAGTTGCGCTCGGACAACCCGGACAACCGGCAGATCTTCACCAGTCTGCGCACGCTGTCCGCACATGTCGAGCAGCACCGCGTCGGCTGATGTCGGTTCGTGAGCGACACGGTGACGCCTGTTTCATCACGCGGTATTCCCCCGCCAGTGGCAGGCTTGCGCAGCCGGTGCTGCCATCGTGGAATGCTGCATGACGTCTTCCTCCTCATCTGCTGAAAGTGCGACGCGGCGTTATGTGCGGCCGTTGCTGCTCGCCTATCCGTTGCTGGCGATCGCCGGCGCGATGACGCATCGGCAGATTTTCCCGCTGGCGGCGCTGCTGGTGCTGCTGACGGCAGTGCTGCTGCCGCGGCTGCAGACGCGCCGTACCGGGCCATGGCTGGTCTGGCTGGGCATGCTGGTGGGGTTCCTGCTGCTTTCGTTGTATGGATTCGCTGGCCTGCTGCTGGAAACCGTGCCGGTGCTGATCAATGTGCTGCTGGCCTGCGGGTTTGGCAGCACGCTGGGCACATCCGAGCCGCTGGTGGCACGCTTCATCGTCGCCATCGAAGGTGCCGATCGGCTGACGCAGCCCGGCGTGGCGGCTTATGCCCGGCAACTCACCTGGTTCTGGACCCTGTTGCTGGCGACGCAGGCGGCGGTACTCGCGGTGCTGCTGTTGTGTGCCGAGCACAGTGGCCTGTTGGCGCATTTCGGCATCGTCTCGCCGTTGCTGGTGTCCGATCGCTGGGCCACGGCGTGGCTGCATGTAGGTAGTTACGTGCTGCTCGGTGCCGCGTTCCTGCTCGAATACGGCTACCGCCGCTGGCACTTGCGCCACCTGAGTCATCCCGGCCTGCACGACATGTTGCGGCAGCTGGCCCTGCACTGGCCGCAGCTGATGCACGGCAACCGGACTGCCGCGTCATGAATGGCGCCGGTTTCGAGCAGGCGCTGTGCATCGACGCCAGTCATCCCGCGTTGCCGGGGCATTTCCCTGGCCATCCGCTGGTGCCGGGAGTCATGCTGCTGGAACAGGTGGCCTTGGCCTTGCGCGTGTGGCGCGGGCAGCGGCTGGTGCGCGTGCTGGAGGCGAAGTTCGTGGCGCCGTTGCTGCCGGATGAGGCGGCCATGCTGCATCTGACGGAAGCGGACCGCTCGCGGTTCCGTTTCGAGATCCGGCGTGACGGCAGCTTGCTGGCACGCGGTCTGGTCGAGGGAGCGGCATGAGTACGAACGAACACTGGCAGAGCCGCCCGGAAGGCGGCGGTCGCTTCGCGATCTGGCTGATCCGCACGATCGCGCTGTACGGCGGACGTCGCGTGGCGCGGCTGTGCCTGTATCCGATCACGCTGTATTTCTACCTGCGCCGCCGGCCAGAACGCGTGGCGTCGAAGCAGTACCTGCAGCGCGTGTTCGGCGAGCCGGTGATGCCGTGGCAGGTGTTCAAGCACCTGCATTATTTCGCGGCCACGCTGATGGATCGGGTGTTCCTGCTGGTACATGGCGAGAAGCCGTTCCAGATCGAGACCGAGGGCCTGGAACTGCTCGAGCAGCGCATTGCGCTGGGGCGTGGCGTGCTGCTGTTTGGTTCGCACCAGGGCAGCTTCGAGGCGCTGCGGGCGCTCGGCACGCGCCGTCCGGAAATGCCCTTGCGGGTGGTGCTGGACAAGCAGAAGACCCCGGCGTTGACCGAACTGCTGGAGGCGCTGGCGCCGGACGTGGGTGCCTGCGTGATCGACGCGGCACAGGATGGCACCTCGATTGCGCTGGCGATGTCCGAGGCCTGCCAGACCGGTGCCGTGGTGGCGATGCTGGCCGACCGCGGGCGCGGGCATGAGGTGCTGCGGCATGCGCCGTTCCTCGGTTCACCGGCGCCGTTTCCGATCAGCCCATGGTTGCTGGCGCATACGCTGCAGGTACCGGTGGTGCTGTGCTTCGGCCTGTATCTGGGCGGCAACCGCTATCGGCTGATCTTCGAGCCGATGGCCGACCGGGTGGAGATTCCGCGACAGCAGCGCGGCCCGGCACTGGATGCGCTGATTGCCCGTTACGCGCAACGTCTGGAACATTATGTCCATGTCGCTCCCTACAACTGGTTCAACTTTTATGATTTCTGGCAGCAAGATCTGCGCGCTCCTGTTGAGCATGTCACTGCCGCTGTGGGCGAACGCATCGGCGTCTGAGGCCAGTCCCGCGCCGGCCGTGGCATCGTCATCGGCGCAAGCGTTGATCACCGCCATGGGCCAGCCCGCGCCGGCACGCACGCCGTTCGCCGAGGCGCGTTTCATGCAGGTGCTGGATCGTCCGCTGGTGGTGTCCGGCGAGCTGGCGTGGCTGGGTGGCGACAAGCTGCAGCGGCATGTCCAGTATCCCAATGACGAAACCGCCACGATTGCCGATGGCGAAGTAACCCAGCAGCGCGCGGGCAAGAGTCCACGGCACTTTTCACTCAGCCGTGCCCCGCAGCTGCAAGTGTTGCTGGATAGTTTCGTGGCCTTGCTGAGTGGTGATGCCGGGCGCCTGCAGCAGGCGTTCGAGATACGGCAAAGCGGTGACACGACCGGGGCGTGGACCCTGACCCTGATTCCGCGCGATGCGAAGGTGGCGAAAACCATCCGCAGCATCGCCATCGATGGGGTGGGCAAGGAGTCGCGCTGCATGCGCATGCAGGAGGCCGATGGCGATCTCGCGGTCGACCTGCTCGGGCCGCTGGCGGCGAAGATGCCCGCACAGCCGACCCGCGAAGCGTTGCAGACGCTGTGCCAGGGCGCGTCCTGAGCATGCGCCGCGGTGGTCGCGCGACGCTGCTGATCGTCTGGCTGCTGGCACTGGCCGGGCTCGGCTGGATGGTCAGCCAGCGTCTGAAGGTCAGCACCGATCTGCGCAGTTTCATGCCGGCGCCAACCACGCCGGATCAACGTCTGTTGATGGAGCAGGTCGGTGAGGGGCCGGGCTCGCGGCTGCTGTTGCTGGCGATCAGGAGCGACCGCCACAACCAGCTTGCCGATACACAACTGGCGGCGCTGAGTCAGGGGTTGGTCAGTGCATTGCACAACGACAAGCGCTATAGCCAGGTACTCAATGGCAGCTTCGATCTGGGTGCACTGCCTTCCAGCCTGCTGCCGTATCGCTACCTGCTGTCGCCGACGCTGGATACGCAACCACTGGATGAAACCTATCTGGCCGATCAGTTGCAGCAGCGGCTGGACGATCTGTCCTCGCCAGCGGCAAGTTTGCTGAAAGGCCTGCTGCCGCGCGATCCCACCCTGGAAGTGCTGAAACTGGCCGGATTGTGGGCGCCGGCGAAATCGCCAGAAGTGCGCGAGGGGGTGTGGTTCTCGCCGCAGAACGAAGCCTTGCTGCTGGTGCAGACCACCGCGGCGGGCTTCGACCCGGATGCACAGCAGCTGGCGATCGACGGCATCCGGCATGCGTTCGACGCGCTACCGGGGAGTGCCGGTGCGAAGCTCGCGTTCAGCGGCCCGGGCTATTTCAGCGTGGTGGTGGGCGCGCAGACGCGGCAGCAGGCGGACTGGATCGGCCGCATTTCCAGCGTGGGTTTCATCGCGCTGCTGCTGCTGGCGTATCGCAGCCTCGGTTCGCTGCTGTTGTCGGCACTGCCGATTGCCAGCGCGGCGCTGGCCGGTATCGCGGCGTTGACCGTGGTGTTTTCCGAAGTGCACGGGATCACCCTGGCATTCGGCTTCACCCTGCTCGGCGTGGCGCAGGAATACCCGATCCGCGTGCTCAGCCACCGACGTGCGGGTGAGGATGCAGTGCAGAGCGTACGTGCGTTGTGGCCGTTGCTGCTCACCGCGATCGCTTCGGCCTGCATCGCCTATCTGGCGTTCTACGCGTCCGGCGTGAACGGGCTGAAGCAACTGGCGGTATTCACCATCGTCGGTCTGCTGGTGGCCGGTTTCAGCACGCGTTATCTGCTGTCGCATCTGCTGCCAGTGCGTGTACGCGATGTGGCCGACATGCGCTGGCTGGCGAAGGCGCGCGACATGGTCGACCGCTTGCCGCGGCCGCGCTGGATTCCCCTTGTGGTGGCGCTGGCGATCGTGTTGATGCTGGCGCTCGCGCCCGGCCCGTTCTGGCAGAACAATCTCGCCGCGCTGACCCCGTTGCCGCAGGACATGCTGCAGAACGACGCGCGCCTGCGCGAGGCGTTGGGCGCACCCGATGTGCGCTATTTGCTGGTGCTACAGGCGCCCACCGAGCAGGACGTGCTGGCGCTGTCCGAAAAGCTGCAGCCGCAGGTCGATGCGCTGGTCGCGACACATGCGGTCGATGCGCTGGAACTGCCGTCACGCTATCTGCCGACCGTGGCACTGCAACGTGCGCGACAACAGAAGCTGCCGGATCGCGCCACCTTGCAGCGCGAACTGGGCGAGGCACTGCAGGGCCTGCCATTCCGCCCTGATCTGTTCCAGCCTTTCCTCGATGATGTCGAAACCGCGCGGCAGCTGCCGCCGTTGACGCCTGAGCGCTATGTGCAGACGCCGTTGGGCCAGCGTCTCGCGGCGATGCTGATGCAGCGTGACGGCCATTGGCTGGGACTGGGCACGGTCAGCGGCGTGCATGATGTGGCGGCCTTGCAGTCACTCGGCGAAAACAGGCATGGCGCGGTGCGCCTGCTCGATCTGAAGGCGGCGTCCGAATCCCTGGTGGCCGACTACCGCACGCGCATCCTGCAGGCGCTGCTGGTCGCCAGCGTGCTGCTGGTGCTGACCATCACGTTCGCGCTGCGCAGCCTGCGTCGTGCCTGGCACGTGCTGGCGCCGATGACGCTGGCGACCTTCCTGGTGCTGGCGGTGGAGCGTGTGGCCGGCATCGAGATCTCGCTGTTCCATCTGGTCGCGTTGATCCTCGCCGGCGGCCTCGGTCTGCATTACGCGTTGTTTTTCGAGCGTGATACCGGCGACCCGGCCGAGCAGCGCCGTACCCTGCACGCCACCCTCGTGTGCGTGCTGTCCGCCCTGCTGGTGTTCGGCATGCTGGCGTGGGCGAGCATTCCGGTGCTGCGCGCGATCGGGCTCACGGTGAGCCTGGGCGTGGCCTTCCACTTCTGCCTGTCGATCCTGATGGCGCCGCACACGCATGCTTCCGAAGACTGACTGGGCGCCGCTGATTCCGCATGCCGGCAGTATGTGCCTGCTGGATGCGGTGCAGGCGTGGGACGAGCGCACGATTCACGCGATCAGCGCTGGTCACACGCGTGCAGATAACCCGTTGCGTGGCCCGCAGGGATTGCATGCGGTGAATCTGGCCGAATACGGTGCACAGGCGATGGCCGTGCATGGTGGCTTGCTGGCGCACGCGAAGGGTGCGCACGTGGTACGACCGGGCCGGCTGGTCAGCCTGCGCGACGTGCAGTTGTTCGAGGAATATGTCGACCGGCTGGATGGCACGCTGGATGTTCATGCCGAATGCCTGTATGCCGACGACGGTGGTGCACAGTACACGTTCCGCGTCGAGCATCACGGTCGCCTGCTGGCCAGCGGGCGCGCAGCGGTCATTCACCCCGAGTCCTGAGCCGCGAGGTCACGTCATGTCCGCAACTGTTGTTCCGCACCGCGCGCTGGTGGTTTTCCTGTGCAGCGATGCAGCGGCTTACATCAACGGCCAGGTGATCGGCGTCAACGGTGGCATGACCTGATGCCGTGACGTGGGGCGGTTTCAGCCGTTGTCGCTGACGACGGTCGGCGTGCCGCGCGAACGGCGGTGGCTGGCGATGACGTTGCCGTAATGGATCACCCGGCCGATGGTGTAGAGGGTGATGCGGGTGACGTCGCGCGCCGGGTTGAAATGGCTGAGACGAAATTCGCCGTGATAACGCGAGGCGATCGGCACCGAGACCACGCCGAGCTTTTTCTCGCGCGAGGCGGCGATCAGGATCGCCGCCTCGAACACGAAATCCTCGGCCGGCAGGTCGACCAGTTCCAGTGCCGCGCGTGGATACCAGCGCTGGCCGCTCTGGGTGTCGGCGACCGGTTGCGCGCAGGCCCACGAGATACCCCAGTCGGCGACGGCATTGGCGCGGCGGCGGCCTTTGGGTTGCTGCTCGCGGTCGAGCAGGCGTGCGCCGATCACGAGGTGGTCGGGATACTGCGCGGCGGCGGCCACGATGCGTGGGATGTCACGGGCCAGATGCTGGCCGTCGCCGTCCATCGTCAGCACCGCGTCGTAGCCCTGTCGCAAGGCTTCGCGAAAGCCGTGGCGCAGCGCCTCGCCCTTGCCGCGGCGGGTGGTATGACGCAACAGGGTGACCGGCAGCGCGGCGATGATCTCCGGTGTGCGGTCATCCGAGCCGTCGTCGATCACGATCACCGGCGCGCTGAGTGCGAGTACGGATTCGACCACGGACTGGATCGCCGCTTCCTCGTTGAGGCAGGGAATCAGCACGCACCAGCGGGCGACGGCGGTGTTCAAGCGACCGGCTCCCTTTCGATGGAATCCATGTCGATCTGCAATCCCAGAGTAGCGGCGGCATCCAGCTGACAGCGGCCATGACCTTCGATCAATCCTGCCAGCAAGGGCAATGCCGCGGCCGAAGCATTAGTCGCGCGCCAGCCGGCCAGCGGTTCGGCCAGCAGCGTGACGGGCCTGGTTGAAGTGAGCGTCAGCTCCAGCCGGGCCAACGTGGATGCGCTCGCTTGCGCCGCCAGCACCAGCGCGCAACCGAACGGCTGGGCGCAGCCGGTGACTTCTTGCAGTGGTCCGCTGCCGGCGGTATCGCTGCATACCAACAGCACAGGTTGCTGCCCGGCCAGCACCTGGCAGACGGCTTCGAGCAGGCCAGCGCCGAAACTGGCGCGCTGCGCGGCCACGGCAGTGGAGGGTGTGTGGCAACCGGTGGCGATCGTCCAGTAGCCGACCGACGCGTTGTGCACCGAATTGTGGAAACGGATCGGCGACAGTTCGGCAGGCACCTGCGCCAGGGTGGCGCACATGTAGTCGGTGATCGGCTGATCGCCATGCGCGGATGCGAAGACGCAGGCCAGCTCGCTGGCAGCACGGCCGCTCATGGCTATCGCCTGGTCGGCGACTTCCACCGCCAGCAGCACGCTCTCCGGTGCGCGGCGGCGTTCGTTCGGCGGCAACGTGGTGGCAGCGGGCCGGCCCGGCGGTGGTTCCGGCACGGTGCCGGCCAGCAGTGACTTCAGCGCGGCGAAGTTGGCCAGCTGCGGCGACCACAGGCCGACGCCTTCGATGTAGACACGCAGCGTGTTCATGCGGCGAATCCCGCGCGAGCGAAGGCGAGGCAGGCATTGTTGCCGCCGAAGCCGAACGAGTTGCTGAGTGCCACATCGACACGCTGCTGCTCGTTCTGCCAGGCGAACTGCGCGCCGCAGGCCGGGTCCGGCGTGACGCCGCCAAGGTTGCCGGGAATCAGGCCATGCTCGATCGCCTGCAGCGCGATTGTCGCCTCGACGATGCCGGCCGCGCCCAGCGTGTGGCCGGTGTAGCCCTTGGTGGAACTGGCCCGCGTACTGGCCGGGAAAGCGCGGCTGACCAGGGCTGCCTCGACCTCGTCGTTCTTCAGGCTGGCCGTGCCGTGCAGGTTGATGTAGTCGACCTGCGTCGCGTCGAGGCCAGCACGTGCCAGCGCATCGCGCAGCGCCAGCTCGGCGCCGAGTCCGTCCGGATGCGGGGTGGACATGTGGTGTGCGTCGCTGGACTCACCGTAACCGAGCAGGCGGGGTACATCCGGCGCGGCATCGACCCGTTCCAGCAGCGCGAAGCCGGCTGCCTCGCCGATCGAGATGCCATTGCGCGCGGCATCGAACGGCCGGCATGGCTCGGGCGAGACCAGTTCCAACGCGTTGAAACCGAACAGCACGCTGTCGCACAAGGTGTCGACGCCGCCGACCACGGCGGCGTCGACGAGGCCGAGGCGGATCATCCGCTCGGCGCTGGCGAATACCTTGGCGCTGGACGAGCAGGCGGTGGAGATCGTCAGGCACGGGCCTTCCAGTCCCAGGGCTTCGCTGACGAAGGCCGCCAGCGAATGCGGTGTGTGAATCGCCGGTCGCAGCATGTCGTCGGCAAAACCGCCATCGGGATCGAGCCGGCGATAGGCTTCCTCGGTGGCGCCGATGCTGGCGGTGGAGGTGCCGAGCAGTAGCGCAATGCGGCCGGCGCCGTAGCGTTCGCGCGCGGCTTGTACACGGTCGAAAAAGCCGTCCTGATTCAGGCCGAGCCACGCCAGTCGGTTGTTGCGGCATTCCCATGCCGCGTGGATCGCGGGCAGCGCAGCGTCTTCCATGCCATCGACGCGACCGATCCAGCATGCCAGCGGCGTGCCACTGAAATCGTTCGGACGCAGGCCACTGTGGGCATGCCGGAGCGCGTCGAGCTGGGCGGCGAGACCGTGGCCCATGGCCGAGGTGGCGGTATACGCAGTGATCGCGAGTGGGGTCATCTGAACAGGCATCACGAAAGCCTAACGGGCGCCCCCAGACTTGCCTAGCCTGCGTCCGGCGCCCACCAGCGGAGCCGCATCGTGGCCGTGCCGGCATGAACATGCCGCGAACCCCGTGCGGGCCGGTTAAGCTGGATGGTCTTCGCCGATCACCGCCGATTCCCTCATCGCCAAGCCCCTCATCACAGATCCCCGTGCCGTCCAGCATGCCTGCATCACGAAGTCCCTGGCGCTACCTGCGCGACCGCGACATCCAGCATGCGGCCGTGGTGACCGTGCTGGCCGTGCTGCTGAGCGCGGGCCTGGTCTGGCTGGGCTATCTGATCCATGTCTGCCGGGTTGCCATGCGCAGCCCGCTGGTTCCGCCGCAGCGGATGATTGCGCTGGTATTCGGTCGCCAGCTTGAGGGGGATGCGCCGGAGCACGATTACCGGCACCGCCTGCATCGCGTACTGAGCCTGGCGCAGCAGCAACACACCCATCACGTGCTGCTGCTCGGCGGTTGCAGCAGTGGTCAGCGCAGCGAGGCGCAGGCGGGCCATGAATGGCTGCAGCAACACGGACTGTCCGCCGACGTGCGGGTAGAGCTGGAGCAGGATTCGGTCGATTCGTTCGAGAACCTGCGGCATGCGCGCCGCCTGCTGCTGTCGCAAGCGGAGGGCACGGCCTTGCCGCCGGTGGCACTGGTGACCAGTCGCTATCATCTCGCCCGCTGTCTGCTGCTGGCGCAGCGGCTCGGATTCACCGCGTTGCCGGTGGCCGCCGAACCGGTGATGCCGTGGCACGGACGTTACCTGGGCCGGCTGCTGGTCGAAGCCGGCTTTCTGATGTGGACCGATCTGGGTCTGCGCTGGGCCCAGCTGATCGGTCTTCGGCGCATGCGTGCACGGATCAGCTGAGTTCGGCAGCAGCCTGCAGCAACTTCCCGTGGCACCGCCCGCGGCACGATTGACTGGCGACAAGGGCGCGCGACACCGCGCCGCATCGGCCGGCTTCGCCCCGGCTTGCTAAGCTCGCGTCATTGAAGTCATGGGTAGCCAGATGAGCGAGCAAGCCGACCGTGCCGAAACCTTCCTGCGCGGATTGCAGGATCGCATCTGCAGCGCGATCGAGCAGGTCGACGGCAGCGCGCGCTTCGAGGAAGACGCGTGGCAACGCGCAGCCGGCGGCGGTGGGCGTACCCGCGTGCTGCGCGATGGTGTGGTGTTCGAGCAGGCCGGGGTGAATTTCTCGCGCGTGTCCGGCAACCAGTTGCCGCCCAGCGCGACCGCACACCGACCGGAACTGGCCGGCGGCAGCTTCATCGCCACCGGCGTGTCGCTGGTGCTGCATCCGAAGAATCCGCACGTGCCGACGACGCATGCGAACGTGCGCTACTTCGAGGCCAGCAAGGAGGGCGTGGAGCCGGTGTGGTGGTTCGGCGGCGGCTTCGACCTCACCCCGTTCTATCCGGTCGATGAGGACGTGGTGCACTGGCACACGGTCGCGCGCGATCTGTGCGAGCCGTACGGCACGGATGTCTATCCGCGCTACAAGCAGTGGTGCGACGAATACTTTTACCTGAAACATCGCGACGAGACGCGCGGCGTTGGCGGATTGTTCTACGACGATCTGAACGAGGGCGGCTTCGAGCGCTGCTTCGGCTTCACCCGCGCGGTCGGTGAAGGTTTCCTCGATGCCTACCTGCCGATCGTAGAACGCCGCAAGGACACGCCCTACGGCGAACGCGAGCGCGAGTTCCAGCTGTATCGGCGCGGCCGGTATGTGGAGTTCAACCTGGTCTACGACCGCGGCACGCTGTTCGGCCTGCAGTCCGGCGGTCGCACCGAGTCGATCCTGATGAGCCTGCCACCGCGGGTGCGTTTCGAATATGCGTATACGCCGGAACCGGGTTCGGCCGAGGCACGGCTGGCGGACTACCTGAGGCCGCGCGACTGGGTATAAACGGCACGGTGGGAGATTCCATGTTGGCATGCAAGGAGCGACTTCAGTCGCGATGCTGTGGCTGGAAGTGAAGCCGGGAGCGTCGGGGCTGAAGCCCCTCCCACAGAGTGGCGGTGTGTAGTGCTTTTGTGGGAGCGACTTCAGTCGCGACGCTCTCGAACCTTGTCGCAAGAAGCCATCGCCACTGAAGTCGCTTCCACAAAACGCGGTCTACGGCGTCGCGCCGCTGAATTTCACCACCGTGGCACCTTTCACCGGGCCGATCTGGGCGCTGTCGCTGACCTTCAGCACCACCTCGCGGCGAAACTCCAGCGTGCCCTGCACCACCGCGTGCGGGCCGATCACCACCAGCGGTGTGCGGCTGTTCCAGTTGAACCAGCCACCCGGCTTGTCGACCAGGATGCCGCCCTCGACATGCGAGTTGGCGCCGATCGTGATGTCGCCACCGACCGTGCTGATACCACCGGCGACATGGGCGCCATCCAGCACGATCGAGCCGTTGACGTTGCCCAGCTTGCCGCCGACATCCGCGCCCGGCGCAAGCCGCAGGCTGCCGTTGACGGCGCTGACCTCGCCGCTGACACGGCTGCCGCTGCCCAGCGTAATCGCACCGTTGACCGTGCCCAGCGTGACGGCCTGCGCCTTGTCGCCCAGATCGACCGCGCCGTTGACCGTGCTGGCCTTGTGCACGCTGGCGCCGTCGGCAATATGCACTGCGCCGTTGACCGTGCTGACGTTGCCTGCCTGCTGTCCGGCCGTGATCTGCACCGAACCGTTGACCTTGTCGACATCGCTGTCCTGCGCGGCGGCCAGCAGCGGCAAGCCCAGTGCGAATGCAGCGGTGATGAGAACCGTCGAAAGACGACGCATGGCGATCTCCGTGAGTAGTGGTGGTGGGGTTAGGATGCCTCGCCGCGGCGAACGGTTTAGCATGACCTGTGGCAGGGGCGGCATTTGACGCTGCCGGGGCCGGGCTTCACCATTCCCCGCTTAACTTCACCCGCTCGAGCGCTCGCATGCACAGACTCGTACTGATCCGCCACGGCCAATCGCAGTGGAACCTCGACAACCGCTTCAGTGGCTGGGCCGATGTCGATCTCACTGCGCAGGGCATGGCCGAGGCGCAGGAAGCCGGCCGGCTGTTGCAAGCCGAGGGATACACCTTCGACGTGGCGCACACCTCGGTGCTCAAGCGCGCCGTGCGTACGCTGTGGGGCGTGCAGGACGCGATGGGCCTGATGTGGCTGCCCGTGTATACGGATTGGCGCCTCAACGAGCGCCATTACGGTGCGCTGACCGGCCTCAACAAGGCCGAGACGGCGGCGAAGTACGGCGAGGAGCAGGTGAAGGTCTGGCGCCGCAGCTACGACATCCCGCCGCCGCCGCTGGATCGCAGCGCCAACGAGGCGGTACACGATCCGCGTTACGCCACGCTTGATCCAAGCGAGATTCCCGATACCGAGTGCCTGAAGGACACCGTGGCCCGCGTACTGCCGTACTGGCACGAGGAGCTGGCCCCGGCGATCAAGGCCGGCCAGCGCGTGCTGGTGGCCGCGCACGGCAACTCGCTGCGCGCGCTGGTGAAATACCTCGACGGCATCTCCGACGAGGCCATCGTCGAGCTGAACATCCCCAACGGCGTGCCGCTGGTATACGAGTTCGACGAGCATCTCAAACCGCTGCGCCACTACTACCTCGGCGACGCCGAGGCGATCGCGGCGAAGATGGCCGCGGTGGCGAACCAGGGCAAGGCGAAGTAGACCAGCACCATGCCCAACGCAAGCTCACCGAAAGCGATCGCTGCCGCACTCACCGACTACTGGTCGCCACGGGTCGTCGGTGAAGTCGATGACAGTTACATCAAGGTCGCCAAGGTCTGCGGTTCGCTGTGCTGGCACAGCCACGACGACGAGGACGAGCTGTTCCTGATCCTCAAGGGACATCTGCGCATCGAGCTGGAACATGCCGCCGCCGTCGAGCTGGACGAGGGCGATATGTTCGTGGTGCCCAAGGGCGTGCGGCACAATCCGGTGGCCGAGCAGGAATGCCTGCTGATGCTGATCGAGCGCAAATCGACCCGGCACACCGGCAACGTCGTGACGGAGCGGACGCGCTCGCTGGCGGAGCAGCTCGGTAGCGGCTGAGCCCGTTCGCCATCGCGGTTCGAAGGGTGACAAACGTCAGTCGCCAGCCGCAGTTCGCTCGATTAAGCTGGCACAGTCCATCACCCGGTGACGCCGATGCCTCCCCACATGACGAACTACCTGATCATGCTGCCGCTGCTGGCCTGGATCGTGTGGCGGCGCGTCAGCCGCCAGTTCGGGCGCCAGCCGATCCAGCGCAAGCGGATGATCGCCCGCATCGTGGTGTTTGCGGTCATCGGTGTTCTGCTCGCGCTCAGCGGCTTCCACCGGATCGCACTGGCCGAGGGATTGTTCGGCGGCGTGCTGGTCGGTGGGGCGCTGGGCCTGCTCGGCATCCAACTCACCCGCTTCGAAGTCGACCCGGTCAAGGGTGACTGCTATGTGCCGAACCCATGGATCGGCGCGCTGCTCACCGTACTGCTGCTCGGCCGGCTGGTATGGCGCTTCATGGTGGTGTTGCCGCAGATGCAGCAGGTATCGGCGGCAGCGACGCAGGTCGGGGATTACCAGGGGTCGCCGATGGCCGGCTACACCTCCAGTCCGCTGACCATGCTGGTGATCGGTCTGCTCGTCGGCTACTACATCGTCTACTTCAGCGGCCTGCTGATCCATCACCGCCGTTTCCAGCAATCCCATCCGGGCACGGCGGCATAACTACAAGGCAAACGTAGGTTGGGGTGAGCACAGCGAACCCCAACATCACTCCTCGCGCTCGCCGCCAGGCATCACTGCCTCAGGATCACAAGCCCAATCCGCAGCAAGCATGCCTTGCCGGATATACCGGTGAATGGATGAAAACGGCCAATCGCTGGCTCTCGCAGCATGGCCGTGCTTCACCGGATTGATGTGCACGTAATCGACATGGTGCGCGAGATCGTGTTCGTCCCTGATCTGGTGCTCCCAGAAACGCCGTTGCCAGACGCCGCGTTCTCCCTTGCGCAAACGCGAAGCGCCGATCGCTTCGCCTTGTTCGATGCCACGTGAAAAGGTGGCCTTGATCAGCGACCAGCGGGTGGAGAAATCGGCGTCATCCGGTGGCAACGTCCATACCGCATGCATGTGTTCGGGTAACACGACCCAGGCGAGGATATCGAATGGGCGCTTCTGCTTGACCATACGAACGGCATCGCGAAGCGTATCGACGTGTTCGACCAACAGACAGCTGGAGCGATCGGCCAGATTGACGGTGAAAAAATAGGTGCCGCCGGCAGCGTTCGATCTTCGGTAATGCATGGGTCATCCTTGACGCGGGTTGTTGGGGTTCGCTTCGCTCACCCCAACCTACGGTTGTCGAACATCGCCGAGAATTCCCGGGCGAAGCGGTGCACATCGCCGGGCCAGCGCGCCGAGAGGTAGTTGCCATCGCGCACCACGAACGCCGGTGATGTGTCGGTGTCGCTGTCGCGTGCGAGGCCATTCGTCTTGCGGCGGTAATCCGGCGCGTCGAGTGGCACATCCATGAAGTCGCGCGGATCGGCAAGGGCGCGCGTCACTTCCTGCTGCACCGACATGTAGCCGACCGGCTGGCCGGGCGCGTCCCGATAGGTGCGGTAATAGTACGGATCCCAGAAGCGGCTGATCCGCGCGGTCGCCGCCGCCTTTTTTTCCAGTGCCCAGGTCAGCGCCGTGGTGCGGCGGCCGAACAGTACCGATTTCCCGTTGATGGACGAACGACTGCGTGCAGCCAACAACACGCCATGGCAGATCGCCGCGACCGGTTTGCCGGCGTCGAAGCATCCCGCGACGACAGACTGCAACAAGGGGCTTTCCAGATATTCGCGCATGCCGCGTGCGCGATGGCCGCCCGGCAGCAGCAGGCCATCGAAGGTCGTCGTGTTCAGCGCATCCCAGCACAGCGGTGCACGAAACGCGGCATCCTGCAGCATCGCCGCATGGGCATCGCGCGCATCGCGATTGGCACGCAGCAGCAGGCCGACCAGGCGCAACCGGTTCACTCCAGGCAGCCAGCCCCATGGATCGAGGCCCATGCCGGTGAGCATCAGCTCGTCGGCGCTGGCAGCTTGCTGGTCGGGCGTGGCGAAGATCACCTCATGCCCATCGGCGTGCAGCCTCTGCCAGCTCACGGCAACTTCAGATGGATCGAAATCGCGACGCGGCAGCGGGATCAGTATTCTGGCCATGCGGGCTGCTCGCCTCTCACGAAGTCGGTGCGTTGAGGTAATCCAGACTCGCCTGCAGCATCGACTCCATGCCGATCTTCAGCGCGCCCTCGTCGAGGTAGAACTTGGGCGAGTGGTTGGCCGGTGCCTTCGATGCATCCTGACCCAGCGGGGTGGAGCCGACGAAGAAGTACACGCTGGGCACGGCCTGGGCGAAATAGGCGAAGTCTTCCGATGCCATCCACGGCTTCGCCTCGATCACGTGTTCGCTGCCGATGGCCTTGCGGATGCTGTCGCGTACGCGCCCGGCGAGCGCGGGGTCGTTAACCAGGATCGGGTTGCTGTCGCCGACCGGGATCTGTTCCTCCACGGTGGCACCATTGGCGGCGGCGATGTGCTCGGCGATGCTCTTGAGGTTGTCGATCGCCTGCTGGCGCATGCCGGCGTCGAACGTACGCAGCGTACCCTGCAGTTCCACCTGGTCCGGCACGATGTTGTAGCGCGAGCCGCCTTCGACGATGCCGAAGCTGAGCACCGCTGGCAGCGAGCCGATATCCAGCTTGCGGCTGACGATGGTCTGCGCGGCGCTGATGATCTCGGCCGAGGTGACAATCGGGTCGACGCCGTCCCACGGCATCGCACCGTGCGTCTGCTTGCCGTGCACCACCATGCGGAACCAGTCCGAGCCAGCCATCGTCGGCCCCGGTCGTACCGCTACCGTGCCCACGTTGAGTGAGCTCACCACGTGCATGCCGAACATCGCGTCCGGCTTGAAGTCGCGGAACAACCCTTTCTTCAGCATCAGCGAGGCGCCGCCTTCCTCGCCGGCCGGCGCACCTTCCTCGGCCGGCTGGAACACGAACAGCACCGAGCCGTGCAACTGCTTCTTCATGCCGCTCAGCGCTTGCGCCATGCCCAGCAGCATCGCGGTGTGCGCATCGTGGCCGCAGGCATGCATCACGCCGGTCGGCTTGCCGCGGTATTCACCCTTCGCCTTCGAGGCGAACGGCAGATCCACTTCCTCGGTCACCGGCAGCGCATCCATGTCTGCACGGATCGCCAGCCGTGGACCCGGCAAGTCTCCCTTCAGCAACGCCACCACGCCGGTATGCGCGATGCCGGTATGCACCTCCAGCCCCAGCTTCTTCAGCTCCGCCGCGACCAGCGCCGCGGTACGCACCTCGCGATTGCTCAGTTCGGGATGCTGGTGGATATCACGCCGCCACGCGGTGACCTGCGGAAGCTCCTGTTGCGCCATGGCTTGCGCCGTCTCGGTGGCGGTCGCATGCAGCGGCGCGATGAGGGCGGTGGCAAGCGCCAGGACGAGGGCGGTACGGTGCATGAGGCATCTCCGAGACAGGTATGAGCCGATGCTAGCGCGTAGGTGTTGTGCGGTGGCGTGCTTTTCGGAGGTAAAGCTGATTTCAGGTAGAACCAGCATCCTTCAATGCTCAGATGTTCTCCTCCGGTGGGCTGCTATCTGAAGACAGCTTGAAGTGTCGGAGCTTATGTCTGCTTTCGGCGGCGGAAGCAGACGGTCGCTGGCGCTCACACAAAATTCTTCACAAGCCCCCTCCGGCAGGAGCGAATCCCTCACGCCCGTTATCTTGGCCAGAACAGCCAGATCAGAAAACGACTTACTGCCGATTTCCTTCTATAGCCCTATCGTCGAGCAGACGGTTCCCCATAGCTTTGCAAGCCATCGGCACGTGAAGTTCTTCCGATATAGCCCAGCTCTCGACGGGCAGCGGCGTCGTTGACGGTGAACGCGCGTCCGATCATACGTATCATCGAACGCGAAATCGGTGGGTCGCCGTCTTTCCGCGTGATGGCCCACATAGTGTCAAGTAGCCGGCCAATGGCAGAAGCAAGCCAGTAAGGCATAGAACGCAGCTTGTCGATAGACAAGCCCTGCAAGCTCGCGAGTGACGCGACGAACTCTCTGAAGGTCTGCCCTTCCTGATCCTTGATGAAGAAGGCGCGACCGCCTTCTCCGCGTTCAAGAGCGCAATGTATGGCTTCAACCACATTGTCCACATGGCAGGTTGCAAAAGCATAGTCACCGCGGTCGATGAAGGCGAACTGTCCAGATTTGATCGCGTCGGGAAGCGCTCTGCTAAACGGATCGCCAGGTCCCCAGATCGCCGGCGGCCGAAGCGCGATCGTGCGAAAGCCGGGTTTGTTGGCAGCCAGAACCAGCGGCTCGGCCCGTGCCTTGCTCGCTATGTAGGCGGAGAAGTGGTTCGGGAACGTTGGTGCGCTTTCATCGGCGTTGTGGATAGGCGTACCGCCATCATCCATGATGATCCCCGCCGCACTGATGTAGACGAATGTCTTCGCGCCCGCGGACTTGGCTGCCTTCAACAGGGTTGCGGTGCCATCGGTGTTGGTACGGAAGAAGGGTTCGCGGGGCCCGGAAAAGCGGAACATGGCGGCAGCATGCACAACCGCATCGATCGCAGGCAACGCCGGAGGCGCGACGCTTTCCAGATCCGCGTCAACTGGCGTTGCGCCCATGGCCTGTAGTTTGGCGTGAGATGACGTGGAGCGTGTGAGGGCGAAAATCTGGTGGCCATCATCCACGAGCTTCGCGATCAGGCGACCACCGAGCAGGCCGGTACCTCCCGTGACGAGAATTTTCATGGCGACCGGCCTTTCGGTTTGGAATTCAGAATGGAGCGCAAGGCGCCCTCGCGAAGTTGCTCCAGGACCACGGAAGCGGGTGGCGCGGCCTTCCGCAGCCGGGCGGTAACGTGAAGCAGGGATGCGGCGTTCGCGGATGCCCACATGAGATCGGCAGCCGCCTCGACCGTCGGCGCGAGCCGCCCCTCGGCAGCGACGGCGGCGATTCGTGCGATCAGGAGCGCAAAGGCCTGGTCGGCGGCAGGGATTTCAGCGCCGTCGAGAACGCGGCTCATCATCGCCGCGTAGAGCCGGGGCCGAGTTGCCGCGAAGCGCACGTAATCGTTCCAGCCCTCGCGCAGCGCCATCACAGGATCGGCTGACTGGACCGCAGCCTTTTTGCTTTCGAGGAACTGCGCGAAGGCTTCCGCAATAGCGGCGCTCAGGAGCCCATCGACGCTGCCGTAGTGATGGTAAAGCGTCGGCGCAGTCACCTTCGCGATCGCGCACACTTTGCGCGTCGAGAACTGTGCCTCGCCGTCTTCCTCCAGAACCTTCAAAGCTGCGTTGAGCAGGATGCCGTGTGTGTCCATGCGGCAATATAGCGTCGCTATACAGGCGCGTCTATAGCGTCGCTATATTGTCTGACGCCCCTCCAGACCCTCGATAAAGCCCCATCCCTACCCGCCTGCCGACGAAAGCCGCCGTTTCCCGAAGGAATGCAGAAAGCACCCTCGATTTGCGGGTCACAGCACACTCATAGTGCTCATCCTCGTCGGGCCCCCACCTCTCAACGACGTTCGGCATCCGAACGACCGCAATGGGTGGCGGACATTAGCATTCAGCAAGTGAGTTTAGTTGCAGCGTGAAAGCGCCTCGCCGCTCACTCCCGATGCTGCTCACGCCGCTGCGGATCGCGATACACCACCACCGTGGCGATCAAGCCACAGAGCGCAGCGAACGACAACCACAGCCCAGGCGCGGCCTTGTTGCCGGTGAGGTGGATCAGCCATTGCGAAATCGCCAGGCTCGAACCACCTAGCGTGGTCGCCAGGCTGTAGGCCAGCGAGAAGCCGGCGGTGCGCACTTCGACCGGCATGATCTCGGTGAGTGCCACCACCAGCGCGCCGTTGTAGCTCGCGTAGATCAGCGACAGCCACAGCTCCACGCCCAGCAGGCGGCCGAAGCCTGGCGCAGCCACCAGCCAGTGCAGCACCGGATACGCGGTGAGCAGGGCGAGCACGGTGCAGGCGACTAGCAATGGCCAGCGGCCGATGCGGTCGGACAGCGCGCCGGTCAGCGGCAGCCAGATGAAGTTGGACACGCCCACGCACAAGGTCACCACGAACACGTCCGACTGCGACAGCTGCAGCACCTGCTGGCCGAAGGTCGGGGTGTAGGCGGTGATCAGGTAGAACGACACGGTGGTCATCAGCACCATCGCCATGCCGAGCAGCACGATGCGCCAGTGGGTGAGCATCGAGCGATAGATCTCGCTGGCCGCGAGGCGATGTGTACGCGCCAGGAACGCTTCGGTTTCCTGCAGTGAGCGGCGGATCAAAAAGATGAATGGCACGATCAGGCAGCCGATGATGAAAGGCAGCCGCCAGCCCCAGTCGAACATTGCCTGCGCTGGCAGCCAGCGTTGCAGCAGCAGGCCGAGCAGCGCGGCGAACACCACCGCAACTTGTTGGCTGGCCGACTGCCATGCACAGTAGAAGCCGCGGTGGCCGGGCGTGGCGATCTCGGACAGGTAGACCGATACGCCGCCCAACTCCACGCCGGCGGAGAAACCCTGCAGCAATCGTCCACACAGCACCAGCAGTGGCGCCAGCGCACCGATCGTGGCATAGCCGGGCACGGCAGCCACCAGCAGGGTGCCGGCGGCCATCATGGCCAGGGTGAGGATCAGTCCCTTGCGCCGGCCGTGATGGTCGATGTACGCGCCGAGCACGATCGCCCCGACCGGCCGCATCACGAAGCCGGCGGCGAAGGTCAGCAAGGTCAGCAGCAGCGAGGCGTAGGCGTTGTGGCTGGGAAAATACGTGCGTGCGATGGCCGCGGCGTAGTAGCCGTAGACCATGAAGTCGTACATCTCCAGGAAATTGCCGCTGACCACCCGGAAGATGGCTTTGAGGTTTTCCTGGCGCGAGCGCGGCGGCATGGCGCTCGAGACTAGTCGGCCCGATGCTCCAGTGCCAGATAGTCTTTGCTCTGCATTTCGATCAGGCGTGATTCGGTGCGGCCGAATTCGGCGCGCAGGCGTTCGCCGTCGTACAGCTCGGTGATCGGCGCGGCGGCGGATAGCACCAGCTTGACGTGACGATCGTAGAACTCGTCGACCAATTGCACGAAGCGCTTCGCCGCGTCCTCGCTGTAGAGGGTGAACTGCGGCACGTTGGCGATGATGATGGCGGGGCCAGCCTTGGCCAGCGCGATGTAATCGGCGACTGCGCGCGGGCCTTCGCACAGCGCCGCGAATTCAAACCAGATGATGCTGTCGGCGCGCTTGCGATAGGGAATGTCGCGGCCGTTGATCACCAACGAGCCGTCTTGTTGCACCGGGCCGCTGGCCTGGCTGCTGAAAATGCGTTCCAGTGCGCGATGCGCCTCGGCGCCCGGCGGGGTCAGGTAAATCGGCGCCTGCGCCAGCGCGCGCAGGCGCCAGTCGTGCGAGGAGGCCATCTCGACCATGTGGCAGCGCTGCTCGATCAGCGCGATCGCGGGCAGGAAGCGGGCGCGTTGCAGGCCATCCTTGTAGAGATTGGCCGGCGCGGTGTTGGAGGTGGTGACCAGGGTCACGCCGCGCGCGAACAGCGCGTCGAGCAGGTTGGACAGGATCATTGCATCGCCGATGTCGTTGACCAGGAACTCGTCCAGGCACAGTACGCGGCAGCGCGCGGCGAGGCCGGCGGCCACCTCGACCAGCGGGTTCTGCCGATCACCCAGTGTGCGCAGGCTCTCGTGCACCTCGCCCATGAAACGGTGAAAGTGCCGGCGCAGCGCCACGCCATGCGGCAGGCTGGCGACGAACAGGTCCATCAGGAAAGTCTTGCCACGGCCGACAGTGCCCCACAGGTACAGGCCGGGCACGGCCTCGGGTGGGTCGTTGCCGAGCAGGGATTTCAGCCGTCCAAACAGTCCGTTGCCATTGCTCGATGGTTCGGTGCACAGCGCCGCGTGCATGCGGTCGAATTCGGGCAGCAGGGCGAGCTGGGTCGGGTCCGACTCCCAGCGATGTGCGGCGACGCCTTCGAGATAGCGCGCCGTGGGCGCGAGCAGGGGAGTTTCACTCATGGAACGGACAGGTCTTGGAAGGAGGTGAGGACCGACGTCAGATGTGGAGCACGGTGTGCTTCACGATTCGCGCGTCGGTGGCAGCCAGTCGAGCACGGTGTGTTTCACCGCGCCGCGCAGATCCATCAGGCGACGATGGAAAAAGTGACCGGTCTCGGGCATGCGTACCAGTTCCGGCGGAGCGTCCAGGCTGTCGATCCAGTCGTACACGGCCTGCGGCTCGACCACCTCATCTTCCTCACCCATCACCACCAGCCAGGGACAACCGGGCGGGGTGATCGAGTCGAGCGACCAGCGCCCGGCCGGCGGGGCGATGCTGACCAGGGCCCTGGCCTGCAACCGAGCGGCGTTGCGAATGGTGACGTAGCTGCCGAACGAGAAGCCGGCCAGCCACAGCGCATCGTCCGGCCGCGTGCGACGTACCCAGGCGACCACGGCGGCAAGGTCATCGCCTTCACCGTCGCCGTTGTCATAGCTGCCTGCGGAGGCGCCGGTACCGCGGAAGTTGAAGCGCACCGTGTCCAGTCCGGATTCGCGCAGCGCGCGCTCCAGCATGGTCACCACCTTGTTGTGCATGGTGCCGCCCTGCACCGGGTTCGGGTGGCAGATCACCGCCACGCCACGGCGCGCATCGGCGCGCTCGGCGATGTCGCTGATGGTTTCGAGCTTGCCGGCGGGGCCGTCGAGCATGAAACTGGCGGCGATCTCAGGAAAGCTGGCAGGTTCGGCGGGGAGCTCGGTGGGATTCATGCATACGATGATAACCGCCGGCCGGGTTCGCCGCCTGTGGTCTTGCTGCGGTCGGCGCCGATGAACCATCTGGCGCATGTGCTGCTGGCCGGCGACGACGAATCGCTGCAGTTGGGCGGCATGCTGGGCGACTTCGTGCACGGCCGGCCCGACCCGCTGCTGTTTCCGCCGCGGGTGATCGCCGGCATCCAGCTGCACCGCGCGATCGACGTGTATACCGATGCCCATCCCGAGGTGCTGGCGGCCAAAGCGCTGTTGCCATCGCCCTACCGGCGCTATGCCGGCATCCTGCTGGACATGTGGTTCGACCATTGCCTGGCGCGGGATTTCTCGCGCTGGCGTCGGCAGCCGCTACAGGCCAGTTCCGATGCCCTGCGTGGGTTGCTGCATCGGCACGATGCGTTGCTGCCGCCGGCGCTGCGGCGCTTTCGCGGCTACATGGATGCGCATGACCTGCCGGCCGGCTATGCCGATCGGGTGATGCTGGGCCGGGCGCTGGCGGGGATCGGGCAGCGCCTGAGCCGGGCCAACCCGCTGGATTCGGCGTTGCCGGTGCTGGTGGAGCGGGAGGTGGAGCTGCAGCAGCGCTTCGAAGCGTTCTTTCCGTCATTGCAGGAATATGCCTGCGAGTGGATCGCGCGACAGGCGCAAACGAAAACGCCGCCCGAAGGCGGCGTTGATCGAACCTGAGCGGGCCTGACTTACTTGGCCTGACCGACGATCCAGGTGACCGCAGCCTTGACCTGCTCTTCGGTGAGCGCCGGGTTGCCACCCTTCGGCGGCATGAAGTTGCCGTCCGGGCCGTGGTAGCCGTCGGTGGCATGTTTGATCAGGGTGTCGAGGCCTTCGGCGATGCGCGGACCCCACATGGCCTTGTCGCCCAGCTTCGGTGCGCCGGCGATACCGGCCGTGTGGCAGCTGGTGCACAGGTGATCGTAGATTTCCTTGCCGTCGGTGGTGCCGCCGTAGGCAACCTGCGACGCGGCGGCCTTGGCAGCGGCATCGGCGGCGGCCTGCATCGCGGCGCGACCGGTATTGCCGGCGTAGACGGCACCGGCCGGGGCAATCCGTTCGGCGATCTGTGCCGGCTGGTTCGGATTGGTCTCGTGCGGCGCGTGCTCGTAAATCGCCAGGGCCGAGAGGATCAGCACCACCGTCAGCACAGCCAGGCCGCCGATCATGAGGGAAAACTGGCGCAAGACGCTCTGATCGGATTTGCTCAAGGGACCGCTCACGCACGTACTCCTGTCAGTGGGCAAGGCGACAGGGCCACGATGGCCGTCCCGACATGCCTGATTTGCTTGTACTGGATTACCGGCCCGGGAGTCATCCCGGTACGGAATGCCGGGCCGTAGGTGCCCGAATGCCGCCAGACCCGTGACCCGGTCAGACAGCCAGTCACGGATTATAAACGAAGCGCGCGGCAAGTTTCAGGCCTCCGTGGCGGGGGGCCGGCGACATCGCCCGGCTTTCGTGCAGCGGGTCAGGGCTCCTGATGCAAGCTGTGGGGTGGTCGCCCCTGCCATCGGTCATGCCCCACCCCTGTCAACCGGCATTGTCCAATTTTGTTCAACTGCCCCTATGCTTTCACCCATGGGGAGTCGGTCGGACTTCGTCCAGGCGGGTGAAGCCGACAAACTCCATACACATTCAGATTGCATACTGCCTGATGGTGTGCCGGGTGGCCACGCCGTTTCAGTTAAGTCCAGGAGTTTCACATGTCGCGTTTTTGGAAGATCGCATTGATCGTCATTGCGGTGATCGTGGTGGTGGCGATTGGCTTCCGGCTGCTGCACAAGCCGGCTGCCGAAGGCGGCCAGCGCCATGGTGCCCGTGCGAATGCAGCCGCGGACCAGAGCGGCGGACAAGACAGCAAGGACGGCAAGGACAATGCGCCGGTGCCGGTCACGGTCGAGCCGGTGGTGAGCCAGAACGTGCCGATCTACCTGACCGGGCTGGGTACGGTGCAGGCGCTCAACACGGTGACGATCAACCCGCAGGTCGCCGGGCAGATGATGAGCATCAATTTCACCGAGGGCCAGTCGGTGAAGAAGGGCGATCTGCTGGCGCAGATCGATCCGCGTACCTTCCAGGCGGCTTATGACCAGGCGGTCGCCAAGCAGAAGCAGGACCAGGCTCTGCTGGCGACCGCGCAGAGCACGCTCAAGCGCAACCAGGCGCTGGTGGCCAGCGGCTATGTAGCCGCACTGGACATGGATACCTTCCGCAACAACGTGGGCCAGTTGCAGGCAGCCGTGAACGCGGATGAGGCGAGCGTGCGCTCCAGTAAAGTGCAGTTGGACTACACCCGCATCATCGCGCCCTGCGATTGCGTCACCGGCATCCGCAGCGTGGATCCGGGCAATGTGGTGACCACCACCAGCGCGATCGTTATGCTGACCCAGGTGCACCCGATCTACGTCATCTTCTTCCTGCCCGAGCAGAACCTGGAAACCGTGCGCAATGCGTTCAAGGGCGGCGCCCAGCTCGAGGTGGCGGCACTGGATCGCACCGACTCCCATCCGCTCGCCAACGGTGGCGTGCTGCAGGTGATCGACAACCAGATCGACACCAGCACCGGTACGTTCAAGCTGCGCGCGCAGTTCCCGAATACGGACAACGTCCTGTGGCCCGGGCAGTTCGTCAACGTGCAGCTGAAGGTGCGCACCGATGCCGGTGGCCTGGTGATTCCGGCCCAGGCGGTGCAGCGTGGCCCGGATGGCGATTATGTGTACCTGCTGCAGGACGACAAGACGGTGAAGATGCAGCCGGTGACGACGGCCAACGAAGTGGGTGCCAGCCACGTGATGATCAGCAAGGGCCTGGCGGTGGGCGAGCAGGTGGTCACCGAGGGCCAGTTCCGGCTCAAGCCCGGCAGCAAGGTGCAGGCGTTGAAGCCCGGTGAGGTGCCGGCGGCGCCTTCCGCGGCCGAACTGCAGAAGTCCAAGCAGAACGGTCAGAAGGGTGGTGGCCGCCGTGGCGGCGGCTGACCCACTCCGCTTCACGTTGCGGGTGATCACGGCCTGTATGCCGCTCACCCGCAAGGGCCTGCCTTGGCGCGGCCTGTATCCACAGTTTCCATTGATGGTCGACCACGACCACGCCTACTGACGGTTGCGACGCCCCATGGGATTTTCCACGCTCTTCATTCGCCGCCCGATCGCCACTTCGTTGCTGATGGTGGCGATCCTGCTGCTCGGCATCCTGGGTTACCGCCAGCTGCCGGTCTCGGCGCTGCCGGAGATCGAGGCGCCCAGCCTGGTGGTGAGCACGCAGTACCCGGGTGCCAGTGCCGCCACCATGGCCTCGTTGGTGACCACGCCGCTGGAGCGCAACCTCGGCCAGATCTCCGGCCTGTCGATGATGACCTCCGATTCGTCGGCCGGCCTGTCTACGATCGTGCTGCAGTTCAACATGGACCGCGATATCGACATCGCGGCGCAGGACGTGCAGTCCGCGCTCAACCAGGCGCGCGGCACGCTGCCCAGCACCTTGCCGTATCCGCCGGTGTACAACCGGGTGAACCCGGCCGATGCGCCGATCCTCACGCTGGAGCTCACCTCCGACAGCCTGCCGCTGCGCGACGTCAACAACTACGCCGATTCGATCCTGGCGCAGAAGTTGTCGCAGGTGCAGGGCGTCGGCCTGGTCTCGATCGCCGGCAACGTGCGCCCGGCCGTGCGCGTGCAGGTGAACCCGTCGCAGTTGGGCAACCTCGGCCTGACCATGGAGGACGTGCGCAGCGCACTGACCCAGGCCAACGTGAATGCGCCCAAGGGCACGCTCAACGGCGCCACCCAGAGCTACAGCATCGGCACCAACGACCAGCTCGCCACGGCCGAGGAATACAAGAGCACCATCATCAGTTACACGAACGGTTCGGCGGTGCGTCTGTCCGATGTGGCGAACGTGGTCGATGGTGCGGAGAACGACCAGCTCGCGGCGTGGGCGAACGGCAAGCCGGCGGTGCTGCTGGATATCCGTCGCCAGCCGGGTGCGAACATCGTGCAGACGGTGGAATCGATCCGGCAGATCCTGCCGCAGTTGCGCGCGGTGCTGCCGGCCAACGTGCATCTGGACGTGTTCGCCGACCGCACGGTGACCATTCGCGCTTCGGTGCACGATGTGGAGTTCACCCTGTTGCTGACCATCTTCCTGGTGGTCGCGGTGATCTTTGTGTTCCTGCGCCGGTTCTGGGCCACGATCATTCCCTCGGTGGCCGTGCCGCTGTCACTGCTCGGCACGTTCGGTGTGATGGCCTTCACCGGCATGTCGCTGGACAACCTCTCGTTGATGGCGCTGACCGTGGCCACCGGTTTCGTGGTCGACGATGCGATTGTGATGATCGAGAACATCGTGCGCTACATCGAGCAGGGCAAGGATGGCAAGGAAGCGGCCGAGATCGGCGCGAAGGAGATCGGCTTCACCGTGCTGTCGCTGACCGTGTCGCTGGTAGCGGTGTTCCTGCCGCTGCTGCTGATGCCCGGCGTCACCGGCCGGCTGTTCCACGAATTCGCGTGGGTGCTGACGATCGCGGTGACCATCTCGATGCTGGTGTCGCTGACCTTGACGCCGATGATGTGCGCCTACCTGCTCAAGCCCGACCAGTTGCCGCCCGGCGACGACGCGCACGAGCGCCAGGTGGCCGGCAGCAAGCCGGATCTGTGGATGCGCACGGTAGGCGTGTACGAGCGCTCGCTGGACTGGGTGCTGGATCACCAGCGGATCACCATCATGGTGGCCGCTGTCGCGGTGGTACTCACCGTGTTCCTGTACATCGTGATCCCCAAGGGCCTGCTGCCCGAGCAGGACACCGGCATGATCACCGGCGTGGTGCAGGCCGACCAGAACGTGGCGTTCCCGCAGATGGAACAGCGCACCAAGGCGGTGGCCGAGGCGCTGCGCAAGCAGGACGGTGTGGCCGGTGTGGCGGCCTTCATCGGCGCCGGCTCGGTCAACCCGACGTTGAACCAGGGCCAGCTCAGCATCGTGCTGAAGGATCGTGGCGACCGCGCCAGTCTGGACACGATGGTGGCGAACCTGCAGGCGGCGGTAGCCGGCATCCCGGGTGTCGCGCTTTATCTCAAGCCGGTGCAGGACGTGACGCTGGACAGCCAGGTCTCCGCCACCGAATACCAGTACTCGCTGTCGGACGTGAACGCGGCCGAGCTGTCCGGCTATGCCAACCAGATGACCCAGGCGATGCGCCAGCGCCCGGAGCTGGCCGACGTCGGCAACAACCTGGCCGATCAGGGCACCGCGCTGAAGCTGACCATCGACCGCGACAAGGCCAGCCGGCTCGGCGTGCCGGTGCAGACCATCGACGACACGCTGTACGACTCGTTCGGTCAGCGCCAGATCTCGACCATCTTCACCCAGCTCAACCAGTACCGCGTGGTGCTCGAAGTGGCGCCGCAGTTCCGCACCAGTACCGCGCTGCTGAACCAGCTGGCGGTCAAGAGCAATGGCAACGGCGCGCTGACCGGCAGCAATGCGACCAGCTTCGGCCAGGTCGCCTCGAGCAATTCGTCCACCAGCACCGGCATCAATGTTGCCAACACCGGCGTCATCATCGGCAGCGGCAGCATCATACCGATCGCCTCGCTGGCGTCGGCCGAGATCACCACCGCACCGCTGGTGGTCAGTCACCAGCAACAGCTGCCGGCGGTGACGGTATCGTTCAACCTGGCGCCGGGCTATTCGCTGTCGCAGGCGGTGGATGCGATCCACGACATCGAGAAGCAGCTGAATTTCCCGCCGCAGGTGCGCGGCCAGTTCATCGGCAAGGCGGCGGAGTTCTCCTCCAGCCTCGGTGACGAGGTACTGCTGCTGCTCGCCGCGGTGATCGTGATCTACATCGTGCTGGGCGTGCTGTACGAGAGCTACATCCATCCGCTGACGATCATCTCCACCTTGCCGCCGGCCGGTGTCGGTGCGCTGCTGGCGCTGATCCTGTGCGGCATGAGCCTGTCGGTGGACGGCATCGTCGGCATTGTGTTGCTGATAGGCATCGTCAAGAAGAACGCGATCATGATGATCGACTTCGCGATCGAGGCGAAACGCACCGGCCTCAATGCACATGACGCGATTCGCCGCGCCTGTCTGCTGCGCTTCCGTCCGATCATGATGACCACCGCCGCGGCGATGCTCGGCGCGTTGCCGCTGGCGCTTGGCAACGGCATCGGCTCGGAGCTGCGCCGACCGCTCGGCGTGTCGATCGTTGGCGGCCTGCTGCTGTCACAGCTGGTGACGCTGTACACCACGCCGGTGATCTATCTGTACATGGAGCGTTTCTCCGACTGGCTTGCGGCACGCCGCGAACAGCGCGCGCTGCGATATGTGAACCAGGGCGTGGCGTGATGGTTTCCGTGTCGTGCCGACGCGCCTTGGTCCCGGTGGGAGCGGCTTCGGCCGCGATGCGCAAAAGCCGTGGTTCTGTAGAAGCCGGGTTCAACCTTTTCGCGGTTCGGGCGTTGAGGATGGGATGATTCATTCACGCGTTGCCTCCTGTCCTACCGTCTTCGTACTGGTCAAGCTTGCTGCATGAATATCTCCGGCCCGTTCATCCGCCGTCCGATCGGTACCTCGTTGCTGGCGATCGGCGTCTTCGTGGTCGGCGTGATCTGCTATGCACTGCTTGGCGTGTCCGCGCTGCCGGACATGCAGTTTCCGGTGATCTTCGTGCAGGCCAGTCAGGCCGGCGCCAGCGCCGGCACCATGGCTTCCACCGTGGCGGCGCCACTGGAGCGCCACCTGGGCCAGGTAGCCGGCATCGACACCATGCGCTCATCCAGTTCGCTGGGAAGCACGCAGGTGTTCCTGATGTTCAACACCGACCGCAACCTGGACGACGCCGCGCGTGACGTGCAGGCGGCGATCAACGCGGCGCAGTCGGATCTGCCCTCGGGCCTCAACAGCCCGCCCAGTTACGAGAAGGCCAACCCGAACGACGATCCGATCATCGCCTTCGCGTTGACCTCCGACACGCAATCCGCGCGCGACCTGTACGACGTTGCCGATTCGCTGCTGGCGCAGCGGCTGCGTCAGCTCGAGGGTGTGGCTTCGGTGGATATCGCCGGCGCGTCGACGCCGGCAGTGCGCGTCGACGTGAACCTGCGCGCGCTCAACGCGATGGGGCTGTCGCCAGACGATCTGCGCAATGCACTGACCGCCGCCAACGTGACCTCGCCGCAGGGTTTCCTGTCGGACGGCCACACCACCATGGCGGTGACGGCCAACGACGCTCTGCACAACGCTGACGATTTCGCGAAGCTGGTCATTGCCAACCAGAAGGGCGTGGCGGTGCGCCTGTCCGACGTGGCCAAGGTCTACGACGGTACCCAGGATGCGTACCAGGCGGCCTGGTTCCAGGGCAAGCCGGCGATCCTGATGTATGTGTACAAGCAGTCCAATGCCAACATCATCGGCACGGTGGACCGGGTCAAGGCAGCGGTCCCTGAACTGCGCAGCTATCTGCAGCCGGGCACCACGCTGACGCCGTATTTCGATGGCACGCCGACCATTCGCGCGTCGCTGCACGAGGTGCAGGCCACGCTCCTGATCAGCCTGGCGATGGTGGTGCTGACGATGGCGCTGTTCCTGCGCCGGCTGGCACCCACCCTGATCGCCGCGGTGGCAGTGCCGTTGTCGCTGGCCGGCGCAGCGACGCTGATGTATGTGCTCGGCTACACGCTCAACAACCTGACCCTGCTGGCGCTGGTCATCGCGATCGGCTTCGTGGTCGACGATGCGATCGTGGTGATCGAGAACATCGTGCGGCACATCGACCAGGGCATGACGCGGATGCAGGCGGCGCTGACCGGTGCGCGCGAGATCGGCTTCACCATCGTCTCGATCACCGGCTCGCTGATCGCCGTGTTTATCCCGCTGCTGTTCATGGGCGGCATCACCGGCATGTTCTTCAAGGAATTCACGATGACGCTGGTGGCGGCGATCGTGATCTCGGCGGTGATCTCGCTGACCCTCACCCCGTCCATGTGCGGCCATTTCCTGCGGGGGCATCGCGAAGCCACGGAATCGTCGCGCTGGGGCCGGGCGATCGACCGCTTTCACGAGCGCATGCTCGCGGTCTATGTGCGGGCACTGGATTTCTCGCTGCGGCATGCCTTGCTGCTGTCGCTGACCCCGTTGATCCTGATCGGCGTCACCGTGTTCCTGTTCACCCAGGTCAAGACCAGCCTGTTCCCGCAACAGGACACCGGCCTGATCCGCGGCCGTGCGACGTCGGGCTCCACGGTCTCGTTCCAGGATTCGGTCGCCCGCCAGCAGCGCCTGATCGACATGCTGCTGAAGGATCACGATGTCGCCACCGTCGGCTCGCGGCTGGGCAGCAGCCGGCAGGGCGCCAGCGGTTTTTTCGATATCCAGCTGAAGACCCACCAGGCGGGGCGCACGGACAACACCTTCGATGCGCTGGCGCGGCTCAGTGCGAAGGCGGCGAAGTATCCGGACCTGAACGTGCGGCTGCGCCCGATCCAGGATCTGCCCAGCTTCGGTGGTGGCGGCAGCAGCCAGGGCGCGCAGTACCAGATATCCCTGCAGGGCGACGATCTGGTCGAGTTGCAGGAGTGGCTGCCGAAGCTGGTCACCGAACTGAAAAAGAATCCCAAGCTGAAGGATGTCGGCAGTGACGTGGATGATGCCGGCCTCGAACAGGACATCGTGATCGATCGCGACAAGGCGTCGCGGCTCGGGCTCAATATCGGCACCATCGACGGCGCGTTGTACGACGCCTTCGGTCAGCGCCAGGTGTCGACGATCTATTCCGATCTCAACCAGTACAAGGTGGTCATCAACGCGCTGCCGAACCAGACCGCCTCGCCGGCCTCGCTGGACAGCACCTATGTGAAGTCGACCAACGGCAACATGATTCCGCTCACCGCCTTCGCGTATCAAAAGGCTGGCCTGGCGCCTACCCAGGTCACCCACCAGAACCAGCAGACCACGATGGATCTCAGCTTCAACCTGGCGCCCGATGTGAGCATGGGTGAGGCGCTGCAGGTGATCCAGGCCACCGCCAGCAACATGCGCATGCCCGGCGACATCAAGCTCAACGTGGGCGGCGATTTCCGCCGCTTCCAGCAATCGCAGAGCGGCATGCTGTGGCTGGTGCTGGGTGCGGTGCTCACCGTCTACATCGTGCTCGGCATGTTGTACGAGAGCCTGATCCATCCGGTGACGATCCTCTCCACGTTGCCGGCGGCCGGCGTCGGCGCACTGCTGGCGCTGTGGCTCACCAACACCGACCTGTCGGTGATCGCTCAGATCGCACTGGTGCTGTTGATCGGCATCGTCAAGAAAAACGCGATCATGATGATCGACTTCGCCCTCGTCGCCGAGCGCGAGCACGGCAAGAACGCGGCGGACGCCGTGCGCGAGGCGTGCATCGTGCGTTTCCGCCCGATCATGATGACCACCATGGTCGCCATCCTCGCCGCGTTGCCGATCGCGATCGGTCTCGGTGAAGGGTCCGAACTGCGCCGCCCGCTCGGTATCGCCCTGATCGGCGGTTTGCTGATCTCGCAAAGCCTGACCCTGCTCAGCACGCCGGCGCTGTATGTGATCTTCTCGTGCCTGGCGGCGCGCTGGAAAAGCTGGCGCGTGGCTCGGCAGGAGCGTGCGCGCTCGCGTCGCATGGTCAGTGTGCGGGGTTGACGCACGGCGCGTGCAAGCCGTCCCCGGCTGAACCGCTGGGGCGCTTGTAAGCAAAGCGTTGCCGTCGTGCACACGGTCTGTTAACAGCAGCCCGGTTATCACTGAGCGCGTTTCCAGGTGCAGACCCGTTCGTTTGCCTTAGGCAGGAGGTTCCCGATGAAGAAGATGACCCGCCAGATCCTGATGTGTACCGCTTCTATGACTGCCGTACTGGCCCTCAGTGCGTGCGGCAAGAACAACGAATCGGCCCCCGAGGTGCCCGCCACGCCACCGCCGGCGGCGACTGCGGCCACACCCGCCACGCCGCCACCAGCGAATGCCGCTACCGCCAACATGCCACCGGCCAGCAGCGGCACAGCCATGGAGCCCATGCACAGCAGCTCGGCCCCGCCGCCCGCCGGCAGCGCAGGGCACTGATACAGCGATACAGCGTCATCGATGCGCGAAGCCGTCGAGAGACAACATCCCTCGACGGCCAAGTGTGAATGTGTCCAGAAACAAAAGCGCGGCTTGGCCGCGCTTTTGTTTGTGCACATGTGAATGCGGTTGGGCGCCGGCTCGTGGCATGACCGCGCTGGTCGTCGAAGTACCTGGCTCCGGCCTGTGACGACAGTCCGGAATCGGCACGGAATGGCCTGGACAGAGCTCGCGTGACGCTCCATACGCCAATGCATGCAGCCGACTGTGGCCCCCGGCCTGCGCTTTCCCCTCTCTGCCGAAACCGCGACAATGGGAGGCTTTCGTGAACTCCTATCAACCTTGCCGGGGTCGCTCGCAAGATCCGGTAGCCACAGGCATGGCTTGCGCCATGCCACGGCGGCCTGGTCCGGATCGCACCCCATCCCCGATTGCCGCAGCAGAGAGGTCCAACAGACATGTCCACCACGCCAAAGATCATCTACACGCTGACGGATGAAGCGCCGTTCCTGGCCACACAATCGCTGCTGCCGATCATCAACGCGTTCACCGCCACCGCGGGCATCGCGGTGGAGACCCGCGACATCTCGCTGGCCGGACGCATCATTGCGCTGTTTCCTGATTTGCTGAAAGACGGGCAGAAGATCGCTGACGATCTGGCTGAATTGGGCCTGCTGGCCACCACGCCGGAGGCCAACATCATCAAGTTGCCGAACATCAGCGCGTCGATGCCGCAGCTGAAGGCGGCGATCAAGGAGCTGCAGGGTCAGGGTTATGCGCTGCCGGACTACCCCGAGGCGCCGAAGGACGTGAATGACTGGAACGTCAAGGCGCGCTACGACAAGGTCAAGGGCAGCGCGGTGAATCCGGTGCTGCGCGAGGGCAATTCCGATCGCCGTGCGCCACTGTCGGTGAAGAATTACGCACGCAAGCACCCGCACAAGATGGGTGCCTGGAGTGCGGACTCGAAGACCCACGTGGCGCACATGGAAGGCGGCGATTTCTACGGCAGCGAGACATCCGTGCTGGTCGCGCAGGCCGGCAACGTCGGTATCGAATGGTTCGGCAAGGATGGCAGCCATGCCGTGCTGAAGGAAAAGACCACGCTGCAGGCCGGCGAGATCATCGACACGGCCGTGATGGGCAGGAAGGCGCTGGCCAGCTTCATCGACGCGCAGATCGAAGATGCGAAGAAGCAGGGCGTGCTGTTCTCGCTGCATCTGAAGGCGACCATGATGAAGGTCTCCGACCCGATCATGTTCGGCGTGGTGGTCAACGAGTTCTACAAGGACGTGCTGGCCAGGCACGCCGACACGCTGAAGAGTGTCGGCTTCGATGCGAACAACGGCATTGGCGACCTGTATGCCCGCATCAAGAACCTGCCAGCCGACCAGCAGACCGCGATCGAAGCCGACATCCAGGCCGAGTACGCCAAGCGCCCGGCGCTGGCGATGGTCAATTCCGACAAGGGCATCACCAACCTGCACGTGCCCAGCGACGTGATCATCGACGCCTCGATGCCGGCGATGATCCGTGACTCCGGCAAGATGTGGAACGCCGAAGGCAAGCTGCAGGACACCAAGGCGATCATTCCCGATCGCAGCTATGCCGGCGTCTACCAGGCGACGATCGAGGACTGCAAGGCGCATGGGGCGCTCGATCCGGCCACCATGGGCAGCGTGCCGAACGTGGGCCTGATGGCGCAGGCAGCCGAGGAATACGGCTCGCACGACAAGACCTTCCAGATCGCCGGCGACGGCGTGGTGAAGGTGATCGACGCCAGCGGCAAGGTGCTGATCGAGCAGGCGGTCGAGACCGGCGACATCTGGCGCATGTGCCAGACCAAGGATGCACCGGTCCAGGACTGGGTGAAGCTGGCCGTGACCCGCGCGCGTCTCAGCAACACACCCGCGGTGTTCTGGCTCGATCCGCAGCGCGCGCACGACGCGCAGGTGATCAGCAAGGTCGAGCGCTACCTCAAGGACCACGACCTTGCGGGCCTCGACATCCGCATCATGACGCCGGTCGATGCCACCCGTTTCTCGCTGCAGCGCATCCGCCAGGGCCTGGACACGATCTCGGTCACCGGCAACGTGCTGCGCGACTACCTCACCGACCTGTTCCCGATCATGGAGCTGGGCACCAGCGCCAAGATGCTCTCCATCGTGCCGCTGATGGCCGGCGGTGGCCTGTTCGAAACCGGCGCCGGCGGTTCCGCGCCCAAGCACGTGCAGCAGTTCCTGGAAGAGAACTGCCTGCGCTGGGATTCGCTGGGCGAGTTTCTCGCGCTGGCGGCATCGCTCGAACACCTGGGCAACCGCTACCACAATGCCGCCGCCGGCGTGCTGGCCCGGACGCTGGACCAGGCCACCGGCAAGTTCCTCGACAACAACAAGTCACCGGCGCGCAAGGTTGGCGAGCTGGACAACCGCGGCAGCCATTTCTACCTGGCCCTGTACTGGGCGCAGGCGCTGACCGCGCAGAACGACGATGCCGCGCTGAAGGCGAAGTTCGCCCCGCTGGCTAGGGCACTGGAAGAGAACGAGGCGAAGATCGTCGGCGAGCTCAATGGAGCACAGGGCAAGCCGGTCGACATCCAGGGTTATTACCACCCGAATCTCGATCTGGTCAGCAAGGCGATGCGCCCGAGCGGCACCTTCAATGCTGCACTGGCCACGCTTGCGAAGCACTGATCACGCCCTGTGAGTCAGTGACGACACCGGATGGAACGGGACGCTGCGGCGTCCCGTTTCCTTTCATCCAGGGACGGTAAACGTGCAGTGTTGCGACATGCCGGCGAAGTTCCGTCGTGACGCCGTATCAGGCAATCTGCGAGTCAGGCTCGGCCTGCCACAATCACCGCTTCGAGCATGGAGTCATCTGGATGCGTCTGTTGCGTGGAATTTTCCTGTGCGTGCTGTGCGGTGCCACGCCGGCATTCGCGCAATCGACCGCGGCCAGCGCGCCACCCGCACCGGCTCCGACGGACGTGGCAAACCTTGCCGCCGTCGTGGTCAGCGGCGTGCAGCCCGGCCCGGGCTTGTGGAAGGTGAGCAAGGGCGATCATGTGATGTGGGTGCTCGGCACGCTGTCGCCGCTGCCGCAACACATGCAGTGGCAGTCGCACGAGCTGGAGCAGGTGATCAGCCAGTCGCAGCAGGTGCTGCTGTCGCCCGCGGTCAAGCTGGATGCCAAGGTGGGGTTCCTCGGAAAACTCTTCCTGCTGCCGTCGGCCTACAGCGCGCGCAAGAACGACGACGGCCAGACCCTGCAGCAGGTGCTGCCGCCACCGGTATACGCACGCTGGCAGGTGCTCAAGCAGAAGTACCTCGGCGACAACCGTGGCATCGAACGCTGGCGGCCGATCTTCGCGGCGCAGGATCTGTACCGCAAGGCGATCTCGGCGAATGACCTGAGCAGGACCGGCGGCATCCAGGCCAGCATCGATGCGCTGGCCACGCGTTACGGCGTCAAGGAGGTGTCGACGGACTACCAGGTCGTCGTCGAACATCCGGGCGCGGCGATCAAGGCGTTCAAGAATTCCGCGCCACACGACACCACCTGTTTCATCCGCACGCTGGACAGCGTCGAGCAGGACATGCCGGCGATGAAGGCACGTGCCAACGCCTGGGCCACTGGCGACTTGCAGACCCTGCGCGAACTGCCCGACAGCGAACGGCGCGATGCCTGTGTGGCGGCACTCGCCGGCGCGGGTTTTGCGCACACGCTGGGGTTGGACGACGTACCGGCGAAGCAGCAGGCAACCTGGCTCGCTGCCGCGCGTGCGGCGCTGGGCCACAACACGCAGACGTTCGCCATGTTGCCGATGACCGAGCTGCTGAAACCGGACGGCTACCTGGCCGCGCTGAAGGCCGAGGGTTATCAGGTCGAGTCGCCGGAAGACCTGGATGAGGATGCCGCTGCCACCGGAGAGTCAGGCGCTCACTAGATCCAGTTGCGCGATCTCGTCCTGCGTCAACTGCAAGCGGGTGGCGCCGAACAGCTCGTGCAACTGCTTGACGCTGGTGGCGCTGGCGATCGGTGCGGTGAGGCCGGGACGCGCGATCAGCCATGCCAAGGCGACCTGGGCCGGGGTGGCGGTGTGCGCGGCAGCGACGGCATCCAGTGTGGAGAGTACCTGCAGCCCGTGCGGGTTCAGGTATTTTTTCACTGAGCCGCCGCGTGCGCTGCTCCTGGTCAGGTCGGCCTCGCTGCGGTACTTGCCGGTGAGGAAGCCGCTGGCCAGCGCGTAGTAGCTGATCACGCCGATGTTCTCCGCGCGGATCAACGGTTCCAGTTCCTTTTCGTAGCCGGCGCGGCTGACCAGGTTGTATTCCGGCTGCAGGCTTTCGTAGCGCGGCAGGCCGTGTTGCTTTGACACGGCCAGTGCGTCGGCAAATCGGTCCGCGTTGAAATTGGATGCGCCGATCGCGCGTACCTTGCCCGCTTCGATCAGTCGCGCAAACGCGCCCAGGGTCTCCGCCATTGGCACGCTGGCATCGTCCTCGTGCGCCTGGTACAGGTCGATGTGGTCGGTCTGCAGGCGCCGCAGCGAGTCGTCCACTGCCTGGTTGATGTTCATCGGTGAGAGGCCCGGATGCTCGACCCACTTCGCCACCTTGGTGGCGATCACCACCTGGTCGCGTTTGCCGCTCTGCCTGAGCCACTTGCCAATGATGGTTTCCGACTCGCCACCGCGATGGCCCGGCACCCACGCCGAATAGACGTCCGCAGTGTCGATCAAGTTGAAGCCGGCGTCGACGAACGCGTCGAGCAGTTCGAACGAGCGCTTTTCATCGGCACTCCAGCCGAACACGTTGCCACCAAAGGCGAGCGGGGCGATGGCGAGCGGCGAGTTGCCAAGCGGGCGCATTTGCATGGAGTCACCTTGGATGGGGAAGTATCCATCCGAGGTGGTTACGCGGTGTGGCCGAATCAAGCGCAGGCGGGCGTACCGCAGTCGCGTGGTTTGCTGCTCGGTACGACGACCGCCTGCACCGGCTTCGCTTCGCTCTTGTCCGGTTCGGGGGCGGTGTCCGAGCGCCAGACGAGATCTTCCTTGCGCACGAGATAGCCTTGCAGGAACAGCAGGTCTTTCCAGATGGAGCTCATGGCGGGTTGCCTCCTTGGGGGGTGGTGTGGCTTGGCGATGGCTCAAGATACGCGCGCCGGATGCCGCCAAAAAGCGATATATTCGCAAGCCAGACTTGAGGGAAATTCAAGATGGGTAAGTTGCCGCTGGGCCTGCTGCAACAGTTCGTGCTGGTCGCCCGGCTGGGCAATCTGTCGCGCGCAGCGGCGCAGGCGAACCTCACCGTGAGTGCGCTCAGCCACCAGATGCGCCAGCTGGAGGAGCGGCTGGAGCGACGCCTGTTCGAGCGCGGGCCGCGCGGGGTGACGCTGACCGTCGACGGCTGCAGCCTGCTGGAAGCGGTCGGCGAACATTTCGACGGCATCGAGCATGCGCTGCAGCGCTACCGCACACGCCGGCACGAGGCGCTCACGCTCAGCGCCAGTCCCGGCATCATGTCGAGCTGGCTGGTACCGCGGTTGCCGCGGCTGGTCGCGGTGCATCCGGACCTGGAGCTCAGCCTGCAATCGACATCGGCGCTGGTGAACTTCGAGCGCGAGCCGGTCGATGTGGGCTTGCGCTACGGCCGCGGCAACTGGGCCGGACTGCATTGCGAGCGGCTGTTCGGCGAGTGGATCGCGCCAGTCGCGGCGCCGGAACTGGTGGCGCGGATGGAGGGTGTCGATCCCCGTGACCTGTCGCGCTGGCCACTGCTCGGGGAGCCAAGCCCATCCACACGCTGGAACGACTGGTTCGCCCGTGTCGGTCGCACGCCGCCGACACGCTATGTGGCGCAGTTCGACAGCCTCGATGCGCTGCGCCACGCGGCGCTGGAAGGCCTGGGCGTGGCGCTGGGGCGGATGGTGACGTCGAAGTCGCTGATCGACGCCGGGCGGCTGCAGGTGCTGGGCGAAAACTACCTGGCGGTGAAGGAGGCGTACTGGCTGGTGTATCCGCCACGCTCGCAGGAGCACCGCGGCTTGCAGCTGTTCCGCGAATGGCTGCTGGCCGAGGCGGACGACTATGGCCGGCAGATGTCGGCGTTTCGGCCTGATGACACGGCCGTGGGCTGATGCGCTTTCGCAAAGTGGCCGCACACGTCATCATCGTGGGTCGTTGCAGGCCCATCGTCAGGAGTTGAACCATGAAGTCACGCGCCGCTGTTGCCTGGGAAGCGGGCAAGCCGCTCACGATCGAACAGGTCGACGTGGCCGGGCCAAAGGCCGGCGAGGTGCTGGTGCGCATCGTTGCCACCGGCGTCTGCCACACCGATGCATTCACCCTGTCGGGCGCCGATCCGGAAGGCATGTTCCCGGTGATCCTCGGCCACGAGGGCGGCGGCATCGTCGAGGAAGTCGGCGAGGGTGTCACCACGCTGCAGGTTGGCGACCACGTGATTCCGCTGTACACGCCGGAATGTGGCGAATGCAAATTCTGCCGGTCCGGCAAGACCAACCTGTGCCAGAAGATTCGCACTACCCAGGGCAAGGGCCTGATGCCAGACGGCACCTCGCGCTTCTCGCTCAACGGCAAGCCTCTGCTGCATTACATGGGCACCAGCACGTTCAGCGAGTACACCGTGCTGCCGGAAATCTCGCTGGCGAAGATCAATAAGGCCGCGCCGCTGGAGAAGGTGTGCCTGCTCGGTTGTGGTATCACCACCGGCATCGGCGCGGTGTTGAATACCGCGAAAGTCGAGCCGGGTGCATCGGTGGCCGTGTTCGGTATGGGCGGCATTGGCCTGTCGGTCGTGCAGGGTGCAGTGATGGCGAAGGCCGGCCGCATCGTGGTGGTCGATACCAACCCGGCGAAGTTCGAGATGGCGAAGCTGCTCGGCGCCACCGACTTCATCAATCCGAAGGACTATCCGGATACACCGATCCAGCAGGTGATCGTCGAGCTCACCGATGGCGGCGTGGACTATTCGTTCGAGTGCATCGGCAACGTGCACGTGATGCGTGCGGCGCTGGAGTGCTGCCACAAGGGCTGGGGCGAATCGATCATCATCGGCGTCGCCGGGGCGGGTCAGGAGATCAGCACGCGACCGTTCCAGCTGGTCACCGGACGCGTGTGGCGCGGCTCCGCGTTCGGCGGCGTCAAGGGCCGCTCACAGCTGCCCGGCTACGTCGACCGTTACATGGTCGGCGAGATCAAGATCGACGAAATGATCACCGAGGTGCTGCCGCTGGAGCGCATCAACGAGGCGTTCGACCTGATGCACGAAGGCAAGGTGATTCGCTCGGTCATCCACTACTGAACAGACCCTTGCTCTGGTAGGGCGGGCACGGCCCGCCGCTCTGCCGATCGAGTGGAAGGATCGGCGGCCCGTGCCCACCCTACGAAGCGGGCGCCGGGTTTGCCGTAGAATGTGCTCGCACCGCTGGCCCCATCCTGCCGGCGGTGTTCATTCTGTTTATGTCTGCACACAGATCATCCTGATCGCCGGCGATGCGGATTTCATTCCGGCCGCGAAACTGGCCCGCCACGAAGGCATCGACTTCATCCTCGATCCGATGTGGCACGGTATCGCGCCGGATCTGCACGAACATATCGACGGGTTGCAATCCGTGTGCCCGCGACCGTTCTGAAACATCCACCGGATATGCACATTGCAGTCGTCATGATGGCGCCGGATCCGGATAACACACCAAGGGGCAAGTGATGAATCGCGCTATACAAGCAGCAAGCAGGGGCACGACGCTGGCATGGTTGTTGGTGGCCTGCCTGGGCCTGCCCGGCATCGCCCTGGCGCAGGCCGCGCCGGCGACTTCAGCTGGCGCGGATCAACCCGCCGATGAGCTGGTGCCGCCGACCAGCGCCGGCGATTTCACTTCCGCGCAGCTGGACAGCGTCCTTGCCGGCAGCTGGCGTTCGGATGCCAACCGCGCCCGCGATGTGTATCGCCACCCCAAGGTCACCTTGCAGTTCTTCGGCATCCGGCCGGATCAGACGGTGATCGAGATCACCCCCGGCGGCGGCTGGTACAGCGAGATCCTGGCGCCGCTGCTGCGCGACAACGGTCACTATATTGCCGCCGTGCAGGCGCCCACCGGCAATGGCGAGGCGCGTCGCGACGACGATGCGTTGCACCGCAAGTTTGCTGCCGACGCTGCGCATTACGGCAAGGTGCAATTCGTCAGCTTCGACCCGAAGGCGCCGGTGTTCGGCGCGCCCGGCTCGGCCGATCTGGTGCTGACCTTCCGCAACGTGCACAACTGGGCCGCAGCCAATAAAGATGGGGCCGATACCGCGCCAGCGATGTTCAAGGCGTTCTTTGCCGTGCTGCGGCCGGGCGGTGTGCTCGGCGTGGTCGATCACCGCGCCGCCGCCGATGCTCCGCTGGCAACGATGAAGCAAAGCGGTTACCTGCCAACCCGTTACGTGGTGAAACTGGCCACCGAGGCAGGCTTCACGCTGGATCAGAGCAGCGAGATCAACGCCAATCCGAAGGACACCAAGGATTATCCGAAAGGTGTGTGGACCCTGCCGCCCACGCTGGCGCTCGGTGAACAGGACAAGGCGAAGTACCAGGCGATCGGCGAGTCCGACCGGATGACCCTGCGCTTCGTCAAGCCAGCGGCACCGGCCGGCGCGCCTCACTGAGGCAGGTCACGGCCACGCATCGTCATGCTGATCGCGTTGAACAAGCCCTATGGCGTGCTGTGCCAGTTCACCGATGCCGGCGGGCGCCGCACACTGGCCGAGTTCGTCCGGCAAAAAGACGTCTATGCGGCTGGGCGACTGGATCATGACAGCGAGGGACTGCTGCTGCTGACCGATGACGGCCAGCTCGCGCACCGACTGACCGATCCGCGCCACAAGCAGGCCAAGACCTATCTGGTGCAGGTCGATGGCGAGATCGACGAGGCAGCGCTGTTGGCCTTGCGCCGCGGCGTGCCGTTGAACGACGGCCCGACCCTGCCGGCCGGTGCCGAGCATGCCGTCGAGCCGGATTGGCTATGGCCACGCGATCCGCCGGTGCGCTTTCGCAAGAGCATCCCCACCAGCTGGCTCAGCCTCACCCTGCGCGAGGGCCGCAACCGCCAGGTACGGCGGATGACGGCGGCAGTGGGGTTCCCGACCTTGCGGCTGATCCGTGTACGCATCGGAGAACACGTGCTGGATGGTCTGGGGTCGGGACAGAGCCGGCAGTTGGACTGACCGTCAGCACTCCGTCGACAGCTTTTGTGGGAGATTCTATGTTCGCATGCAAGTCTTTTGATGGATTTTCGGTTGGTAGTCCGAACCGCTCTTGAGGAGGGCGAAGGCGATACGGGCGAGTTTGCGACCGAGTGCGACGAGGGTCTGTG
>JBOHYM010000062.1:0-53970 GCA_050737735.1 Rhodanobacter sp. | reverse complement strand
CGGGGCTGAAGCCCCTCCCACAGAAGTATCAGGTACAGGTATCGCCCATGGACGGAAAAGGCACGCAACCTCCGCTTGCACGCTTTTCACGTGCGATGGAGCATGCTGGCGGTCAACCTGTCACAAGGAGAACACCGTGATCGCACAGATCGAGGGGTTGCCTGCCGGCACGCTGGGTTTTCGTGCCCATGGCCAGGTTACGGCTGCCGATTACGAGAACATCATCGTGCCGGATGTCGAGGCGGCGTTTGCGCTCAACCGCAAGCTGCGTGTGTTGTATGTCACTGCTGAGGATTTCACCGGCTTCGACCCCGGCGCGATGTGGGACGACGTCAAGATGGGCATGCGCCACTTCAGCGGCTGGGATCGCGTGGCGCTGGTGAGTGACGTGCCGTGGCTGCGGACGACCACGTCGGCGATGAGCTTCATGCTTCCCGCCGAAATCCGTCTGTTCCACCTGAACGAGCTGGACGAGGCGCAGCGCTGGATTACCGAACCACCGGGCTGAGAAATGGTGCCGCGACAGCTTGCGTATGGACGGCCAATCTGTTCTAGTCGACCCATGCATCCGATGATTGCCCGTTCAAAGACTGCCATCGCGCCTTCCGCGCGGGGCTTCGTGCTGGCCAGCAACAATAATAATCGCGCGAACAATAACGCCAATCGTTGGCGGGCTCTCGCGTAGCTTCAGGTTTCCAGAAACATACGCGAAGAAGGCCCGCCCAGTGCGGGCCTTCTTCGTTTTATGGCCATGGATGGCCGGCATGCCGTTGTGCAGGAGCAACTACGGCCAGCGCAGCGTTTTTCATCAATAACAAGGGCAATAACCATGTGCGCGATCTTTGGAATATTCGACCTGCAGCCGGGCGACGACCTGGCCGCCTTGCGCCGGCACGCGCTCGAACTGTCACAGCGCCAGCGCCATCGCGGGCCGGACTGGAGCGGGGTGTTCGTCGACGCCGGGGTGATCCTGGTGCACGAACGTCTGGCCATCGTCGACCCGGCCAGTGGCGCGCAGCCGCTGCGTTCGCGTGACGGTGCACTGGCGCTGGCTGTGAACGGCGAGATCTACAACCATCGTGAGTTGCGTAGCGCCTGCAAGTACGACTTCACCACCGGCTCGGACTGCGAGGTGATCAACGCGCTGTATCGCGAGCAGGGTGCAGATTTTCTGCCACAGCTCAATGGCATTTTCACGTTCGCGTTGTGGGACGGCGAAGCGCAGCGCTATCTGATCGCCCGCGACCCGATTGGCGTGTGTCCGCTGTACTGGGGCCACGACATGCATGGCCGGTTGTGCGTGGCCTCGGAGATGAAAGCGCTGGTCGGTGTGTGCGCCGATGTCGCGCCGTTTCCGCCCGGTCATGTGTACGACAGCGCCAGCGGTGAACTGCAGCGCTACTACCACAAGCCCTGGCGCGATTACGCCCACACGCATGGCCATGACGTTGCCGCGCCTGCGTTACGGCAGGCGTTCGAGCAGGCCGTGCATCGTCAGCTGATGACGGACGTACCGTACGGTGTACTGCTCTCCGGGGGGCTGGACTCGTCGCTGGTCGCTGCCTGTGCCGCCCAGTTCGCGCGCGAGCGGGTCGAGGACGACGACCGCAGCGAGGCATGGTGGCCGCGGCTGCACTCCTTCGCGATCGGCCTGGAGGGTTCGCCGGATCTCGCCGCCGCGCAGATTGCCGCCGATGCGTTGGGTACGGTACATCACGGCTTCGTCTACACGTTCTGGGAGGGTCTGGACGCGTTGCCCGAAGTGATCCGGCACATCGAAACCTACGACGTCACCACCATCCGTGCCGCCACGCCGATGTACCTGCTGGCCCGGCGGATCAAGGCGATGGGCGTGAAGATGGTGTTGTCAGGCGAAGGCTCGGACGAGTTGTTCGGCGGTTACCTGTACTTCCACAAGGCGCCGTCCGCCGAGGCATTCCACGAAGAAACCGTGCGCAAGCTGGATGCGTTGCACAGCTACGATTGCCTGCGCGCGAACAAGGCGATGATGGCCTGGGGCGTGGAGGCACGCGTGCCGTTCCTCGACCTGGAGTTCGTCGATGTGGCGATGGGGCTGGATGCCGCGCACAAGATGGCCGGGACAATGCCTGACGGAAGCCGCAGGATCGAGAAAGCGGTGCTGCGCGAAGCCTTTGCAGGAGCACTGCCGGATTCGATTCTGTGGCGACAGAAAGAGCAGTTCAGCGATGGCGTGGGATACGGTTGGATCGACGGCTTGAAGGCACATGCAGAGCAGGCCATCAGCGATCGCGAATTCGCCGCGGCCGCGGCACGTTACCCGTTCAACACGCCAGCGACCAAGGAGGCGTACTTCTATCGGCGCATCTTCGAACAGCATTTTCCGGGCGAGTCCTGTGCAGCCACCGTGCCGGGCGGCAAGTCGATTGCCTGCTCGTCACCGGCGGCGTTGGCGTGGGACCCCGCGTTCGCGAACGCGGCTGATCCATCAGGCCGTGCAGTGCGTGGAGTACACAGCCACGCGCTTGAAGTTGCTGTCTAACGGCTGAGGCGTGCCGGGTTGGTCGCGATGCCCCACATAGAGGCATGGTTGCGTTGCTGCCACGTACACGATGGCGCTATCGTGCCAGGCGGGATGGGTCACAGGAGAATCCGGTGCCGCTATTCGCTGTGTTGTGGTCAGTAGTGCTCACGCTGCTGTTGTTCCTGGCCGCTTATGTCCCAGCTTTCATGATCTCGAGCGCTCTGCATCTGTCGCTTGAAGCGATGGTGCCGGAGGTCATTGCTGTCAGCCTGGTCGTCGTGTGCACACTGATGGGGATTGCGATCTGGCGTCGTTGGCTCAGCTCGGCGGAATTTGGATGGCGATGGCCGTCGGCTAGGTATGTGGTTTATGCGTTGACTCTTGCCGTTCCATTGAGTGCGTTGGTTGCATGGATACTGAGTCGTGTCGCTGAGCCAGGTCCATTGGCTGGGTTGCATCTGTCATCCTGGCAGGCCTATATCTACTTTGCGCTGGCGGCTCCAGTGCAGGAAGAAGTGATTTTTCGCGGATTGCTTCAGTCCACACTGGCGAAAAGCCTTGCTTCCGTGAAAGGTTTGGCCGTTGCATCCGGATTGATCGCGTCGTTGGTCGTTGCTGCACTCTTTGGTGTCATCCATCTGAAGGTCGGGCCCGTTACGGCAAGCGCGGCGCTCCTGCTCGGGGTGCTCGCGGGCGAACTGAAACGTGGCAGTGGAAGTTTGCTTCCGGGCATGCTATGCCATGCGATCTTCAACCTCGGAGGCCTGGTCTGGGTGACGCATTGAGGTTGCCATGTTTGAATGAAATGGATAGGCATGGCCACGCCTCGGGCACCTAATCTGATACCCTGTTTCGTCACCATCTGACACGATATTTCAAATGATCGAAACCAATCCGATCCTTGCGCAGATCGCGGACCTCCGGGGCCGCGTCGAGTCGCTTAGGGGGTATCTTTGACTACGCTACAAAAAGCGAACGTCTGGAAGAAGTAACCCGCGAGCTGGAAAATCCCAATGTCTGGGACGATCCGGCGCGCGCGCAGGAGCTGGGCCGTGAACGCGCCCGCCTGCATACCATCGTCAATGGCATCGACACCCTGACCGCCGGTCTCACCGACGCCAGCGAACTGCTGGAAATGGCAATTGCCGATAGCGACGACGAGACGGCGCAATCGGTGATCGCCGATCTGGCCAGGCTCGAAGCACAGGTGAGCAAGCTGGAGTTCCAACGCATGTTCTCCGGCAAGATGGACGCCACCAACGCGTTCGTCGATATCCAGGCTGGCGCCGGCGGCACCGAAGCGCAGGACTGGGCCGAGATGCTGCTGCGCATGTACCTGCGCTGGTGCGAATCGCGCGGCTGGAAGACCGAGCTGATGGAAGTCAGCGGCGGCGAAGTGGCAGGGATCAAGTCAGCCACGTTCCGCGTAGAAGGTGACTATGCCTACGGCTGGCTGAAGACCGAGATCGGCGTGCACCGGCTGGTGCGCAAGAGCCCGTTCGACTCGGACAACCGTCGCCACACCAGCTTCACCTCGGTGTTCGTGTCGCCCGAAGTCGATGACGACATCGACATCGAGATCAACCCGGCTGATCTGCGCACCGACGTTTACCGTTCGTCCGGCGCCGGCGGCCAGCACGTCAACAAGACCGAGTCGGCGGTACGTATCACCCACATCCCGACCAATACCGTGGTGGCCTGCCAGACCGGTCGCAGCCAGCACCAGAACCGCGATACCGCGATGAAGATGCTGGCCGCCAAGCTGTATGAGCTGGAAGTGCAGAAGCGCAATGCCGAGAAAGATGCGCTGGAAGCGACCAAGTCCGACATCGGCTGGGGCAGCCAGATCCGCAACTACGTGCTCGACCAGAGCCGCATCAAGGACCTGCGCACAGGCATCGAACGCACCGACACGCAGAAGGTGCTGGACGGTGATCTGGACGAGTTCATCGAAGCCAGCCTGAAGTCGGGCCTTGAGGCCGGCGCCAAGCGGGTCGATGCATGAGTAATGATCCGTTGAATCGGTCCGGTCGCCGCCAAGGAGTTCCCGTATGAGCAGCAAGAAGATTTTCGGAATCTTTATCGCATTCGCAGCACTTGCGGCGTTCAGCGGCGCGGTTGGCGCGCAGCAGAGCTCATCCGGCCAGGGTGTCAAGCAGGATGCCAAGGCCGTCGGCCATGGCATCGGCAACGGTGCTCGCGACGTCGGCCATGCGACCAAGCATGTCGCCGTCTCGATCGGGCATGGTGCGAAGGAAGCTGGGGTCGGCATTGGGCACGGTGCGAAGAAGGCTGGTATTGCCGTCGGCCACGGCGCACGCGAGGGCTGGGATGCGACCAAGCACGGGGTCAAGCACGTGTTTCACAAGGACGATTGACGGGCGGAACCGTTGCGAAGTGCCCGTGTCGTTTACAACCCAACCATGCAACCCAACCACAAATCGAGAAACGTCCGCCGCTTTGCACAAGCGCCGGCAGTAACGGAATCCCCATGAGTGAATCGACCGACACCTTGCCCATCGACGAGAACAAGCCTGACGTCAATCGGCTTGTCGCCGAGCGTCGCGAGAAACTCAACGCGCTACGCGGGCAGGGCATCGCATTTCCGAACGACTTCAAGGTCGATAGCTTCGCCGGTGACCTGCAAACCGAGTTCGCCGACAAGGACGCGTTGACAGCTGAAGTGATCGAAGCTGCCGCACGTCGCGTGAAGATGGCTGGCCGCATCGTGCTCAAGCGCGTGCAGGGCAAGGTCAGCTTCGTGCAGCTGCAGGATTTCAGCGGGCGCATCCAGCTGTTCATCCATCAAGGCACGCTCGGCGACACCTACGAGGCGTTCAAGGGTTGGGACGTGGGTGACATCGTGGGCGCCGAAGGCGTGCTGATGCGCACCAAGACCGGTGAGCTGTCGGTGCGTGTCGATCAACTGCGCCTGCTGACCAAGAGCCTGCGGCCGCTGCCGGACAAGTTCCATGGTCTCGCCGATGTGGAGCAGCGCTATCGTCAGCGCTACGTTGACCTGATCGTGACCGAAGAGGCGCGGCGCACGTTTGTGCAGCGCTCGAAGGTCATCGGCTTCATGCGCCAGTGGCTGGAAGCGCCGACGCGCCGCTTCATGGAAGTGGAAACGCCGATGATGCACATCATTCCCGGCGGTGCCACGGCCAAGCCGTTCATCACCCATCACAACGCGCTGGATCTCGACCTCTACCTGCGCGTGGCGCCCGAGCTTTACCTCAAGCGCCTCGTCGTCGGCGGCTTCGACCGCGTCTACGAAATCAATCGCAACTTCCGTAACGAGGGCGTGTCGACCAGGCACAACCCCGAGTTCACCATGCTGGAGCTGTACCAGGCTTACGCCACCTACCACGAGATCATGGATCTCACCGAGGCGGTGATCCGCGATACCGCGCAGAACGTGCTTGGCACCACCGCACTGACCTGGGACGAAGCCGCCATCGACGTCGGCCCGGCGTTCCGTCGCTGGCGCATGGAAGACGCCGTACTGGAACACAATCCCGAGATCAGGCGCGAGGAGCTGCGCGACCGCGAGGCGATGGCTGCCCACGCGAAACGTCTCGGCGCACAGGTCAAGCCCGGTTACGGCTGGGGCAAGCTGCTGCTGGAAATCTTCGAGAAGACCGTCGAGCACACCCTGATCCAGCCCACCTTCATCACCGACCACCCGGTCGAGGTGTCGCCGTTGGCGCGCGAGAGCGATACGGACAAGGGCATCACCGACCGCTTCGAACTTTTCGTCAATGGCAAGGAGATCGCCAATGGCTTCTCCGAGTTGAACGATCCGGAAGATCAGGCCGCACGCTTCCAGGCCCAGGTCGACGCCAAGGACGCCGGCGACGACGAGGCGATGCACTTCGACGCCGACTACATCCGCGCCTTGGAAGTGGGCCTGCCGCCCACCGGCGGCCTCGGCATCGGCATCGACCGGCTGGTGATGCTGCTGACCGACTCGGCCTCGATCCGTGATGTGTTGCTGTTCCCCTACATGCGCCCGGAGGCTTGAATCATGTGGTACGCCATCATCGGTACTGACAACCCTGACTCGCTCGAAGGCCGCAAGTCCGCCCGCCCGGCGCACCTCGCCCGCCTGCAGCAGTTACAGGACGAAGGCCGGATGCTGCTGGCCGGACCGTTCCCGGCGATCGATGCGGAAGATCCGGGCCCGGCCGGGTTCAGCGGCAGTCTGATCGTGGCCGAATTCGCCTCGCTGGCGGATGCGGAAGCATGGGCCGCAGCCGATCCGTACAACGCCGCTGACGTGTACCGCGAAACCTCGGTCAAACCGTTCCGCAAAGTGCTGCCGGCGGCATGACGATCGCCGGACAACCTATGCTCGAACAGATCCGTGAGCGCTTGCAGGCTGCCTTCGCGCCGAGCGAGCTGGAAATACTCGACGAAGGCCACAAGCACGCCGGTCATGCCGGCGAGGGCAAGGGGCACTTCCACGTGCGGATCGTCAGTGCCGCGTTTGCCGGTCAGCTGCCTATCAAGCGCCACCGGATGGTCTATGCAGCGCTCGACGGCCTGATGGATAACGGCATCCATGCGCTCTCCATCGATGCCAACTCGAATAAGTAGAAATAAACAATTGGTTATGGAATGTTCTTGAAGCTTTACCTCATGATTGAATGCATTGCGGCGGCGTCCCGCGTTTGGCACAGTGCCCTGTCGCCCGATCCTGCGGGCCTGACCGTTGACCTGCTGATGCCCGCATGCGCCTGACCACCATCAAACTCGCCGGTTTCAAGTCCTTCGTGGACCCGACCACCCTGCACCTGCCGAGCAACATGATCGGCGTGGTCGGCCCGAATGGCTGTGGCAAATCCAACATCATCGACGCGATCCGCTGGGTGATGGGCGAGAGCGCGGCCAGCCGCCTGCGTGGCGATTCGCTGACCGACGTGATCTTCTCCGGTTCGAACTCGCGCAAGCCGGTCGGGCAGGCCACGGTCGAGCTGATCTTCGACAACGCCGATGGTTCCATCCAGGGCGAGTACGGCCAGTACGCCGAGATCTCGGTGAAGCGTCAGGTCACCCGCGACGGCCAGTCCGCGTACTTCCTCAACGGCGCACGCTGCCGCCGGCGCGACATCACCGACCTGTTCCTCGGCACCGGCCTGGGCCCGCGCAGCTACTCGATCATCGAGCAGGGCATGATCAGCCAGATCATCGAGGCGCACCCGGAAGAACTGCGCACGCACCTGGAAGAGGCCGCCGGCATCTCCAAGTACAAGGAGCGCCGCAAGGAAACCGAAAGCCGCATCAAGGCCACCCGCGAAAACCTCGACCGCGTGCGCGATGTGCGCGACGAGGTGGACAAGCAACTAGAGCACCTCAATCGTCAGGCGCGCGCCGCCGAACGCTGGAAGGCGTTGAAGGAAGAACAGACGCGCAAGGAAGCCGAATTGCGCGCCCTGGAATACCGCGGTCTGAAAAGCCAGCACGACGGCGAGGGTGCGGACCTGTCCGCTGCCGAGATCGAGATCGAGAAGCAGCTGGCCGGCCAGCGCGAGATCGAGGCGCAGCTGGAAAGCGTACGCGAGCGTCACACCGACGCCAGCGAGCATCTGAACGGCGTGCAGGCCGAGGTGTACAAGGTCGGCGCTGAGATCGCCCGTGTCGAGCAGCAGGTGCGCCATAACCGCGAGAATGCCGATCGTCTTTCACGCGCCCATGGCGATGCCGAACGCGAGCATGCCGAGCTGGCGGCACACATCGCCACCGACCGCGAACAGGTCGAGACACTGCGCATGGCGCTGGCCGAAGGCGAGCCCAAACTCGAAGCCCTGCAACAGATGCAGGACGATACTGCCGAGGCACAGCGCAGTACCGAAACCAAGCTGGCCGATTGGCAGCAGCGCTGGGATACGCATACCCGCAGCGCTGGCGAATCCAACCGCGCGGCCGAGGTGGAGCGCACCAAGCTCAATTATCTCGATCGCCAGGCGATCGACTTGTCCCGCCGTCGCGAAGCGTTGGAAACGGAACAGAAGGCCACCGACGTGGCTGCGCTGGACGCTGCTGGCGAACAGCTGCACAGCGAGCACGACACCCAGCGCGAGCGTGTGGAGACACTCGGCACCCTGCTCGACCAGCACAAGTCCAGCCACGAGAAGGTGCAGGAGGAGGAACGCCAGGTACAGTCGACGCTCAACGAGGCGCGCCAGCAGTTGCAGGCGGCCCGCGGCCGGCATGCCTCGCTGGAAGCGCTGCAGCACGCCGCGCTTGGCCAGGAAGAAAGCGCGGCCAGCGGCTGGCTGAGTCGGCTTGGGTTGGACAAGTCGCGCCGCCTCGGTGCATCGCTGCAGGTTGAGGCCGGTTGGGAAACGGCGGTGGAGACCGCACTGAGCGGGTTCCTCGACAGCGTGCTGGTGGACGCCGCGCATGCTCTCGCCACCGAATTCAACACACTCGATAACGCCGACGTAGCGCTGCTCGATGCCGCCGACGGCGGTGCCAACACCGCCGGCACACTGGCGGCGCATGTGCGCGGACCGGCCGCCGCGATGGCGATCCTCGGTCACGTGCTGACTGCCGAATCACTGGATGACGCGCATCAGCGTGTGACCTCATTGTCCGCCCTGACGCCGTATCAGTCGGTGATCACCCGTAGCGGCGAATGGCTGGGCCCGGGCTGGGCGCGCGTGCGCCGTGCGCAGGGCAGCCAGGTTGGCGTGCTGGCGCGCGAGCGCGAGATTCGCCTGCTGGCCGAGCAGATCGACTCGCTGGAAGCTCAGCTGGAGGAAGCCAGCGAACGGCTCGACACACTGCGCACCACCAAGTTCGAGGCCGAACGCGCCCGCGACGACGCGCAGCGCGAGCTGTACAACGCGCATCGCCGCCAGTCCGAGCTGGCCGGCCAGCTGCAAAGCCATCGCGGCAAGCTGGAAACCGCACGGGCCCGTGCCGAGAAGGTCAATGGCGAGTTGAACGATCTGGCCAGCCAGCTCGACGAGCTGCAGGGTCAGACCCGCGAGGCACGCGCCCGCCTGGACGAATCGGTCGGCCTGATGGGCGACCTCGAAGATCAGCGCCGCGAACTGGAAAACGAGCGCCGCGCACTGCTTGAGGCACGCGAGGAGGCGCGCATGAACGCGCGCGAGGCAGCCGACCAGTCGCATTCGCTGGCACTGGCACTGGAGTCCAAGCGCTCTTCGCTGGCCTCGCTGGAACAGGCACTGGCCCGCATGGATGCGCAGCTGCGCCAGATCGAGGCCCGTCGCAACGAAATCACCGAACAACTCGCCGCCGGCACCGACCCGATCGCCGAGCTCGAAGCCGAGCGCCAGACCTATCTGGACCAGCGCCTGCTGGTCGACAAGCAACTGGTGGAAGCTCGTCGCGCACTGGAAGACTGCGACCTTACCTTCCGCAAACTGGAACAGCAGCGCCATCTGGCGGAGCAGGGCCTGGCCACGCTGCGCGAAAGCCTGTCCGAGAAGCGTCTCGCCGCCCAGGCACTGCATCTGCGCGCCGAACAGCTGGCCGAGGCGATCACCGCGTCAGGCCTGGAACTGGAGACCTTGCTGGCCGAACTGGCCGAGGACATCGACGCCAGCCAGTGGCGTCAGCAGCTCGGTGACCTCGCGCAGAAGATCATCCGGCTGGAACCGGTCAACCTCGCCGCCATCCAGGAACACGCTGAACAGAACGAGCGCAAGACCTATCTCGACAACCAGCTGGCCGACCTGGTCAGCGCGATGGAAACCCTGGAAGGCGCGATCAAGAAGATCGACCGCGAGACCCGCCAGCGCTTCAAGGAGACCTTCGACAAGGTCAATGCTGGCGTGCAGGAGCTGTTCCCGCGCCTGTTCGGCGGCGGCCATGCCTACCTCGAACTGACTGGCGACGACCTGCTCAATACCGGTGTATCGATCATGGCGCGGCCGCCGGGCAAGCGGGTCTCCAACATCACGCTGCTGTCGGGTGGCGAGAAGGCGCTTACGGCGGTATCGCTGGTGTTTGCGATCTTCAGCCTCAATCCGGCGCCGTTCTGCCTGCTTGACGAGGTCGATGCACCGCTGGACGAAGCGAACGTGGGCCGCTTCTCCAGTATGGTGCGCGAGATGAGTGAAAAGGTGCAATTCATTTTCATCAGCCACAACAAGGCCACGATGGAAGCGGCCACCCAGCTGTGCGGCGTGACCATGCGCGAGCCGGGCGTGTCGCGACTGGTGCAGGTGGATCTGGCAGAAGCGGCTAAACTGGCAGGAGCTGCCTGAGGTACCCATGCTGAGGAACCCATGATGACGCCGCAACCTGTGCTCGCCTTCGCCTGGAACCCTGCTGTCGGCATTCCGCTGCTGATCGGCGGCCTGATCGTGCTGGCGCTGATCTGGCTGTTCGGCCAGCCGAAGAAGGAGCAGGGCAAGCGACGCCCGGTCCAGAGCGAGCACGCGGGCGAACGCCGCGAGCCGACCCTGGGCGACCAACCCAGCCTGGCTGACGATCCGGTGTTCAGCGCACTCGATCGACCGGGGCACACCGGCCATCATGCGGCAGGGTTGCAGCCGGAGCAGGGCGAACTGGAAGTCGGCCTGCGCGAGGAGCTCGAACGGCTGGGCGCCACGCTTTCGGGCGAACGCCACGGTACCCAGCCGAAGCCAGCTGCACCGGATCAGCCGCCGTCGAGCAGGCCGCCGCTGGCAGGTCATGCCGCCTCCATCGTGGACGCCTTGCGCGCACCCAGCACCGACGAATCGACGCGGGCCACATCGACTGCAGCGACGCCGACAGCCCCTGCACCTGCCGGGGCGAAGGTGGCGCCACGCTCGGATCTCGGTCGCCGTCCGGCCCAGCTGCCGGTGGAACGCATCGTCACGCTGTTCGTGGTGGCGCGCGAAGGCGAGCACTTCAACGGTCCGGACTTCGTGGTAGCTGCCGAGAAGGCCGGTCTTGAATTCGGCGACATGGGCATCTACCACCGCCTGGTCGACGGCAAGCGCGAACTCGGGCCTATCTTCAGCGTGGCCAACATGCTCAAGCCCGGCAGCTTCGATCTGGGCCGGCTGGATACCTTGCGCACGCCCGGCGTGAGCTTCTTCATGACGCTGCCGGCTCCATTGCCTGCACTCGACGCCTGGGACGCCATGCTGCCTACCACGCAGCGTCTGGCCGAATTGCTCGACGGCCTCGTACTCGACGAGGAACGCAACGCACTCGGCCGCCAGCGCATCGCCCACATTCGCGACCAGTTGCGCGGCTGGGATCGCGACCACGAAGGCAAGGAAATCATCTTCGGGCGTTAACCAGGTCGTCTTCCCGTCGAGCCGCTTTCACGGCCCGGCTACGCTAGACTTTGCCGAACTTATGACCCGGGGGTGGGGTGTGAACACGTTGCTGAACACGTTGCCTTTGTCGTGGAAGATCAGCGCCGCGGTGGTCGGCGTGATGGTGGTCGGCTTTGCGGGACATGCCCTGGCCCAGTATCGGGCACAGCGCCAGGCAGACGAGATCATGCAGGACCTCACACTCGCCGCCGCGCAAAATGCCCAGCAGGCGCAGGATCATGCCCGGCAATACCATGCGGAAGTGGCGGCAAGTCTGAGCCAGCAGCAGGAAGACCGCTACAACACGAACCAGCAGGTGAACGAACAGGCCCGGCAGTATCGGGTGGAACAGGCCATGCGCCTGAACAGGCAGCAGCAGGAAGCATCGCTATTGCAGCAACGTTTCAAGCTTGGCCCTGAGCAGAAGTGCATCGACGGGGTGGTCATCACCGCACGTGGTTCAAGCTATTCGCAGGAAACCGGCTCCGATGGGCAGCCGATTCCGTGCACCGGGCAGACGGCCACCGAGCCCCTGCGCTGATTCAGCATGCCGGTGTCGCTTCCGGCCATCCTGCACGCACAACAGGATCGATGATTACCGGTCGTGCCTGGCGACGTTGACCTGCTCGCCTTCATACAGTGAATCGGCCGGGTTGAGGATGATGCGGGCATTCGTATCGAGACCGCTGGTCACCTCGATCGTGTTGCCGAAATCGCGGCCGAGGGTGACTGGCTGCAGGTGAACGCGTTGCTGTGCATCGACCAGTGCGATCCGCAGTCCCTCGCTGCGGAACAGCAGGGTATTGGCCGGCACGATGAAGTTGTGGGTGGCGGTGGCAAGCGCCAGTTTGACGTTGGCGTATACGCCCGGGACCAGCGCCTGTCCTGCATTGTCCACGTCGATCTCGGTGCGCAGGGTGCGGCTGTTCGAATCGAGTGCGTCGGCAGTGCGCGCCACGGTGCCGCTGAACGGCTTCGTGCCATAACTGCTCAGGGTCACGGTGGCCGGCATGCCGATGCGCACGCTGCTGGCATAGCTCTCAGGCACATCGATGAATACGCGCAATTTGGTGGTGTCGGCGATCACGAACAGGTTGCTGCCGGTCGAGCCGGCGTCGACCAGCGCGCCGATGTCCAGATTGCGCTGGGTTATCACGCCATCAAACGGCGCGATGATGTATTTGAACTGCTCCATATTGTCGAGTTTGGCAACATTGGCACGATCCGCCTCCACCGTGGCGATGTCGGCGTTCAACTGGGCGACGAACTGATCGCCCGCCTGCAGTGCCACCAGACCTTGTTTGACCAGGATCTCGTTGCGATCGACGGTGACCTTCGCCAGCTTTTCATTCGCCTCGTCGGTACGCATCTGCGCCTGACCCTGGAGGAGTTCGTTGTCGACGTCGGGGGTATCCAGGTCGGCGAGGTGCTGGCCCTTCTTCACCCGTGCACCGATATCCACGTACCACTTGGCCACGTAACCCGTGGTGCGTGCGTAGATCTGCGCGTCCTGCCAGGACTTGACGGTGCCGGGCAGTGTCAGTGACTGATCTGCAGGTGCAGCCTTCGGTATCAGAACGGCCACGATCGGCATGGCATTGCGATCAGTGTCCTCACTCAGTTCATGACGTGCATGTACGCGCTCGAGCATACCAAACGCTGCGAGCCCGACCAGCACGACGCCAAGCACGATGAGCACCAGTCGCACGCGATGCGACGTCCTGGTGGACGGAGTTGGCACGGGGATGTTCGGGGTGGGCATGATCAGGGTCTCAAGCGGCGGCGGCATCGCGGCGCGCCTGGCGACGCCGGTGTATCAGACTGAAGAACGTCGGTACGAAGAACAACGTGGCCGCTGTCGCCAGCAACAGGCCGCCGATCACCGCGCGGCCGAGTGGTGCATTCTGCTCGCCACCTTCACCCAGCCCCAGTGCCATCGGCACCATGCCGATGATCATCGCGAACGCGGTCATCAGCACCGGGCGGAAACGCGCGAAGCCGGCATCAATCGCGGCCTTGACCGGGTCGCCATGCTGATCCAGCTGCTCGCGCGCGAAACTGATCACCAGGATCGAGTTGGCCGTGGCAACGCCCATGCACATGATCGCGCCCATCAAGGCCGGTACCGACAACGGCGTGCCGGTCAGAAACAGCATCCAGACCAGTCCGGCCAGCGCCGCGGGCAGCGCCGCGATGATGATCAGCGGATCCAGCCAGCTCTGGAAATTCACCACGATCAGCAGATACACCAGCACGATCGCGAAGGCGAGGCCGCCGATCAGGCCGCGATAGGACGCGGCCATGGTCTGTGCCTGTCCGCGTACGTCGATGTCCACATCGCGCGGCAGATGCTTGGAGTAGTCGTCGACAATCCGCTGCACGTTGGCGGCGACACTGCCCAGGTCGGTGTGGTCGACGGACGCATACAGATCCATGGTCGGCCGGGTGCTGTAGTGGGTAACGATGGCCGGCCCCACGCTACGCGAGAAGGTGGCGAGATTCTCGAGGATCTGGCTGGCCGCGCCGCTGGTGTCCAGACTGCTGTTGCTGCTCGTGGCCGGCGCCGCAGCCCCGGTCGTGCTGGTGATCGGCAGGGTCTTGAGGTCCTGCAGGGTGTCGATCCGATACTGCGGCGCCTGCGTCGCGATGGTGTAGCTGATGCCCGTCTTCGGATCGACCCAGAAGGTTGGACTGACCTGGGAGGAGCCGGCGAGGGCCGTCAGCAGGTTGCTGGCCACGTCCTGCGTGGTGAGACCGACCAGGCTGGCACGCGTACGGTCCACGTTGACATTGAGCTGCGGCAGGTTGAGCGCCTGCTGTATGCGCAGGTCGACCAGGCCCGGCACGCGGGCGAGCTTGCCGTAGAGATCGTTCGCCACCTTGGCGATGGTTTGCGGATCGTGTCCGCTCACCTGTACGTCGATCGGTGCCGGCGAGCCGAAGTTGAGGATCTGGCCGACCATGTCCGCAGGCAGGAACGAAAAGATCACCCCTGGATACTTCTGTGCCAACCGTCGCCGCAGCGAGCGGACGTAGTCGATGGTCGGGTGGTGATCGTCATTCAGGGTGACAAAGACATCGCCGTCGGAAGTGCCAACTACGCCGGTATTGCTGTAGGACAGGTTGATGCCGCTGTAGGGCAGGCCCAGCGTGTCGACGATGCTGGCCAGCTCGTTCTTCGGAATAGTCCGGCGGATCACGTCCTCGATGCCGTCGGCCAGGCGCGCCGTTTCCTCGATGCGCAGGCCGGTCTCGGCGCGAAAATGCAGCTTGATCTGGCCACCGTCGACATACGGGAAGAAATCGCGACCTAGCCACGGCACCAGCAGCGCTACCGAAAGCGCGCAACTGGCGAAGAACAGCACGGCAAACAGGCCGCGGTGTTCTTCCGCGGCTTCCAGCGTGCCGCGATAGCTGTCACGAATGCTCGCGAAACGCTTCTCGAAGCCTGCCTGGAAGCGCCCCAGTGGTCCCTTCGGCGGTGCACCATGCACATGCTTCTTCAGCCAGTACAGCGACAGCGTAGGGACCAGCGTCCGCGACAGCACGTAGGAGGCCAGCATGGCGAACACGACGGCCTCGGCCAGCGGCGCGAACAGGTACTTGGCAACGCCGCCGAGAAAGAAGATCGGCACGAACACGATGCAGATCGACAGCGTCGAGACCAGCGCCGGCACCGCGATCTGGTGGGCGCCTTCCATGATCGCCTCGTAGACTTCCTTGCCTTCTTCCAGGTGCGAGTTGATGTTCTCGATGGTCACCGTGGCATCGTCTACCAGGATACCTACCGCCAGCGCCAGGCCGCCCAGGGTCATGATGTTGATCGTTTCGCCCAGCGCGGACAGCGCGATGATCGAGGCCAGGATCGACAGCGGGATGGAAATGGCGATGATCAGCGTGGAACGCCATGAGCCCAGGAACAGCAGGATCATCAGCCCGGTGAGCGCTGCGGCGATCACGCCTTCGCGGATCACGCCCGAGATCGCCGCGCGCACGAACAGCGACTGATCCGATATCGCCTCGACCTGCAGGTTTTTCGGTATGGCTGCCCGAATCCGCGGCAACATCTTGTGCAGGCTGTCGACGATGTCCAGCGTCGATGCATCACCGATCTTCAGGATCGACATAAGCACCGCACGCTGGCCATTCACACGCACCACATTGGTTTGCGGGGGCGAACCATCGTGCACATGCGCCACATCACGGATATAGGTGGTGATGCCGTTGACGGTGCGGATCGGCGCGTCGTTGAGTTCGGAAACCTGTTGCGGGCTGCCGTTCAAGCGGACGCTGTATTCGATGTCGCCGACCTTCTCGGTGCCGGCCGGCAGGATCAAGTTCTGCGCCCCGATCGCGGTGACCACATCGCTGGGCGACAGTCCATGTGCCAACAACGCCTGCGGATTCAGGTCGACCTCGATCTGACGCTGCTTGCCGCCGTAGGGGTAGGGTGTGGCCGCACCGCGCACGGCGGTGATGAAGGGGCGCACAGTCTGGTTGGCATCGTCGAAGATGGTCGTCTCGGACAGATCCTTCGACGACAGCGCAAACTGCAGGATCGGCACGCTCGACGCGTTGTAGACGATCACCAACGGCGGTGTCGTGCCCGGCGGCATCGACTTGACCACCGTCTGCGAGATCGAGGTGATCTGCGCCACCGCCATGTCGATATTGACGTTCGGCTGGAAGAACACCTTGACCAGGCCGACGCCATTCAACGACTGCGTCTCGGTGTGCTCGACATCGTTGACCGTGGTGGTGACCGCACGCTCGAAACCGGTCACGATGCGGTTGTTCATGTCGTCAGCCGGCAGGCCGGTGTACTGCCACACCACCGAGACCACCGGAATATTGATATTTGGGAAGATGTCGGTGGGCGTGTTCAGAATCGCCAGCGGCCCGAGTATCAGCAGTAGCAAGGCCAGAACGATGAACGTCAACGGCCGATCGAGCGCAATTTTGACAATCCACATATCCGTCGATTTCCATCAGCCATGCTTGCGGACGACAAGTCCGTCAGCCATGGCCAGACTCTAAGTTTGCTGGGTGACAACCTATGAAGTAACTGCCTAGGCAATTTTTGGTTGACATGCTCAGAGCAGAAAGTAGGAAATAACTGGTCATGGAGAGAACCGATGGTGGTTTTTATGATGGCCGCGCTGGATCTCTTTAATTTCGCGTTCTTGGTACTTCCGGCTCAGGGCCACCGAGATTCGCGCTGGCCCGTCAGGCGTCGTCGACATGCTCGATGGCATCGCGTTTCTGGAGGTGTTCACCAGTCGCGACCACGTGGCCGGCGACAAGCAGGGCTTTTTCTCGCGCCCGCCGCGCTGGTATCTGCCGCAGTTTTTGCAGGCCGGCCTGTTGCAGTGCGGCTCGTACTGCTAACTGGGCCCGCGGCTGGAACAGCGAATTGCCGCGCTGGAACGGGCACGGATGCCGGAGCCCGGATGGCGGCATCCGGGATCGGCGCACCATGCCTGCTGACCGGCAAAAGCAGGCTTGCGTTTATGGTACAAACCTATTTGTCCGACAAATAGGTGCGCATGCTTGTGAAAAATGCTGGCAACATTGGACCGATACCGATCCAGGCATCGCGTCGGGATTTTCTCCGTCTATCCTTTGGCGCGTTGTCCGGAGCCTCGTTGTTCACGGCGCTACCTCTGGTGGCGCGGACAGCCTTGACCAGCCCTATGCATGGTGCTGCCGCGTTGGTCGGCGCGAGTGATGGCGTGACGACTACTCTCTGGTACGCGCGACCGGCCAGCGAGGCGAATCTGCTGCGTGAGGGGCTGGCGATCGGCAACGGTCACCTGGGCGCATTGGTCGCCGGCGACCCGACGCGCGACTGGATGGTCTTCACTGACGCGAGCCTTTGGCAGGGGAGTATCAACGACACCCTCGACAAGGACGGCCAGTTTGCTTACGACCTATCCGGGTTCGGCAGTTTCGCGCTGATGGCGCGATTGCTGCTGCAAGTGCCGGCGCATGGCATGGCGGGGGTCAGCGCGTATCGGCGCGAACTGGATCTGCAGCAGGGTTGCGTCCGGGTCAGTTACACATATGACGGGGTCACCTACCGGCGCGAGGCGTTTGCCAGCCACCCGGACCGGGTGATCGTGCTGCAGCTCACGCAGGAAGGCGGCGGCCACTACGGGGGCACGCTCGACCTTTTAGGTGCGCACAACGAGGCCACTCGTTCGCGCGACGGCAGTCAGCTGATCCTCTCGGGCAGTTTCGACAATGGTCTGCGTCACGCGGCCTGCGTACGCGCCGTGGCCGACTCCGGCCGCGTCACGGTGCAGGGCGGCCAGTTGCACTTCGAGGGTTGTGAAGCGCTGACCGTCATCATCGCGGCAGGCACCGACTACGATCCGGCCGCAGCGCTGAAATACCGCAACGAAAAGATCGACCCGACGGTCGAAGCCAGTACCCGTGTCACCGCCGCCATGAAGAAGGGCTTCGCCAAGCTGCGCGAGGATCACATCGCCGATCACGGCCGGCTGTTCGACGCGATGACGCTGGACCTGGGACCATCCACGCCCGCGCAGCGTCGCCTCGATACGGCTGCGCGTCTCGCAGCGCGTGCCCGTTCGGGCGTGCCCGACCCGGAACTGGAGACCATGTATCTCCAGTTCGGTCGCTACCTCACCATCGCCGGCTCGCGCGACGGCCTGCCGACCAACCTGCAAGGCCTGTGGGTCACCAGCAACGATCTGCCGTGGTTCGCCGACTATCACTCCGACATCAATATCCAGATGAACTACTGGTTGTCCGACCGCGCCGGGCTGGGCACCTGCTTCGAGACGCTGGCGAACTACTGTCTATCGCAACTGCCGGTCTGGAGCGCAACCACACAGCGGCTGTTCAATGATCCGCGCAACCGCTTCCGCAACAGCTCCGGTCACGTCGCCGGCTGGGCGATTGCCTTCTCCACCAATATCTACGGCGGTGACGGCTGGTGGTGGCATCCGGCCGGCTACGCCTGGTTGTGCAACAACCTCTGGCAGCATTACGAGTACACGCTCGATCGTGCCTACCTGGCGCGTATCCATCCCCTGTTGCAGGGTGCCTGCGCGTTCTGGCAGGCGCGCCTGCTAGAGATCACGATGGCCGATCCGGTCAGCGGCGCGACCCGTCGCATGCTGATCGACGATCATGACTGGTCGCCAGAGCAGGGGCCGCAGGATGCACGTGGCATCACCTATGCGCAGGAGCTGGTGTGGGACCTGTTCGGCCATTACGTCCAGGCATGCCGCACGCTGGGCCGTGACGCGGACCAGGCGGCGATCTTTGCCGGCCTGCGCGAGCGCTTGTATCTGCCGCAGGTCAGCCCGAAGAATGGTGAGCTGGAAGAGTGGATGAGCCCGGACAATCTGGGCGAACCCGAACATCGCCATCTGTCGCCGCTGTTCGGACTGTTTCCCGGTGACCGGATCACCGTCGACGGCAGCCCCGCACTACTGGTCGACGGGGCGCGCAAGTTGCTCGAGGCGCGCGGCATGGACAGCTACGGCTGGTCCAACGCCTGGCGCGCCGCGTGCTGGGCGCGATTGAAGGACGGTGAGCGCGCCTACCAGTTGCTGGCGACGAACCTTGCCCCCTGGAACACCGGCGGCAACGCCGGCAACGGTACGGCGATCAACCTGTTTGACATCTATCTCTACAGCAGCGGCAAGGGGCCGCCGCAAGGTATTTTCCAGATCGACGCCAATTTCGGCACCCCGACCGCGATGCTGGAAATGCTGCTGTATTCGAGACCCGGCCGGATCGAACTGCTGCCGGCGCTGCCGCGTGCATGGCCGACCGGCCGGATCAGCGGGATCGGTGCGCGGGGCGGCTTTGTGGTGGACCTGGCGTGGCACAACAGCAAACTGATCGAAACGAGCGTGCGCAGCACGGGCGGCACGGCGACGGAGCTGGTGTCCGCGGGCAAGATGCTGCCGCTGCGGCTGGTGCCTGGACAGAGCGTTACCCTGCATGTTGACGCCGAGGGTGTGCTGCAGCTTCCGGACAAGCCGGCTCAGGCGAGCGCTTCCGGTTCCGCGGCTGCCGCCGCCATGGCACGCTGTGCCTGCACCAGGATCATGTGATCGCCATCCACGATTCCTGCGCCTCACTGCTTCAGCTGGAAGCGTTCGACGGTAGCGTCAAACGATCGACCGCCTCGCGGGCCAGTGGTAGCAGGCCGTTGCCACCAACTGCTGCATGGGCCTTGATCTGACGACGCATCACCGGATCCCAGAACCGGGTCAGGTGGTCGCGGACACCTTCGACGGCTGCAGCGTGATCGGGCTCGGAGGTAAAGTAGGTCGCAATGTCGTTGGCCATGGTGACCAGTCGCTCGATGTTCATGGCAGCTCCCGGGTGCGCGCGGGCACGAGTCGGTCGGGATGGGTGTAGATGTTGTGGCTGCCCGGCCGGGTAAAGCCGATCAGGGTGATGCCGGCGCTGCGCGCCAGTTCGATGGCCAGTGCGGTTGGCGCGGATATCGCAGCGAGTACGGTGATGGCGGCACTCGCCGATTTGGTCACCATTTCGTAACTGGCGCGACTGGTGACCAGCGCCATGCCGGCATTGGGATCGACATCTGCGCGGCGCATGGCGCCGATCAGCTTGTCCAGCGCGTTGTGGCGACCGACGTCTTCGCGAACCAGCAGGATGTTGCCATTGCTGTCGGCCCAGGCGGCGGCATGCACCGCGCCGGTGGCGGCATTCATTGGTTGGCGCAGTTGCAGTTCGGCCAGCGCATGTTCGAGCGCATCGTGGGTCAATACGCTGCCTGCGCCCACCGGCGGGTTCTGTCGGATCGCCTGTTCCAGGTCGCGAGTGCCGCAGATGCCACAACCGCTGCGTCCGGGCAGCAGGCGTTCATGCGCGCGGTCCAGGTGTGCGGCATGCGCGTCGGGCACTACCCGTATCGCCAGTTCAATTCCCTCCAGCAGGGTCTGCACCTGCACATCCAGCAACTGCTCCGGCGCGTCGATCAGACCTTCGCTGAGCGAAAAACCCAGCGCGAAATCGCGCAGATCGTGCGGCGTCGCCATCATCACGGCGAAGCTCACACCGTTGTAGATCATCGCGATCGGCATCTCCTCGGCCACGCAATCGTCTGCGTGCGTGGCGATGCCGTGTCGCCAGCGATCGACGCGACGTGTGACGAAGCCGGCGGCCGCGTCTTCAACAGGCATGCTGTCGTCAGGCTTGCCCAAGCGTATCCACCGATTGATCGAGCAGCGCCTGCTGTTCGATGGAGAATGCGTGGAAGCGTTTCTGCCATTCGGACGGCTGCGTGACGCGGGTGACCTGCACCGCGGTGACCTTGTATTCCGGGCAGTTGGTCGCCCAGTCCGAATTCTCGGTGGTGATCACGTTGGCGCCGGAACCCGGGAAGTGGAAGGTGGTATAGACCACGCCGGGCTGCATGCGCTCGGAGATCATCGCGTGCAGCACGGTGTCGCCTGCGCGGCTGCTGATGCCGACCCAGTCGCCCTCGTTGATGCCGCGTTCCTCGGCATCGTGCGGATGGATCTCCAGCCGATCCTCGTCGTGCCACATCACGTTGGCAGTACGGCGCGTCTGCGCACCCACGTTGTACTGGCTGAGGATGCGGCCGGTGGTGAGGATCAGCGGGTGTTCGGCGTTGACCTTCTCGCTGGTCGGCACGTACTCGGTCAGCATGAAGCGGCCCTTTCCGCGCACGAACTCGTCCACGTGCATCACCGGCGTGCCCTCGGGATTCGCCTCGTTGCACGGCCACTGGATCGAGCCCAGGCGATCGATCTTGTCGAAACTGACACCCTGGAAGGTCGGTGTCAGCCGCGCGATCTCGTCCATGATTTCCGAGGCGTGGCTGTAGTGCATCGGGTAGCCCATCGCCTGCGCCAGCTCCTGGGTGATTTCCCAGTCGGCGTAACCGGCCTTCGGTTCCATCACCTTGCGCACGCGCGAGACGCGCCGTTCGGCATTGGTGAAGGTGCCGTCCTTCTCCAGGAAAGAACTGCCGGGCAGGAATACATGGGCGTACTTGGCCGTCTCGTTGAGGAACAGGTCCTGCACCACGATGCATTCCATCGCGGTCAGGGCCGCGGTGACGTGTTGGGTGTCCGGGTCGGACTGGGCGATGTCCTCGCCTTCGATGTAGAGGCCCTTGAAGCTGCCATCGAGTGCCGCCTCGAACATGTTGGGGATGCGCAGGCCGGGTTCGCTGAGCAGGCTGACGCCCCAGGCCTGCTCGAACGAATGGCGCACCGCGTCGTCGCCGACGTGGCGATAACCGGGGAACTCGTGCGGGAACGAGCCCATGTCGCAGGAACCCTGCACGTTGTTCTGGCCGCGCAGCGGATTCACGCCCACGCCTTCGCGACCGATGTTGCCGGTGGCCATGGCCAGATTGGCGATGCCCATCACGGCGGTTGAACCCTGCGCGTGTTCGGTGACGCCCAGGCCGTAGTAGATCGCGCCGTTGCCGCCGGTGGCATACAGGCGTGCGGCGCCACGCACCAAGTCGGCGGGTACGCCGGTTTCGGCTTCCATCGCTTCGGGGCTGTACTTTTCCTGGGCCACAAAAGCGCGCCATTTGGCGAAGGCTTCGGGTTCGCAGCGGGCGGTGACGAAATCCTCGTCGACCAGCCCCTCGGTGACGATCACGTGGGCCAGCGTGTCGAGCATGGCCACATTGGTGCCGGGGCGAAGCTTGAGGTGATAGTCAGCCTGGATGTGCGGCGTACGCACCAGATCGATGCGGCGTGGGTCGATCACGATCAGCTTGGCGCCCGCACGCAGCCGCTGCTTCATCTGCGAGCCGAATACCGGATGCGCATCCGTAGGGTTGGCGCCGATCACCAGCACTACGTCGGTCTGCTCGATCGAATCGAAATCCTGGGTGCCGGCTGATTCACCGAGGGTCGCCTTGAGGCCGTAACCGGTGGGCGAATGGCAGACGCGAGCGCAGGTATCGACGTTGTTGTTGCCGAAGCCGGCGCGCACCAGCTTCTGCACCAGATAGGTTTCCTCGTTGGTGCAGCGCGCCGAGGTGATGCCACCGATCGAGTGCTTGCCGTAGGTGGCCTGCAGGCGCTTGAACTCGCTGGCGACATGCGCGAAGGCTGCTTCCCAGCTCACCATCTTCCACGGATCGGAGATTTTTGCGCGGATCATCGGCGTGGTGATGCGATCCGGATGCGTGGCATAGCCGATCGCAAAGCGTCCTTTCACGCAGGAATGGCCGTGGTTGGCGTGACCGTCCTTGTTCGGCACCATGCGCACGATTTCCTCGCCCTTCATCTCGGCGCGGAAGCTGCAGCCCACACCGCAATAGGCACAGGTAGTGACTTCGCTGTGCTCGGCCTGACCCTTGTCGATCAGCGATTTCTCCGACAGCGTGGCGGTGGGGCAGGCCTGCACGCAGGCACCGCAGGACACGCATTCGGAGTCGAGGAAGCGGTTGTCCTGGCTGGCGGCCACCTTGGACTCGAAGCCGCGACCCTGGATGGTCAGAGCAAAGGTGCCCTGTACTTCGTCGCAGGCGCGTACGCAGCGCGAGCAGGCGATGCATTTGGACGGGTCAAAAGTGAAGTAGGGATTGGATTCGTCCTTGGCGACGAACAACGGATTGGGGATTTTCTTGTGCGATCTTCCCTGATCACGAGAATCAAGAACCGGCCATCCATGGCTGGACTTTTCAATATCAATCTCAGGATAGACATGGTTGGCGCCGTCGTAGCCGTAGCGCACTTCGCGCAGCCCGACCACACCGGCCATGTCCTGCAGCTCGCAGTGGCCATTGGCGGGGCAGGTCAGGCAGTCCAACGGATGGTCGGAGATGTACAGCTCCATCACGCCGCGGCGGATATCGGCCAGCTTCGATGTCTGCGTGCTCACCTTCATGCCGGCAGCGACCGGCGTGGTGCATGACGCCGGATAACCCTTGCGTCCCTCGATCTCGACCAGGCACAGCCGGCACGAACCGAAGGCATCGAGCATGTCGGTTGCGCAGAGCTTGGGAATGTTGATGCCGGCTTGTGCCGCGGCGCGCAGCACCGACGTGCCTTCGGGTACGTGCAGAGTCCGGCCGTCGATCTGCAGCTCGACCGTCTTCGCGGACGTGGCCCTGGGCGTGCCGTAATCGATGTCGACAATGGATAACATGCTGTGCTACCTCCTCAGGTCGCTGCCTTCGCAGCGGCGCCTGAAAAATCTTCATGAAAATGGTCCAGCGCACTGAGCACCGGGAACGGTGCCATGCCACCCAGCGCGCACAGCGAACCGCACAGCATGGTCTGGCACAGGTCGCGCAGCAGGATCTCGTTGCGTTCGCGCTCGGCCGCATCGCCGGCGATCATGCGATCGATCACCTCAGCTCCCCGCACCGAACCGATACGGCACGGTGTGCACTTGCCGCAAGATTCGATCGCGCAGAATTCCATCGCGTAGCGCGCCTGTGCGGCCATGTCGACGCTGTCGTCGAACACCACGATGCCGCCATGCCCCAGCATGCCGCCAATGGCGATGAAGGCTTCGTAGTCGATCGGCGTATCCAGCTGGGATACCGGGATGTAGGCACCGAGCGGACCACCCACCTGCACCGCGCGCACCGGTCGGCCACTCGCGGTACCGCCACCGTAATCCTCGATCAGCTCGCGCAGCGTGAGGCCGAACGCGCGCTCGACCAGGCCGGGACGCCTGAGGTTGCCGGCCAGCTGGATAGGCAGCGTGCCGCGCGACTTGCCCATGCCGAAGTCCCGATAGAACGCAGCACCCTTGTCCAGCACGATCGGCACGCTGGCAAGGGTGACGACGTTGTTGATCACCGTCGGCTTGCCGAACAGGCCCTGGATCGCTGGCAGCGGCGGCTTGAAACGTACCTGGCCGCGCTTGCCTTCGAGGCTTTCCAGCAGCGAGGTCTCTTCACCGCAGATATAGGCGCCGGCGGCCATGCGCACTTCCAGATGAAATGCCTTGCCGCTGCCGCAGACGTCGTCGCCGAGATAACCCGCGGCTTCGGCGGCGGTAATCGCCGCTACCAGCGCGCGCTGCGCATGCGGATATTCCACGCGCAGATAGATGTAGCCCTGTGTCGCGCCGACGGCCACGCCAGCGATGGTCATGCCTTCGATCAGCACGAACGGGTCGCCTTCCATGATCATGCGGTCGGCATAGGTACCCGAGTCACCCTCGTCGGCGTTGCAGACGATGTATTTCTGATCCGCGTTGGCGTCAAGGCAGGTGTTCCACTTGATGCCGGCGGGAAACGCGGCACCACCACGGCCACGCAAGCCGGAATCCGTCACGGCCTGGACGATGTCGGCACCACTCATGCGCAGCGCAGCCTCCAGCCCGCGATAGCCGCTGTGCGCACGATAATCGTCCAGACTGCGCGGATCGACGATGCCGACACGCGCAAAGGTCAGCCGCTGCTGGCTCTTCAGCCAGGCGATCTCCTCGGTCGGCCCGAGCGCCAACGCATGCTCGCCGGCATGCAGGAAGTCTGCCTCGAACAGGGCAGGGACGTCCGCAGGCTGGACGGGTCCGTAGGCGACACGGCCAGCCGGTGTCTCGACTTCCACCAGCGGTTCCAGCCAGTAAAGGCCGCGCGAACCGTTGCGCACCAGCTGTACATCGACACCGCGCCGTGTTGCCTCGGTGAGGATCGCGTCGGCGACGGTTTCGGCACCCAGTGAAAGTGCGCCGGCATCGCGCGACACGTAAACCGTGATGCTCATGCCTTCTCCGCGGCCAGCCAGGCATCGAATCGTTCGGGCGTCAGCCGGCCTTTCAATTCATCGTCGACCATGATGGCCGGCGAGCAGGCGCAATTGCCGAGGCAGTAGACCGGTTCGAGCGTGTACGCGCCATCGGCGGTGGTCTGGTGAAAGTCTATGCCCAGGCGCTGCCTGATATGTTTTTCCAGCGTGACGGCGCCCATCGCCTGGCACGATTCCGCGCGGCACACATAGATCACCCGCCGGCCCGGAGCCTTGCTGCGGAAGAAGTGATAAAAGCTGATGACGCCGTGGATGTCGGCACGTGAAAGATTCAACTCGCGCGCGATCAGCGGCACGGAGATTTCCGGGACGTAACCGAGCGCCTCCTGGACGCCATGCAGGACCGGGAGCAGTGCGCCCGGCAGATCCTTGAGCCGGGCCGTGACCTGCAGCACTGCTGCGCGGATATCGTCGGGGATATCCGGCAGCGATGCGGTATTGGCAGCACGCTTCACGATGTCACCTTCAGAACAGGCCGGCGGCCTTGGCCAACGCAATATATAGACCGATCAGGAACGGAATGCCAACCGCCAGCCATGCAAGGATCCCCGCTGCTCCAAAGCTTCCACGGGCGGCTGTTTCGGCGCTGGCGGTCACACGATCCTCATGCTGCAGTGCCCGTTCGCGTGCCAGCTCCGCGTCACTCATGAACACCGACTCTTTCACCGGCCTCACCAGCAAGTTGCAGATCAGGCCCAGCAAAAGCAGGCTTGCCATGATGTAGAGCGTGCGGTCATACACCAAATTTTTCGCCACACCGGCGTCAATCTGCGTCTGGCGGATGGCGGCGATCAAAAACGGGCCGATCACACCAGCGGCCGACCACGCGGTCAGCAGCCGGCCGTGGATCGCGCCCACCATCTGCGTACCAAAGAGATCCGCCAGGTACGCCGGAACAGTGGAAAAGCCGCCGCCATACATGCTGAGGATGATGCAGACCGAGGCGACGAACAGCCCGGCCAGGCCGAGATGGCCCCATGTCGGCAGCACGCAATACAAGACGATGCCCAGTACGAAGAATGTGTAATAGGTGCTCTTGCGGCCGATCTTGTCCGACAGCGAAGCCCAGAAGATGCGCCCAAGGCTGTTGAACAGGCTGATCAATCCAACCAGACCTGCCGCCGCGGCGACCACGGCTGCCTTCTGCGCGGTACTGAGTCCCCCAGCGGCATCTGTCAGCCCGGTCAGCTTGCCGCCGAACACGTCCTGGAACATCGGGCTGGCCATCGAGATCACCGAGATGCCGGCCGTGACATTGAGGAACAGCACGCCCCAGAGCAACCAGAATTGTGGGGTTTTCCATGCGCGGTTCAGATGCACATGGCGGCGGGTGATCATCGACTGGCCATCGTTGGTGGTGGGCGACGTCCAGCCGGCCGGCTTCCAGCCGTTGGGGGAGACGCGGAAGCCCAGCGCACCACAAGCCATCGCGATGAAATAGATAGCGCCCAGCGCCATCAGGGTCGATGCCACGCCTTGCGCACTGACGTCGGTAAAGTGCTTCATCAGCGCCACGGCAAGCGGGGCACCGATCATCGCGCCGCCGCCATAACCCATGATGGCCAAGCCGGTCGCCATGCCGCGGCGATCAGGAAACCATTTGATCAGCGACGACACCGGGGTGATGTAACCCAGTCCTTGGCCGACCCCACCGAGTACGCCACAGCCCAGATACACCAGCCACAGCTGGTGCATGGATACGCCGATGCCGCCCAGCACCAAGCCGCCGCCCCAGCACAAGGCGGCGATAAAGCCGGCCTTGCGCGGCCCGGCATGTTCCAGCCAGCCACCCCACAGGGCGGCTGAAATGCCCAGCATCGCGATGAAGGTTTCGAAGATGTGGGTGACCTGCGGCACCGTCCAGTTGCAGCTGGTGGTGGTGAGCGCCGCGAAGAAACCCAGCTTGGCGCAGACCGTCGGATCGGTAGTGCCGAGCAACTTGCTCATGGGTAGCCAGAACACTGAAAAACCGTAGGCCATGCCGATGCAAAGATGGATCGCCAGTGCGGCGGGTGGCACCAGCCAGCGGTTGAAGCGTGGACCTGCGATGGTGCGTTCCCTGGAGAAGAATCCCGGCGCGCTTCCAGTTGCACCGCTTACGACATCTGCTCCCAATTCACGAGCCATAACGTGCCCCTTGTGGTGGCCGGCGTTGCGCCGGATGTCAGTGTCCGAATCCTAGGTCATGAATATATTCCACATGAACATATTTCAATTGTGTGTCATTCGACCAAAGTCGAATGCAGCTGGGATGACATGCGCCTCAGTGGCCGGAATGTCATGATAGGGAGGCTTCTTTCTGTCCTATTGCAGCGCACCACGGTGCGCAAGGAACCTCGCAGCATGCGCCCCCTCACCGGTTGGCTGTTCGCACTGGGTATGACCATCGCGGTGTTGTCCGCACATGCCGCCGTAGATGCTGCTGATGGGCATCACGCTGCGGAAAGCCGGCACATCACGCTGGCGGCCGCCGCTGATCTGCACTACGCGATGGACAAAGTCATCGCGGCCTATCGCCATGAGCATCCCGCCGACAGCATCGATGTGGTCTACGGATCGTCCGGCCAGCTGCTGGTGCAGATCGAGCAGGGTGCACCGTTCGAGTTGTTCTTCTCGGCCGACAGTGATTACCCCAAACAACTGCTGGCCCACGGCAACGCCGGCGGACAACCGGTGCCCTATGCCGTTGGCCGCATCGTATTGTGGAGCGCCAGCATCGACATGCACGGTGTGCAACTGGGCGACTTGGTGCAACCGCGCTTCGGCCGTATCGCGATCGCCAATCCGCAGCACGCGCCCTATGGCAAACGCGCCGAGCAGGCGCTCCACAGTGCAGGTATCTGGGATCAGCTGCAGTCGCGGCTGGTCTACGGCGAGAACATCGGGCAGACGGCACAGTTTGCGCAAAGCGGCAATGCCCAGGTCGGCATCATTGCGCAATCGCTGGCGCTGGACCCGGCCATGGCCAAAGGCAGCTATGCGACGGTGCCAGCCACGGCTTACGAGCCGTTGCTACAGAGTTTCGTGCTGACCAAGCGTGGTGCCGGTAGCGCATTGGCGCAGGATTTTGCGCACTACATGCAGAGTGCGCAGGCGCGCAGCATCCTGGCGCGCTACGGCTTCACGCTGCCGGATGCAGCGGACCACTGAAGGACGATGATACCGCTATTGTCGACGCAGGACTGGCAGGCGTTCGGACTGACCTTGCGATTGGCTGCAACGGTCACTGCACTGTTGCTGCTGCTCGGCACGCCGCTGGCGTGGTGGCTGGCACAGACCCGTTCGCGCTGGCAGCGGCCGGTAGCTGCGGTGGTGGCGCTGCCGCTGGTGCTGCCGCCGACCGTGCTGGGTTTCTATCTGCTGCTGCTGCTCGGTCCACAGGGTGCGGTAGGCCGATTGACCGCGGCGATGGGGTTGTCGGCGTTGCCGTTCACCTTTGGTGGGTTGGTGGTCGGCTCGGTGCTGTACTCCATGCCGTTCGTGGTGCAGCCGCTGCACAACGCCTTCGAGGCGATCGGGACGCGACCGCTGGAAGTGGCTGCCTGCTTGCGTGCGAGTCCGCTCGATCGCTTTTTCTCCATCGCGTTGCCGATGGCGCTGCCAGGCTTCGTCACGGCAACCGTGCTGGGTTTCGCCCATACCGTGGGCGAGTTCGGCGTCGTGCTGATGATTGGCGGCAATATCCCGGGGCAGACGCGAGTGCTATCGATGCGCATCTACGATCACGTCGAGGCTGGCGAATACGCGCAGGCGCACACCTTGTCGCTGTGTCTACTGGTGTTCTCGTTCGCCGCCTTGCTGGCCATGTCCCTGCTGCGCCCGCGCAGGCACGCGCGTGACTGAGTCGGGCGGACTTGATCTTCGATGTCAGGGTCCCCGTGGTCTTGAGGCCACGCTGGCCTGGAAGCGTGGCGAGCTGGCGATCGAGCTCGACATCGTGTTGCCGCCGCGCGGCATCACCGCACTGTTCGGCCCTTCCGGTGCCGGCAAAACCAGCTGCCTGCGGGCGATCGCCGGGCTGGATCGCGATGGCCGGGGCAAGCTGAGCCTCGGCAATGAGGTATGGCAGGACAGTGCGCGGCACGTGTTCGTGCCGCCGCATCGGCGCCGGATTGGCTACGTGACACAGGAGGCCAGCCTGTTCGTGCACCGCTCGGTGGCCGGCAATCTGGATTACGGCTATCGCCGTGCGGGCCGTCCGGCGCATATCGATCGTGATGCGCTGGTCGATCAGTTCGGCCTGCGCCCCTTGCTCGGGCGGCGCGTCGATGCGCTCTCCGGTGGCGAACGCCAGCGCGTCGCCATCGTCCGTGCGCTGCTGTCTGACCCGTTGCTTCTGCTATTCGATGAGCCACTGTCGGCGCTCGATGCCACGGCAAGGAACGATGTGCTCGGCCGGCTGGAAAGCCTGCATGCGGCCTTGGCGGTGCCGATGATCTATGTCAGCCACGCGATCGACGAGGTCGCCCGATTGGCAGATCACCTCATTGTGCTGGACGCCGGTCATGTCGTCGCGCAGGGGGCCTTGCAGGCGACGCTTGCGCGTCTTGACCTGCCGGCAGCATTGGCCGAAGCCGTCGGTGCGGTGATCGAAGGTACCGTGGTCAGCCATGACGCGCACGACCATCTCACCGAACTGGCCTTTACCGGTGGCACCTTGTTCGTACCGCGCCGCGGTGATGTTATAGGCCAACGATTGCGCTGCCGTATTGGCGCACGCGACGTGGTGCTGACACACGAATGCCAGGCGGGCAGTAGTGCGCTGAATCAGGTCCGTGCGCGCGTGATCGCGATGGCCGACGCCGATCATCCGTCACAATGTCTGGTGCAGCTCGATGCTGGCGGCAGTGTTCTGCTGGCGCGCATCACACGACGTTCATGGCTTGCGCTGGCGCTGGCTCCGGGCAGCGAGGTGTGGGCCCAGGTCAAGGCCGTGGCGCTGGGCGCATGAGCGGATGCCCACGATGACTACCGCAGTTGTCAAAGCCGCTCTCGGCCACCATGATTTCGTTCTACGGTGCCCCGGCGCCATGCCGCAGCCTTGCAGGTCATTGGGTCGATGAGTGAGCTGATCAGTGTTGCCGAAGCCGAAGCCCTGATCGCCCGGCACATGCCGTCGTTCGGCAGCGAGCGGGTGGCGCTGGACGACGCAGTCAGCCGCATCCTGCGCGAGCCGATCCATGCCGAGCGCGACCAACCACCGTTCGATCGCGTGATGATGGACGGCATCGCCATCGCGGCGAAGGGAGGCAGCCAGCGCCGTTTCCTGCCATGCGGGCTGCAGCTTGCCGGCATGGCGCAACAAACGCTCGGTGATCCGGATGCATGTATGGAGGTCACCACCGGCGCGATGCTCCCGCGTGGCTGCGACACCGTCGTTCCCGTCGAGCAGACGCGGCGCGATGGCGATTATTACCTGCTTGTCGACGGCTATGTTCCGACGCCTGGACAATTCGTGCATCCACGTGGCTCCGATTGCCGCAAGGGTGACGTACTGCTCGAACCCGGTGTGCGCCTGCATGGCCCCGAGATCGCCGTGCTCGCCGCCAATGGCGTGACCGAGGTCGCGGTGGCCGCCGTGCCGTCGATGACGATTGTCGCCACCGGCGACGAACTGGTCGGTGTCGACCAGCCCTTGCTCGAGGGGCAGATCCGCGGCTCCAACGATCGGGCGCTGGCCGCCGCATTGCGAGTGCGTGGTTTCACGGACGTGCAACTGGCTCGGGTGGCGGATGACCTGGCCGCCACGACCGCAATCCTGGCGGGGCTGCTGCAGACGCGCCAGGTACTCGTACTTTCCGGCGGTGTTTCAGTGGGACAGCGCGATTACGTACCCGAGGCGCTGCGCACCCTGGGTGTGCGCCAGGTGCTGCATCGGATCGCGCAGCGCCCGGGCAAGCCGATGTGGTTCGGGATCGGGCCGCAAGGGCAGGTGGTATTTGCGCTACCGGGCAATCCGGTGTCGGCGCTGGTCTGTGCCGCACGTTATCTGCTGCCGGCGCTGCAATCGTCCAGCGGACTAGCGGCTGAACCGCCCATGCGGGTTTGCCTGGAAAGCGCGGTAAATAACAGCGCTGCCTTGACGTTTTTTGTACCGGTTCACGTCCACCATGACCCAACGGGACGGGCCATGGCCTCTCCGTTGCCGCCGGGCACGTCGGGCGACTTTTCCTCGCTGCCACGCACACAGGGTTTCGTGGAACTGCCGTCCGGTCTCAAAAGCACACCGGCCGGTACGGTGGCTACCTTCTATCGTTGGTGACATGACCTTATTTCAAGCCATTACCGATCTTCCAGATACGCAGGCACGACCGCGGGACCAATTTGGGCGTGTCTTGCATGACCTGCGCATCTCGGTCATGGACCGCTGCAATTTCCGCTGCCCGTACTGCATGCCGGAAGCGACCTATGGCGAGCACTTCAGCTTCCTGCGCAATGACGAACGACTGAGTTTCGACGAGATCGAACGCCTGTGCCGACTGGCGGCGGAACTGGGTGTCAGCAAGTTGCGTCTGACCGGCGGCGAACCACTGTTGCGCCCGAACCTCGCTGAGCTTGTCACGCGGTTACGCCGTCTCGACGGCATCGACGATCTCGCGATGACGACCAATGGCGTACTGCTGGCGCGTCATGCCGACGAACTGCGCGATGCCGGCCTCGACCGCATCACGATCAGCCTGGATACGCTCGATCCGGCACTGTTTCACCGCATGAGCGGCAATCGCGGCGCACTGCACGATGTGCTCGAGGGTATCGAAGCAGCGCAACGCGCGAATTTCCCGCGGGGCATCAAGCTCAACACCGTGGTGCAGCGTGGCGTCAACGAACACTCCGTGACCGACCTGGTCGAGCGGTTCCGTGGCAGCGGCATCGTGCTGCGCTTCATCGAGTACATGGACGTCGGCAATCGCAACGACTGGCGCGCCGAGGCGGTGGTGCCCTCACGTGAACTGGTCGAGCTCATCAGCGCCCGCTGGCCGCTGGAAGCACTGCCAGCGCAATACGCCGGCGAGGTGGCCACGCGTTTCCGCTTCCGCGATGGCGCCGGCGAGATCGGCGTAATCTCCTCGATCAGTGCACCGTTCTGCGGCGGTTGCACGCGGGCGCGCCTGTCCTCGGAAGGCACCCTCTACACGTGCTTGTTCGCCACCCAGGGCACCGATTTGCGCGGACTGCTGCGTGAGGGTGCCAGTGACGACATGCTGCGCGAACGGTTGCGCGACACCTGGTTGCGCCGAACCGATCGATACAGCGAGGAGCGCGCCGAGCAACGCCAGCATTCCCGCCGTAAAATCGAAATGCATTACATCGGAGGTTAGAACATGCTCTCGCACGTTGACGATGCGCAGCAGCCGCGCATGGTGGATGTCGGCGCCAAGCAGGCCACGCAGCGCGTGGCGCAGGCGCGCGCGCGCGTGACGTTTCCCGGCGAGGTGGCCGCGGCACTGCATGCCGCCGGCTACGTTACCCCGAAAGGCGCCGTGCTCACCGTGGCGCATATCGCTGGTGTGATGGGGGCCAAGGCTACGCCGCAACTGATTCCACTCTGCCACCCGCTGAGCCTGGACAAGTGCGATGTCGTGATCCGCATGGAGGGCAACGACGCATGGATCGACTGCACCGTATCCTGCCTGGGCCGCACCGGCGTGGAGATGGAAGCATTGACCGGGGCGAGCATCGCCGCGTTGACGATCTATGACATGTGCAAGGCGATGTCGCACGACATCGTCATCGGCGACATCCGCCTGATCAAGAAGACCGGCGGCAAGCGCGACGTCGACCATTCGGCTGGCATAGGTGTGGCATGACTGCCCACGTTGCACCACCGATCTATGGGCTGCTGCTTTCCGGCGGCGCCAGTCGGCGCATGCAGCGCGACAAGGCGCAGCTCGCCTATGCGGGCCGACCGCAATTGATGCGTGCGTGGGGAGTGCTGCAAGCCGTAACGGAACGTGCCTTCGTTTCGGTACGCACCGAACAGCGTGACGATCCGCTGCGGGCCAACCTGCCGCAGATCGTCGACCGCTACGAGGCCATCGGCCCTGCCGCCGGCATTCTCACTGCGCAGGAGGCCTACCCGAGTGCCGCGTGGCTGGTCATCGCCTGCGATTTGCCATTGCTGGACAAGGCCGTGCTGGAAGCCCTGATCAATGCGCGTGATGCAAGCTGCGACGCCACTGCATTCATCAGCCGCTTCGATGAATTGCCCGAACCGCTTTGCGCACTGTGGGAACCCTCCAGCCATGTGCTGCTGAAACAACGCGTCGACGGTGGCAGCTACTGCCCGCGCAAGACGCTGATCCTGTCACGCACGAAGCTCCTTCCTGCGCCAGGCGATGCTCTGGACAACATCAATACCCCGGAAGAGTTCGAACAGATGCAACACCAGATCGAGACGCAGTCATGACGACCGTCACCTTGCAGTATTACGCCCAACTGCGTGAGCAAGCGCGCACTAGCAGTGAACAGGTCAGCACGTCCGCAACCTCTCTGCATGGCTTGTATGAAGAGCTGCGGACTCGCCACGGTTTCACCTTGTCGTCCGACGCGCTCAAGGTGGCCGTGAATGCCCAGTTCAGTGACTGGAACAGGATGCTGCGAGACGGTGACACGGTCGTCTTCATTCCACCGGTGGCCGGCGGATGAAACACTTCAGCCTCGCCAGCGATGCGGTCGACTTCGTTCCACTACGCACCGCGCTCCAGCATCCAGGTAGCGGGGGCTTCTGTACGTTCGAGGGCTGGGTACGCAACAGCAACGAGGGGCGCACAGTCAGTGGCCTTGAGTACGAAGCGTATGCCGAGCTGGCCCTGGCCGAAGGTGAGCGCATCATCGATGAGGCGATCGCGCGTTATGGCGTGAACGCCGCGCATTGCATGCATCGCACCGGGAACCTGGCGATCGGCGATCTTGCCGTGTGGATCGGTGTGTCATCCGCGCATCGCGACGAAGCTTTCCGTGCGTGCCGTTACATCATCGACGAAATCAAGCACCGCCTGCCGATCTGGAAGAAGGAGCACTACATCGACGGCGATACCGCCTGGGTTGCCTGCGCGCATACGTATCGCGAGCATGAGCACGAACCTCATCCAAGGCATGACCACGCGCATGATCCGGTCGCGCCATTCGCGCCGGACTACTCGCGCCAGATACGCCTGCGCGAAGTCGGCGAGGCGGGGCAGGCAAGGCTGGCGGCAGCACACGTACTGGTGATTGGCGCCGGCGGTCTCGGCTGCCCGGTGCTGGCCTATCTTGCTGGCGCAGGCGTTGGAACCTTGGGTATCGTCGACGGCGACCGCCTCGACGCGAGCAACCTGCATCGGCAGACGCTTTACGATGCGCGTGACATTGGCGAACGCAAGGTGGATCTGGCAGCACGGCGTATCGCTGCGCTGAATCCTACCGTCGCCGTGCGGACCTATGCCGAACCGCTGCACGCCGGAAACATCGTCGACATGTTCGGGCACTACGACCTGGTGGTGGAGTGCACTGACGACCTTGGCAGCCGCTATCTCAGCAATGATGCGGCTGTCCTCACCGGCACCCCGTTGATCCTCGCCAGCGTCTATCAGTATGAAGGCCAGTTGCAGGTCATCACCGCAAAGCCGAGGGAGCCGTGCCTGCGTTGCCTGTGGCCGCAGGAGCCGGCAGCTGGTGTGGCCGGCAGTTGCGTTGAGTCCGGCGTACTCGGTCCAGTGCCCGGCGTGCTTGGCAGCATGCAGGCCATCGAGGCGCTAAAGCTCCTGCTCGACCTGCCACGGCCGGCCGATCATGCGCTGTTGCTGATCAACCTGCTCGATGGCGCCAGCCAACGCCTGCCGATCGATGCTGCCCAAGGCTGCGCCATGCATGGCGGCTGTGTCGAAGCGGCACGCATTGGACTGAGCCATGCGCAGGGTGCGCGTGATATGGAACTCAAGTTTGTCCATCTGGACGACGCCATCGCAGCCGGTTATACCCTCGTCGACGTGCGCGAAGCCGCGGAGATCAGCGCGCAACCTTTGCACGCACCATCGCAGTGGATACCTTCCGCGTTGATTGGCGAACGTGCCACTGAGCTGGGCAACGGGCCGATGTTGCTGGTCTGCGCGTCCGGTCGCCGCAGCGGCATAGCCGCACGTATGTTGCGCGGGCAGGGCATGCTCAACATCCATTCACTGGCTGGAGGCGTTGCTGCCCTGGCACCGCAACGCGATCGCGTCGCAGGCTGATCCTCGGCGTGCCCATGATTGATTACACAGACGCCCTGCAACACCTCCTCGCACAGGTTATGCGGCTACCTGCCGAAAGCTGTCCGCTGGATCAGGCGTTGGGACGAGTCACCGCAACTGCGATCCACAGTCCACTGGCCTTGCCGACGTTCGACCATGCGGCCATGGACGGGTACGCCTTACGGGTGCGAGAGCCGCTTACACCTGCTTCGGAGCATGCGGTGCATGGTTCTCAGGCGGCTGGTGATCGCGCTTGTGCAGCAGCGGGCGACGCCTGCGAAATCATGACCGGCGCACGACTGCCCGACAGCCTGAACAGCGTCGTCGCCGTGGAAAACACGCAACTTCTGGCTACGCACGCCGACGGCACGCCAGCGCGCATCCGCTTGTTGCAGGCGCTTGATGTCGGGCAAAACGTCCGCCATGCCGGCTCCGATGTAGCCATGGGAAGCCTGGTAGTCGGTCCAGGCACACGCATCCATGTTTCGCACGTGATGTTGCTGGCAGCACTGGGCATCGACTCGATCGACGTCGTGCGCCGTCCGCGCGTTGGAATCATCTGCACCGGCAAGGAACTGCAGGCCGACATTTCGCAGCCCTTGGCCACCGATCGCATCCACAATTCCAACGGTCCTTACCTTGCAGCAGCCCTGGGCGAGGCCGGCGCGCAGGTGCATTCGTGCGTGACCGTTGACGATACGGCGGTGACGTACACCGACGCGCTCCAGCAAGCGCTCGACGCTGGCGTGGATCTGGTGATCAGCACCGGTGCCGTATCGATGGGGCGTTATGACTTTGTGCCCGATGTGCTCCGTGGTCTGGGTGCAGAGCTGTTGTTCCACGGCGTGGCGATGCGCCCCGGCAAGCCGCTGTTATGCGCGCGGCTGGCGAAGGGGCCACTGCTGCTGGCGTTGCCTGGCACGCCGATGGCGGTCGCGGCGGCGATGCGCTTCTTCGTTGCGCCCGTGCTGCGTGCGATGACTGCGCAGGACACCGAGCCATCACTACATGCCGTGCTGGATACACCGCAACACCCCAAGCCGGGCCTGCGTCATTTCCTGCGTGCCACCTTGCACATGGGTGGCGATGGTCGGCTTCATGCCCGTGTGCTGCCGCAACAGCAACCGTTTCGCATTTACCCTTTCGTGGAAAGTGGTGCCTGGGTGGTGCTGCCTGAAGATGCAGGAAGCTGCGAGGAAGGCTCGATCGTGGAGATTGCAAGTCTGGTGCACGGCCAGTCACCACGTATCGATCGCGCGCTGATCTGATCCAGACTACGCTGATCCTGACTACGGAGCGTTTGCGCATGAAACTGCAAATCGAAGCTCAGCACCTGCGGATCCGCATCGACGAAGACGAACTGGCGCAACTGCTGACGAACCACGCCGTTGCAGGGCATACGCAATTTGCCAAGGCCTTCATGATGCACTGCACCCTACGATTGCAGCACGGTGCTGAGCCCGTGTTCACTGGTCAAGCTGATGCCTGGCATATCGCGTTACCCGAAGCGTCGGTTCGTGAGCATGCGGCCCGCTTGCCTACGCGCGAAGGGCTGCGCTACCTGCTGCCGGGTGAGGGTGATGCCGATGCGCTTGAGCTGTTGTTCGATGTGGACGTTCGCGATAGCGTGCGCAGGCGCTACGAAAAAGCTTAGCGTCGACATATTCAACCTATATTGATTACAACGACGCCGGGGGGACAAGCCGATGCACTTCAAAGCCATGTTTGGGATATTCCCGCGACGGGCCGGAGAATGGTTCCGCGGACGCGGGGACGCTGGTGCGAAAGCGACGAGCGTCCAGCCGACATGGCGACTGCTGTTGTGTGCTCTGGCCTTGACACCGGCAAGTGCCATTGCGGTAACGGATGCTACCAACGGTTCAGCGCGGATCAGCATCACCGTTGATGGCAAACCCACCATGACGCTGGATCGCAGCGCACTGGCGGCATTGCCACGCGTCGATGTGGTCGCTGCCGCCCACCATGAACCCTCCAGTCGATGGCAGGGAGTGGCACTCGAAGATCTGCTGCATCGCTCAGGTGCCCCAGCGGGCGAGCAGCTGCGGGGACAGGCGATGAGGAGTGTCGTGCGCGTCACCGCATCCGACCATTACCAGGTGGTGTTCAGCCTTGCGGAGCTGGACCCCACGCTTGGCAACGAGCAGGTCATCCTGGCCGACACTCAGGATGGTCATCCCCTGGGCAAGGATGGTCCGTTTCGGCTGATTGTGCCCGGTGACAAGCGTCCCGCACGCTGGATACGCAATGTCACAGCGATCGAAGTGGTCAGTGATTCCACACACACGCCGTGAAGCAGCACCCTATGAAGGGACAACTTCAGCACGTATCACGCGGACTGGCACTGATTTGTAGGACGGCGTCCCACTGTTTTTGTCGATATAGCCGAGTGGTACCAGGCAGTTACCCTCGGGATAGTAGGTTGCCGCCGCCCCTCTGGCGATCTCGTAGGTGACGGCGATGACGTTGCTCAGGCAGCGTTCCTGGCCCTGACCGAAAGCTGTTTCAACGCGTATTGCATCGCCTTCTTCGATGCCGCGTTCGGCGAGATCTTCCGCATTCATGAACACCACATCGCGTCGCCCGAAGACGCCACGGTAGCGGTCATCGAGACCATAGATGGTGGTGTTGTACTGGTCGTGACTACGGATCGTGGTCAGCTTCAGGATCGTCGGATCGGCATGAACCGGATCCTCGTCCATCCCCCTGAAGCGGAGGAATTCCGCCTTTCCGGATGGCGTAGTCCAGACCCGCTCTGTCGGCGGCAGCGGCAGCCGGAAGCCGCCGGGAACACGGATGCGCTCGTTGAAATTTTCGAAGTCCGGAAAGACCGACTCGATCGCGTCGCGGATGCGGTCATAGTCCGAGATGAAATCCATCCACGGCACTTTGCTGGCGGGCAGGGTGGCGGCAGCCATGCCTGCGACAATTGCCGGCTCCGATCTCAAGTGGGGGGAGGCCGGGACCAGTTTGCCGCGCGATGCATGCACCATGGTCATCGAGTCTTCCACGGTCACCGCTTGCGGACCGGTTGCCTGGATATCGCGCTCGGTACGTCCCAGGCACGGCAGAAGAAAGGAATGCTTGCCGGTGAGCAAGTGCGAGCGATTGAGCTTGGTCGCAATATGCACCGAGAGTTCAAGGCGCCGCATCGCAGGAAAACAGGCGGTCGGATCGGGCAGGGCGACGGCGAGGTTGCCGCCAAGGCACAGCAGCACCTTCGACCGGCCATCGATGATGGCCTGCATGGCAGCGACCGCGTCATGGCCATGCTCGCTCGGCGGACGGAAGCCGAAGGTCTGTTCGATCCGCTGGAGCATGGCGGCCCCCGGCTTTTCGGTGATGCCGACCGTTCGGTCGCCCTGCACATTGGAATGCCCGCGCAACGGACAAATGCCGGCCCCCGACTTGCCAAAATTGCCGCGCAACAGCAACAGGTTCGCTATCTGCTGAACATTCTCGGTTCCGGTGCTGTGCTGCGTGATGCCCATGCCGTACGAGACGATGGTCGCATTCGACTTGGCATAGGCGGTGGCGACGTTCCACAGCGCCTCCTGGGGCAGGCCGGATACGGCCTCGATGTCTTGCCAGGAGGTTGCCTTCAGATCGCCAGCGAACTCCTCGAAGCCACGGGTGTGCGCTTCGATGAAGGCATGGTCCAGAACGCCAGCATCGGGACCAGCGGCTTCTTCCATCTCGAGGAGCGCTTTCATGATGCCCTTGAGTGCTGCCGCGTCACCGCCGACCTTGACCTGAAGATAGGTCGATGCAATCGGAGTCGAGCCGAAGGTCGCCATCTCCAGCGGATTCTGCGGGTCGGCGAAGCGCTCCAGGGCACGCTCCCTCAACGGATTGAATACGATGATGGGAGCACCACGGCGTGCAACTTCGTGCAACGTACCCATCATCCGGGGATGGTTGGTTCCCGGATTGTGTCCCATCGCGATGATCAGTTCGCAGTGATCGAAATCCTCCAGCGAGACCGTGCCCTTGCCGATGCCGATCGATTGCGGCAAGCCCACACTGGTTGCCTCGTGGCACATGTTTGAGCAGTCCGGGAAATTATTCGTGCCGTATTCCCGGGCGAAGATCTGGTAGAGGAAGGCTGCTTCATTGGAAGCACGGCCTGAGGTATAGAACTCCACCGTGTTCGGATCAGCCTGGCTGCGCAGGATCTCGCCTATGCGCGCGACGGCATCGTCCCAATCAATCGCTTCGTAGATGTCCTTCTCGGCGTTGTAAGCCATCGGATGAGTCAGCCGTCCCTGATCCTCCAGCGCGTAGTCGCTCCACGTCAAAAGTTCGGTCACCGTGTGGGCGGCAAAAAATTCCGGCGGGACACGCTTCTTGGTCGCTTCCCAGGTGACGGCCTTGGCGCCGTTCTCGCAGAACTGAAAGGTCGACGTATGCTGCTTGTCCGGCCACGCACACCCGGGGCAGTCGAACCCCTCGGGCCGATTGTCGCGCAAGGCATAGGGCTTGTTGGTCCGAAACAGCGTAACCACGGCGTCCGGAGCATTCATTTGCTCCTGGACAGCCTTCGCGGTGGCTCGCAGGGCTCCCCAGCCACCCGCAGGGGCGTTGTAAGGGCGAATGCCGGGGATCTGTTTATCAGCCATGACACGACCTCGTTGCAGTGCTTTTCATGCTACCCAGTGGGGTCTGACGTTTTGTCAGGCACAAGGTTCAAGCCGCCGGTGGCATTCATGTCTATCCGAGAGGATTCGTTGAGAATGCCTGGACGCTCTAGTTTCCTCCCCGTGAATCAGCATTGTCGAATCTGGCATTCGGACAACCCGCAAGTTGGTGACGAACGCCTTCGACAAAATCGGCGGACCAGGCCGCCAAGTGCCCGGTTGCCGCTCTCAGGTGGCCACGTGCTGAATCAGATGCCGGCGTACCACTCGTAACCCTGATCTTCCCAGTAGCCTCCGTTGCCGTCGCCGATCGTATCGAAGGATTTGACCACTTCGATGCGACTCAGGTATTTCGCCTGCTTGTAGCCAAGTTGCCGACCCACGCGCAGGCGCAAAGGCGCGCCGTTCGGGACCGGCAGCGGCTTGTCGTTCAAGGCAAAAGCCAGCAGTGTTTGCGGATGCCTCGCCTCGTCGATGCCCACGCTCTCGTAATAAGGCGTGTTCACGTCCATCTCATCGAAGCAGTGGAAAACGACGAAACGTGCCTGCGGATCGGCTCCGACGTGGTCGAGCACGGCGGAAAGCAGGGTGCCTTGCCACTTGCCAATGGCGCTCCAGCCTTCAACGCAGTCATGCCGGGTGATCTGCGTGCGCGTGTCGAGCTTTCTCAGGTCGTCGATCGACAACATGGCTGGCCGGCTGACCATGCCGTCCACCTGCAGCTTGTAGTCGCGGAACTCGTTCGCCAGCAGCGCCCGATAGGCCGGCGTGTTGGGCATCGTGGTGCCGTTGGGATGAAACACCGAAGAGATATCGGCCTCGGTATATTCCTTCGCCATCGCGCTGGAGGGCGCCAGCAAAGCCTGCACGCGGCGGTTCAGTCCCTCAGCCTTGTCCAGCACCTTCGGGCCCCAGCTGCTTTGCGAAATGCGATCGCAACCGGCAACGATCAGGCTGGCCGTACCCATGATGGCCATGCGCAGGAACGATCGGCGGTCAGTCATGGGAAGGCTCCTCGGCAGAGACTGCCTGGTCGGGCTTGGCGGCATCGATCCCGCCGGCATCAACCCTGCCGGCATCAACCCCGCTGGTATCAACCTTGTAGTAACCGGTGATCATGCCGCGCAGCTGATTGAATACGCCGCTTATAAGCACTTCGAACACATGGATCAGCACGAAGGCAACGAATGCCCAGGCAATGACGAAATGAATGGTTCGCGCCGACTGACGGCCACCCACCGCCTCGACCAGGGGCGAGAGCACCGCATCCAAGCGTGGCGACATCGCCAGACCCATCAGCACGATGCCGACACCAAAGACGAAGATCACGATCAGATAGGCAAGCCGCTGCAGGATGTTATAACGGAGCGCCTCTTCACCATGCGGGTGCCTGAAGCGGATGTGGTCGAGGATCGAATGGCCGATGCCGCGCCAATCGCCACGCGTCGGCCACAGGTCGCGCTGCAGGTGCCTGCGTGCGAGGGAGTAGCCGACGTAGCAAAGCCCGTTGAGCACGAATACCCAGGCGAAGAAGAAGTGCCAGCGCCTTCCCATCGCCAGCCAGCCGGGGCCTGGCACCGTGAGCCAGGATGGAAAGCCGCGTACTTCGGGCGTGCCATCACTGCCCTTGGAAACACCCAGCACTCCGGTGGTGGTGAATTCGTGGTGGCCAATCCGAGTGGTACCGACAAGGTTTCCTGCCGGATCCTGATGGGCGCCCAGTATCAGGAGTTCTTTGCCCTGGTCGGAACGATTGCCCCAGTACAGGCTCGGATGCGCGTTGAAGATCTGCAAACCGCTCAACAACATCAGCGACAGTGCGATGACATTGATCCAGTGCATGACCCGGATCGGCAGCGTATGGCGATAGACCAGCCGACGAAACGGCTCCATCGGCACGGGTGTCGGCGTGTCCATCTCGGCAACAACACTTTCCGTATTCACGGTGCGCACCCCAGCAAAACATGACGAACAGAACCGCCATAGACAGCTTCGGCGGGAATGGTCCTTTCGTGCCAAATCGCTCCCATTCAGCCTTATTTCGCTGCCACGCTGCGGGTGGTTACATGGGCCATGTTGTACGCATCCCATGCGCACCTTTGTAACTAATTGGTGGGGGATTACCCCCGCCGTTCGATTTTCCTCCCCGCGGCTCGGCATTGTCTAATTAGACATTCGGTCCACCCGCGAGCTAGTCCTGCACCCCGAAGGGCGTCAGCGCCCCTGTTTGGCAAGCCACGCCGCGTGATCGGTCGGCATATCGATATCGAAGGCCGCTGATGGAAGGTCATGCGCGTCGACGCAGCCGGCATGGCGTTCGAGCAACCGGCGGGCGCCGCTTGTGCCATGCATCGAGATGAGCTCGTCGAAGTAGGCACGCGGGAACAGGGAAGGGGGGCCAAGATGACCTTGGTAGCGTGCGGCACGAATCCGCTCGGGTGCAGACGCATGGGCTTTGATCATGGCGTTCAGTTCTGCGGCGCTGATGCCGGGTTGGTCCGCCAGCATCACCAGCACTTCATGCAAGGTGGCTTCCGTCGCCACTGCCGTTCTGACACCAAGCGCCAGCGAGCTGCCCATGCCGGATGCCCAGTCGGAGTTTTTGGTGAGTTGCACGGGCAAGCCGGCAAGGCAGTGCTCGGTGGCGTCACCATAGGCCCCAATCACCACGATCACCGGTGAGAGGCCTGCGTCGAGCGCAGTCATCGCAGCGCGTCGCACCATCGGGATGCCCTCGATGAGCAAGGTCTGCTTGGCTGCCCCGAAGCGACTGGCGTTCCCCGCGGCAAGCAATACCGCTGCCGTACGTGGCGATTGACTGCTCATGGATGTATCGGGACTTGCGACTGGGATAGCGGGCCGCCGCCTCGGCCATTACGCACCGCCAGGATTTCCGCGGCGACCGCCAGTGCAATTTCTTGCGGCGTTTCCGACCCGACATCCAACCCCGCGGGTGCATGAAGTCGCGTATGCATCTGCGGAAAGGCTTCTCGTACGCGTGCCGTACGCTGGCGCGAGCCGATCACGCCGAGATAACCAACCGGCGTACCCAGGAGAGCCTCGAGGTACGCCAGATCACGCTCCAGTCGATGTGTCATCACGACCGCAGACGTCGCCTGGTCTATCTGGATATGCGCGGTCAGTGCCGGCGGCAAAACATTGATCCGACGAATGCCATCGGACGCATCGCTGGCCTCATGGCCGTGGTCGACCAGGGTGGTTTGCCAACCCAGTCGCACCGACAAGTCGGCGAGCGATTGCGCGCTGACGCCGTCGCCAATGATGACCAGGGCATGCGGCGGACGCAGCGATTCGACGAGCACGTCGTAGTGCTTTCCGTTCGTGGCAACTCGATGGGTCACTGCAGCGGGCGCCTGCATGGTCTGGGCCGGGAGCAGCTCAACGGCGATCCGGTCGCGAAGCGATGGGTCTTCAATATCGCTCCAGGCCATGCCATCGTCTTGGACCAGTCGGACGGAGCGGGGGGCGAGTACCTGCCCATCCACCGCATACACGGTGGCCATGGCACCGGCGACACGGCGCGAACGCAAGTCAGCGATCACCTCCAGGAAAGCCAGGTCATGCGGCTCCCGCAGTGGTTCGATAAGCACTTCCAGCTCGCCGCCACAGCCGGTTTCAAGCATGACGTCAAAGTTCGCGTGGCGTCCGTATTCGACGAGTGCCTGCTGGCCGCTATCGATGACCTTCTGCGCACGAAGCGCGATGTCGCGTTGCGGGCATCCACCAGATAGCTCGCACACCATACGCCCGTCGCGCAGCACCAGCATGCTCGCGCCCGCGCGGCGGAAGGTGGAGCCGCGCGTCTGCGTGATGGTGGCCAGCGCCGCACCTTCCTGGCCGTGTCCCAGGATCAGCGCCCGGGCCACGCGGTAAAGCGGGTCGAACTCTTGGGCGACGTTCATGTCTCGGGGCCAAGCAGGGTCTGGGTGTCATGTTCGGTCATAAAGGCCTGCCAATGCCAGCGGCAACTGTCGGTATCGATCCAGCGCTCGATGGGCTAGCCAGGTGGCCTCGTCCGCGCGACAGCCGCGTCTTCACTTGCCTTTTCTTTCCGCAGGAGGAAGATTTGGCGATGTCTTCACACGGTACGGGGTACTTCGCCCAGTAGTGACAGCACACTAAGAGTGCATGGCCTCGGTTCACGGATCCAGGGTCCGGGCGAGCCGTGACGACACGACCTCACAGGGATATCCGCATGATCGTCCTTTCTATCAATGGTCAGGAAACGCAGGTTGATGTTCCCGATGACATGCCCTTGCTATGGGTGTTGCGTGACGTCATTGGCCTGACCGGCACCAAGTTCGGTTGCGGTATAGCCCAGTGCGGCGCATGCACCGTGCATCTGGATGGCCAGGCGGTGCGTTCCTGCGTGTTGCCGGTGAGCGGCGCGGTAAACAAGAAGATCACGACCATCGAGGGCATTGGCGCCACGGATGTCGGCAAGCGCGTTCAGCAAGCGTGGCTTGGCATCGAAGTGGTGCAGTGTGGTTATTGCCAGTCGGGCCAGATCATGTCGGCGACTGCACTGCTTGCGCAGCAGCCTCAGCCGACCGACGCGGATATCGACACGGCCATGTCTGGCAACCTGTGTCGTTGCGGCACCTACGTTCGCATTCGCGCAGCCATCAAACAGGCTGCGACGGGACAAATCGAGCTGCCGCAGACCATCACCTGAGTCTTGCGCCGCTGCGGCATACGCGTTGTTACCGACATCAGACACCGACCGAGAGCATGTCATGGCTATTCGCGTTACTCCTGTTCAAGACGACGATGGTCTACAGAATCCTTCCCGTCGCGAGCTCATCAAGCGTGGTGGTCTGGTGGTTGCCTTCATGTATTTGAGCGGCCCCATGCGTGCCTGGGGAGTGACGGACACTGCGCGCATCGATCAAGGTCAGCCACTTTTTGCGCCCAACGCCTTCATACGCATCGGCAGCGATGGCAGCGTGCAACTGGTGATGCCAAGCATCGAGATGGGGCAGGGGGCCTATACAGGCCAAGCCACCTTGCTGGCCGAGGAGCTGGATGTTGGGCTCGACCAGATCACCGTCGAGCATGCGCCGCCCAATCGCAAGCTTTACAGCAACCCTCTGTTAGGCGATCAGGCGACGGGCGGTTCCACCACCATCCGTTGGTGTTGGTCCACCATGAGGAACGCAGGTGCCGCCGCGCGCTACATGTTGGTGAGCGCTGCGGCCCAACGTTGGAAGGTGGACCCCACGCAATGCACGGTGGCACGCGGTGTAGTCACCCACACGCCCACCGGTCGCACGCTCCGTTATGGCGAGCTGGCTGATGCGGCCGCACACGTGACGCCGCCCGACAAGGCCCCACTGAAAGATCCCAAGGATTTCCAGCTCATCGGCAAGCCGCTGCGTCGTGTCGACACGCCCGGAAAAGTGGACGGCAGCTTGCCCTTCGGCATCGACATACGCGTGCCAGGCATGAAGGTGGCCACGGTGCAGGCATGCCCCACGTTTGGCGGACGGCTGGCATCGGTCGATGACGCGCGCGCCCGCGCCGTGCCCGGCGTGCTGAAGGTGGTGAAACTGGATAACGCCGTCGCGGTGATCGGCGAACACTTCTGGGCGGCCAAGCAGGGCCTGGAGGCGTTGGATATCCGCTGGGATCGGGGTGCCAACGGCACGTTCACCACCGAACAGTTGTTCAAGGACCTGGCGCAGGCTTCCGAGCATGGCACGCCGATCATGGGGCGCGAGGTTGGCCATGTGGATGGCGTGAGCGGCAAGGTCATTTCGGCCACCTACCAGCTGCCACTGCTCGCACACGCCACCATGGAGCCGATCAACACGGTGGTCCATGTGCGGCCGGATGCATGCGAAATCTGGGTGGGCTCGCAGGTACCCGCGCGGTGTGTCGATGTCGCTACCAAGATCACCGGCCTGCCGCCCGAGCGCATCGTGGTGCACAACCAGTACATGGGCGGTGGCTTCGGACGGCGCCTGTTCGAGGATTCCGTCGAGCAGGCTGTCGCCATCGCCAAGCAGGTGGACTATCCCGTCAAGGTGATCTGGACCCGCGAGGAAGACATCGCGCAGGACCGTTATCGTCCCGCCTACTACGACCGGATCTCCGCCACGCTCGATGACCAGGGCAAGCCGGTTGCGTGGACTCATCGCACCACGGGCGCTTCGGTGTTGGCGGTGTTCGCCCCCATGGCCATGGGCAAGAACGGGCTCGATCCGGACCTGGTGGAGTGTGCGGCGGACCTTCCCTACAAAGTGCCGAACATGCGTGTCGATTGGGTGCGGCACGACATGCCCACCGGCTTGCCCATCGGCTGGTGGCGCGGCGTGGGGCCGACGCACAACATCTGCGTCGTCGAGAGCTTTGTCGACGAGCTCGCGCATGCTGCAGGCAAGGATCCGGTCGCGTATCGAAAATTGCTGGTTGATGATCCACGCGCCCTGGCTGTGCTGGAGTTGGCGACCGCGAAAGCAGGCTGGGGGCAGGGCTCGTTGCCACCCCGACACGGGCGCGGTGTGGCCCTGGCTGCACCCTTTGGCAGTTATCTGTGCGTCGTGGTTGACGTGGAAGTGTCGCCGCAGGGCGAAGTCAGTTTGCGCCGCGCGGTGGTGGCCGTGGATTGCGGCATGGTGGTCAACCCGAACACCGTGGAAGCGCAGGTTCAGGGTGGACTAGTGTTTGGCTGGAGCGCAGCGTTCTACAGCGGCGTCACCTTGAAGGAGGGTGCGGTGGAACAGCGCAACTTCAACGACTATCGCGTGCTGCGCCTCAACCAGACACCGCCGATCGAGGTGCACCTTGTCCCCAGCAAGGAGCAACCGGGTGGTATCGGTGAGACAGGCACCGCCATGGCCGCGCCATGCCTGTTGAACGCCATCTTCGCGGCAACAGGCGTGCGACTGAGGACGTTGCCGATCGACACCTCGGCACTCGTGTCGGACAAGAACGCGCTCAAGGCCGCGGTGTCGGTAGCCACACCGCCGGAAATCCGTAACGACATAGCCCTGGTGGCAGGCGGGCTCGCATGAAGATCGGTCGCCTCATCCGTACGCTCGTCGTCTTGATCCTGCTGGTGGTAGTCGGTTTCAGCGCCTATGCCTTGTTGACCATGCGTAACGGCGGGAACGAACAGGCGACGCAACCAGCTAGCGCCGGCGCGCCGGCCAGCTTCACCACTCAACTGGAGCGTGGCGAATACCTTACGCGCGCTGCCGATTGCGCCGCATGCCACACGGTGCCTGGTGGGCAGCCTTTCGCCGGTGGCGTGGCTTTCAGCCTGCCGATGGGCACGATCTACTCCACCAACATCACCGCCGACAAAGACACCGGCATCGGCAGCTGGAGCGACGACGATTTCGTGCGTGCCTTGCATGCGGGCGTGAACAAAGAGGGCCAGCCGCTGTATCCCGCGTTTCCCTATACGTCGTACACGGCACTCAGCCGCGAGGACATTCTGGCCATCAAGACTTATCTATTCAGCCTTCCCCCGGTTCATGCGCTAGCGCAGACCAATCAGTTGTCGTTCCCTTACAACCAGCGCCTGGCCATCGGTTTCTGGAATGCGTTGTTCCTCGACAAGCAGCGCTTTGTGCCGGAGCAGGGCAAATCCGAAGCATGGAATCGCGGCGCCTACCTGGCTACCGCACTGGGTCATTGCAGCGAATGCCACACGCCAAGAAACAGCGCATTCGCGCGGAAGACTGGCGAAGATCTTGCGGGCGCCGAGCTACAGGGCTGGAAGGCCTACAACATAACCTCGGACAAGGATCACGGCATCGGTGCGTGGAGCGACCAGGAACTGGCCGACTACTTGTCCAAGGGGCACGCGGCAGGGCGCGGCACCGCTTCCGGTCCCATGGGTGAGGTGGTCGAAAACAGCCTGCAATACCTGACCCCGGAGGACATATCCGCCCTGGTCACCTACCTGCGCGAAGTGAAGCCACAACAGGGCGGCGTCGCCGTTCCGGCTATAACGGCTGCGGGCGGCGTATCGGCGACAGGCACGGCCAGCCTCGGCGAACAATTATTCGTGGGTACGTGCGCGAGTTGCCATCTCGACAACGGACAGGGTCGTCAAACCGACTATGCAGCACTCGCCGGCATGCGCTCTGTGAGAGATCCCCATGCAACCAACCTCACCCAGGTGATCCTGCAGGGATCACAGCTGCGCGTGGATGGTCAACATGTCTTCATGCCGTCGTTCGGACGCGCGTATTCGGATGCCGAAATTGCAGCCTTGTCGAACTACGTCCTCAATCATTTCGGTGGGCAGCAAGGCACCCTTAGCGCCGATGATGTGGCGAAACGTCGCTGATAGGCGGGGTTTCTTGAGCGCCACTCTAAGTGGACACACGTCGCGCTCAGTCTCGACTGATCTTGGCGCCTTAAGGCGTGAATCGACCATCGGAATGGGCCAGCATGCCCATCGCCGATGTGTCGGGTCAGCATCAACCCTTTCGGTTGCACACTCACTCCCGACCGCGAGCGAACGGCGGTGGCAGGGTGATTAGGGAGCGTTATCGAGGGTAGGGCAGAGGCAGCTCTCGACGGCGGGTTCAACCGGTGGATGCAACCCTCGGATAAGCCATAAAAGGACCGCCACGGTGGCGGGCCATTGCTGGGAGGAGCGTCTCTTTCGCGCCTCCGATGTCCGGTGACTCGGCAATCTTCATTCGCGAAACCGCCTTGCCCTTCTAGACCCGATCACACCCTTTTTCGCCGAACCCGCTTTCGGCTCTTTGTTACACTTTCGCGCGTATCTTGGTTCGGGGGAGTTTATGAGGGCAGGGGCGTACTATTTCATTGCGGGCGTGCTTGTTCTGGCCACTGTCCCGATGTATCGCTACATCTTCGCGCACATGCACGATTACGATCATCCAGCGACGATTAGTGGTGTAATTTCTTCTCCACTTCTTGTTGCTGACCATGCGCTAGTCGATAACCTTACTGCGAATTCGCGTGATGGATTGGCTGTTTGGAACCGCCAGAACCAGGAGCAGGCTCAGCGTGTGTTCCATGAACGTGCCGTAATGCAGACGTATGATCTACAGCGTCGCACGCTTGCATCGAATCAGCATTGTTACGGCGGTGTGGTGATCGAGCAGAGCGGTTCGACGTATACGCAACTCGGCACCATTGGTGCTCCGATTCATTGTTCCGGGAGTTTGGCGGATCGACCGTTACGCTGAACAAAAGGCCCCTTGCGGGGCCTTTGCTTTAGAACAGGGTGAGTTGTCTCCGGCTGGTTTCTCGGACGTTCCATTCGTCCACCTGCACGATGTGCTTGGCGACGTGTTCCGCGATCCGGCCTCGTCGGAGTGTGCCGCCAGGTGCGATCAGCCATTGCTGGCGAATCCGCCATCCGTTCCATGGTCCGCCGAGGTCGTGGTTGCCTTGGATCTGGTCAACTTGCCATTGCAGGATCTGTTTCAGCGAAATATGGCGACCGTTCGGCAGCAGTAGTGTTTTGCCGTCCAGCTGCCATCTGGACTCATCCCAAAAGCCACGCATGGTGTTCGGAACCCCCGTTCCTGATCGCGGCATATGCCGCGGCCGCGACAATAACTGTTATAGACAATTTCGCATAATGTATATTATGTCAACTTATACAGTCGCCCTTGGCATGGCTCTTTCTCGGCATCGACCAGTTTGCTGGATAACATGCCGGTTAATCGCAAATCACCTAGCCATTGATCGCCAAAAACTAGCCACATAACTGGGGCGTTGCAGTGGTCGCCCTTTTACCTTGTCACTTTGCCTGTAACCCTGTCATCTTTTTCTTCGGCTCAGGCAGCGAGATCTAGGTTGTTCCTGACGCGCTGCGCGGTTTTCGCTTCCTGACGGCAGTTTGGATCTGTGTGCCTGTGGCCCGATGACCCAACTTGGATTGCAGCGCGGTTTCTCGCTGTAGGGCCGCTTTCAGGGCCCGTTGAGTAGCTATCAGTGCCTTGGGAATGCCATCCATTCGGACCAGCTGTTGTTCAAGGGTTTTGGCGCGGGTCCCTTGTTCGGCTGCCAAATGCTCTGCGGCACGGGCGGCATCCAACGCTTTTTCCAGTCGGGCGACGACGTCCAATGTTTCCCGTTCCCTTCGGCGTAACGTTGCCTGGACGGCTTTCACTTCTTCCCGAGCGCGATCGACTTCGGCATGTGCCCGATCTTCAACGGTCCTGAGATGCAAGGATTGAGCATCACGCTCAGCATTCACGGCACTTTTGTTCGCCTCGAACGCTTCGTCCAGCTGCTCGGCACGCCGTTGCCAGCTGTCACGCTGCTGCAGGAGCTCTGCCACCTGTCCAGCTTGTTGCTCAACGAGACGTTGCAGGTCCGCCAGTCGCGTTTCAGCGACCTCACAGGCTTGGCTGGCATTTTGAGCCCGTAGCTGGGCCTCGGCGATCGCGATTTCCCAGATCTTGCGTTCTTGGCTGAGTGACGTTTGGGCGGCAAGCAGGGCGTTTTGCTCTTGAACGAGTGTTGCCTGAGCGAGGGACTCTGCATGGGTCATGGTGAGGCGCCATACTTCAGCAAACGCCTGCCCCACCTCACTTGGCACATCGGGCAACACGAGCATCTGGCCCAGCCGCTGAGCGAGAGTGCCGCGCCACACCTCCAACATGCGCAACACGGTGTTCGGTGACCCCGTGCCCAACTGTGCACGGATCCGTTCCACCGTGGGTTTGTCGCCGGCGGCGACGAGTGCGTCGGCCGCGACGTTGACTTGGTCCTGCGTGATACCTTTGGGCATGAGAATGTCTCCTCGATCGGCGCCCTACTCGCTTGTTTCCGTACCAGTGATAAGTGATGATTATCGTGGTTAGATGCTCTATATCGTAGTATACATTACATACTATGAAAGAAAATTCCACAATTCCGACCCTCGCCCAGCCGGCTGCCAGCCTGATCCTGCCGGATCAACTGGCCCAGCAGGCCGCCGATGCCGTACGCGAACTGCTTGCCGAGGCGGCGGCCGCCAACACCACGCGCAGCTATGCGAGCGCGCTGCGTTACTGGGCCGGCTGGCACGCGGCGCGCTATGGCATCGAATTGGCGCTGCCGGTACCCGAGGCCACCGTGCTGCAGTTCGTGGTCGATCATGTGGTGCGGCGCTCGGCCGACGGCGAACTGGCCTGGGAGCTGCCGCCGGTCGTCGATCAGGCGCTGGTCGCCGCTGGCCTCAAAGCCAAGCTTGGGCCCTGGACGCTGGCGACGGTCCGCCATCGGGTCGCGGTGCTGTCGACCGCGCACCGGCTCAAGCACGTGGCCAATCCGTGCGAACAGCCGGCGATTCGCACGGTGCTCAGCCGCGCCGCGCGGGCCGCCGTCAAACGCGGCGTACATCCGCGCAAAAAGACCGCCATCACTTTGGCCGAGCTCGAGGCGATGCTGGCGACCTGCGACGACAGCCTGGAAGGGATCCGTGACCGCGCCCTGCTCTGCTTTGGCTTTGCCAGTGGTGGCCGCCGGCGCAGCGAAGTCGCCGCCGCCGACCTGCGCGACCTGCGCCGGATCAGCCCGCAGGGCTACATCTATCGCTTGGAGCACAGCAAGACCCAGCAAGCCGGTGTGACCGCGTCCTCAACCCCGGACAAGCCGGTGCTCGATCGCGCGGCGCTGGCACTGGAGGCGTGGCTGGTGGCGGCTGGGCTCAGCGAAGGAGCAATTTTTCGGCGGCTATGGAAGCGCCGCGTGGGCCCTGCGCTCTCCCCCGCCGCGGTGGGCGAAATTGTGCAACGGCGAGCACGGCTAGCTGGCCTTGAAGGAGACTTTGGCGGACACAGCCTGCGCTCGGGCTTCGTGACCGAGGCCAGCCGCCAGGGCGTGTCGCTGCCCGCGATCATGGCGATGACGGAACATCGCGCGGTATCCAGCGTGATGGGATATTTTCAAACGGGCAGTGCTGCCGACAATCCGGCAGCACGTCTGCTTGATGATTGATTGCAATCCGTTCTCCAGCAGCACATCAGGGTGGCGTCGCTGTGATAGCCACCGGGGCCGTCAGCTCCTCGGGCGACTGTGCAGCCCCCCTCTTTTTGGGCGAGGCAATCGCCCCGCCCGACCGATCACTCTCGCCGTCAGGCCGGCTCATACTGTGCAACCCCGGCCGCAAGCATTGCCTCGTCGGTCCAGGCCATGATTCCATCCGGGCAGGCCGCCGCTCCTCCTGTAAGAAAGTCGAGCAGTTGCGCCACTTTTTCCTTAGCTGCGTCGTCTTTTTTCACCTTTAGCCAGGCGCTGTACGGCTTTTCACCTGAAACGGTGTTCCCGAACATGGCCACCTCGAAGGTGTGCAGCGAGGCCGCCAATCTGACCGTCCCAGGAGGTGCTTTGCCCACTTCGTCAAGGATCTGTTTGTTGGCTGCCCAAGCGGAGTTGGCTTTGGGTTTTCCGTCCTTGCCGTTGACCTTTTGTGTGTCCGCATCGTGGAGCACGGCGTAGGGACTTCCGAACTGGTTGAGGATCTTGCAAAGGGCAACGATGGTGTATTTGCCGCGCGCCCGGACGATGTGCACATTGCGGAATCGCTCAGGCATCTCAGCCTGCACCTCGCGGAACGCGGTGAATTCGGTATCCCCTTCCACGATGACCGTACGCCCGCCAAAGAAAAACTCGGCCACATACGGGTCGTACATATTGAGGAGCTTCAGCCGTTCCTTGTCGTCATCGCTGAGTTGCGCACGGCTGGGCCTGAAGATGGTCGTTCCCGAGACCGCACCTGTGGCGTTCCGCTCGACTCGAATGATGGACGTGTTATCGCGAGAGAGGTCAATAAATGCCGGGGAGTGCGTCGTCACCATCACTTGCCAGATGCCACCTTCCGGCAAGGAATAAAGCACCTTGCACGCGTCCCGGATTGCCTCTGGATGGAGGCAAAGCTCAGGCTCATCGAGCAGCAACACGTGCGGGCGCTCGGATTGCTTCTGGCCATCTTTCCCCAGCCTTTTGTGCTCGGCGAGGATTCGAAGTGCATTCCAGAGCAATGTGCGCCTCGCGCCGCTACCCTGGCGGTCCAAGTCAGACATATGACCGTCGGCAGGCCCCATCTTCAAGGTGGGTGGTGCCTTGAAGAAACTAAGGGTCTTGGCCACATCGTCTTCGGGGCGGGCATCGAGCGTGATGGCAAACCCGGGGAACACTCCGGCAAGCGCTGAACTCAATTCCTGGCGGACTTGGTCAATAGCCTTGACGGCGTCATCTGCTACAGCAGTCTGAAGCTTTTTTACGGCCTCAAGTAGCTTGGCATAGTCGCTTTCACCGTCGGCGATACTCAGCTCCTTGACCCGCTGCGAGATTGCTTCGGAGAGAAGCTTGATGATCTTGTCCGCCTGCTCCTTAGGGTCACTGAACGCCTCGATTCGGTGCATTTCCGGACGGTTGACCTGAGCAACCGATGGAGCCCCCCAGGGCCCGTGTTTTTCGTCCCACTTGTTGTCAGGAATGTTGAACCCGCGCTTAGGGATGCTCTGATCTATACAGTATGAAACGGACGTCCATACGTCCGCACCTAACATCGCAACATCAGGCGCCTAAAAAGGCGGC
>JBOHYM010000061.1:0-10705 GCA_050737735.1 Rhodanobacter sp. | reverse complement strand
TGCGAAACGAGCTCAGGCCGATGTATCGGAAAGCCGGCGGGCAGTGCCCGCCCTACGAGGCCACTCCTGGTTTCAAACACTCCATTCAACGCCGCCCCTCTGCGGGAGGGCTTCAGCCCCGACGTCTGCCGATGGCTGGACGCACACCCTGCTGCTGTAGCAGACTGCGCCTCGATGTAAACGTTTACATCCTGATGGTTGCTGGCTTCGCCGGCCCCTCCCGCGCCCACCCCACGCGTCGAACAGGATCCGCCATGACTCTTCCCGCTTCGTTCCGAAACCTGGCCCTGGGCGCCTGTGTCGCCGCCCTGCTGATCGCCGGCACGGTCAACGCCGCGACATCCGCGCCGGCCACGACCAGCCTGCACGTCGACGCCACCGCCAAAGGCACGGCCTTCCCGCATTTCTGGGAGCAGATGTTCGGCTCCGGTCGCGCGTCACTCGCACTGCGCGACGATTACCGCAAGGATCTCGAAGCGGTGCATCAGGCCACCGGCTTCGACTATGTCCGCTTCCACGCCATCTTCGACCACGATGTCGGCCTGGTGCGTCGCGGTGCCGACGGCAAGCTCAGCTACAACTTCTCCTACGTCGACCAGATCTACGATGGACTGCTCGAGCGCGGCGTGAAGCCCTTCGTCGAACTGAGCTTCATGCCGCCGGAGCTGAGCTCCGATCCGAAGGCGTTGCAGGAGTTCTGGTACCACCCGAACATCGCGCCGCCGAAGGACTATGCCGAATGGGATGCGATGATCGGCGCGTTCGCGCAGCATCTGATCGCGCGCTACGGCATCGACGAGGTGGCCAGCTGGTACTTCGAGGTTTGGAACGAGCCGAACATCGGCTTCTGGGCCGGCACACCGCAGCAACCGACCTACTTCACCCTGTACGACCACACCGTGCGGGCACTCAAGGCGGTGAACCCACGCCTGCGCGTGGGCGGCCCCAGCACGGCGCAGGCGGCGTGGGTACCGGATTTCCTCAGGCACACGCACGCTACGAACGTGCCGGTGGATTTCGTCAGCACACATGTCTACGGTGACGACACCGCCGAGAACGTGTTCCACAGCAAGGAGAACATCCCGCGCGCGGACATGGTCTGCCGCTCGGTGGACAAGGTGCACAAGGAAATCGCCGCGTCGCCATACCCGCACATGCCGCTGATCTTCAGCGAGTACAACGCCTCCTACGCGAACCTGCCGAACGTCACCGACACCGTGTTCATGGGCCCGTGGATGGCCAACACCATCCGCGAATGCGCGGGCAAGGTCGAGATCATGAGCTACTGGTCCTTCTCCGACGTGTTCGAGGAACAGGGCGTGGTGCAGAACCCGTTCTACGGCGGCTTCGGCCTGATCGCCGCCGACCGCGTCGACAAGCCCGCCTTCAACGCGTTCGCGATGCTGCACAAGCTCGGCGACACCCGTCTCGCGATCAAATCCGACTCGGCCCTGGCCACCCGGCGTGATGACGGCACCGTCGTCCTCGCGCTGTGGAACTACGCGCCACCGGTCGGCGACAAGGCCACCTACACACCAGGCGAACCGGTCGGCACGCCGAAGCACTTCAGCATCGACGTGAAACACCTCGCCGCCGGCGCCCACGCCACCGTGTGGCGCCTCGACGAAACCCACGGCAATGCCGTTGCCAGCTTCGATCAGATGGGCCGCCCCGACTTCCCCAGTCGCGAACAGATCGCCCAGCTGCGCGAAGCCGGCAAGCTGTCGGCACCGGAGCAAATGGATGTCGGCAACGGCAAGTTCGAGGTCACCATTCCGCCGCAGGGACTGGTGGTGGTCGAGCTGCACTGAGTCGACACTGGACTGAAACGAAGGCCGCGCCCGACGCGGCCTTGGTCGTTTCGGCTGCTCAGTAATTCAGACGCAGGCTCAACAGGTGCATGCCGAAGGTGAACCACAGGCCGGCCACACAGGCCAGCAGCAGCGCCGTGCTGTTCGCCTTGCGCCACCAGCGGCCCGGCTCATTCCAGGCATGGCGCGCATTCATGAGCGCGGCGACGGTGCCGATGACGGCCAGCACGCCGACCAGCTGGATCAGTCGCAACCTCGCATCCAGACCGTTACCGAGATTCACGAAGCTGTCGTCCGCCAGCTTCAGCACATACACCCAGCCGGCGGTGAACAGCAGGTACAGCAGCGCCGCGACACGGCTCCCGCGATACCAGCGGACCGCCTGCGCCGACAGCGACGACGGCTGACGATAATGCCGGCGCACCAGCGCCGCGATCGGCCACAGCAACACGGTCAACAGGAAAACCGCCAGCGCGCCGAACAGCAGCGGCAGGTTCCACGCCGCGGACTGCCAGCCCGACACCGGCATGAAGACCACCACCGGCGATGCCTCGTCGTACGAGATCCAGCGCAGCTTGCCATCCTGGATCAGCGCAGCAAGATGACTGCCGCTGGCGTCATCCAGCCACAAGTACGGCTTCACCTCGCGCCAGTGCCGCGGCTGTCCGGCCATGTCTTGGAAATCGTGGGTGACCAAGGTGCCGTCCTGGTTCATCGTGATGCGCGACTGCCCAAACACGTTCGCCATGCTCATGAAGTTGGACATCGAGGTACGGCTGGCGATGTAGCGACCGACGAGTAGCGCGCCGTGCGCACGCGCGCTGGCCAGCGTCGGCTGTGGCAGATGCGGCAGCGCCGGGAAATAGCGGTCGGTGAAGCCGTTCAGCAGTTGCCGGCGCAGACTGCCGTCATCGTCGCCGTCGATGGAGACGAACACACCGACGTTCTGGTGCACGAACAGCGCCATGTCGCTGTGGAACAACTCGGTGTCGCCGCCATGGCCGATGATGTCCTGGCCATTGCGATCCATGTGATAGAAGCCCAGCGCAATCGGCAACAGACCCGGCACCGCATAGTGCGTGAACCCGTGCATCTGCTGCACGGTTGGCGGTTGCAGGATCTGCGCATCCCCGTAACGGCCGTCCTGCAGCTGGGCGATCATGAAGCGCGCCATGTCGCCGCCGCTGGCCGACATGGCGCCAGCCGCCGCCGCATTCACCAGTTCGAATGGCCGCGGCGGCTCGCTGGCCTTCGCGTAGCTCTTTGCCATATCGGGCGCAAGCGACGCCGGCAACGGCTGACGGAACGTGGCGTACTTCATGCCCAGCGGCTGCAGGATGTGCTGCTCGATGTAGTCGTCGAACGGCTGGCCAGACACACGCTGCACGATGTAGCCGGCCAGCGCGGCGCCGTAGTTCGAATAGGCCGCGACCACGCCCGGTGGATAGATGCGCTCGGGCACCCATTCCTTGACCCAGGCCTCGTTGCTCATCAAGCGTGCCGGGTCGTTGCCGCCGAGGTTCTTGATGGTTTCCTCGAAACCCGGCGTGTGCGTCATCAGCTCGCGCAAGGTGATCGGCTTGCCGTCACGCGGGGGAATGGTGAAGTCGAGGTATTTGTTGACGTCCGCATCGAGATCGAGCTTGCCCTGCTCGACCAGTTGCATCACCGCCGTCCAGGTGAAGGTCTTGGAGATCGAGCCGACCCGAAAAAGAGTTGTCATCGGATCGACCGGCTTCCTCGCCGCCACGTCCGCGTAACCGTAACCCTTCGCCAGCAGGATCTGGCCGTCCTTCACCACGACCACCACCGCGCCGGCGAGGTTGTTCTTCTTCAATCCATACGGAAACAGTCCATCCAGCCAGGCGCCGGCATCCGCTGCGGTCAGCTCATTCGCGCCGATCGGCCGCGGCACCACCGGTTTCTCCTCCGGCAGCGGGTTGATCTGGATCTGCGCAACGCCGAGCGATGCGGTCAGTGAAAGGCTGGCGAACACCAGCGTACGCAGCAACTTTTTCATCAGCTCGAATCCTTGGCCGAGAGGAACAGAAGAATGCTGGCAACACCCGACAAGGCAAGATCAATGTGCGGAGGCTGCGCAGATCCGTCCCGGCAGATTACCCAATGCCGGCAATCGCCTGCATGAATACGTATGCAGAGGCTGGTTGCTGCAGTGCGACGCTCCCTACCATGCAGGGACAACGCGAGTAACTGCGCAGGTCGATGCTGCGCCCGCAACATGCGGAGTGTGCCGTGCCATGACATAACAGCTGCAGGAGGGGCATGCCCATGAAGCATCTGATCCACACCGGGACACCTGCGGTGCCAGCATGCTGAGCCTGCTGCTGGTCGCTGCCATGGCGGCAGGCGCAGACGCGCCCACTTGGCAGGACGGGCTGGACTGGCACGGCGTACACGTGAGCATCAGCCGCGTTGCGCAGGACAGCTACACGCTGGCATGGCCGTTCGGCCAGCGCGTGATCCCGCCGCAGCCGCTGCACGTCGACACGGCCAGCGTGCTGTTCGACGGGCTGTTCGCGATGGCGCAGGACGACCTGAAGCAGGATTCGGTGACAGCGATCCGCGACGGCGCGTTCGACCATGGCCAGCCGATTCCCTGCCTGTGCTTCGAGACTGGCCTGAAGTGGCCGTATGTGTGGACGCGTGATCTCTCGTACTCGGTCGATCTCGGGCTGTGGCGTTTCGATTCCACGCGTTCGCGCAACGGCTTGAAGTTCAAGCTGTCCGACGTGCGCGTACCGTTCGCGCCGCAAGGCCTGTACGTGATGCAGGACACCGGCTCCGGTGGCAGCTGGCCGATCAGCACCGACCGCGTGGTGTGGTTTCTCGGTGCGCAGCACCTGCTCGATGACAAGGCGTTTGCCGAGGATGTCTACCGCGCGCTGGGCAATACGCTGGCGCAGGATAGGCAATACGCCTTCGACGCCGGACTCGGGCTGTATCGCGGTGAGACCTCCTTCCTCGACTGGCGCGAGCAGACCTATCCGGCTTGGACGGCGGACAACGTCGTCGCCATCGCGCAGTCCTTCGCCCTGTCCACCAACGTGCTGCACTACCAGGCACTGCAGCTTGCCGCCACGCTGGCCGGCGCCCATCGCGATGCGAAAGCCGCTGACAATTACCGCACACAGGCCAGCGCACTCAAGGCCGCGATCAACACGCACTTCTGGCGTGCCGACCGCAGCCTCTACATGAGCTATATCGGCGGTGACGGCACCCCATACGACACCTACGACCTGCTCGGCATCGCGCTGGCGATCACCAGCGGCGTGGCCGATGGCGAGCGCGCACGACAAACGCTGGCGAACTATCCCGTCTGGCCCGCCGGTAGCCCCGTGATCTGGCCCGAGCGGGTCGATCAGTCGATCTATCACAACCGCGCGATCTGGCCGTTCGTCAGCGCCTACGCGCTGCGTGCCGCGCGCATGGTGGACCAGCCCGCGCGCATCGCGCACGAGATCGAATCGGTGATGCGCGGCGCCGCGCTGTACGGCTCCAACATGGAAAACTACGAACTGCTGACCCAGGGCCAGCACGTGGACGAGGGCAAGCTCAGCGGGCCGGTGGTGAATTCGCCGCGCCAGCTGTGGTCGGTGGCGGCCTACTTCGCGGTGGTGAGCGAGGGCGTGTTCGGCCTCACCGAAGACGGTCGCGTCGAGCCGAAACTGCCGACCTCGCTGGTGCCGATGCTGTTCGGCCAGCGCAGGTCGATCGCGCTGGAGCTGCCCGATCGAAAGATCACGCTGCAGCTGCCTGAAAAATACGCCGGCAACCTGCTCGTCGCGGGACACACCACGACGCAAGGCACGACCACCAGCGTGATGCTCAAGGCGGTGCGGGTGAAGGACGTTGCGCTGCGCACCGATGCACCGCTGTACGCACCGGTCGCTCCCGCCGCGCCCGTGCTGACGGCCAATGCCGACGGCTGGCGCGTGCAGGTCGACGGCAAGGTGATGCTCTACCTCAATGGCCAGCGCCACGGCAGCATCGACGGCAGCAGCCAGCTCGCCCACCAGCCAGGACTGCTCTGCGCCAGCGTCACGCGCATCGGCGAACAGGGTATCGAATCACTGCACAGCTCCGATACCTGCGTGGGCGATCTGGCGAAAGTAGCCGGTAGCTGGCCACGCTCGTGGACCGCGCCGGTTGCAGGTAATTACCGCGTCGCACTCGACTATGCCAACGACCACGGCCCGATCAACACCGGCATCACCGCCGCCGTGAAGATGCTGGTGATCCGCTGCGATGGCAGCGAGGAGCAACGCATGCCGATCGTGATGCCGCACAGCATCGGCGTGCAGCGTTCGACCTGGGGCCGCTTCGTCGCCAAGGCCGATGCAAGCTGCCGCTTCCGCCTCGATAACGGCTTCAACATGAGCTACCTCGCCCACTTCGCGCATTACACCGGCGGCGCCGGTGGCAGCGACGGCCCGTTGAACAGTGCCGACATCGGCGAGCTGCTGATTGCGCCACTGGCCGGCGGGATCAGCACGCCATGAAAGGCTGATCCCGTCAACCCTCTCCTGCAATGCAGGGGGGAGCACAACAGCTGCGATCGTGTAGCTCAGCCGCCAACGGTGACAGCCATATCGGCATCCGGCTGAGTGCGCTGCTGATGCTCGCGGCACATCTGTTCGACCAGCGCACGATGATCCGGCAGGTCGTCGAGTGCGCGAGCGGCCACCTGCCGGATCATCGCGAATTCGCGGCGTGCCGCGTCCATATGCGGATAGGCGCTGCGCATGGGTTCCAGATCGGTGCGGAACTCCATACCATAAAGCACGTACTGCCAGCTGGCGGTCATGAACATTTCCAGGTCGCCGACGAAATCCAGCCGGTGCGGCGGCCGATGGCGCCACAGCACCAGCCGCTCCTGCAGCGTCGCCGGGATGCTGGCCGGATCCGCGTTGTCGATCCAGAACGCCGAGTCGCGGCGCTGCGAAAGGCAGTAGTGCATCTTGATGAAGTCGATGATGCGCTCATAGCGCGCGACCATCATCTCGTTGAACCAGCGTGCCGTCCGCTCCATGTCGTCGACGTCGCTTGGCAGCAGGTGGGTCAGCATGTAGGCAGCCAATTCGACCAGCGCGATGCCGGTCGATTCCAGCGGTTCCACGAAGCCGCCGGCCAGGCCGACTGCCACGCAGTTCTTGCGCCAGTGCTCCGGCCGATAGCCGGTCTCGAACTTGATGTGCAGCGCATCGAGCCCTTCTGCGGCGGGCCCGACGTAACGCCGGACCAGCTCTTCGGCGCGCCCGGCATCGCTGTGCCGGGATGAATAAACGTGACCGATGCCGCGCCGATGTCGCAGCCCGATATCCCAGATCCAGCCGGCCTCTTGCGCGGTGGCGATGGTGTACGGCGCAATCGGCGTATCAACGCGCGGGTACGGCACCTGCAGGGCTACCGCACGATCGACGAACAGGACATCGCGGCGGCTGCGGAACGGCGACTGCATCGCGTTGCCGATCAGGCTGCCGCGCAGGCCGGTGCAATCCACGTAGAGGTCGGCCGACAACGCGCCGAGCTCGGTAGTGACGATGCGCGCGATCGCGCCCTGCTCGTCCAGTTCGGCCCGCTCGACGGTGGCCAGGTGCCGCTTGATGCCGAGGCTCTGGCCGTGCTCGGCCAGCACCCTGGCGAAACACGCGGCGTCGAAATGATAGGCGTGGTTCAACGGCCCCTGGTAATCGGGATCGCCGGCACGTTTCGGTGCGCGCCCATGATCGACCAGGTGCTTCTGCATGGTCACCGCATCGGCAAACGCCATCCCTTCGGGTGCACCGCCCAGCAGCCAGTAGGGCAGCAGTTCCGGACTGCCTTCGCGCTGGCTGGGCAGGCTGAAAGGGTGGAAAAAGTGGTCGCGTCCCGGCGTGCCGGGCGGCCGTACCCAGTCGACGTAGCGGATGCCCTGCTTGAAGGTCGCCGTCGCACCGGCCAGGAAGCGGCGTTCGTCCAGGCCGATCGCGGCGAGCGTGGCGCGGATCGACGGAAACGTCGCCTCGCCCACGCCCAGCAGGCCGATATGGGGCGACTCGACCAGTTCGACCTGGATACTCTCCGGCGATGCGGCATTCAACGCCTTGGCCAGATAGCAAGCCGTCAACCAGCCGGCCGTACCGCCCCCAACCACCAGAATCTTTCGCAGACGTGCCATAGCCCCTCCCTCTTCGCTTGTTGCTTTGCAACAAGCATCTTGCTGGTTTTATCAGTAGGATCGACTCGATGACAGCGCTGTCATGCGTAAATTTGACAGCGCTGTCATGTAGGCTACCGTAAGTTCACGTCGATTTGGGGAGAGGGTGAAATGAAATTACGCTATTCGGCACTATACGTTGCCATGACTGCCATATTCGCCTCGGGGGGCGCATTCGCCGCAGGGCAGGATGCGACGGCGCAGAACCCGGCAACTGCAAAGAACGTCAAGGATCTGGACACGATCCAGGTCAATGCGACCAAACGCGAGACGCCGCTGCAGAAGACCCCGGTCGCGATTAGCGTCATCGGAGCAGACACGCTCGACAAGGAACGGGTGATGACGGTGCAGGACATCACCAAGCTGGTGCCCGGTTTCGAGGCCACCACGCAGGGCGATCATGGCGTCATCACCCTCACCATGCGCGGCATCGGCAACGACAGCGCCAAGACCGAGTACGCCGATCCGGAAGTGGCGATGTTCATCGACGGCGTGTATTCGCCGCGCCCGGAAGCGGCCGCCGGCCTGCTGCTCGATATCGACAGCGTGGAAGTGCTGCGCGGCCCGCAAGGCACGCTGTGGGGCCGCAACTCCACCGCCGGCGTGGTCAACTTCCAGACCGCCAAGCCCGACCTCAGCGGCTTCTACGGCAACGCGCAGATCGAGACGGGCAACTACAGCCATGTCGGCTCCCGCGTCACGGTGAACCTGCCGCTCAGCAGCACCTTCGCGATGCGCGTAGCGGTGGCACAGGAACAGCACGACGGTTACGTCAATTACCAGAACCCGTCGAAGCAGCTGCCCTCGGTCGCCCAGCAGCAGACGGCCTACCTCGCCAGCGGTGGCACCCTGGACACGTTCCAGCCGATCAACGCCAGCGACTATGTGACCGGCGGCGACAAGTACAACGCGCAGAACCAGAGCGCCGCCCGGGTCAGTGCGCTGTGGCAGCCCAGCGACGCGTTCACCTGGAACCTGTCCTACGAGTATTTCCGCGATCGCGGCACGCCCAGCATGAGCCTGATGCAGCAGCCGCGCACCGGACAGGATTTCTGGTCGGCATTGATCGACACCGCGCCGTACCTGGAGCGCAACTCCAATACGGTGCGCAGCCGCATGGATATCAAGCTCGGCGAGTCGATGGAGCTGAGCTACATCGCCGGCTTCAACCGCTTCTCCGGCAAGAGCAACTTCGACCAGGACAACGGTGTGCAGGTGCCCACCAGCTTCACCACCGGCGCCAGCTACCAGGCCGATCGCACCAATTACTCCAACTACAAGAGCAACAGCCAGGAACTGGATCTGAAATCGACCGGCGACAACGCCGTGGACTGGATCCTCGGTGCCTACTACGAGGCGGAGGACAACAACATCCGTTTCGATATCCCGATCCTCAACGGCACCTCGCAGGGCACGGTGTCCTGGCAGGGCTCGTTCATTCAGCCGAAGGAAACGGTGAAGTCGACCGCCGTCTTCGGCCAGGCCACCTGGCACATCACCGACGGCCTGCGCCTGACCGGCGGCGCCCGCCTGTCCAATGACAAGAAGGCCAATGTCGGCGGCCGCGGCTGGGGCTGGGCCTACGACCCGAACGTGCCGCAGGTGCCGATCTCGCCAGACGTCGAGCCGGGCAACGTGGGCTTCGCTGTCTCCACCGTCAACGACGCGAAGTACAACAAGAGCAAGGTCACCTGGCTGACCCGGGTCGATGCCGACGTCGGCCAGCACGGTCTGCTGTATGCGAGCGTGTCCACCGGCTACAAGTCCGGCGGCACCCAGGACGGCGGCACCTTGTACCAGCCGGAGACGCTGACCAACTACGAAGTCGGTTCGAAGTTCAGCTTCCTCGACGGCCACCTGACCTGGAACAGCGCGATCTACTACGAGCAGTTCAAGAACTTCCAGCTGGCCGCGCCGATCACCTACCCCGACGGCAACCGCGGCCTGGGCTTCTCCAACGTCAAGGGCACCACCAAGGTGATGGGCTTCGAGTCCGAGCTGGCACTGTCGGGCCAGGACGACCGGCTCAACCTGGTGTTTTCGGCGATCCCGAAGAAAGAACTCGGCACCTTGCTGTATGCCGGCAGCAACGACTACCAGGGCCTGCCCGCCTGCGCACCGGCGTCCGGCATCAGCAACTGCGTCAACGTCACCGGCAACGATCTGCCGCACGCGCCGAACCTCGCGCTCACGGCGATCTACGAGCATGACTTCCACCTGGACAACGGTGGCCGGCTGACCCCGCGCGTGACCGCCCAGTACCAGAGCGCACAGTGGTTGAGCACGTTCAACCTGGGCGACGGCGACAAGCAGAAGGCGTATACCCGCGGCGACGTCTCCCTGCGCTACACCGAGCCACAGGATCGCTGGTGGGTCTCGGCCTACGTGCAGAACGTGGCCGACGGCAAGGTGCGCACCAGCGCCGACCGCTTCGCCCTGCCGGACGGCAGTTTCATCTACACCTCGCAATACCTGCCGCCACGCACCTACGGCGTCAACCTCGGCATCTGGTTCTAGGGCACCACGCTCTTCCCTCAGGCGATGGTGAACCTCCCTTCACGTCGCCACTGGATGCCCCGGCATCGGGGCATCCTTTTTTTATGTTCCTTTGCACATGACTCGGGAAAGCATCGTCCACCAGAACACGTAGGGCGGGCACTGCCCGCCAGCTCCTGGC
>JBOHYM010000060.1:0-80216 GCA_050737735.1 Rhodanobacter sp. | reverse complement strand
GCTGCGATCTTCTTGTACATCAGCGGCTGGGTGAGCGACGGCGTGTCCTGCTCGTTGTGGCCCAGCTTGCGGAAGCAGATGATGTCGACGACCACGTCCTTCTGGAATTCCATGCGGAAGTCCAGGGCGAACTGGGTGGCGAGCACCACGGCTTCGGGGTCGTCGCCGTTCACGTGCAGCACCGGCGCTTCGATCATCTTGACGATGTCCGAGCAGTACAGCGTCGAGCGGCTGTCGCGCGGGTCGCTGGTGGTGAAGCCGATCTGGTTGTTGATGACGATGTGCACCGTGCCGCCCGTGGAGTAGCCACGGGTTTCGGCCAGCGCCAGCGTTTCCATCACGACGCCCTGGCCTGCGAAGGCGGCATCGCCGTGCACGATCACGGGCAGCACCTGCTTGCCCAGCGGGTCGCCGCGGCGGTCCATGCGGGCACGCACCGAGCCTTCGACCACGGGGTTCACGATTTCCAGGTGCGAGGGGTTGAACGCCAGCGAGAGGTGCACCGGGCCACCGGGGGTGGTGACGTCGGAGCTGAAACCCTGGTGGTACTTCACGTCGCCCGAAGGCAGTTCTTCAGGAGCGGTGTGATCGAACTCGGCGAACAGGTCCTTGGGCATCTTGCCCAGGGTGTTGACCAGCACGTTGAGGCGGCCGCGGTGGGCCATGCCGATCACCAGCTCCTTGATACCGTTGTCGCCGGCGGCGCGCACGACGTCGTCGATCATCGGGATCAGGCTGTCACCACCTTCCAGCGAGAAGCGCTTCTGGCCCACATATTTCGTGTGCAGATAGCGTTCGAGGCCTTCGGCGGCGGTCAGGCCATCCAGCACGCGCTGCTTGCCGGCCTTGTCCAGCGTGCTCTGGCCGGCGGCCTGTTCGAGCCGGCTGTAGATCCAGTGGCGCTGCTCATGGTTGCTGATGTGCATGAACTCGGCGCCGATCGTGCTGGCGTAGGTTTTCTGCAGGCGGCTCAGCAGGTCGCGCAGTTTCAGGCGCTGGCCGCCACCGGCGTAGTTGCCGGTATCGAATTCGGTATCCAGGTCGGCATCGGAGAGGCCGTGGAAGGGCAGCCCCAGATCCGGTGCCGGCATCTTCTCGGTGAGGTCGAGCGGATCGAGGTTGGCGGCCAGGTGGCCGCGCGAACGGTAGGCAGTGAGCAGGCGCAGCACGCCAGCCTGCTTGCGCGCGTACTCGTCGCTCATGGGAGCGGCGGTGGCACCGTTGTGGCGCTGCTTTTGCGCAGCCTCGATTCGTGCAATGGCCGCGGTGTGGGAGACGTCCCCCGACTCGCGGCCCTTGAAGGTTTCGAAATACTTGCTCCACTCGGCGGGTACCGACGAGGTGTCGGCCAGCCAGGCGTCGTAGAGCGATTCGACGTAGTCGGCGTTGCCGCCAGCGAGTTGGGAAGATTCGAAGAACTCGCGGATCAAGTTTGTACTCACGTCACCACCGGCAGGGAAGGGATGCTTGCAGCCATCCGTGTGACCAAGGAAATCGCGGTCTTGCGTCGGTTTTCAAGCCCGACAGGCCGCTCAAACGGATGACTGGGGAGAATCCGGTCAATTATAGCCTTTGGCTGCTGCGACGCGGCAACCCGAAGGTGTCCGAAACGGGCTGCCGGCATGCATTCGAGACGATGGCTCAACGAAACGCGTCGCAGGCAGCGGTTTCATGCGCTTTGTCGGCGGCGTCGGCGATGGGTGGGGAAAACTTCCGGGCCAGCTGGTGTTCAGCCGATCCCGCCTCAGCGGTCAGATATCCAGTGTTTGCAGGATGCTGGCACGCTCCGCGCGTTCCCACACTTCCTCGAAATGCTGCTGCAGCGGTGCGTGGCTCGCGCGGTCGTGCAGGGCGGCGCGGCCTTGCGGGCGGTTTGCCTCGGGCAGGAACAGGTAGCCGCCGGCATCGTTGAGCAGGTAGGCCGAGACATAGGCCAGGTCGGCTTCCTCCACCGGCGTGCGGATCTGCATCGTGCTCGGCAGGCGCTGCACCAGCGCGATCAGTCGATGATCGTTGCGCAAGGCTGCCGCGGGATCGTGCAGCAGGATGCGGATCTGCGCGCCACGGCCGGAGATCGCGATACGCCGCAACTCGGCCAGTTCTTCCACGCTGGCGTAGCTGTCGTTGCCGAGTACGGGCAGGTAAATGGCCAGCCGGTGGCGTGCCTCGCCCAGCAGTTGCAGGCGCGTGGCGGCGGCCTCGCCGCGTGTGCTGGCCGGCAGTGCGCCGATGTCGTGCAGCGGTGCGGCATCGGTGACGCTTGCCGGCAGTATCAGGCGCATGGCCCGGTGTGGCAGGCCGGCATCCTCGAATTCCTCGCCGTAGGGAACGAAACCCTCGCGCTCATAGAAGCCCAGTGCGCTGACCTGCGCGTCCAGCGCCACTTCCGGCCAGCCTTGGCTGCGGGCACGGCCGATCAGTTCACGCAGCAGCGCCACACCGACTCCCTGACTACGCCACGCCTGCAGCACGGCCATGCGGCCGATCTTGTGGGCGGGAGTGAGGCGCCCGCAACCGATCGGCCGGCCAGCGGCGTCGCGTGCGAGCACGTGCCAGCAATTCCCATCGAGGCCGTCCCGTTCGCGCGTCTCGGGCACACCCTGTTCCTGCACGAATACGGTGTAGCGCAAGTCGAGCAGGTCCTTGCGCTGACCCTCGCTCGACCAGTCGGCGACCTCGACGTGGAAGTTCTGCAGCTTCATCGGCGGCGGGATTTTCTCGGCAGCAGGTGCCCATCATTGACCAGTGCGAGCAGCAGGGCGCGTTCGATGGTGCCGGGCTTGCCGGTGAGGCTGACTGTCCGCTGCTCGCACAACTGCTGTGCCAGCGCGGGCGTGGCCGGGTAGGCGTGGCCGCTGACATACAGGATGCAACCGGACTTGCCCTGGCTCCAGGCCAGTCGCGACCACGGGTGGCGCAGCAGCTGCGCGCCGGCATCGAGCTGTTTCGCCAGCGCGTCCGCGCTCAGCGGCTTGTCCAGCGGTGCCGGCACCTGCGCGTTGCGGTAGCGGGTGATGAAGCGGCCGAACCAGTCGCGCAGCATGTCGTCGTGCAGCACGGCGGCAAACGGCAGCGCCATCTTCAGGCGCTCGATCGCTGCGCGGTCGATCTCGCCAGTGGCCTTGGCCGGCTTCAGGTCCGGGTCGGCATAGCGCAGCTCTTCCGGCAGGTGCTCGGCGATATGGTCGGCCAGGTCGCCGGTCAGATCGGCCTGCGAGGGTGCGCGCATGCCAATCGAGAAGGTCATGCACGGGCCGCCGAAGGCCACGCCGTCATGCGGGACGCCCGGCGGCAGATACAGCATGTCGCCCGGTTCCAGCAGCCATTCGTGGGTGGATTCGAAGTGGGCCAGCTGCTTCAGTTCCACGTCGTGGCGGAACTCCTTCGGCGCCATCGGATCATCGCTGATCGCCCAGTGGCGCTGACCCAGCCCCTGCAGCAGGAACACATCGTACTGGTCGACATGCGCGCCGACACCGCCGCCCGGTTCGGCGTAGGAGACCATGATGTCGTCCAGGCGCCAGCTGGGCAGGAAGCTGAAGTGCTGCAGCAGTTCGGCGACGTCCGCATCCCATTTGTCCACATCCTGCACCAGCAGGGTCCAGTTGGTGCTGGGGGTCCTGGCGAAATCGGCTTCGCTCAGGGGGCCGGGATTGACGTGCCAGCGATCGCGCTTCTCGTCGTGCACGATCAGCCGGGCCAGTGCGCCGTCTTCGCAGGCCAGGCCAGCCAGGTCGTCCGGTTGCAAGGGCGGCTGGAAGTCGGCGAACGCGTGGCGGATCAGCAGCGGCCGTTTCTGCCAGTAGTCGCGCAGGAAGTGGGCGGGGCTCATGCCCAGCGGGCGGGTGGCGCTGCCGCGGACTTCGATGGGGAGGTGCTTGATTGGGCTCATCCGCGCATTGTAGTGACGGCGGACGGCTTTGGCTTAGCGCCTGTGAAGGAAACGACTTCCTGTGGTTTTCTTCTATCGCGAGTCCGGTACACGCCCGGACTCGCTCACGCGAATCAGTCATTTGCATGAGTGATTCGCGACTGGCCATCCGTGGCCGGGCTGAGAAGTTGAATGTCACAACCTCTCAGCCAAACATGCGGAACGCATTGTTGATGCCCAGCGCGAGCACGGCGAAACCGGCCAGCAGGGTGGCTGCCCGCCCCGGGATGCGGCGGATGAACAGGGCGCCGAACGGGGCGGCGATTACGCCACCGATGATCAGGCCGATCACGGCGGTGCCGTGGCTGGTGCCGATGGTGAGCAGGAAGCTGATGCTGGCGGCAATACTTACCACGCATTTGGCCAGGTGTACGCTGCCGATCACGGCGCGTGGCGGCAGGCCGCGCGCGAGCAGAATGGTGACGGTCAGCGCGCTCCAGCCGCCGCCGCCGATCGCATCCACGAAGCCAGCCGCCAGCCCCATCGGCGCAGTGCCGCGCGGCACATCGGTGCGCTGCCCGGGTTCCCGACTGCGACGGAACAGCAGGAACAGGCCCATGCCCAGCAGGTACGGTGTCAGCGCAATGCGCATCCACTGCGACGGCACGTTGACGGCCACCAGCACGCCGAGCAGGGCGCCCAGCACGCCCGGTATGACCAGCGCAAGAAACAGCGGACGGCGCACGTTGCCGGCGATCAGGTGGCTGATGCCGGAGGCGCCGCAGGTGAAGGTCTCGGCGTAATGCACGCTGGCGCTCGCTGCAACCGGTGGCATGCCCAGCCCCATCAGCAGCCCGGCCGAGGTTACGCCGTAGGCCATGCCCAATGCGCCGTCAATCAGCTGGGCAAAGGCGCCGACGGCAATGAAGGTGAACAGTTCGATCAAGTCCGGCATGTCTGTCGATGGGGTGCTGCGAGAGAGTATCAGCCCTGTACTGGAGTGCATAGAAATGAATGGCCGGCATAACGACATTCCAACATATGCTTTCAGGTGTCACTTGATACTAAATAGTATGGACGTCGAGACGTAAAGACGTCCAAAAGGAACTCCTGTGAACGCTGCACTGAAATTGCCGCTGCCAACCCCGACGCTTGGAGCGGACCGGCTGGCCCAGCTTGACCGGCTGACGAAAGGCCTGTCACCGGCGGACCTCTATGGGATCGCAGCATACAGCGCAGCCCTGGCGACACGCCTGCTGGAACATGCCGGACTGGCCGTGGTCGCTGAGCTGCCCGGGGTGGCGGTCGGGCAGGCGGCCGAGCGGCTGACTATTGTCTACGGCAGCCAGACCGGCAACTCGCGCCGCGTGGCCGAGCAGCTGGCGGGCAGGGCGGAAGCGGCCGGGCTGGTGGTGCGCCTGCTGCGTGCGGGTGCCTACCCGGTGCGTGAGCTGGCACAGGAACGTCATCTGGTGGTGGTGATCAGCAGCCAGGGCGACGGCGATCCGCCGGATGATGCGATCGGCTTCATCGAGTTCATTGCCGGCAAGCGTGCGCCAAAGCTGCCGCAGCTGAAATTCGCCGTGCTGGGGCTGGGTGATTCGAGTTATCCAAGGTTCTGCGCGGTCAGTCGCGAACTGGATGCCCGGTTGATCGAACTTGGTGCCAGCCGCTTCGCCGCGCTCGGCGAGGCGGACGTGGATTTCGATGCCACGGCGGGCGAGTGGTCGGCTGGTGTGCTGGAAACAGCCTGCGAAGTGTTGAGTGGGCCGAACACTTCGATGCGGCATACCAGCCCGCTGCACGCGGTCAGTGCGTCACCGCAGTATTCGCGAGATCGGCCGTTCCCGGCCACCGTGCTGGAAAACCAGCGCATCGTGTCGCGCGACAGCGACCGCGATGTACGTCATGTCGAATTGTCGCTGGAAGGTTCCGGCCTGCACTACGAGCCGGGCGATGCCATCGGCGTGTGGCCGCAGAACCTGTTGGTGCTGGTGGAGCAATGGCTGTCGGCGTTGAAGCTCGATGGTGCAACTGAGGTCGAACATGACGGTCGGCGGCTGCCGCTGGTGCGCTGGCTGAGTCATGAGCGTGAACTCACCCGCCTGACCCGGCCGCTGGTGGCGGCACAGGCTGCTATGACCGGGCACAGCAATCTGCAGCGCGTGCTGGAGCCCGGCCAGCAGGCTGCCTTTGCGGCGTTGCTGGACAGCCATCAGCCGATCGACCTGCTGCGCCGGTTCCCCGCGGCGTGGGATGCTGCCCAGCTGGTGGCCGCATTGCGCCCGCTGACGCCGCGGCTGTACTCGATCGCGTCCAGCGCCAAGGTCGTGGGGTCCGACGAAGTGCATCTGACCGCAGGCGTGGTGGAATACCTCGCACATGCGAGCACTCATTACGGTGCCGCCTCGGCCTTCCTGGCAAGCGCGGGTGATGACACGCGGGTGCCGGTGTTCGTCGAGTCGAACGAGCGCTTCCGGCTGCCTGCCGACGGCAGCCGCGACGTGATCATGATCGGTCCCGGTACCGGTATCGCACCCTTTCGCGCCTTCGTGCAGGAACGCCAGGCGACGGCAGCCAGCGGGCGCAACTGGTTGTTCTTCGGCAATCGCCATTTCGCGCAGGATTTCCTCTATCAAGTCGAATGGCAGGAGGCCCTGCACAGCGGCGCGCTGCATCGCCTCGATCTGGCGTTTTCCAGGGACTCCATTCAAAAAATCTACGTGCAGCAACGCCTGCGCGAGAACGGCCGCGAGCTGTACGCATGGTTGCGCGAAGGTGCGCACCTCTATGTCTGCGGTGATTCCGCGCACATGGCGAAAGATGTGCACGAGGCCTTGCTGGACATCATCGTCACCCACGGCGGCCTGTCCGCCGAGGATGCCAAGGCCTGGCTGGCCGACTTGCTGCAACAGGGGCGTTACGCCCGCGACGTCTACTGATCATCAATTCTGCGTTCATCCGTGAACGCGAAAGTCAAAAAGCGGCCATCCATGGCCGCACTTTTCAAACAAGAAACCCGATGCCATCCCATCTCGAACAAATCAAGATCGACAGCCGCTTCCTGCGTGGCACCATCGCCGAAGGACTGGCCGATGCCGTCACCGGCGCGATCAGCGAAGATGACAACAAGCTGCTCAAGTTCCACGGCAGCTACCTGCAGGATGACCGTGACATCCGCGATGAACGCCGTCGCCAGAAGCTGGAGCCGGCGTATGCCTTCATGGTGCGTGCACGCTTGCCCGGCGGGGTGATGACGACGGCGCAGTGGCTGGCGTTCGACCGGATTGCCGGCGACTACGCCAGCAGCGGATTGCGCATCACCACGCGGCAGACCTTCCAGTGGCACGGCATCATCAAGCGTGACCTGCAGCCGACCATCGCCGCGATCAACGCAGCGCTGGCCAGCACCATTGCCGCCTGCGGCGACGTCAACCGCAACGTGGTGTGCAATACCAATCCGGTCGAATCGCAGGCACACGAGGAAGCGTATGCGTGGGCGGTGCGCTTGTCGGAACATCTGAAGCCGAAGACTCGCGCCTATCACGAGCTGTGGCTGGACGGCGAGAAACTGGTGGGTGAAGAGCAAGAGCCGCTGTATGGCCCGACCTACCTGCCGCGCAAGTTCAAGATCGGGCTGGCGATTCCGCCGCTCAACGACGTCGACGTGTTTGCCCAGGATCTGGGCCTGATCGCGATCATCGAAGATGGACGGCTGGTTGGCTTCAATGCGGCGATCGGCGGCGGCATGGGCGCCAGCCATGGTGACCCGTCGACCTATCCGCGGCTGGCCGACGTGATCGGCTTCGTGCTGCCGGAACAGTTGCTGGCGCTGGCCGAGACCGTGATCGCGGTTCAGCGTGACTGGGGCGATCGCGGGGAGCGCAAGCATGCGCGTCTGAAATACACCATCGACCGCCACGGGCTCGCGGCCTTCAAGGCTGAGCTCGAACAGCGCCTCGGTTTTACCCTGCAGCCGGCCCGCGCGTTCCGCTTCGACCATAACGGCGACCGCTACGGCTGGATCGAAGGCCATGCCGGCCATTGGCACCTGACCTTGCAGGTCGAGGCTGGCCGTTTGCTTGATACCGAAGCACAAGCCTGGCTCAGCGGCATGCGTGAGGTGGCTGCCGTGCACACGGGCGACATCCGGCTCACCTGCAATCAGAACCTGATCATTGCGAACGTGGCCGCTGAGGATCGCGAGCGGATCGACGCGATCGTTGCCCGTCACGGCATGGATGGCTACCGGAAACACAGCGCGATCCGGCAACACGCGGTCGCCTGCGTGGCGCTGCCTACCTGTGGTCTGGCGATGGCCGAAAGCGAACGTTATCTGCCGCAGCTGCTGCCGAAGCTGGAGGCGCTGCTCGATCGCCACGGACTGATCGATACGCCGATCCTGCTGCGCCTGTCCGGTTGCCCGAATGGCTGCTCGCGTCCATACCTGGGCGAGATCGCCCTGGTCGGGCGGGCGCCCGGTCGTTATGACCTGCGCCTCGGTGCCGATTTCAGCGGTCAACGCTTGAATCAGGTCCATCGGGAGAACGTCGACGAGGCGACCCTGCTCGAGGTGCTCGGGCAGCTGTTTGCCAGCTATGCCAGCGAGCGGGCCGCGGACGAACACTTCGGTGATTTCCTGCTGCGCACGGGGATTCTCGGCCAGCCGCGGCGGATTCCGCTCGAGGTCGTCGCATGAGCGGGTCATGCGATGACATGGAGTTGCCCCACAATCCACGTGACCCGGGAGCGCTGGCCAAGTTGAATGCATGGCTGGCTGATCAGGTCGCCGAGCAGCGCGTGGCTTGGGCACTGCAGCACACGCCGGGCCATCACGCATTGTCATCGAGCTTCGGTGCGCAGGCAGCGGTCTCCCTGCATCTGCTCACTAGCCAGCAACCGAATATTCCGGTGATCCTGATCGACACCGGCTACCTGTTTCCCGAGACCTATCAATTCGTCGACACGCTGACCGAACGGCTCGAACTGAATCTCCGGGTCTACCGCCCAGCGATTGGCCGTGCCTGGGCCGAAGCGCGTTACGGAAAGCTGTGGGAGCAGGGCGTCGACGGCATCGACCGCTACAACAGCATCCGCAAGGTGGAGCCGATGCAGCGTGCGCTGACCGAGCTGGGCGTGCAGAGCTGGTTTGCCGGCCTGCGGCGCAGCCAGTCGAGGAGCCGCCAGGACATCGCGTTCGTCGAGTGGAGCCGTGACCGCTGGAAATTCCATCCAATCGCCGACTGGAGCGACCGCGACGTGGGCATGTACCTGCAGCGCCACGGTCTGCCCTATCACCCGTTATGGGATCAGGGTTATATCTCGATCGGCGATACCCATACGACCCGGCGCTGGGAACCCGGCATGGAGGCGGAGGACACTCGCTTCTTCGGGCTGAAGCGGGAGTGCGGATTGCACGGTCCGGGTTGATGCCGTGGCCGCTATCGACCCGGTTCGGGCCAGTGGATCACGCCGCGTCGGGCAGCACCGGGCGTGCCCGTTCCCGCCAGTGCGGCACGGCCGGCCAGTCGCCTGCCGCATCGGTGGCCAGCGCGCGGGCCACCTCGCGGCGATGCAGATGCGGCGCGAACAGGTTGATGAATTCCAGCACATAGGCGCGCAGCACACGTTCGCGCCGCAGCACGATCCAGGTCGTGCACGGCGGAAACAGGTGATCGGCCGGCAGCACCTGTAGATCAGTGTCGGTGGGCAACATGGCCATCTCGGCCAGTACGCCGATGCCCAGCCCGGCGCGTACATAGGTCTTGATCAGGTCGGCATCGCTGGCGGTCATCGCGATCTGCGGCGACAGGTCGGCGGCGTCGAAGGCGCGCCGCAGCGATGATTCCGCCTTCAGCGAGGAGTCATAGCTGATCAGCGGCAGTTCCGCCAATTGCGCCAGCGATACGGGTTGTTTGAGTTTGGCCAGCGGATGCTCCCGCGGCGCGACGATGACCCGCTGCCAGTGGTAGGCCGGCAACGCGATGCCGTTCGCGGGTGGTGCCCCGGTGCTGCTGACCACGGCCAGGTCGACACGGCCGGCCTCCAGCTGTGCCAGCACCTCGGCATCGCCTACCGGCTGCAGGTGCACGCTGACCTGAGGGTAGTCGACATTGAGCGCACCGATCGCGACGGGCAGGGCGAAGCGCGCCTGGGTATGCGTGGTGGCGATGCGCAGTTCGCCGTGCGCCTCGTTGCGCAGGTTCGCGGCGATCGAACGGATGTTGCCGGCTTCGGCAAGAATCGTGCGTGCGCGTTCAAGCACCTGCGCACCAGCGGGAGTCACCGCGTCGAGGCTCTTGCCCTTGCGCACGAACAGCTGGAAACCGAGCTCGTCCTCAAGCTGCCGCAGCTGCTTGCTCAGCCCGGGCTGGGTGGCGTGCACGCGTTCGGCGGCAAGTGTGATGTTGAGGCCGGAGTCGGCGATGGCGATGAGATAGCGCAACTGGGTAAGTGTCATGACGATGGGTCCGTAGGCGGTCGTGGTCGATGGATTGAGGCGCGAGCGAAGTACAGATACATCGCATGGAGCGGGCCGGCATCGTGGATGGCATGGCGAGGGCAACGACGCCTGGGTTGCTGTGGATGCTTGCTGGATGTTTGATTGTGCCTGTCATCGTTAGACGTCTATACGGCCATTTAACAAATAAGTCAACCATTTTATGGACGGCCATAACCCGATGGCATATACGCGCCTGAACAAATTATTTGCCGGGCAGGCGTCACCTTCGTAGCTTGACCCTGTTGCCACGCATGCAAGGCAGGTTCATCGCATCATGAAGCTCTATCCGCTGTTCGCCGATCTGTCGCACCGTGCCGTACTGGTGGTGGGTGGCGGCGCGGTAGCCGAACGCAAGATCGCCGCGCTGCTCGGTGCACAGGCACAAGTGACGGTGAACGCGCCGGCCTTGACTCCGCAGCTGCAGTGCTGGGTCAGGGAGGGGCGCATTGCGCATCGCGCCGATGCCTTCCAGGACAGCTGGCTCGACCGGGTCTGGCTGGTGGTCGCGGCCACCTCCGATCGTGAGACGAATGCCCTGGTCGCCACACTGGCAGGGCTGCGGCGAATCTTCGTCAACGTGGTCGACGACGCGGCGCTGTCCAGCTTCCACGTCCCGGCGGTGGTCGACCGCGCACCGCTGATGATCGCAATCTCCAGCGGCGGCGAGGCGCCGATGCTGGCACGGCTGCTGCGCGAGCGGCTGGAGACGCTGCTCGATCATTCTCTGGGAGCGCTGGCGAGCCTTGCGGCACGACTGCGTCATCGCATCCGGGCACGGCTGCCGGACATGGCGGCGCGGCGACAGTTCTACGAGACCCTGTTCACCGGCCAGGTCGCGACGCTGCTGCGTCGCGGGCAACCGAAGGAGGCATGGCAGGCGGCCGAACAGCTGCTGGCGCTGGCGTCACCGGTGCACTCAGGATCGGTCGTGCTGGTGGGCGCCGGTCCCGGCGATCCGGGCCTGCTGACTTTGCGCGCGCTGCGTGCGCTGAACGAGGCGGACGTGATCCTGCACGACCGGCTGGTCAGTGCCGAGGTGCTGGAACTGGCGCGCCGCGATGCCGAACGCATCGAGGTCGGCAAGCAGGCGGGCAACCACCACACCACCCAGGACGGCATCCATGCCCTGCTGCTGGAGCATGCGCGGGCAGGCCGGCGGGTGGTGCGGTTGAAGGGCGGCGATCCGTTCGTGTTCGGCCGTGGCGGCGAGGAGCTGGAGTTCCTGCGTGCCCACGATATTCCCTACGAGGTGGTGCCGGGCATCACCGCGGCGGTGGCATGCGCGGCCTATGCCGGCATACCGCTGACGCATCGCGATCACGCACAGTCAGTCCGTTTTGTCACCGCGCATTGCCGCAGTTCGCTCGACACGCTGGATTGGGCCGCCCTGGCACAGGAGCGGCAGACGCTGGCGGTGTACATGGGCGTGGGTGAACTGGCGGGGCTGCAGGCGCAGCTGATCGAACACGGCCGCGCGGCGACGACCCCGTTCGCGCTGATCGAGAATGGCTCGCGCGCGGAACAGCGGGTGGTCACCGGCACCCTGGCGAACCTGCATGAGCGCGCATCGGCCCATGCCGTGGGTTCGCCAGCCCTGCTGATCCTTGGCGAGGTCGCGGCGCTGGCGCCGTCGCTGGCCTGGTTTGGCCAGCCGCCGCTGGGCGCGACCGTGCTCGACATCCGCCAGGCATCGGGTCGGCGCTACCCCGTGCCACCACCGGCACACGCTGGCCTGCTGGCGGCCATCCATCGCGGCTGACGATAGTTTTACCTGTGCGGGCGCAACATCGCCAGCGCGGTTTCCTCGCCGGTTTCCCTGGAGTGACCCATGATCTACGACAGCATCCTCGACACCATCGGCAATACGCCGATCATCAGACTCCACCGCCTCGCGCCGAAGCACGTCGAACTGTACGTGAAGGTGGAGGCGTTCAATCCGGCCGGTTCGGTGAAGGATCGTCTCGCCCTGGCGATCATCCTCGACGCCGAGCAGCGCGGCACGCTCAAGCCTGGCCAGACCGTGGTCGAGGCCACCTCGGGCAACACCGGCGTGGCGCTGGCCGCGGTGTGCGCGGCGCGCGGCTACCCGTTCGTGGCGGTGATGAGCGAGACGTTCTCGATCGAACGGCGCAAGCTGATCCGCGCCTACGGCGGCAAGGTACTGCTGACGCCAGCGGCGGCGCGTGGCACCGGCATGGTCGAGAAGGCCGCAGAGCTGGCGCAGAAGCATGGCTGGTTCCTCGCCCGCCAGTTTGAGAATCCGGCCAACCCGGCCTACCACCGGCAGACCACCGCACCGGAAATCCTGCGCGACTTCGCCGGTCGCCGGATGGATTACTTCGTCAGTGGCTGGGGCACCGGCGGCACACTCACCGGCGTGGGCGAGGTGCTGAAAGTGGCACGTCCCGAAGTGCAGATCATCGCCACCGAGCCGGCTGGCGCGGCACTGCTCTCGGGCAAAGAGTGGCAGCCGCACAAGATCCAGGGCTGGACACCGGACTTCGTGCCGGCCGTGCTGAACCGCAAGGTGGTCGACCGGATTGTGCCGGTCGACGACGTGCTGGCCCGTGACACCTCACGCCAACTGGCGCAACAGGAGGGCATCTTCACCGGCATCTCCTCCGGCGCCACGCTGGCCGCGGCATTGCAGGTGGCGGCGGATGCGCCGCAAGGCTCGGTGCTGCTGGCGATGCTGCCGGATACTGGCGAGCGCTACCTGTCGACCTTCCTGTTCGAGGGCGTCAACGAGGGCTCGGACGAGGTGTGATCGTTGCCTGTAATGACGGTAGGTATTCCCGGTAGGGGCGATACCTGCTTTGGCGAACCCCAGCCCGCGGGGGGCCTGATCGAGGAGCGGAGTAACTTGCAGGTGCTGCCCCTTGGTACTATGTTCTTACCAAACTTCCATCGATAAGTTTCAGGTACGATCATGACCGCCACCGCCACCCTCTCCAGCAAGTTCCAGATTTCCATTCCCAAGGCTGTCCGCGAGGAGCAGCAGTGGGAGGCAGGGCAGGAGTTCGTGTTCATTCCCAAGGGCAAGGGGGTGTTGGTGATGCCGGTGCCGGAACTGAAGCAGCTCGCAGGCATCGCCAAGGGGGCCAGCACGGATGGTTACCGCGATCGCCAGGACCGCTATTGATGCGTGTGGTGGATACGTCGGCCTGGATCGAATGGCTGGTTGGCGGGCCGCTTGGCCGGAAGCTGGGCAAGGTATTTCCGGACAAGGAACAATGCGTCGTGCCCACCATGGTGCAGCTGGAACTCGCGAAGTGGCTGGCGCGCGAAGTGGGTGAGGATCGCACCGACCAGGTCATTGCCTATACACAGAAATGCATGGTCGTGCCGCTGGACACACGCATTGCGTTGCTGGCGGCGGAGCTTCATCGCCAGTACAAGCTGGCCACGGCCGATGCCATCGTGTACGCGACGGCACAGGAGCATGGTGCCGATCTGCTGACTTGCGATGCTCACTTCGAGAAGCTGCCGGGTGTGGTGTACTTCACGAAGTCGGCTTGATGCTGCGTTCCTGAGTCATGGTGATAGTACGCACAGTCGAGTTGTGCGCACCGACGCAGTCGGTGCTATGCCACCTCATGTGGAAGCAATGCTGCCGTTTACCCAGCTAGCTCGTGGCACTGCTGGAAAAGCGAGCTTTCGCCGAACGCATCCAATAGAAGGGTAGCGTCAATACAGCCGTGATCCACAGCCCCGTGTAGAACAGGAATGCCTGTGGCTCATCGGCGAACGCAGCGACGTGCGTATGCATCCGTGGCCCGACCAAGGTTTCCTGCAACAGGATCGCGCGTCCGACCCAGTAGCCGGCAGAGAGCCATACGGGTAAGAGCACGAGGGTGGTAGCGATGAATTTGACTCGATTCCACCTGGCATTAAGCGTTATCGAATCCTCGCAACGGCGTGCCCAGCCCGCGCCGATGGAGAATCCGATGCCGGCCAAACTTGCCATTACCAGAGCGAAGCCGGAGAGGAGCATCACGAACACGACGGACATCCACAGGGCACCTTGTCCAAGGTCGTGTTTCAGCGCATAGATTGTCGCGATGAGGATCAGCACCGATGCCGGTACCCAGCGCCAGCTGAACTTGGCCATGCGCAGGCGGAAGTCGCTAGTGGTTTCGTTGAATTGCCGTTTTGGACCGAAGCTGTTCATTGTTTCTCTTCCTTGAGATTCACGTTCGGTGCGCTGTGTGGAACGCACCGTGCGATGGCTTCCGTGATGGATGTCGCGCTCAGACGTTCTTCGCCAGCGTTTCGGCGAGGCCGATATAGCCGCCGGGGGTCAGTTCCAGCAGGCGCTGCTTTGCGTCGGCCGGCAGATCGAGTCCGGTGATGAAGGCGCGCATCGAGTCTTTGGTGATGCCTTGGCCGCGGGTCAGTGCCTTGAGCTGTTCGTACGGTTCGGGCAGGCCGTAGCGACGCATCACGGTCTGCACCGCTTCGGCCAGCACTTCCCAGTTGCCGTCGAGGTCGGAGCTGATGCGCTCGGCGTTGACGTTGAGCTTGCCGAGGCCTTTCCTCAGCGATTCCAGTGCGACAAGGGTATGGCCGAACGCGGTGCCGAGCGCGCGCAGCACGGTGGAGTCGGTGAGGTCGCGCTGCCAGCGGCTGATCGGTAGCTTTTCGGCAAAATGACCGAGCAGGGCATTGGCCAGGCCGAAGTTGCCCTCGGCATTCTCGAAGTCGATCGGGTTGACCTTGTGCGGCATGGTCGAGGAACCGACTTCGCCGGCCTTCAGCGTCTGCTTGAAATAGCCCAGCGAGATGTAGCCCCAGATATCGCGGGCCAGATCGATCAGGATGATGTTGATGCGGCGCACGGCGTCGCAGTATTCGGCCACGTTGTCGTGCGGCTCGATCTGGGTGGTGTAGGCGTTGTAGTCGAGGCCGAGGCTTTCCACGAAGTGCTGCGAGAACGTCTGCCAGTCCACTTCCGGGTAGGTGATGACGTGGGCGTTGTAGTTGCCCACCGCGCCGTTGATCTTGCCGGAAACTTCGACGGCCACCAGCTGTTTGCGCTGGCGTTCCAGCCGCGCGACCACGTTGGCGATTTCCTTGCCGAGCGTGCTGGGTGAGGCGGTCTGGCCGTGGGTGCGCGAGAGCAGCGGCAACGCGGCGTTCGCGTGCGCGATCTCGCGCAGCATGCCGATCACCGCATCGAGCTGCGGCAGCAGTACCTGGGCGCGGGCGTCGCGCAGCATCAACGCGTAGGACAGGTTGTTGATGTCTTCGCTGGTGCAGGCGAAGTGCACGAATTCCTTCGCCTGGGCGAGGCTGGCGTCGGCGCCGATCTTTTCCTTGATGAAGTACTCGACCGCCTTGACGTCGTGGTTGGTGGTGGCCTCGATCGCCTTGATCCGTTCGCCGCCGACCTCGCTGAAATTCTCCGCGATGGCTTTCAGTGTGGCGATCTGCCCCGCCGTGAATGGCGGCAACTCGACAATCTTCGGCTCGGCGGCCAGCGCCAGCAGCCACTCGATTTCTACATGGACCCGGCGATGCATCAGGCCGAATTCGCTGAAGATCGGGCGCAGCGCCTCGACCTTGCTGGCGTAGCGGCCGTCCAGCGGCGACAGGGCGGTCAGGGCGTGGGTGGACATCACGGGCATTCCAGCATGGGGGAATGCCTATTTTACATTGCCGGCGGCTTCATGCCTGACGGCTTATAGTCGGCAGGTCTTCTTGAGCAAGGATCCGGTCATGAGCGGTTTCCGTATCGAACACGACAGCATGGGCGAGCTGAAAGTCCCCGCCGACGCCCTGTACGGCGCGCAGACCCAGCGCGCGATCGACAATTTCCCGATTTCCGGCCTGCACCTGCCGCGCCAGTTCATCCGCGCATTGGGCCTGATCAAGGCCGCGGCAGCCGAGGTCAATCTGTCGATGGGCCGTCTGAAGAAGAACCAGGCCGCGGCGATCCGCAAGGCGGCGCTGGCGGTGGCGGACGGCCAGTACGACGCACAGTTCCCGATCGACATCTTCCAGACCGGCTCGGGCACCAGCACCAACATGAATGCGAACGAGGTGATCGCGCATCTGGCGGTGAAGGGCGGTGCCAAGGTGCATCCGAACGATCACGTCAATTACGGGCAGAGCTCGAACGACGTGATCCCCACGGCGATCCACGTCAGCGCCACGCTCACCGCCAGCGAACAGCTGCTGCCGGCGCTGAAACATCTGAAAAAGACCATCGACAAACGCGCGCGTGAGCTGAGGAATACGCCCAAGACCGGCCGCACCCATCTGATGGATGCGATGCCGATCACCTTCGGGCAGGAGTTGTCCGGTTGGGCGGCTCAGATCGGTTCCTCGATCGAGCGCATCGAGGATGCGCTGAAGCGCATGCGTCGGCTGCCGCAGGGTGGTACTGCCGTCGGCACCGGTATCAATGCCGATCCTAAGTTCGGCCCGGCAGTGGCGCTGCAGCTGAAGAAAATCACCGGCGTGAAGTTCGAATCAGCCGAAAACTATTTCGAGGGCATGGCCTCGCAGGATGCGGCGGTGGAACTGTCCGGCCAGCTGAAGACGCTGGCGGTGGCGCTGATGAAGATCGCCAACGACCTGCGCTGGATGAATTCCGGGCCGCTGGCTGGCCTGGGCGAAATCGAACTGCCGGCGTTGCAGCCGGGCTCGTCGATCATGCCAGGCAAGGTCAACCCGGTGATCCCGGAAGCCACCGCGATGGTCGCTGCGCAGGTGATCGGCAACGATGCCAGCATCACCATCGCCGGCCAGTCCGGCAACTTCCAGCTCAACGTGATGCTGCCGCTGATCGCGCACAACTTGCTGCAGTCGATCGGGATCCTCTCCAACGTGTCGCGCCTGCTGGCCGACAAGTCGATCGCCGGTTTCAAGGTCAACACTGCGCGGGTCAACCAGGCGCTGGCGATGAATCCGATCCTGGTCACCGCGCTGAACCCGGTGATCGGCTACGAGAAGGGTGCAGCGACGGCCAAGCAGGCTTACAAGGAACATCGCCCGATCATGGACGTAGCGCTGGAAACCACCGGCCTGTCTAAGGACGAATTGAAGAAACTGCTCGATCCGATGGCGCTGACCAAAGGCGGTATCCACGACGGCGGTTGAATCGGCGCCGTGCCGGCACAACGAAAAGCCGCCCAACGATCGGCGGCTTTTCGTTCTTGGTGCGTGGGCCGCCAGTTACGGTGTTGCCGTTTTGTTGTCGTCCTTCAATGCATCCGTGCGGCAGTCGTCCACATCCTTCTGGTTCATCGTGGCGTAGGGGCGGAACGCGGGCAAGGCGGCGGCCAGCTGCTGCTGCGAGGCCAGCAATGCCGGCATGCGGTCGCACAGTTTCGCGGCGCTTTGCCGAATGCCCTCGGCCTCTGCGTTTGCGTGCTGGTTGATTTCCTGTTCCGACTTGCCGGAAAGCGCACCGGTGATCGCCTGACCCGCGATGCGCATGCCCATGTCGGCGCCTTGCGTTCCGATATCCATGCCGGCGCTGGCGATGTCGAGAATCGCGGAGCGGTATTGCAGCAGCAACGTACGCTGCGGCAGTGTCACGGCAACCGAGTTGCCAGCAATCAGCAGGTCGCCCTGTGGAGTGATCTCGGCGCGCGGCAGGTCGTCGTTGCGGCCGGACGAAAGCCTCAGGTTACCCGTGCGCATCTTTTCGCGGGCCTTGTCCATCGCCGAGGACACGGCCGTGCCCAGCATGGAATGCGTCTCCTGCGTGGAGTTGTTGCCAGGGGACTGGCCGGAACCGCATGCAGTGAGGGCGACAACGGGCAGGCCACACAGCATCAATGCGCAGAGCAGGCGTGGAAGTGACATGGCGTGACTCCGGGAAATGGAGGGGTGAGAGATTGAGGTGGCCGTCGTGGGCACGGTGTTTCTCCAGTCGGTCCTGTTTGCCATGCAATCCGGCTCAGCTGTCGTCGCGCCAGCGGCGGAACCAGATCGCACCGGCGAGCATGGCCACACCTGCCACGCCGCCGATCAGGAACTGCGGGGTAGCCAGCACGGCATAGTTATGGGTCAGGTCGAGCATGTTCGCGAAGATCTGATGGTTGTCGCTGGCGTCCTGACCGAATTTCGAGGCGACATCCTGGGACAGCTGGCCCGGGATCCAGCCACCGGGAAATACGCTGAGCAGGGCACGCCCCACCACATTGCCCCAGAACCACTTGTCGCTGAGGTTGAACAGGCCCATCAGGTTGAACCAGCTGACCACGATGCCGGTGCCGATGGGGATGATCAGCGCCCACAGGAACGGCTTGCCGCGGGCCCAGGCCGAGCACAGCATCAGCCAGCCCACGGTGGGCAGCGCCCACACCACGTACAGCGGGATATTGCTGAGCATGACGGTGGTGATGCGGAACGGATGCGGCAGTGTCCACAGCATTTGCCACAGGTTGGCGCCGTGGAGTGAAGCGGTGATCGCCAGCATGACGAGGGCGAGCAGTCCGGTCACGACGCTGGTGACGATCGCGATGGCTGGTGCCAGCACGGTGGCGCAGGCCGCCTTGGACAGTACGGTGTCGCGGTCGGAAAGCGGCAGCGATTTCCAGAACAGGATGCTGCGGTCGCGGCGATCGTCATACAGCGAATTCAGGCAGTAGAAGAAAATCACCACGAACAACACGATGCCAATCAGCACGGTAGGCGCCAGCATGCTCAGGTCGAGCGCACGGCCCAGCTTGTCCAGTGCGTCGGCATCCATGTGTGCGGTGATCGCGTTGAAGTCGATGTTGTTGATATGTACTCCGCTGCGGGCGCGGAACACCTCACCGGTGATGATGCTCATCAGGGTCAGCAGGAGGACGACGCCGCCGGTGATGATCGGCGCCCATACGAAGCTTCCGCGATGCTCCCAGAACTCGCGCTTGACCAGCCAGTACATGTTGTTGAAGGCAGGCGTTTTCATGCGTAGGTCCCTTTCATGGTGGCGACGAACAGGTCGCTGACGGAAGGCCGGCGGGTCTCGCCCAGTGCTTCCAGCCGTGCGCGTTCGACGCCGTCGAACAGGAAGATGCTCTTGCCGAACACCTGGCGCTCGTCGAGTGGTTTCAGCGTGCGGGCGGTGGCCGCGTTGTCGGCGTTCACCAGCACCTCGATGAAGCGTTCGCCGATGGCATCCATGTCGGCATCCAGCACGATCCTGCCGTCGCGGATGAACATCAGGTCGGTGAGGATGTGCTCGACTTCCTCGACCTGATGCGTCGTCACGATGATCGTCTTGTCTTCGTCGAAGTAGTCTTCCAGCAGGCTCTGGTAGAACTGCTTGCGGTAGAGGATGTCCAGGCCCAGCGTGGGTTCGTCCAGCACCAGCAGGCGGGCGTCGATCGCCATCACCAGGGCCAGATGCAGTTGCACGATCATGCCCTTCGACATCTGCCTGACGCGCTGGTTGGGTTGCAGCTTGGTGCGGGCCAGGAAGGCCTCGCATTTCTTGCGGTCGAAGCGTGGATGCACATTGGCAACGAAGTCCACCGCCTCGCGCACGCGGATCCAGCGCGGCAGCACCGCTACGTCGGCGATGAAGCACACCTGTTCCATCAGCTTGTCGCGTTGCTTGCGCGGGTCGTAGCCGAGCACGTTGAGCTCGCCGGTGAAATCGGTGAGGCCGAGGATGGCCTTCAGCGCCGTGGTCTTGCCGGCGCCGTTGGGGCCGATCAGGCCGACGATGCGCCCGGAAGGAATCTGGAAGCTGGCGTTGTCCAGCGCCAGCGCATTCTTGTAACGCTTGCTGAGGCCGCTGGCCGTGATCACCGCGCTCATGACTTCTCCTCCTTGTCGGTGCTGCCTTCGCGCTTGCCTGACTCGGCCTCGCGCAGCAGTGTCTTGAGATCCAGCCCCAGTCGTTGCAGCCGTGCAAACAGCACCGGCCACTCTTCGCGCAGAAACCGCTCGCGTTCGGATTTCAGCAGCGCCTCGCGGGCGCCTTCGATGACGAACATGCCCAAACCCCTCCGTTTTTCAACCAGTTGTTCGTCGACCAGTTCCTGGTACGCCTTTGATACGGTCAGCGGATTGATCTGAAAATCCGCGGCCACCTGGCGTACCGACGGCAGCGGGTCGCCCTCGTTCAAGGCGCCGTCCAGGATCATCGCCACTACACGCTGGTGCAGTTGGCGATAGATCGGGACGCTGTCGTTCCAGGTGATGGTCATGTTTTATTCCTTGCTGATACGGCCGAACTTGTTGCCAAACGAATAGTAGGGCATGGCCAGCTGGGACCTGACCAGGCTGAACTGTTCGGTGCCGCCGGCGCCGCCCAGGTGGCCGATGCTCGGGATCACGGCGAGGCCGGCTGCACCGATGTCGGTCAGCAGGGCGGCGGCGCGGCGCTCTTCAACGCTGGGGCGGACATTGACCGGCGCCAGGTTGATGACCTTGATACCGTTGATTTCGGTACTTGCTGCCGGCTGGCTGGCGACGTTGTAGTTCAGGACGCCCAGGGTGGCGGTGGTGAACAGGACGGCGGCGATGCTGGCGATCAGTTTTTGCGCTTTCATGACGGGCCTCCTTAGTGAGCTCGTTGGCTGGTGTTGTAGTGAACTATAACACCATGTTTTGAACTGTCAACAACCAAAATGCGATTTCGCAACATGACTGATGGCCTATACCGGGACGGGGCTGCCAGGGGCATGGATGCGACCCGGTGATGCTCGCGCAGCGCCTGCTTGTGCGGCAGTAGCTGCGGTCAGCCGTCGCAAATGACGGTCGTCATCCCGTTGGTGGCTCACAGCTGTCCGGAATGAATCCATCCCCAGGCTAGGGAACGCGTGGTGGTGCCTGCGCAAGCAGACCATTGCTCCGGGCACCGACTCACCTTGCATGCAGACACGGCGACATGTGCAACCAGGCGCGTTTTCAACGAGTAGTGAAAGGGGCGTCGCGTGACGCAGGCTCGGCGCGTCGGCGGTGATGAGTCACGTGCGGAATAGCTGTCATACCGGCGCAGGCCGGCATCGCTGTTGATCTGGCGCCAAGTGGCCTTGATACGCGGATGCTCGAACGCTGGCACGTCGCCATCACACGCGAACCCGCCTCCTTGCTTCGTTGTCATACCGCGCAGAGCGATGCCGGCCTGCGCCGGCATGACGAGGGTGGGGTGAGGTGGGATTTATTCCGGACAGCTGTGGGCGTCGGCTGTGTCGGGAGCAACAAAAAGGCCAGCTTGCGGCTGACCTTTGATGGCTATCGTCACCATGCGATCAGATGAACTCCGGGTGGATCGAGGCCACAGTGTGTCGCTGCATCGCGCCTGGTGCCAGCCTTGTTTGTGCTATCGAAACGCAAGCGGCCCCGCGATGCGAGGCCGCTGCACACACTATGCGCTCGGGATCAGGCGGCCTTGGCGGCAGGTGCGCTCAGTGCGCCAATCGCCTCCTGTGCCGACTGCAGTGCCTGTGCCTTCGGTTCGTCGCCCATCGCCAGGCCCTCGGCACGCACGAACTCCACATCGGTGATGCCGATGAAGCCGAACACCGTGCGCAGATAGGTCTCCTGGAAATCATTTGCCGCGTACGGGCCGCTGGAATACATGCCGCCGCGACTGGAGGCGATGATCACCCGCTTGCCGCCAGCCAGCCCTTCAGGGCCCTTCTCGGTGTAGTGGAAGGTCTTGCCAGCAACCAGGACGCGGTCGAGCCACGCCTTGAGCTGGCTCGGGATGCCAAAGTTGTACATCGGCGCGCCGATCACCACGATGTCGGCAGCCAGGAAATCTTCCAGCATCTGGTTGCCCAGTGCGACGGCGGGATCGTTGGCGTCGGCCACCGGCGCCCAGTGCGGTAGCGGCTCGGCGGTCAGATCGTGGTAGTGGGCTTCGATGCCGGCCGCCTGGCGCTTCAGCTCGGCTACGATGTCGGCGGTCAGCTGGCGCGACACCGAATGGGCACCCAGTGCGCTGGAATCGATATGCAACAGTTTCATGATGAAGTTCCTGATCAGGCCGACGGATCGGCGATGTGATTAGGTTATATTTAGAACAATGCGACGATAAGATGGGTAATATCGAACGTATAGTTCCATTTTGGAAACAATCATGACGATATTGAGCGGAGCCCTGCAGGATCTCAACGATCTGTATTTCTTTGCCGCGGTGGTCGAGCACGGCGGCTTTTCCGCGGCTGGCCGCGCCTTGGGCGTGCCGAAATCGCGCCTGAGCAAGCGCGTGGCCCAGCTGGAGGAACGGCTGGGCGTGCGCCTGCTGCAGCGGACCACGCGGCGCTTCATGGTGACCGAGGTCGGCGAGCGCTTCTATGCGCACTGCCGCGCCGTGCTGGAAGAGGCGCAGGCGGCGCAGGATGCGGTGGATGAATTGCGTGCCGAACCGCGCGGTGTGGTGCGCTTGAGTTGCCCGGTCTTGCTGACGCAGACGGTGCTGGCGTACCTGCTGCCGGATTTCCTCGTGCAATATCCGAAGATGCAGGTGCGCCTGCTTTCCAGCGACCGTCGTGTGGACGTGATCGGCGAAGGTTACGACCTGGCAATCCGGGTGCGCAGCAAGCTGGACAGTGATGCGAACCTGGTGATCCGCAGTTTCGGCCAGGCCCGGACCAAACTGGTGGCCAGCCCCCAATTGCTGGACGCGCAGGGACGTCCGACCAGCCCCGATGAACTGGCAAAGCTGCCGGCACTGTCGATGCGCGAGCACGAGGGCGCGCAAGTGTGGGAACTGATTGGCGGGAATGGCGAACAGGTCAACGTGGACGTGCAGGCACGCCTGATCACCGGCGACTTCGCCGTGGTGCTGGAAGCCGCCCGTCGCGGTCTGGGCGTGGCGCTGTTGCCGGAATTTGTCTGCGCACCGGCGATCACCCGCGGCGAGCTCGAAGTGGTGCTGCCAGACTGGAGCGTGCCCGAGGGCACCATGCACTTCGTCTATCCCAGCCGGCGCGGCATGTTGCCGGGTGTGCGCGCACTGGTCGATTTCCTGGCCGAGCGACTGCCAGCCACAACCCTGCTCAAGCACGAACAATGCAAGGTACGCCCGCTGGACGATCTGCCCCAGCCTTGATGATCGCGCCATGATGCACGCGGCATGATGTGCGCGATACCTCGCATGCGCTAGGCTTCCACCTTTATGGACATCCATACGGCCGAATGATGATACCCACCAAACTCCCGAAAGTCGGCACCACCATTTTCAGCGTGATGAGCCAGCTGGCGCTGGAACACAAGGCGGTCAACCTGGGGCAGGGCTTCCCCGATTTCGAGCCGCCACAGCCGTTACGCGACGCGTTGACCCGCGCGATGAACGAAGGCCGCAACCAGTACGCGCCAATGCACGGCACGGCGGCCCTGCGCGAGCAGATCGCGCTGAAGACCGATCGCTTGTACGGCCGTAAACTCAACGTGGATACCGATATCACGGTCACCTCCGGTGCCACCGAAGCCATCTTCGCGGCGATCGCCGCGGTGGTGCGCGCCGGCGAGGAAGTGATCGTGTTCGACCCGGCCTACGACTGCTACGAGCCGGCAATCGATCTGCAGGGCGCGCGTGCGGTGCACATTCCGCTGACCGTACCGGCGTTCGCGATCGACTGGCAGCGCGTACGCGATGCGGTGACACCGAAGACCCGCATGATCATGATCAACAGCCCGCACAATCCGTCCGGTGCGGTGTTGTCGTCGACCGATCTGGAGGAACTGGCGGCGATCGTGCGCAACACCTCCATCGTGGTGCTGTCCGACGAGGTGTACGAGCACATCGTGTACGACGGCGCGCAACACGAGAGTGTGTTGCGCCATCCGGAACTGGCCGAGCGCAGCATCGTGGTGTCCTCGTTTGGCAAGACCTACCACTGCACCGGCTGGAAAGTCGGCTATGCGGTGGCGCCGGCTACACTGTCGGCCGAATTCCGCAAGGTGCACCAGTACCTCACGTTCTGCACGTTCCATCCGGCGCAGGTGGCGTTCGGTGAATTCATGGCCAGCCATCCCGAGCATTACCTGGAGTTGCCGGCGTTCTACCAGGCCAAGCGTGATCGCTTCCGCGCGTTGCTGGCGCCGTCGCGGTTCAAGCTGCTCGATGTGCCGGGTGGTTACTTTCAGCTGGTCGATTATTCGGCGATCCGTGACGAGGGCGATCTCCCCTTCAGTCGCTGGCTGGTCGAGCACGGCGGCGTGGCCGCAATCCCGCTGACGCCGTTCTACGAAACGGCGCCGGGCACACGCCTGCTGCGACTGTGCTTCGCCAAGAGCGATGCCACCATGGATGCGGCAGCGGAGCGGTTGTGCCGGTTATGAACATGCCAGCTTCAAATATGCCAGCTACAAATATGCATGCACTGAACGTCTCGCTGGTCCAGGGTGCCACTCGCTGGCACGACGGGCCGGCCAACCGCGACTACTACGGCGCGCTGGTGCGGCAGGCGAAAGGCAGCGACCTGATCGTGTTGCCGGAGACCTTCCTGTCCGGCTTCAGCAACGACACCCAGGCCAGCGCTGGGACGATGGACGGCGAGGGCGTGGCCTGGTTGCGCGCGTTGGCGATCGAGGTAGGCGCGGTGATCTGCGGTAGCCTGGCGATCCGCGAAAACGACACCGTCTACAACCGTCTGCTGTGGGTAAAACCCGACGGCAGCTTTGCGCAATACGACAAGCGCCACCTGTTCCGCATGGCTGGCGAGCACACTCGCTATGGCGGCGGCAATGAGCGGCTGATCGTGGAGTTGAAGGGCTGGCGGATCCTGCCGCAGGTCTGCTACGACCTGCGCTTTCCGGTATGGCTGCGCAACCGCCGATTGGCATCAGCCAGTGGCGGCATGGAATACGACCTCGCGCTGTTCGTCGCGAACTGGCCGGCACCACGCCGGCAGCCGTGGCGCACCTTGCTGCGCGCACGCGCGATCGAGAACCTCAGCTACGTGATCGGCGTGAACCGGGTCGGCGTTGACGGCAACGACTTGCCCTATGCCGGTGACAGCGCGGTGATCGATCCGGTCGGCGAGCCGCTGATCGAACTGGGCACGCAGGAGCAGGTGGTGATGGTCACGCTGGATCCAGCCCCGCTGTTGGCACATCGCGAACGCTTTCCGGCGTGGATGGATGCGGATGCGTTCACGCTTGATCTGGGCTGAGTGTAGCCACTTTGACAACGCAAAAAGCCGCCTTGAAGGCGGCTTTTTGTTTAGGTACCGAATGAGCTCAGAGTATCGCCAGCACCGCTTCCGGTGGCCTGCCGATCGCTGCTTTGCCGTTGGCGACCACAATGGGGCGCTCGATCAGCTTCGGGTGCGCCACCATGGCGGCGATCAACGCCGCATCATCGAGTGCAGGATCATCCAGGCCGAGTGACTGGTACTCCGCCTCGCCCGTGCGCAGCAGCTCGCGTGGGCGCATGCCAAGCTGCTTCAGCAGCATGCCCAGTTCAGCCGCGTTCGGCGGTGTGTCGAGATAATTGATTACCTCGACGGCACTGCCGCGCTCTTCCAGTAACGCCAGCGTGGCGCGCGACTTGGAACAGCGGCTGTTGTGATAGATCCGCACCATGCTGCCGTGACTCCGGGCTCAGCTCAGCGATTGCCGGAGCGGTTGCCGCCGCGACCATGCGGGCGTCCGCCCGGTGCGCCACCGTGACCCTGGGGACGAGCACCACCCTGCGGGCGGTTGCCACCCTGGCCTTGCGGTCGACCGCTACCTTGCGGGCGCGCAGCACCCTGGCCCTGCGGGCGTGCATTGCCGTGCGCCTGGTTGCCATAGGAGTGATTGCCATGTGCCGCGTTGCCACGGGACGGATTGCCCTGGCCCTGCGGGCGAGCGCCCTGTGCACGATTGCCGCCGGCGCCACGCGGCTCGCCGCCGAATCCGCTGTAGGGGCTGCCGGGAGCGCGGCCTTCGCCACCAGTCCTTGCACCAAACGGCTTGCCACCGGCAGGGCGACGATTACCCGCAGCACCGCCCGCGGCATTGCCGCGTGACGCACCACCGGGACGACCGGCGCCGTCACGGCTCTCGCCGGCGAACCAGGTGCGCACCGACGGCAGTTCCTGGCCCGGTGCAACGCGCCGGCCCTTGCCACGATTGCCGCCGCCACCGGCGCCACGTTCGGGGCGCACGAGATTGCCGTTGACTTCCCGGCCGTCGCGGCGCGGCGGCTTGCGGCCGCGCACGGGTTCTTCGCGGATGCGGTCGTAGGCGCGCAGTTCGCGGGCCTCGTCCTGACCGCCGGTCCAGGCCTTGCTGCTGCCGCTTTCAGGACGATATTCGGTGACGCTGCGATTGGCGCGGCGCTGATGCAGCACCGGGCTCAGCGTCAGCACCGGCTGTGGCGCACCGAGGCCGGTGGTCTGGCGCAGCTGCTTGACCGCTTCCGCGTCGAGCGACTCGCATTCACCGCGGCGCAAGTTGCGCGGCAGTTCGATCTTGCCGTAGCGGATGCGCTTGAGGCGGCTGACCAGAAAGCCCTGCGAGTCCCACAGGCGGCGCACTTCGCGATTGCGGCCCTCGCGGATCACCACGCGGAACCAGCTATGGCTGCCGCCGCGGCTGATCACGGCGATCTCGTCGAAGCGGGCGGGGCCGTCGTCCAGTTCCACGCCGGCCTTGAGCTTTTCGATGATCTCGTCGGGTACCTCGCCATGCACGCGGCACAGATACTCGCGCTCGAGCCCGCTCTTCGGGTGCATCAGTCCGTTGGCGAGTTCGCCATCGGTGGTGAGCAACAACAGCCCGGTGGTGTTGATATCGAGGCGACCCACGGCGACCCAGCGCGCACCCTTCAGGCGTGGCAGCTGCTCGAACACGGTGGGGCGGCCTTCCGGATCGTCGCGGGTGGTCAGCACGCCTTCGGGCTTGTGATAGATCAGCACCTCGGTGTCGTCGCGGTTGTCGGTGGCGACGACGAATTGCTTGCCATCCAGCACCACGCGGTCGCCGGCATGCACGCTGGCGCCGATGCCGGCCGGGCTGCCATTCAGCTCGACTTCGCCGGACTGGATGCGCTGCTCAAGCATGCGGCGCGAGCCGAGGCCGGCATTGGCCAGCACCTTGTGCAGGCGCTCTTCGATCTGGGCGGCTGCGTCGTCATTGCGCGGTTCGCGCTTCAGGGATAGAACGGATTTCTGCGGCGCAGTCATGCGCGGTACTCCTCGGTATCTTGCTCGTCGGCGTCGGTTTCGACGTCCGCAGCGGGGGTCGCTGCCTCATCGGCAGTGGTAGTCGGGTGATCGGCGAGTGGGCGCGTGTCGGAGCCAGGCTCGTCGGACTCGGGGAAAGCGGCTGACGCGTTGGCGTCGGCCGTGATGTCGGTGTTTTCAGCATCTGCGGCGTCCACGGATGCATGGTGTTCGGTGTCCGTTTCGGCGTTGCCGGTTTCGGCTTCGCCGTCTGCCACAGCTTCCTCGTCCGGATCGATCGGCAGGTCGCGCACGATGCGGGCGGGCAGGGGCTCTTGTTCGAAGCGCAGCTGCGGATCTTCCATGTCGCGGATTTCCGACAAGGGTGGCAGCTGGTCCAGCGATTTCAGGTTGAAGTAGTCGAGGAACATGCGGGTGGTGCCGAACAGCGCCGGCTTGCCGGGCACGTCGCGGTAGCCGACCACGCGGATCCACTCGCGCTCCTCCAGCGTCTTGATGATGCTGGAGGACACCACCACGCCACGGATCTGCTCGATCTCGGGACGGGTGATCGGCTGCCGATAGGCGATCAGCGACAGGGTTTCCAGCAGCGCACGCGAGTAGCGGCTGGGCTTTTCGGTCCACATCCGTGAAATCCAGGGGTGGACTTCCTGGCGTACCTGGTAGCGGAAACCGGAGGCCACTTCCATCAGTTCGATGCCGCGGCCGCTGCAGTCTTCGGCCAGCGTTTCGAGTGCCTTGGCGATCTGCGCGTGGTTGACCTCGTCGGCCTCGCTGAACAGGTCGCCCAGCTGATGAACGGTCATCGGCTGACTGGAGGCCAGCAGGGCGGCCTCGATGATGGGTTTGAGTTGCTCGATCTGCATGGCCTTGGGTCGGATGCCGATTCAGTGGATGTGGTTCATTCGTTGGACGATTCGATCAGTGCCGACTCGCCCGGTTGTTCGTCGTCTGCCATGGTGTCGGCGAATGCATCGGCGTGGTGCGCCTTGGCCTTCACATAGATCGGTGCCAGCGGCTCTTCCTGGACGATTTCCACCAGCATTTCCTTGGCCAGTTCCAGCATCGCCAGGAAGGTCACCACCACGCCGAGGCGACCTTCGGTGGGGTCGAACAGGTTCTCGAAACGATGAAAGCTGTTGTCGTCGAGCCGGCTCAGCAGTTCGCCCATGCGCTGGCGCACACTGAGCGCCTCGCGCTTGATCGCGTGGTGGCCGAACAGCTCGGCCCGATGCATCACGTCCTTCAGGGCCAGCAGCAACTCGGTCAGATCCAGTGGCGGCGGCAACTTGATCACGTTGCGTTCGCCCACCTCGGCATGCACCACCGCGGTGTCGCGCTCCAGTCGGGGCAGGGCTTCAATATCTTCTGCCGCCCGCTTGAACCGCTCGTACTCCTGCAGGCGTCGCACCAGTTCGGCCCGCGGATCATCCTCCAGCCCTTCCTCCGCAGGCGGCCGCGGCAGCAGCAGCCGCGACTTGATCTCGGCCAGGATCGCGGCCATCAACAGGTATTCGGCGGCCAGTTCCAGCCGCATCACATCGCGCATCAGCTCGATGTAGGTCATGTACTGCCGGGTGATCTCGGCAACCGGGATATCCAGGATGTCCAGGTTCTGCCGGCGGATCAGGTACAGCAGCAGGTCCAGCGGCCCCTCGAACGACTCCAGGATCACCTCGAGCGCATCCGGCGGGATGTACAGGTCCTGCGGCATCTGCAGCATCGGCTGGCCACGCACGATGGCCAGCGGCATTTCCTGCTGTTGCGGTACCGACGCAAACGCACCCTGCGGTGCGGTGACCAGGCTCTCGGGCTCGACTGGCTCAGTGCTCATCAATGCATGTCGTTGGGCCGCCTTCAGCGGCTGGCAGTGCGTTCAACACGTTCGGAACCATTCCATGCGCTGGCATGACCCATGGAAAGCCCATGTTCGGAATGCGGCGGTGAGGCGGCGTTTCCAAGGTGCGGCTAGGGATACTGCGGTCTTTCACAACTTCCGCCGAGGCGCCTCGGGCGCCATCGTCGCGACGGGCATGATGAAACCACGCTGCTGGTGGTTCGATCAGGCAGGTCGTTGACGATTACAGTGCACCGGTCCCGGGTTGTCAGCCACGGCAAAGGTGCAAGTCACAGATGGCGAATAACGACGCCACTGACTGTTGATCGGTCGGTTTGAGAGCTGTCGGGTGAAGCCCCACCGGCTGCCGGCAGTGACCGGCGAGCACTTTCCATGGAGCTACGCGTGGACAAAGAGTAGCGACTACCCGGCGACAAGTCCAGCCATGGCGGGGGGCGGGGATTCCCGTTCGGTGGCTGGTACTCATCCGGGCATGACCGGTCCCGTGCACATTCGGGCTTCATGCTGTGGCGCGCGGCAGGCACAATACGCGGTCAATCGGCCCGATGCCATGCAGGGTGTCATGTGATCCACGCCTGTCGTCGGTGTGGGGCGGCAAGTGACCTAATGCGTCGGTCTGCTGCGCAGCATGTGGATTCACATCGCCGCTTCGGCGCGTGTGGACAATGGATTGCCATGGATAACGCGACACCCCTTGGGTGCATAGGTGGAGCGATCGGTGAAAGGAGGTGTGCAAGCATCCCGCTCGATGCATGGCATGCAAGTTGCTTGAGTACCGGTGCCTGACACAGTCACGCAATATTTGGAGTTCAGGAGAATACCGGGCAACGCAACGCGACAGTTTCAGGGTATGCGGAGCGGGGCTTTTTTGCCGGCAACTGGTGCAAGTGCATTAGGTAGTAACGGGATGACGATGACGACCGACAAAAATGGACAAGGTGGCAACCCGCCGGAACAATTGCGCCCGGCACGGATGCAGATCGCCACGACGGTGCTGATGAGCCGCAACGGTGAGTCGCATCCGACCGAACTGGTCGATATTTCGGCTACCGGCGCGCTGCTGCGACGTCCCCTTGGCTGGGCCGGCGAAGTGGGGCAGAACTGGATACTCGACATGATCTTCGGGAACAACCTGCACATCCATCTGGAGGCGGCGGTCGCGCGCATCTCCGACCATCACATCGGCTTTTCCTACAGCCGCATTCCCGAGGACAAGCAGGTCCCGCTGTGGAACCTGCTGGGCGGGTACGCCGATATCCTGGAGTACTGGAAAGACAGCTGAGCGGAACCCTGCGACGCCACGAAAAACGCCCGCATCACGCGGGCGTTTTCGATTTGAGGCGGAGTTTCAGGCGCTGGCTTTTTGCTCGTCACGCAACTCGCGGCGGAGGATCTTGCCGACGTTGCTCTTTGGCAGCGCGTCGCGGAATTCGATGAACTTGGGGCGCTTGTAGCCGGTGAGGTTCTCGCGGCAGAACTGCTTGAGCGCCTCTTCGGTCAGGTTCGGATCCTTGCGCACCACAAACAGCTTCACCACTTCGCCGGAATGCTCGTCCGGCACGCCAACCGCCGCCACTTCGAGCACGCCGGGGTGCTGCATCACGGCATCCTCGACTTCGTTCGGATACACGTTGAAACCAGACACCAGGATCATGTCCTTCTTGCGGTCGACGATGTAGAAGTAACCGTTCTCGTCCATCTTCGCGACGTCGCCGGTATGCAGCCAGCCGTCGGCACCGAGCACCTTGGCGGTCTCGTCATCGCGCTGCCAGTAACCCTTCATCACTTGCGGGCCGCGCACCATCAGTTCACCGGCTTCACCGGTCGGTAGCGGCTGACCTTCCTCCGACCAGATCGCCACGTCGGTCGACGGTACCGGCAAGCCGATCGAGCCGTTGTATTCCTTCAGATCCAGTGGATTGATGCACACTGCCGGCGATGTCTCGGTGAGGCCATAGGCCTCGGCGAGGGTGCAGCCGGTGGTCTTCTTCCAGCGCTCGGCAACCGCGCGCTGCACCGCCATGCCGCCGCCCAGGGTCAGGTGCAGCCGCGAGAAATCCACTTCTGCGAAACCCGGAGTGTTGAGCAGGCCGTTGAACAGGGTGTTTACGCCGGTGATGGCGGTAAAGCCGGACTGTTTCAGCTCCTTGACGAAACCGGGCATGTCGCGCGGATTGGTGATCAGCCAGTTCAGGCCGCCGAGGCGAGTGAAGACCAGCCCGTTCGCGCACAGCGAAAAGATGTGATACAGCGGCAGCGCGGTGATGATCACTTCCTCGCCCGGTTTGGCATTGGTGCCGACCCAGGCGCCGGCCTGCAGCATGTTCGCGATCATGTTGCCGTGGGTGAGCATTGCGCCCTTGGCCACACCCGTGGTGCCGCCGGTGTACTGCAGGAAGGCGATGTCATCGTGGCTCAGTGTTACCGGCTGCAACGGGTGTGGCGCGCCACGCGTCAGTGCATCGCGGAAGCGTACCGCCTGTGGCAGATCAAACGCCGGCACCATCTTCTTGATGTGCTTGAGCACGAAGTTGATCAGCACGCCCTTCGGGCCCAGCAGATCGCCAATACCGGTGGTAATGATGTGCTGCACATGGGTTTCAGCGACGACCTGCTGCAGTGTCGCGGCGAAGTTGTCCAGCACCACGATGGCCTTGGCGCCGGCGTCCTCCAGCTGATGCTTGAGTTCGCGCGCGGTATACATCGGGTTCGTATTGACCACGACCAACCCGGCGCGCAGCGCACCGAACAGGGCGATCGGATACTGCAACACGTTTGGCATCATGATCGCGATGCGATCACCCTTGCCAAGCTTGAGTTCGCCGGTGAGGTAGCCGGCGAACTGACGGCTCATTTCGTCGATCTGGCCATAGGTCAGCCGATGGCCGAAATTCGCAAAGGCCGGTCGCTCGCGAAAGTGCTTGAATGCCTCGTCGAACACCGCCGGCACCGAGGCATAGGTATTGACGTCAATCTGGCTGGGCACGCCTGTTGGATAGTGATCCAGCCACGGACGTTCAATGCTCATGCTTGGGTTCCCTGTGAATGGATGGCCACTGATCGGAGATGGACTTCGGAAGTCGGCAGCATCCATCATGGATCGTATGCGTGGCTCATTTGAGCATACGCCCGCGTACAGCGGCAAGCCGCAATGCAGCGAGTTCCGCCCATGGTCCGACTGAGAAAAACCGCCTGCGTGTTGGCTGCTTTCGCGCTGTTCGCGCTGGCCCTGTCGGGCTGCCGGCACACACCGGACGAGCAGCAGGTACGCGAGGCGATCGCCGCGGTCGCGCAGGCCGCCGAAGCCGGTGCGGCAAGTGACGTGAGCGCCCCACTCAGCGACGACTTCGACGGCAATGCCGGTGAGCTGGACCGGCGTGGATTGGCGAACATGGTCAGGTTCCTCGCGCTGCGCGGCGAGCACATCGGCGTGACGATGGGGCCGGTGTCGATCGAGCATCGCGGCGAGCGGATGGTGGCCACGTTCACCGTCACGCTGACCAGCGGCGGCAAGTTGCTGCCCGATCAGCTCGGCCTGTACCAGGTCGAATCGGCGTGGCGCAACGACGACGGCAAGTGGCGTTGCTATACGGCGAGCTGGAAGCACACGCTGTAGGAGTTCGCCAGCGGGTTTCTATAGGGTTCCCGCAAGAAAAAAGCGCCCCGGAACCGGGGCGCCTTTCGTTCTGCGTGAGCTTGCGTCGAAACTCAGGCGGCTTTCTTGCCGGCCAGCTGACGCAGCACGTACTGCAAGATACCGCCGTGACGGAAGAACTCGCGCTCCTTCGGGGTCAACAGCATCACGTTGACGGTGAACTGCTTCTTGCTGCCGTCGGCAGCGGTCGCGGTGACGGTGGCTTCCTTCGACTTGCCGTCATCGAGACCGGTGATGTCGAAGGTTTCCTTGCCGGTCAGGCCCAGCGACTGCGCGTTCTCGCCATCCTTGAACGTGCACGGCAGCACGCCCATGCCGACCAGGTTGGAGCGATGGATGCGCTCGAAGCTCTCGGCGATCACGGCCTTGACGCCCAGCAGCAAGGTGCCCTTGGCTGCCCAGTCACGTGAGGAACCGGTGCCGTATTCCTTGCCGGCCAGCACCACCAGCGGGGTCTTCGTTGCCTTGTACTTCATCGCGGCGTCGTAGATTGCCAGCTGCTCGCCGCTCGGCACGTGCAAGGTGTAGCCGCCTTCGACATTGTTCAGCATCAGGTTCTTGATGCGGATGTTGGCGAAGGTGCCGCGCACCATCACATCGTCGTTGCCGCGACGCGAACCGTAGGAGTTGAAGTTCTTCGGCTCGACGCCCTTGCTGATCAGGAATCGGCCCGCCGGGCTGTCCTTCTTGATCGAGCCGGCCGGGGAGATGTGGTCGGTGGTGATCGAGTCACCGAACAGGCCGAGCACGCTGGCGCCGTGGATGTCCTCGATCGTGCCGGCTTCCTTGCTCATGCCGTCGAAGTACGGCGGGTTCTTGATATAGGTGGAGTCGTCCCACTTGAACAACGCACCATCCGGCGAGGCGATCTGGTTCCAGCGGCTGTCGCCCTTGAACACGTCGGCGTAGTTTTTCTCGAACATCGCCGGATTGATCGCGCCGGCGATGGTGTCGGAGATTTCCTGGTTGCTCGGCCAGATGTCCTTCAGATACACCGGTTTGCCATCGCTGCCGGTGCCGAGTGCATCCTTGGTCAGATCGATGTCCAGCGTACCCGCCAGCGCGTAGGCAACCACCAGCGGCGGTGAGGCCAGGTAGTTCATCTTCACTTCCGGGTGCACGCGGCCTTCGAAGTTGCGGTTGCCCGACAACACCGAAGCGACAGCGAGATCGCCTTCGCCGATGGCCTGGCTGATCTCGACCGGCAGCGGACCGGAGTTGCCGATACAGGTGGTGCAGCCGTAGCCGACGATGTAGAAGCCGACCTTCTCCAGCTCCTTCAGCAGGCCGGTTTTCTCGAGGTAATCGGAAACCACCAGCGAGCCCGGGCCGATCGAGGTCTTCACCCACGGCTGCGCCTTCAGGCCACGCGCGGCGGCTTTCTTGGCGACCAGGCCGGCCGCCAGCATCACCGCCGGGTTGGAAGTGTTGGTGCACGAGGTGATCGCGGCGATCACTACCGAGCCGTCGCCGACCTTGAAGCTCTCGCCATCTTTTTCCACGCGCACGCCGCCGTTGGTAATCGCGTTGGCCGGGTTTCCGATGGCGGTGGCGCCGCCTTCACTGGCGAAGTCATCGGAAGCCTTGCTCTTCGGCTTGCGGTTGGCGGTGAGTGAACCCACCACGTCGTGGAAACTCTGCTGCACGGCTTCCAGCAGCACGCGATCCTGCGGGCGTTTCGGGCCGGCCATCGACGGGCGCACGTCAGCGAGGTTCAGCTCCAGCGTGGTGGTGAACGTAGGCTCGACTGCGTTTTCGTCATGCCACATGCCCTGTGCCTTGGCATACGCCTCGACCAGCTTGATCTGCGCGGCGCTGCGGCCGGACAGCTGCATGTAGTTCAGCGCTTCCTGATCGATCGGGAAGATGCCGCAGGTGGCACCGTATTCCGGCGCCATGTTGGCGATGGTGGCGCGATCGGCCAGCGGCAGGTGCTTCAGGCCGTTGCCGAAGAATTCGACGAATTTGCCAACCACGCCGAGCTTGCGCAGCATCTGGGTGACGGTCAGCACCAGATCGGTGGCGGTGACGCCTTCGGGCAGCTTGCCGGTGAGCCGGAAGCCGACCACCTGCGGAATCAGCATCGAGGAAGGCTGGCCGAGCATCGCAGCTTCAGCCTCGATACCACCGACGCCCCAACCGAGCACGCCGAGGCCGTTGATCATGGTGGTGTGCGAGTCGGTGCCGAACACCGTGTCCGGATAGGCCCAGCTCTCGCCGTCAATGTCGGCAGTGAACACCACGCGGGCGAGATGCTCCAGGTTCACCTGATGCACGATGCCGGTGCGCGGCGGCACCACCTTGAAATTGTTGAACGCCTTCTGGCCCCAGCGCAGGAACGAGTAGCGCTCCTGGTTGCGCTCGAACTCGATCGCCACGTTCTGTTCCAGCGCGCTCTCCGAACCGTAGACGTCGACCTGCACCGAGTGGTCGATGACGAGTTCTGCCGGTGCCAGTGGATTGATCTGGGTGGCGTCACCGCCAAGTTTCACCACAGCGTCGCGCATTGCCGCCAGGTCGACCACGCAGGGCACGCCGGTGAAGTCCTGCAGCACCACACGTGCCGGCATGAACGCGATTTCGGTCGCCGGCTCGGCCTTGGCGTCCCACTTCGCGATCGCCTCGATTTCCTTCGAAGTCACATCCACGCCATCCTCGTGGCGTAGCAGGTTCTCCAGCAGGATCTTCAGCGAGAACGGCAGCCGCTTGAGGTCGAAGCGCTCGCCGAGCTTGGCCAGGCTGGCGAAAACATGGCGCTGGCCATTGACCTCGAGGGTGTCGCGTACGGAAAAGGTATCTTTCATGGGGACGTGCTCCTGGCTGAATCCTGCGGCTGGGATGACTGAACGTAGGCGAGGGGTGGTCGCCGACCCGGCAAAAACGCAATTATCGCCCAAACGCTGCGTGGCCGCGAACCGTTCCGCCGTTCTGCCAGCGTCACACATGAGTCGTGGGGCGCCTGCAGGGCGGTGCGACGAGTAAACTGCGCCAACGCACGTGGCTGCTTTCACCGCACAGGATGAGCCCGATGACCACCGCACACAAACACCTTTGATGACATGCAGCATTCGATGATTTCGATGGCCCTTGCTGCTGTCTCGCTGCGTGATCTCGCGCTGGTGCAGGCAGTGCATCGCCATGGCAGTTTCAACAGCGCAGCGCGGGCCATGCATATCAGTCCGTCCGGACTGTCGCATCAGGTGCAGAAGGTGGAGCAGGCGCTGGGCGCGCCGCTGTTCGAGCGCGGCGGTCGACGCATCGTGCCGACCGCCGGCGGTCAGCGCCTGCTGCAACAGATCGACGCCGTGCTTGCCGCGGGCGAACACTTGCAGCAGGTCGCCCGTGCCGGCGCAGTGGCATTTGGTGGTGAGTTGCGGCTTGGTGTGCCTGCCTCGCTGGGCCCGTACCTGCTGCCGCATCTAATCGCGCCGTTCCCGCAGCATTTTCCGGGCGCGCGCCTGGGCATCTCCGAAGGCAAGCCGCGCGGCCTGCTGCGTCGCCTGCACGAGGGTGAGCTCGACGCGGTGCTGGCGCCACCCGTGCCGGCGGTGAGCGGGATAGCCATGCGGCCGCTGTTTGCCGAGCCGTGGGAGCTGATGTTGCGCAGCGACCATCCGCTGGCTGGTCAGAGCGGCATCGCGCTGGATCAGCTCGATCCGGCCGAAGCGATCCTGATGGCCGAGAGCCATGCGGACGGCCTTGACGGCGAGGGCAGTGAGCACGGTCATGTACAGGATGTCAGCCTGGAAAGTCTCGCCGCGCTGGTCAGTCTGCGCGGCGGCTACGCGCTGGTGCCGGTGCTGGCACACGAGCGGCTGGCCTCGATGCCGAACATCGTGCTGACCAAGCTCAAGGGGCAGGCGCCGGGGCGCGAAATTGCGCTGTACTGGCGCGATGCCTCGCCCTGGCATGACGACCTGCAGGCCTTCGCCGAATTGCTGCGCAAGCTGGCGCGGCAACGGCCGGGTCTGCGTGTAATGGGCGTGAAGCCAAAAACGGCTGCGCCATAACCACACAGCAGAAGGCCGCCTTGCGGCGGCCTTCTGTTCAATCACGTGAGATGGCAACTCAACCGCGCGAAGCGCGCTTGCGATCGTTCTCGGTGAGATGCTTCTTGCGCAGGCGGATTTCCTTCGGGGTGATCTCGACCAGCTCGTCGTCGTCGATGAAGTCCAGCGCCTGTTCCAGCGTGAACTTGATCGCAGGGGTCAGCTGGATCGCATCGTCCTTGCCCGAGGCACGCATGTTGGTCAGCGGCTTGGGCTTGATCACGTTGACGGTGAGGTCGTTGTCCTTGGCGTGTATGCCGACCAGCTGGCCCTCATACACGTTGTCACCTTCGGCGGCGAACAGCTTGCCGCGCTCCTGCAGCGGCCCGAGCGAGTAAGCCGGGGTGGCGCCGCCGGCATTGGCGATCATCACGCCGTTCAGGCGCTTGGCGATCTGCCCATCTTCCTTCGGACCGTAATGGTCGAACACGTGGAACAGCAGGCCGGAGCCCTGAGTCAGGGTCTTGAACTGGTTCTGGAAGCCGATCAGGCCGCGCGCCGGGATTTCGTAATCCAGACGCACGCGTCCCTTGCCGTCGGACTCCATGTTCTTCAGCTGACCCTTGCGCACGCCGAGCCTTTCCATCACGGCACCCTGGTGGACTTCCTCCACGTCGACCACCAGTTGCTCGATCGGCTCCATCTTCTGGCCGTCGATTTCCTTGATGATCACTTCTGCACGCGACACAGCCAGCTCATAGCCTTCACGGCGCATGTTCTCGATCAGCACCGAAAGGTGCAGTTCGCCACGACCGGAGACCAGGAACTTGTCGGCGTCGGAACCTTCCTCGACCTTCAGGGCCACGTTGTGCACCTGCTCGCGATCGAGGCGTTCGCGCAACTGGCGACTGGTGAGGAACTTGCCGCCGCTCATGTCCTTGTTGCCGGCGAACGGCGAGTTGTTGACCTGGAAGGTCATTGAGATGGTCGGCTCGTCCACCGTCAGGGCTGGCAGCGCTTCCGGGGTATCCAACGCGCAGACGGTATCGGAGATGGTCAGGTCAGCGATGCCCGAGATGGCCACGATGTCGCCGGCCTCGGCACTGTCCTGCTCGATCCGCTCAAGGCCGAGGAAGCCCAGCACCTGCATCACCTTGCCCTGGCGCTTCTTGCCGTGACGGTCGATCACGCTGACCGGCATACCCTTTTTCAGGGTGCCACGCTGGATGCGGCCGATGCCGATCACGCCCACGAAGTTGCTGAAGTCGAGCTGGCTGATGCGCATCTGGAACGGGCCGTCCGGATCGACATCGGGCTTGCTCACGTGCTGCATGATCGCTTCGTACAGCGGAGTCATATCGCCTTCGCGGATGTCGTCATTGAGGCCGGCGTAGCCGTTGAGTGCCGAGGCGTAGACGATCGGGAAGTCCATCTGCTCCGGGGTAGCGCCGAGACGGTCAAACAGATCCCACACCTGCTCGACGACCCACTCCGGGCGCGCACCGGGGCGGTCGACCTTGTTGATCACAACGATCGGCTTGAAGCCCATCGCGAACGCCTTCTGCGTCACGAAGCGGGTCTGCGGCATCGGGCCGTCCATCGCGTCGACCAGGATCAGCACCGAGTCGACCATCGACAGCACGCGCTCCACCTCGCCGCCGAAGTCGGCATGGCCCGGGGTGTCGACGATGTTGATACGGTTGCCCTGCCAGGTGATGGCGGTGTTCTTGGCCAGGATCGTGATGCCACGCTCCTTTTCCTGGTCGTTAGAATCCATCACGCGCTCGGCCAGCACGGTGCGCTCGTTGAGCGTGCCGGACTGCTTCAGCAGGCAATCGACGAGGGTGGTCTTGCCGTGGTCGACGTGGGCGACGATGGCGATATTGCGCAGTTTTTCGATGGACATGGGATCGGCTCGGGTGGCGCTTGGAGCCACCACGTGGGTTATCAGAGGGTTAACCCGCGAATTATACGGACTTATGTGACAACTTGTCCGCATTCGTGTGCGAGGCCTGTTCAGGGAGGGCAAGGGCCGTCGTCATGACCATCGGCACACGGCCGGCCACGGAGCGGCATCGACCTGGACCACGCCAGTGAGGTAGTACGCGGCAATCACCACCAGCACCGCCAGGGTCTTGATCACCGTGATCGCGAAGATGTCCTTGTAGGACTGTCGATGGGTCAGCCCAGTGACTGCGAGCAGGGTGATCACGGCGCCTTTGTGCGGCAGCGTATCCATGCCGCCGGAGGCCATTGCGGCAACCGGTGCAGCACCTCCAGTGGAATGTGCGCCGCCTGCGCGTTGATAATGAAGGTGTTGTCGGTGGGTCTATCCGGCATCCGCTGGCGCGGCGACATGCACATCGTCGTCCTGGGTCCAGGCGGGTGCGGTGATCGCATAGAAATCCAGCGATTGATGCTTGCTCGCCCGGATCGAACGCACATTGCTGGCCGGGATGACGACATACGATCCGGGGCCGACAGGCTGCCACTGGTGACCGGTCCACACGTCGCCAGTGCCCTTGAGCACGAAGAACGATTCCTCGCCCAGCTTGTTGTGGCTCCATGCGCTGGCTCGCCCGGGTTCGAGGTGGAACAGCGCCACACTGACACGCTCGCTATGCGCGCTGCCGGCAGCGCTGAGGCCGGTCAGCTCCTTGAGCGTCACGCCAGGCGAAACCGTGACCGTCGCAACCTCGCGTGGCTGATACACGTGAGGGTCCTGCGCATGGGCAGCGAGCGGGAGCAACAGAAGAGCCAGGAGTACGGGGCGGAGGGACATGATCGTGTGGCCGGAGTCGTCGGTAGTCGGAGCGCGATGATAGCAATGCACGAGTCCGCTACCGGTCGGCGACAACATCTGAATTCGCATGCCCCCAAAGTCGCTGGACTTTCGTACGATGGCGCCACGCATTGCGCTTGCTATCGTGTCCGGATGACCAAGCACGCGCAGCGACTGATCCTGTGGCTGGTGGCGTCTACTTCGTGGGTGGGGCTGGGCGTGGCTGGCTGTGCCGTGACTCCGCCCCCGACTGGAGCATGCGATGTCTGCACCCGATTTTCTGCGCGGTGATGTCCGCGTCACCGATCATCGTGGTCAGGACGACCTGCTGAGCGCGGGGCTGGGACTGGCCGGTCTGTCCAGCGCGCCGCAGGCGTTTGCCGATCCGCTTGATCCGACGGCTGAGGAGCTGCGCCGGCGGGCGATCCAGACCAGTTGGAAAGGCATTGCCGATCTCGGCCCGCTGGGTGGTTACGGCACGGTGTATGGCGGTGTGCCGGACGTGCCTGGGCGCGAGTATCAGGCGTTCGCATGGATTCCCGGTGCGCGTTCGCCGCATCGCGTGCTGCTGCAGGTGCCTGATCACTTCGATCGACAGAAGCGCTGCCTGGTGGTGACCGCCTCGTCCGGTTCGCGCGGTATCTATGGCGCGATCGCGCTGGCTGGCGCCTGGGGCCTGCCGCACGGTTGTGCCGTGGCCTATACCGACAAGGGCACCGGTGCCGGCTATTTCGATTACGCCGATAACAGTGGCGTAGCGCTGGACGGCCGGCGTGCGAAACGCGGCGAGGCCGAACTGGAATTCCAGCCATTCCCGGCGCCGCCGACAACGGGCATCGCGGTGAAGCAGATGAACTCCGGCGACAACCCGGAAGCTGACTGGGGCCGACACGTGATCCAGGCGGCGCAGTTCGGGCTGGCCATGCTCGATCGCGCGTTTCCCGCCGAGGCGCCATTTACGCCGCAGAACACAAAGATCATCGCCACCGGCCTGTCCAACGGCGGCGGTGCGGTGTTGCAGGCAGCTGGCTTGGATCAGAAGCATTTCTTTGCCGGCGTGGTGGCGCTGGAACCGAACGTACACTTGCGCGATTACGGTCGCGCGATGTACGACTACGCTACCGAGGCCGCGATCTGGTTGCCGTGTGCATTGAGCGCTGAGCACTTCGCCACCGTGCCACTGGCACGTGGCCCCAAGGGACAGCCGCTGCCGGCGTGGCCGTTGCGCTGCGCCAGCCTGCGCGCGCAGGGCAAGTTGAATGGCAACACCGTCGCCGAACAGGCCGAGCAGGCCCGGCAGTATCTGCTTGCCCGTGGCTGGACCGACGAGGCGATGGTGACGGCGGCCAGCACGACCGCGTTCGATCTGTGGCGGGTGATTGCTGCGGGCTATGCATCGTCCTACCTGCGTCGTGCTGCGGGCGAGATGCCGTGTGGCTTTCACTACGCGGCCATCGACGCCAGGGGTCAGGCGAGCGTGGCCGACCCTGCCACGCGGGCGGCATGGTGGGCGGATGGCTCGGGCATTCCGCCGGGCAATGGCATCGGCCTGCTTGGCGGTACCAGCGTTTCGCGCGATCCCACCCTTGTTGGCAGCGAATGCCTGCGAGCGCTGTGGACCGGCGACGATCACGAGTCGCAGGCGCTGCACGCTTCCATAGCTGCCACCGTGGCAAGGTTGCCACGCCAGGACTTGCCGCTGTGGGTGGTGCACGGCGCCAGCGACGGATTACTGCCGACAGCCTTCACTTCCGAGCCCTATGTGGCATGGCTGCGCGATCAAGGGCACAAGCCGGTCTACTGGAAGGTGCCACACGCACAGCACTTCGATGCGTTCCTCGTGTTGCCCGGTTTCGGCGATCGGCACGTGCCGCTGCTGCCCTATGGCTACGCCGCGCTGGATCGGCTGTGGGCACATCTGTACGAAGGGGCGGTGTGGCCGACGGATGTGCCGACGCCAATGGCACGGCCGCGCGGGATTGGGGCGCTGGAGCGCAGCACGCTGGGTTTGCCTTAGGTGGCTTCTGCAAGAGTCATCCAAGTGTGGGAGCGACTTCAGTCGCGACGCTCCGTATCTTGCTGCGGGAAAGGCGTCGCGACTGAAGTCGCTCCCACAAATCCCGCAAAAAGCGTAACCAGCAGCTTGCGGGAGCCGTCATGTGGCGGGTGGCCTGCGCCACAGGCGAGGCTGGAGTATTCTTGGCAACCCTCGCGCCCGAGCCGTGGCGTGATGCGGCTTTCGAACTCAAGGATTCTCGATGACCATCCATGTCACCTTCACCACCAACCGCGGCCCGATCCACCTGCGTCTGCATGAAGACAAGGTTCCGGTCACCGTGGCCAATTTCGTCAATCTGGCCAAGCGCGGTTATTACGACGGCCTGTCATTCCATCGCGTGATCGCCGACTTCATGGTCCAGGGTGGTTGCCCCGAAGGTAGCGGTCGTGGTGGCCCGGGCTACAAGTTCGAGGACGAGTTCAACGCGTCGCTGCGTCACGACAAGCCGGGCGTGCTGTCGATGGCCAATGCCGGTCCGCGTACCAATGGCAGCCAGTTCTTCATCACCCATGGCGCCACGCCATGGCTGGACGGCAAGCACAGCGTGTTTGGCGAAGTGGTCGATGCGGCTGACATGGCGGTGGTCAATGCGATCCAGCAGGGTGACGTGATCGAGAAGGTCACCGTGGAAGGTGACGTTGACGCGCTGCTGACCGCGCAGGCCGATCGCGTGAAGGACTGGAACGCGGTGCTCGACCAGCGCGGTTGAGTTTTCGTTACCGGATTCGCTAGAAACCGCCGGCTTCAAGCCGGCGGTTTCTTTTTGTGCGCGAACGTCATGACAAATGCGGCTACGCGTGACTATGATCGGCAGGCTACACACCCATTCACTCACTAAGGAGAACGACCATGTCATTCCTCGATAGTTTGCTTGGAGGACAGGGACAGCAGGCTGGTGCGGGTTCGCTGATTGGTGTGGCTGGCCAGCTGCTGCAGCAGGCCGGTGGCGTACAGGGTTTGACCAGCATGCTGCAACAGCATGGGTTGGGCGGTGCCGTGCAATCGTGGGTCGGCACGGGTGCGAACCAACCGGTATCTGGCGATCAGCTTGGGCAGGCGTTGCAGAGTGGCGGCATGGGTTCGGTGGTACAGGAGGCGGCCAGCAAGCTTGGCGTCGATCCCAGCGTGGTGCTCAACGGGCTTTCACAGGTGCTGCCGCATGCGGTCGATCACCTGACGCCGGATGGCCAGGTGCCAGCTGCCGGGCAGGGTAGCGGCTTCAATCTCGGCATGCTGGAAGGCCTTGCCGGCAAGCTGATGGGCGGCCAGGCCTGATAACTGTCGTGACTTGATGAAACGAAATCGGCGGGAGTTACCCCGTCGATTTCGCTTGTGCTGCCTGCAAGGATCGATGCTGACGCCTCGACCAGTGGCGGCGATTACTTGAAGACGAACTGCACAACCAACAGCAGGATGATCGCGCCGACGATCGACATCAGGAAGCCGGCCGTATGGAACTTGGAGTCGGGTGCCGGTGTGCTGATCGCCTTGCCGATCAGACCACCGATCACCGAACCCACGATGCCCACGATGGCTGTCATCCAGAAGCCAAGGTGTATGTCAGCGTGGAAAACGTGATCGAGAACAAACTTGCCGATCAGACCGACGAAGAAGCCAACAATGATGGACCAAATCAGGTGGAACATGGTTACCTACCTCCCTGGGTTGCATGTTGAGTCGACCAACTCCACCAGCGACCGTGTGCACATGGTGCGGCGGCGTCCGCATCATGCAATGAGTCGGCTGGACAGCACCATAGGAAAAGATCCTGCAAGCTTTTGCGATTCTGCTGGATGCCGCAGCGCCGCATGCTAAAATTCATGGGTTTGCTGACCTCATCCCCCTGACGTCGAGGAACCCATGCCCCAGCTTGCCCAGCGTGTCGGCCGTGCCAAACCCAGCGCGATCATGGTGATTGCCGAAAAGGCCAAGCAGCTCAAGGCTGCCGGCCGCGACATCATCAGCTTCTCGATCGGTGTACCGAACTTCCTGCCCGGCGAGCATGTGTATGCCGCGGCGCGCGAGGCGCTGTCGCACGATTCCGGCCAGTACGGCAGCAACCGCGGTGCGGAACCGCTGCTGGACGCGTTCCTCAAGCACATCGAAGCGCTGGGTTTCAGTGGCTACGGCCGCATGAACCTGTCCATTGGCATCGGTGCCAAGCAGGTGTTGTACAACCTGGCCGAAGCACTGCTCAACGAAGGCGACGAAATCTGCTTCACCGCACCATACTGGACCACCTACCACGACATCGCCGATATCGTCGGTGCCAAGGTCAACGTGATGCATTGCGGTTCGACGCAGAACTACAAGCTCACCCCGGCGCAGCTCGACGCCGCGCTGGCGCGCAAGCCGAAGATGTTCCTGTTCAACAACCCGTCCAACCCCACTGGCATGGTCTACACGGGCGAGGAAATCACTGCGCTGGCCGAGGTGCTGGTGAAGCATCCGGACACCTGGATCGTCACCGACGATATCTACAACTCGATGGTGTTCGACGGCATTGGCTATCACAACTTCGTGTTCGCCAAACCCGAGCTGCGCGAGCGGCTGATCTTCGTCGACTCGGTCTCCAAGACCTATGGCATGCCGGGTTGGCGCGTCGGCCTGATCGCCGGGCCGGAGTCGGTGGCCAAGGCCGTGACCACGCTCAATTCCAACCACATCACCAGCATTCCGGAAGTGATCACCGCGGCAGCGGTGGCGGCGTTCTCCGGTCCGCAGGACATCCCGCAGGCTAAGTGCGCGGAGTTCGCCGGCAAGCGCGACACGGTAGTCGCCGCGCTCGGCGCGATTCCAGGCGTGGTCTGCCCGCGCCCGCAGGGTGCGTTCTACGCGTTCCCGGATATCTCGGTGGCGTTCGGCAAAAGCCACAGTGGTGTGAAGATCGGCAACGACGTGGAATTCTGCGCGGCATTGCTGGAAGCCAAGGGCGTGGCCTGCGTGCCAGGCTCGGCATTTGGCGAGCCACGCGCCATGCGCATTTCCTATACCTGTCCCACGGCACAATTGGCGCCTGGCCTGGCGCGCATTGCCGAGTTCTTCGCCGAACTGACGTGAACACACCTGTAGGAGCGCACCCTGTGCGCGATGCTCTTGCTACGAAAAACCATCGCGCACAAGGTGCGCTCCTACATAGAATGAACATCCCCCAAGGAGTTGCCACGATGAAAGCCCCCGTTCGAGTTGCCGTTACCGGAGCCGCTGGCCAGATCGGTTATGCGCTGTTGTTCCGTATCGCCGCTGGCGACATGCTGGGTCCGGATCAGCCGGTGATCCTGCATTTGCTGGAAATCACCCCGGCGCTGCCCGCGCTGCAGGGTGTGGTGATGGAGCTCAACGATTGCGCGTTCCCGACCCTGGCCGGTGTCGTCGCGACCGATGACCTCAATGTCGCGTTCAAGGACGTCGACTACGCGCTGCTGGTCGGTGCACGCCCGCGTGGCCCGGGCATGGAGCGCAAGGATCTGCTGGAAGCCAACGGTGCCATCTTCGGCCCGCAGGGCAAGGCACTGAACGATCACGCCAAGCGTGACGTGCGTGTGCTGGTGGTCGGCAACCCGGCCAACACCAACTCGCTGATCGCCCAGCAGAACGCGCCGGACCTGGACCCGAAGTGCTTCACTGCCATGGTTCGCCTCGACCATAACCGCGCGCTGAGCCAGCTCGCCGAGAAGACCGGCAAGCACAATACCGACATCAAGAAGATGACGATCTGGGGCAACCACAGCTCCACCCAGTACCCGGACTTGCATCACGCCACCGTCGAAGGCAAGGCGGCGCTATCGCTGGTCGACCAGGCCTGGTACGAGAGCGATTTCATTCCGACCGTGCAGCAGCGCGGCGCGGCGATCATCAAGGCACGTGGTGCGTCCTCGGCGGCCTCGGCTGCGTCGGCCGCGGTCGATCACATGCGCTCGTGGGCGCTGGGCACGGCCGAAGGTGACTGGGTCTCGATGGGCATTCCGTCCGACGGCTCCTACGGCATCGCGCCGGGTGTGATCTACGGCTACCCAGTGACCGTGAAGAACGGCAAGTACGAGATCGTGCAGGGTCTGTCGATCAACGACTTCTCGCGTGCCCGCATGGACGCCACCGACAAGGAGCTACGTGAAGAGCGCGCCGGCGTCGAGCATCTGTTCGCCAAGAAGTAATCGCTGAGACGGTATTCCCCGAGCGGGAGTGCCAACAACGGGCCGGCTTTTGCCGGCCCGTTGTCGTTTGTCATTCCGAAAGTAGTGACGTGTGCCGGATGGCTGTGTTGTCACGCCATCTTTACGCTCGGCCCGAGGGCGTAAAGGTATGCTCGATGGCCAAACGGAGGATGCGCGGATGAGTCAGCTGGTCGCCGCACTGGACGCTTCCATCGAAGCCTTGCTGCCTGAGCTGGAGCACATCTACAAGGATGTGCATCGCCATCCCGAATTGTCGATGCAGGAGGTCCGCACCGCCGAGATAGCGGCCGACTGGCTTTCCGGCCAAGGTTACGAGGTGACGCGCGGAATCGGTGGTACCGGGGTGGTCGGCCTGCTGCGCAACGGCGATGGCCCCACGGTGATGCTGCGCGCCGATATGGATGCGCTGCCGGTCGCCGAAGCGACCGGTCTTCCTTACGCCAGCACGGTGACCGCCAGGGATGAGGACGGGATCGAGGTCGGCGTGGCGCATGCCTGCGGGCATGACCTGCATGTGGCCTGGTTGATGGGCGCGGCGCGCTTGCTGGCCGAGCATCGCGATCAATGGAAGGGAACTTTGCTGGTGGTATTCCAGCCCGGCGAGGAAGTGGGGCGGGGTGCGCAGGGCATGATGGACGACGGCATGGTCGAGCGCTTCCCGAAGCCGGATGTCATCCTCGGCCAGCATGTCATGGTCGGCGAGGCGGGCACGGTCGGCTATCGCAGCGGCATCATTCTCTCGGCCGGCGACAGCATCAAGGTGAAGTTGTTCGGGCGTGGTTCGCACGGCTCGCAACCGCAGACGGCGATCGATCCGGTGATCATGGCGGCGTCCGCAACGCTGCGCTTGCAGACCATCGTCTCGCGTGAAATCGCACCGAGCGACAGTGCCGTGCTGACGATCGGCGCCTTGCAGGCAGGCACCAAGGAAAACATCATCCCGGACGATGCCACGCTGAAGTTGAATATCCGTACCTACAACGATGCCGTGCGTGAGCACATGCTGTCGGCGGTCAGGCGCATCTGCTGTGCCGAGTGCGCGGCTTCGAATGCCGAGCGCGATCCGGAGTTCACCACGCTGAGCAGTTACCCGCTGACCGAGAACGATGCGCAGGCAACCGCCTGCGTGGTGTCGGCGTTCAAGGCGCAGTTCGGCGAGCGCGCTTACGAAACGGCGCAAGCGGCGGCCAGCGAGGATTTCAGCATCTTCGGCCGGGGCTGGAAGGTGCCGTATGTGTTCTGGTTTGTCGGCGGCACGGATCCGGCGGTTTATGCCGAAGCCAAGGCCAAGGGAAGGATCAACGCCATTCCGAGCAACCATTCGCCGAAGTTCGCGCCGGTGCTGCCGCGCACCCTGAAGACGGGGCTGCAGGCGATGCTGACGGCCGCCGCCGCATGGCTCGCCGCGGGCGAGGCGCACGGATGAGCGAGAGCTTCCTGTTTGCCTTCCTCGACCTGGTGGGAACCTTCGTCTTTGCGTTGAGTGGTGCGATCGCGGCGAAGCAGCGCAACCTCGACCTGTTCGGCATCGCCGCTGCGGCCTTCATCGTGGCCTGCGGCGGTGGCATCGTGCGTGATCTATGCATCGGAGCGATCCCGCCGCTGGGTCTGTCGGACTGGCGTTACCTGGGCGTGTCGATGCTGGCCGTGATGGCGGTGATCGGTGCGTATCCGCTGGTGGTGCGCCTGGCGTATCCGGTGCGCTTCTTCGACGGGATCGGCATGGGCTTTTTCGCCGTCGCTGGAGCCCACAAGGCGTTGAGCTATGGCCACGGGGCGGAAACCGCCATTCTGCTGGGCATGTTCACCGCTGTCGGTGGCGGCATGATGCGCGATGTCCTGCTCAACCGGATTCCGCTGATTCTGCAGAAGGAAATCTACGCTTCGGCGGCGTTGCTGGGTGCCGCCATCGAGGTCATCGGCGAGCACCAGGGCTGGTCGACGCAATGGGTGCCGTGGGTCGGCATTCTCGTCAGCAGTGGCCTGCGTCAGTTGTCGCTGAAGTACGGCTGGCAGCTGCCCACGTTCTCGACCAATAGGGGCAGTGGGCACCCGTGAGTCTTGTCGCTGGTACGACACTTGCCGTTGGTGACGAATAACGGTGCGACATCGTGATTCGGGCGATCTGTCTACGCCGGATAACCCGGCTGCGCTGGACAACATCTGCCGCGCACTGGAGCGTGGCCCCGCTCAGGGCAGTTGAGTCAATACTGGTAAAAGCAAACGGGACGGCAATGCGTCCCGTTCGTTCGGTTCAGGCGGCTACCGCTTCGGCTTCCTCGATCGGAGCGGGTACCGGACTACGGATCAGATAATCGAACGCGCTCAGTGCAGCGGTGGAACCGGCACCCATCGCGATGACGATCTGCTTGTACGGCACGGTGGTGGCATCGCCGGCAGCGAACACGCCCGGTAGCGAGGTCTGACCACGCTCGTCGATGACGATCTCGCCGCGCGGTGACAGCTCCAGCGTGCCCTTCAGCCACTCGGTATTCGGCAGCAGGCCGATCTGCACGAAGATGCCTTCCAGCTCGACGGTGTGCGCCTCGCCGCTGACACGATCCTTGTAGACCAGGCCGTTGACCTTCTGGCCATCGCCTAGCACTTCAGTGCTCTGCGCACTGACGATGATGTCGACGTTGGGCAGGCTGCGCAGCTTGCGCTGCAAGACTTCATCGGCGCGCAGCTTGCTGTCGAACTCGACCAGGGTGACGTGGCTGACGATGCCGGCCAGGTCGATTGCCGCCTCGACGCCGGAGTTGCCGCCGCCGATCACCGCCACGCATTTGCCCTTGAACAGCGGGCCGTCGCAATGCGGGCAGTAGGCCACACCCTTGTTGCGGTACTGCTCTTCGCCGGGCACGCCCATCTGCCGCCAGCGTGCGCCGGTGGAGAGGATCACGGTCTTCGATTTCAGCGTGGCGCCATTGGCTAGCTGCACTTCGATCAGGCCGCCTGTCTCGTTGGTCGGCAGCAGTTTCTCGGCACGCTGCAGGTTCATGATGTCGACGTCGTATTCCTTGACGTGTTGCTCCAGTGCCATGCCCATCTTCGGGCCATCCGTGGCGGTGACTGAGATGAAGTTCTCGATTGACATGGTGTCGAGCACCTGGCCACCGAATCGCTCGGCCGCCACGCCGGTGCGGATGCCCTTGCGTGCTGCATAGATCGCTGCGGCCGAACCGGCCGGACCACCGCCGACGACGAGCACGTCGAATGCGTCCTTGCTCTTGATCTTCTGCGCTTCGCGGGTGCTGGCGCCGGTGTCGATCTTGGCCAGAATCTGCTCCAGGCTCATGCGGCCCTGGGCGAACACCTCGCCGTTGAGGAACACGGTCGGCACCGACATGATCTGGCGTGCATCGACCTCGTCCTGGTACAGCGCGCCGTCGATCGCGACGTGCTGGATTTTCGGGTTCAGCACGCTCATCAGGTTCAGCGCCTGCACCACGTCGGGGCAGTTCTGGCAGGACAGCGAGAAATAGGTCTCGAAACGATAGTCACCGTCGAGGTTCTTCACCTGCTCGATCACATCGGTCGCGGTCTTCGACGGATGTCCGCCGACCTGCAGCAGGGCGAGCACGAGTGAAGTGAATTCATGGCCCATCGGGATGCCGGCGAAGCGCACGCCGATGTCGCTGCCGACGCGGTTGATCGCAAACGAGGGCTTGCGCTCGTTGTCGTCGCGGCGCACCAGGCTGATCTGGTCGGACAGTGAGGCGATTTCCTCGAGCAGTTCGTTCAGTTCAACTGATTTGGCGCTGTCGTCCAGGGACGCAACGATCTCGATCGGCTGCGTGACCTTTTCGAGATAGGCCTTCAACTGGGTGGAGAGATTGGCATCCAACATGGGCGTAGCTCCGTCGATGGGTTTATTCAGGGTGCATGTGGCGAGCACCCGGGCAGGCCCGGGCGTCGCTGGTTTGCAGTTCAGGTACTGCGGACCCGGAAGAACTCCGGGTCCGGTGCGCGTGGCGCGGGTAGTGCTTAGATCTTGCCGACCAGGTCCAGCGAGGGAGCCAGGGTCTTCTCGCCTTCCTTCCACTTGGCCGGGCAGACCTCGTTCGGATGTGCGGCGACATACTGCGCGGCCTTGACCTTGCGCAGCAGCTCGGATGCGTCACGGCCGATACCACCGGCGTTGATCTCGACGATCTGGATCTTGCCTGCCGGGTCGATCACGAAGGTGCCGCGATCGGCCAGGCCGGCTTCCTCGATCATCACGCCAAAGTTGCGGCTGATCGTGCCGGTCGGGTCGCCGACCATCGTGTAGTTGATCTTCTTCACCGCATCAGACGTGTCGTGCCAGGCCTTGTGGGCGAAATGGGTGTCGGTGGATACCGAGTAGATCTCGACACCCAGCTTCTGGAATTCGGCGTAATTGTCAGCCAGGTCCTCGAGCTCGGTCGGGCAGACGAAGGTGAAGTCGGCCGGATAGAAGAACACGACGGACCACTTGCCCTTCAGGTCAGCGTCGGAAACTTCAATAAACTTGCCGCTCTTGAGGGCCTGTGCCTTGAACGGTTTGATTTCGGTGTTGATCAGCGACATCGTTGGTTTTCCGTGTTGGTTGAAAGTGAAACATGAGGATAGGGGGTATCGCACGATTACTCTAATTGATTGTTCGCATTGATTCGATTTGTTGTGACTATCGTAGGCAAGCCACGCAGGCGGACTCCATTCCGATGAAATCCGCTCGAGGTCGATCGGCTCAAGGCGAATGGTCGGGGCAGGGACTCACGTATCGCAGTGCGCTAAAATGCACGTTTTGACGCGGAGCAATCCATGACGACGATGGCATCCTCCGGCGCGCGTTTCCGCGCCGCACTGGCTGAAGAGCAGCCGCTGCAGGTGATGGGTGCGATCACCGCCTACGCCGGCCTGATGGCCAAGCGCGTCGGCTACAAGGCGCTGTACCTGTCCGGCGGCGGTGTGGCCGCCAATTCGCTGGGCGTGCCGGATCTGGGCATCAGCACGATGGAGGACGTACTCACCGACGCGCGCCGCATCGTGGACGCCACCCAACTGCCGCTGCTGGTCGATATCGATACCGGCTGGGGCGGTGCGTTCAACATTGCGCGTACGATCCGTTCGTTCGAGCGCATCGGCGTGGCCGCGGTGCACATGGAGGATCAGGTCGGCCAGAAGCGCTGCGGCCATCGTCCGGGCAAGGAAGTGGTGCCCAAGGGCGAGATGGTCGATCGCATCAAGGCGGCGATGGATGCGCGTACCGACCCGGGCTTCGTGGTGATGGCGCGCACGGACGCAGCGGCCGTCGAGGGCATCGATGCGGCGATCGAGCGTGCCTGCGCCTACGTCGAGGCCGGTGCCGACATGATCTTCCCCGAGGCGATGAAGACGCTGGATGACTATCGTCGCTTCAAGGCGGCGGTGAAGATACCCATTCTCGCCAACCTGACCGAATTCGGTTCCACACCCTTCTTCACCACCGACGAATTGCGTGACGGGGGCGTGGACATCGCGCTGTACTGCTGCGGCGCCTATCGCGCGATGAACAAGGCCGCGCTGAACTTCTACGAGACCGTGCGCCGCGAAGGCACCCAGAAGCACATCATCGATACCTTGCAGACGCGCGAGGAGCTGTACGACTTCCTCGGCTACCACGCTTACGAAGACAAGCTCGACGCACTGTTTACAAAGAAAGGCTGACGCCGGCTGGTGTAGGAGCGCACCCTGTGCGCGATGGCTTTTCGCATGACATCGCAAGAGCATCGCGCACAGGGTGCGCTCCTACACGTGACGCGTCGTTCCCACGTCAGAAATCCCTGCATCACAGGAGAAGCACCCGATGAGCGAGCCAACCCTTCCCAAGGCCAAGAAATCCGTCGCGCTGTCCGGTGTGGCTGCCGGCAACACCGCGCTGTGCACGGTCGGCCGCAGCGGCAATGACCTGCATTACCGCGGTTACGACATCCATGATCTGGCCGCCAAGGGCTGCTTCGAGGAAGTCGCCTATCTGCTGGTGCATGGTGTGTTGCCTAACTGGACCGAGCTGAACAACTACCGCGCGCGCCTGAAGCGCTTGCGCGGCTTGCCGGCGCCGGTGAAGAGCGCGCTCGAACTGTTGCCGGCCGCGACTCACCCGATGGACGTGATGCGTACCGGCTGCTCCGTGCTTGGCACCGTGCTGCCGGAGAAGGACGACCACAACGTCACCGGCGCACGCGAGATCGCTGACCGCCTGATGGCCAGTTTCGGTTCGATGCTGCTGTACTGGTACCACTTCAGCCACAACGGCAAGCGCATCGAGACGCAGACCGACGACGAGTCGATCGCCGCACACTTCCTGCACCTGCTCCACGGCAAGAAGCCGAGCGACCTGCACGCACAGGCGCTGGACAAGTCGCTGGTGCTGTACGCCGAACACGAGTTCAACGCTTCGACCTTTGCCGCACGCGTGATTGCCGGTACTGGCTCGGACATGTATTCGGCGATCACCGGCGCGATCGGCGCGCTGCGCGGTCCGAAGCATGGCGGTGCCAACGAGGTGGCGATGGAGATCATCGCGCGCTATCGCAGCGCCAGTGAGGCGGAAGCCGATATCCGCGCCCGCGTCGAGCGCAAGGAAATCATCATCGGCTTCGGTCATCCGGTGTACACGGTGTCCGACCCGCGCAACGAGATCATCAAGGAGATCTCGCGCAAGCTGTGCACCGATGGCGGCAACCCGACCCTGTTCGAGGTGTCCGAGCGCATCGAGAAGGTGATGGGCGAGGTCAAGAAGATGTTTCCGAACCTCGACTGGTTCTCGGCCAGCACCTATCACATGATGGGCGTGCCGACCGCGATGTTCACGCCGCTGTTCGTGATCGCGCGCACCTCCGGCTGGAGCGCACACGTGATCGAACAGCGCGAGGACGGCAAGATCATCCGTCCCAGCGCGAACTACACCGGGCCAGAAGACCAGGCTTACGTGCCGATCGACAAGCGCTGAGAGGATGCCATCGTGCTAACCGGGAGGGAGCCGCAAGGCTCCCTCTTCCGTTTCCAGGGCTGCCAATGCGCAGCCCGAGGCATCGGATCAGCGGATGGCTGTTTAGTCTTCCACCGATTTATTGATGCTGTATCACTTCTGTTACAGGTGTAACAACGAACCGTCGGATGGGCGTAGTCCCTTGTGCCAGGCCGAATGGCGGGTGCGCGCAGGGCCTGGACTGTAACGGGGTTGAATCACTGCCTTGCCTTTCCCTGGCGGTTTTCATCATGCATGCCTGCGCAAGGTACGTCTAATTCATTGATTTTCAATGAATGAATTCTTGCGCGTCCTTGGAGGCCCGAGTGGCGTGAATGTTGCCTTACTTGAGAGCTGCAAACGCACGACAAACAGGGGATCACCTGCATTGCTCCAAGGAGAACAGACATGCGCAAGACTCTTCTCGCAACAGCGGTGCTGCTTGGCTTGGGATTTGCTCTCCCGGCCATGGCAGATCACAACTACAACAACGACAACACCCTCACCTACACCAACTCGAGTACCCACACCAATTCGAGCACCCACAGCAAGACGGTCACCAAGACGAACAGCGGCGATGACCGGAACAACAGCGGTGATGTCAACTCCAATGGACTGGGCACATCAGCCGCCAATAATGGCGCAACGGCGACCTCGACAGTCAGTGACTCCTTCAATACCAGCAAGGCGGTCGCAGTAAGCAGCCTTGATGGCACCGTGACCAACATCCGCGTTCACGATATCGGCAACGTGGCTACGAACATGGGTAACGCCAGTGGAGGCAAGGGAGGTTCCGGTGGCGATGCTCTCGGCGGTTTCGCAGCCGCCGGTGGCGGTGGCTCGGGTGGCGACGGTGGAAATGCCCATGCCCGCAGTGGTCATGCAGGCGGATCGGGCAGCTCCAGCGGTGATGCTGGTGCTCTGAGCGCCGCCGCCGGTGGCGACTCCGATGGAAGCACCGGCAACGCACGTAATCATCAACGTGGTGCAGGTTCCGGATCGGCAACCAGTGGTGCGGGTGCCTGGGCCGGCGGTGCTGGCACCAGTGGTGCCTCCACGGCGAGCAGCGGCGCATCAACATCCACTGGTGGAACCAGCGGCGCGGCCGACAGCACTGCAGGCATGGGTGGTGCGGGTGGCAGCGGCGCGTCCGGCACGACGGGTGGTGCAGCTACTGCAGGAGCCGGCGGGGCCGGTGGTGCGGGTGGATCGAACTCGGTAGATGCCGGCTCGTTCGACATGTCCAACAACATGTCCGGCGCGGCGGCAGCGGCCGCCGGTGTCACGGTGATGGCACAGAACAGCGGTATCGGATCGCTGATCCAGCAAAGCGTGAATGTTCAGGCCAACCTGAACGTTGGTCACTGAGTGGAACCTCACACTGTGGAGCGCCAGGCGCTCCACAGTGCTTTCCGACGGTCGTGCGCCTGCTGGCCACCGCTACCTGATCGACAGGTGCGGTGCTTCCGTTGCCTGCGACCGTCATGGCTGTCATGGGAGATACAACCATGCGAACTGTCAGACCTGTGTCCTGGCTTGCCATGCTGCTGCTCGGAGCGGCTGCAGGGAATGTAGCCGCTGCGGCGCCGGCTACGCCCTCCGCGCCGGCATCGGTTGCGGCAACATCGCCAGCATCCGGACAGCATGTGAAAACGCTTGCTGCAACGTCGCGTGATGTGGACGGGCTAGGGCACAGCGTGGATTCGACGACGCTGGCAACGCTCAGCGGCGGTACCGAAGTTTTCGAAAAAATGACGCTCAACGGCACGGTGAGCAACAACAGCGCCGATCATGTGCTGACCGGCGCCAACGCGATCAGCAGTGGTTCCTTCAGTGGTGCTGCGGGTTTGCCGATGGTGATCCAGAACACCGGCAACAACGTGCTGATCCAGAACGCCACCATCGTCAACGTGCAGTTCCAGCCATGAAATGTGGCGTGCTCCTTACGGCTGTATTCACCACACTGCTGCCGGTCGGTTCACTGGCTGCGGCAACCGTGGCGATACCAGGCATCCAGGGCAACAACTACGGCTTCCACATCACCAGCCTGAAGGAAGCCCGCTTCAAGAACACGATCCGGCAGAAATACGATTTCAGCTGCGGCTCGGCGGCGGTGGCCACCTTGCTGACCTACCAGTACGGCTACCCGGTGAACGAACAGTCAGCGTTCGAGCAGATGTATGCCCACGGCGATCGACAGAAGATCAGCAAGGAAGGTTTTTCGCTGCTGGATATCAAGGAATACCTGCTGGCCCATGGATTCGATGCGGATGGCTTCCAGGTGCCGCTGGAGAAACTTCAGCAGGAGCACCTGCCGGCCATCGTGCTGATCGACGAGAAGGGCTACCACCATTTTGTGGTGATCAAGGGGCTGCGTGACGGGCGCGTCCTGGTGGGGGATCCCGCCCGCGGCACACGCTCCATGCCGCTCTCGCAATTCAATATTTTGTGGAAAAACCATCTGGTCTTCGTGATCCACAACCGGCGTTCACTGGCCGTTTTCAACAGCCCGGCCGACTGGCATGTCGCGCCGATTGCGCCGTTGGGCCTGGGGATCGACCGTTCCGGGTTGGGCACGCTCACCTTGCCCAAGGATGGCCCGGACGACCTCAACCTGTGAACGAGATGCTGTGATGAAACCCCTGATCTTCAACATGACATGGCCCGGGTGCATCGGGCTTTGCATCCTGGTTGGCGTGGCATGCGCATGGACGGATGCGGCACATGCCGGAAATCCCGTGCCACCGGGTGTGGTTGCAGCGCCAGGAAACGCGGTGGAAGCAGCCAGTTGGGGTGTAGCCGTCAGCAACAAGCGCCTCGACGCCATCCGCGGTGGTTTTGATACGGGTTCGGGCCTGCTGGCTTCGTTTGGCATCGAACGTGCCGTCTATGTCAACGGCAACCTGGTCACCAGCACCAGCTTGTACATCCCCAATATCGGGCAGATGAGTGCGGAACAGGCCAGTGCCCTTGCTGCCGCGACCAGCACCCTCAGCGTCCAGAACGGTCCGGGCAACACCTTCGATCCCGCGGCGCTGACCCAGACAACGGCCGGCACGGTGGTTCAGAACAGTCTGAACAACCAGAGCATCCAGACCCTGACGACGCTCAACACCACGGTCAACACGCTGAACCTTTTCAAGAGCCTCAACCTGCAAAGCACCCTGCAGTCGGCCTTGATCAATTCATTGGGGCACTGAGCACGAGCACCGCCATACGGACGTAGCCCATGCGCTGCTGCAGTCATGCCACTCCATCTGATCGGCACCGATTCGCGAGGAGAACGTGATGGAACCGAAATCGTGGCGACGCATGTGTTCGGTCGGCTGTGCAGGCCTGGTTCTGCTGGGCGGTGTGGCAAGTGGGCAGGAAGCCGCCGTGGTGCCACAGGCCCCGACGCCCGCTGGGTCCAGCCAGGCGCCGGCGGATGTCAGCAAGAAACTGACCGAGCAGGGCGAGCAACTGGAAGCGATGCGCAGCCAGATCGATGCCTATACCGCGCAACTTGACGCGATGAAACGCAAATTGGTGGCCCAGGAAGCCGACTATCGGGCCCTGCGTCACGCGGTCGGGATGGATGTGCTCGATCGCCAGCGCGCCGGCAACATCAATGCGGCGGGTACCGGAGCATCTGCGCTGCCGATGCCTGCCGCCGACGGCCAGGCGGATGTCAAACCCGTGGGCCAGGCCCCGGCGCCGACGCAGGATGAGCGGCCGCCGGCAGTCGCACCCATCAATGATCAGCCTGGCGTGCTGACACCACGCGGCAAGTTTGTGCTGGAACCGTCCTACCAGTTCAGCTATTCATCGGTCGATCGCGTCGACCTGATCGGCTATACCGTCATCCCGGCCATCCTGATCGGCCTGATCGATGCCCGTCAGGTCAGGACCACCACGCAGACCGCCACCATGGCCCTGCGCTATGGACTGACGAACCGGTGGGAACTGGAAGTCCGCGTACCCTATGTTTACGCGGGCACCGAGACGACCAGTCGCGAGATATTCACCGGCAGTGCCGAGGACAATGTATTCACGACCAGCGGTCACGGTATCGGTGACATCGAGGCAACCGCGCGTTATCAGTTCAATGATGGCGGTGCCGACAACACCTATTACGTGGGCTGGCTGCGCTTCAAGTCGCGCACCGGTGAGGATCCGTTTGACGTCGTCACCGACTGCGTGACACGTTGTGTGCAGAATGCGACGGGTACCGGCTTGCCACTGCAGCAACCCACGGGTTCCGGGTTCTATTCGCTGCAGCCTGGTCTTACCTGGTTGCTCCCGTCCGACCCGGTGGTGCTTTTCGGCAACGTAAGCTACCTGCACAATTTCCCGCGCTATGGGGTGAGTCGAAACGTGCTGCTGGCCGGCAAGGAGTATCTGGGCAAGGTTTCGGTCGGTGATGTGGTTGATGCCAGCATCGGCGTGGGACTCGCGCTGAATGACAAGGCCTCCATCAGCTTCGGCTATGACCAGAGTTTCGTCGGCATCACCAAACAGAACAACCAGACCGTGCCCGGCTCGACCAAGACGGTACTTGGCACGTTCCTGATTGGCGGCGCGTACCGGCTCAGTGACAAGCGAACCTTGAACTTCACGCTGGGCGTCGGCGCAACCCGCGATACGCCTGATGTGAACATGACGGTCAGGCTGCCGACGATGTACTAGGGTTGGCTTGAAGGCTCCCGGTCTTCTGAACTTGATCGTGAAGCGAAGGTTGGACAAGGATCTGGTGGCATGCCGGCAAATGCCGGTTGTCGCGACTCAGATGCCCTCGGCGCGCATCGCTGCCTTGACGCCGGGGTCGGCGTGCATGCGATGGACAAAGCGTTCAAGGTGGTCGAGACCACCCAGGTCGACCGCCTTCGCCCTGGCCCAGCGCTGCACCACGAACAGGTAGGGATCGGCGATCGAACGTGTGCCGGCGAGCCAGTCATGGCTTGCCAGTCGTGCATCCAGCCGCTCGAAATAACTGCGCAGCTTCGTCCGCGCCGTGTCCTGCAGCTCGGCATGCGGGGACGCGTCGGCAATAAAGCGATCGGGCCGGAACAGCGGCTTGAATGCCGGATGCACGTCGGAGTTGAGCAAGCCCAGCCAGCGGTTGACCTCGGCGCGCCCGCGTGGCGTGCCATCGCCGCCCAGTTGTGCCGCCGGGAAGCGATCGGCAAGGTAATTGAGGATGGCGACATTCTCAGTCAACACCCAACCATCATCATCGACCAGCACCGGCACCACGCCATCGGGATTGAGCTTCAGGTATTCCGGCGAACGCAACTCGGCACGCGGCACTTCTTCGATCTGGTAGGGCTGGCCGATCCACTCCAGCACGATGTGATCGGCCAGCGAACAGACCCCGGGCATGTAGTAAAGCCTCATGGTGATTCCGTGTGGGTGGGACGGTGCAGTGTTGCGCGTTGCCTCGCCACGACTCAAGCGGAATACCCGCCTGCACGAATGCATTCGAATGACTCGAGCAGAGCGTCAGTGGCCTGCCGGCCTCGATAGCCTGCGTCGTTGCATCAGCCAGCCACCGCCACAAATGCCGATCACCAGTACGGCATCCACACTGTATTTCAACCAGTCCGATATATCGAGCCAGCTACCCAGCCATGGGTCGTGGGTAATCATCCGGCCGGCAGTAAACGCAATCGCACCAGCGCCGGCGTACATGATTATCGGAAAGCGGTTAATCAGTTTCAGAATCAGCGTGGATCCCCAGACCACCAGTGGAATGCTTATCAGCAGGCCCAGGATGACCAGTCCGAGATGGCCACTCGATGCGCCAGCGATCGCCAGCACATTGTCCATGCCCATCAAGGCATCGGCGACGATGATCGTGCGCAGCGCGCTCCAGAAGGTGTCACGGGCGCTGATTGCGGGATCGGTGTCTGCGTCATGGCGCAACAGTTTCCAGGCGATCGGCAGCAGCAACAGGCCGCCGATCAGCATCAACCCTGGCACTTTGAGCAGGTAGACCACGACGGCGGTCAGCGCAAAGCGAACAGCGACAGCACCAAACGTACCCCAGAACACCGCTTTCTTCTGCAGCGCCGCGGGCAGGCGACTGGCTGCCATGGCGATGACGATGGCGTTGTCACCCGCCAGCACCAGGTCGAGCAGGATGATGGCCAGCAGGCCGGAGAGAAAATCGGTAGAGAAGAGGTCCATGTGGGAGTCCATGCGCGGCAGACAATGCAGTGACCACAGGCGCGCGCGGCCTGTAGCCACCACAAAAGTCTCGTTCGCAGCATGACTGCCGAGGTGACCGGGGCGAAGCATCGCCCGTGTTGACGATCACCACACCGATGCAGGCGAACCTGCGTCGGGAACTACTCCCTTCTGGGATAAGCCAGCAAATTGTCGGTGCCAGCGACGCTGCGGTCAAGCAACAGAGGGCTGCTTCCGAACGTATCGGTCAGCTAAAATAACGATTTCCCCTGTTGCGAGATCTGTCATGAGTGCGCACGACATCCGTTCCGCTGTCCGCCCCGATCCTGACCAGCCGCTGGTCGACATCGCCGACTACGTCGCCGATTACCCGATCGACTCGAAGGAGGCCTACGACACCGCGCGCTACATGCTGCTTGATTCGCTGGGCACCTCGATGCTGGCGATGAAATTTCCGGAATGCGTGAAGCATCTCGGGCCGCTGGTGCCGGGTGCGACCCTGCCGGGTGGCGCGCGCGTGCCGGGCACCAGCCACGAACTGGATCCGGTACAGGCGGCGTTCGCGATCGGCACGCAGATCCGCTGGCTGGATTTCAATGACACCTGGCTGGCGGCCGAGTGGGGGCATCCGTCGGACAACCTCGGTGCGATCCTCGCCGTGGCCGATTACCTGAGCCGCAAGGCCGAGCGCGAAGGTGGTCAGCCGCTGACCGTGCGTGACGTGCTCGGTTACGCGATCAAGGCGCACGAGATCCAGGGTTGCTACGCGCTGTTGAACAGCTTCAACCGGGTCGGTCAGGATCACGTGATCCTGGTGCGCTTGGCGTCCACTGCAGTGGCTACCGCGATGCTGGGCGGCAACAAGGAGCAGATCACCACCGCCGTGTCGCACAGCTGGATCGACAACGGTGCCTTGCGCACCTACCGCCACGCGCCGAACACCGGCCCGCGCAAGAGCTGGGCCGCCGGTGATGCCTGCCGTCGCGCGGTCACCCATGCGATCAATGCGGTCTATCGCGGTGTGGTCGGCTATCCGTCCGCGCTGAGTGCGAAGACCTGGGGCTTCTACGACGTGGCGTTCAAGGGCAAGCCGTTCGAGTTCGAGCGTCCGTTTGGCAGCTATGTGATGGAAAACGTCCTTTTCAAAATCAGCTTCCCAGCCGAGTTCCACGCGCAGACCGCGGTGGAATGCGCCATGCAGCTGCACGCCCAGGTGGCCGGCAAGCTCGACCAGATCGAGAAGATCGTCATCGAGACCCAGGAAGCCGGCTGCCGCATCATCGACAAGACCGGCCCGCTGGCCAATTACGCCGACCGCGATCACTGCATCCAGTACATGGTGGCCGTGCCGCTGATCTTCGGCCGCCTGGTGGCCAGCGACTACAACGATGACATTGCTGCGGACCCGCGCATCGACGCACTGCGCGACAAGATGACGGTGGTCGAGAATCCGCAGTTCACCAAGGACTATTTCGACCCGGCCAAGCGCTATATCGGCAATTCGTTGCAGGTGGTCTTCAAGGACGGCACGAGTACGGAAAAGGTCTCGATCGATTATCCGATCGGCCACCGCAAGCGCCGTGCTGAAGGTATCCCGGTATTGCTGAAGAAATTCGAGGCCGCCATGCAGGGTCACCTGCCGGCCCATCAGGTCAAGGCCATCATGGCGGCCACACAGGACCCGGTCCGGCTCGATGCGATGCCGATACAGGAATTCCTGGGCCTCTTCACATTGTAAAGACGGTGTGAGTGCAAGATTAAGACAGGGCAGGCAAGGCAGCAGGCACTCCGCTTAATGACGGTCCCTGCTTCCTCTTTCCGTAAAATGCATGAAACCTCTAATCCCGTAGACCATAACCGTAAACTTCCGCTAGAGTTGAAACCCCGCATTGCCAATCGACAATGAACTTTCCTGAACGAAAGCTCACCGAGGTTTGGTTGTAAATGCGTTAAGGTGCCAACGGCTTAACGATTTTGCTACACTCTCCGCCGCTTGTCGCATGAACGCCAAGCAGGGGCTTTAAAAGCCCTGAATGACGTAGTTCAGTTCTGACGCGCGATTTCCGGTTGGGGTTGGGCGGACGCGAAAAATCTAATAAATGAGGAGACACCTGATGAAACGTAAGGGCTTGTACTTTCTGATCGCGCTGGCCCTGGGCGGCGTGGGTGCCGTTCATGCGCAGGACACCACGGCTCCGGCTCCGGCAGCCGATTCTGCATCGACCCAGACGGCCACGTCGAGCTACGACGACCGCTGGTATATCGCGCCGACCGTCGGTGGCTACTACAACGACCACAAGCGCGACACCAACAGCCGCCAGTTCTATTACGGTCTGGGCTTCGGTCGCTTCTTCACGCCGAACATGTCGATCGACGCGTTTGTTGACCGCACCAAGCGGAAGATCGACAACGCTGTCCTGACTCCCGGATCAAGCGGTCATAGCCAGGATTCGTGGGCCAGCACCAGTGTCGGCGCCGTCGCCCGTTTCTATTACGGTGACTGGAATGCATGGCGCCCGTACGGGTTGGTTGGCGTGATGGGCAGCCATCACCAGAGCACGTTTGCGAGCGGTTGGTCGCCGGCTGCCGAACTGGGCGGCGGTGTATCGAAGACGGTCACGGACAGCACGGATGTCCGTGTGGAAGCCGGCTACCGTTACGACTGGGACAACAAGACCAACCCGGCCAAGAGCGGCTTCGGTGACTGGCTCCTGGGCCTGAGCATCGTTTCGCGCTTCGGTTCCCCGGCCGCGGCTCCGGCCCCGGCAGCTCCCCCACCGGCCGCGCCTGACTGCTCCAAGACCATCGTCAACGGTGTGAACCTCTGCGACAACAAGTGCCCGAACCTGCCGGAAGGCACGGTTGTGGATCCGGATGGTTGCCCACAGAAGGTCGTGATCGACCTGCGCGGTGTGAACTTCAAGTTCGACCGTCCGAAGAAGGGCGAGAAGGACATCGCCAAGTCGCTGGCTGAGCCGACCGCGGACTCGCTGTCGGTGCTGGATCAGGCCGTCGACACCCTGCAGCGTTACCCGCAGGTGCACGTGACCGTGGCCGGCTACACCGACTCGAAGGGTGCCGATGCGTACAACCAGAGCCTGTCGGAGCGTCGTGCACAGATCGTGTACAACTACCTGACCAGCCATGGTATCGACGCCAGCCGTCTGGAAGGTCCGATCGGTCATGGCAAGAACGATCCGATTGGCGACAACGCCACGGATGCCGGTCGTGCCCAGAACCGTCGCACGGAGCTGCAGGTTCAGCAGTAATCGAACCTGAGTCACGCAGCATGAAAAAACCCGGCTTCGGCCGGGTTTTTTTTGCTCGCCATACCGCGAGGTGACGGACTCACTACGGCTGCATATATCGATTCCAATCACGGATCCTTGTCGCCTGGTGGCGCCGGCCTATACGCTAGCTGGATGTCACGCACACCTTTCCGTTCCTCCGGCACCATCGCGTTGGCAATTCATGCACCCAGGCATGGATTGGCTCGGGTGTTATCCAAGCTGGGCGCATGTTCACGCAGCCAGGCCGAGCAATGGGTGCGCGAGGGTCGTGTGAGCCTGGACGGTCGCGTGGTACGCGATCCGTATCATCCGACCTTGCTGGATCGACAGCAGCTCGCCGTCGACGGCAAGCCGGTGAAATCCGCCGAGCCCGTCCATGTGATGTTCAACAAGCCGCGCGGTCTGGTCGTCAGTGCCGCCGACGAACACGGGCGCGCCACGGTCTACACCGCGCTGGCAGCGGCCGGATTACCCTGGCTGGGGCCGGTGGGTCGTCTGGACAAGGCCAGCGAGGGCTTGCTGCTGCTCAGCAACGACACGACCTGGGCGGCCGGTATCACCGACCCGGTTACCCATCTGGACAAGACCTATCACGTGCAGGTGTCCGGCCAACCGGATGCGTCGGTGTTGGCAGCAATGCAGGCTGGTGTTCACGAGGGCGGCGATCTGCTGAAGGCTCGACGGGCCAGCTTGCTGCGCGCCGGCGAGAAGAATGCGTGGCTTGAGGTCGTGCTGGATGAAGGGCGCAACCGGCACATCCGCCGCCTGCTGGCGGCGCTGGGTTTTGACGTGTTGCGCCTGATCCGGGTGGCGATCGGCGCGCTGGAACTGGGCGATCTGGCGAAAGGGCAGTGGCGCCGACTGAGTGCGGACGAGGTCCGGGCACTCGATACCGGCAAGAGCAGAACGTGATCCGGGGAGTGACTTCAGTCGCGATGCCATATGGTTTGCCATGACTGTCGCGACTGAAGTCGCTCCCACAAAAATTGCCAGAGCTACACGCCGATCACACCCAGCTGTCGACCCACCTTGGTGAACGCGGCGATGGCGTGGTCCAGATGCTCGCGGGTGTGTGCCGCGCTCATCTGCGTGCGGATGCGCGCCTGGCCCTGTGGCACCACGGGATAGAAGAACCCGGTGACGTAGATGCCTTCGTCGAGCAGGGCGGATGCCATCGCCTGCGCTTTCTTGGCGTCGTAGATCATCACCGGCACGATCGGGTGCACGCCCGGCTTGATGTCGAAGCCCGCTTTCGTCATCTGCTCGCGGAAATAGGCGGTGTTCGCTTTCACGCGATCGCGCAGATCGCCGGCCGAGGCCAGCATGTCGAACACCTTGATTGCGGCAGCGACCACGTGCGGCGGCAGCGAGTTGGAGAACAGGTACGGACGTGAGCGTTGGCGCAGCATCTCGATCATCTCGGCACGACCGGTGGTGAAACCACCGAGAGCACCGCCGAGTGCCTTGCCCAGCGTACCGGTGAAGAGGTCGATCTTGTCCATCACGCCATTGACCTCAGCCGAGCCGCGGCCCGTGTCACCGAGGAAACCGGTGCAATGGCACTCGTCGATGTGCACCAGTGCGTTGTACTTCGCAGCCAGCGCGGTGACTTGATCGAGTTTGGCGATGAAACCATCCATCGAAAACGCACCGTCGGAACTGATCAGCTTGGTGCGTGCGCCGGCAGCGTCCGCGGCCTGCAGCTGCTTCTCCAGATCAGCCATGTCGTTGTTGGCGTAACGGAAGCGCTTGGCCTTGCACAGTCGGATGCCGTCGATGATCGAGGCATGGTTGAGTGCATCCGAGATGACTGCATCCTCTTCGCCCAGCAGGGGTTCGTACAAGCCGCCGTTGGCGTCGAAGCAGGCGGCGTAGAGGATGGTGTCCTCGGTGCCGAAGAACTCGGCGATCTTCTTCTCCAGCTGCTTGTGCAGATCCTGCGTACCGCAGATGAAGCGCACGCTGGCCATGCCGAAACCGTGCGTGTCGAGCGCATCCTTCGCGGCCTGGATCACCTCGGGGTGATCGGCCAGGCCGAGATAGTTATTGGCGCAGAAATTCAGCACCTTGCGCCCGTCCGCCAGCTCGATCTCGGCGGACTGTGGCGAGGTGATGATGCGCTCGGCCTTGAACAGGCCCTGTTCGCGGATGGATTCGAGTTCGCTGGCGTAACGCGCCTGGCCGGGGTAGCTCATGGGGAAGGGTCCGTGACGGGGAAAGTACCCATTGTGAGCCTTTCGCCCTTCACGGAAAACCATTGACCCTGGCCGCCCGGGGTTTTCAGCAAGGATCGACCCGGGCCACCGTCGCGCTCAGTGCATGCCGAAGTCGACGCGCGTGGTCTTGCCCTTGTCGTCGATGCCTTTGGCGTCGAGCTTGGGCGCGGACACGAACACGCGTTTGTCATCCAGCTTGCCGTGCAACCATTGGCGAACCGCATCGGCGCGACGTTCGGCTAGGTGACGCAGCGCGTCCTGGTCGACCTGCACATTCGTCTGCAACAGTTTCTCCATCACGTCCGGCGGTTGCGACTTGGCCAGGCCGATCAGGTCGCGAGGCTTGGAGAATTTGGCGTGCTTGTAGGCCTTGCTGAGGTATTTGTTGTAGTCATCCGGGCTGAGCTTGGACAGGGCGGCGAGATCGTTTTCGTCACCGCCGCGATCCTTGGCCATCTCGTGCGCGATCTGCTCCTGCATCATCACCTTGCGCAATCCGTTCTCGTCGAACTGGGGATCCACCCGGCCAATGATGTCCAGGTTGAGCGAGGGTTTCCCGTTGAGGATCTTGACGATCTGGGCCAGCCGGTCCTGCGCCTGGGCATCGAGCACGTTCGAGCCCGGTGCGAATTCCACGTAGCCGAGATCCTGGTGGCTGCCGCCCATGCCTGAAGCGAGCAGCCGAAACGGCGAGGTGATGGCGCGTCCGATCAGGTTGACGAAGGCGTGCCAGATCAGGCCGCCGACACTGAAATGCGGGTCGCTGAGTGAACCCGTCACCGGCACATCGACATCAATATTGCCCTGGGAATCCTTGAGCAGGGCCACCGCCAGTTTCACCGGCAGGTGGCTGATGCCCTTGCCCTCGACGCGATCGCCGAAGGTCAGCTGGGTCAGGAGAATATGGTTGTCCGCATTCAACTTGCCCTGATCGAGTGCGTAATGCACGTCCATGGTGAGGCGACCCTTGGTGATCGGGTAACCGGTGTACTTGCTCGAATAGGGCGTCAGGTGCGTCAGCTCCACGCCGTCGGCCTTGCCCTTGATGTCGAGGAAGGCCACCGGCGTCAACGGATTGATCGTGCCGTCGATATTGATCGGCGCGTTGTCGTCGAGCTGGCCCTCCAGCGTGAGCGGCGCCGGCTCGCTGCCGCTGGCAGTACCGAAGGCGCCGATCTTGCCCGCCAGTTGCGTGATGTTGGCGGTGTAGTTGGGCTTGATGAAATTGTCGGTGTAGTTGAGATTGCCGCGCGCAAGAATGATCTGGCCGATATGGATGACCGCCGGCGGTGCGGCGCTGCTGGCCGCCGCGACGGGGGCGGCAGTGGCCGTTGGACTGGTAGCAGCGGTTGCCGGGGCGGTTGCCGGCGGGGCAGGTACAGCTGTGCCGTTGTTCGCCTGCGTCACCGAAACCGGTGCGGTCTGCGGTGAGGCGACCACATCCTGCAGGTTCAGGCGGCCGTTGCTGTTGACGATGACGCGCGCATAGAAATCGTCCAGTGCCAGGGCACCAACTGATACCTGTGGGGCACCTTCGCCAGCGCGCACGTTGAGGCCGGTGGCCGTCAGCGAATTCCAGCGCAGGAAATCGTCATTGGTGACGTTGTCCAGCACGTTCACGCGTCCCAGCGTGAGCCGGCCTTGGTAGCTCAGCAGTGGTTCCGGTTTGCGGTCGCTGTAGCGCACCCGTCCGTTCAAGCTCAGCAGGGCGCTGTCGACGTGCACGTTGAGTGGCACCGTGACCATCGATTGCAGCGGCGCCACGTTCAGCCGGGTCGCCGTGACACGCAGGTCGGCATGCAGCGGCTCCGGCCGCACCGAGCCGGTGACGCGATACTTGCCCTTGTCGATGCCGCCGGCCAGATCCAGTTTCAGCGGCTTGTGCATGTTGTCGGACAGGCCGTCGATGCTGAACTTGTCGGCATTGAGCGTGATATGCCCGGCCTTGCCCGGCACTGCAATATCCCGGTACGCAAAGGCACTGCTGTCGATGCCGACATGCGCAATGCTCCAGTGCCATGCCGGTGCGGCCGGTTGCCTGCTCGCCGCATGATGCGGGGATGACTTGACCAGGTCGCTGAGGTCGATGCGACCGTTGCGATAACGCTGGGCGTCGATCTTCAGGCCTTGCAGCTGGAGGCTACCCAGGCTCGCGTGGCTGCTGGCCAGATCCAGGTGCGTGATGTCGGCGTTCAGCGCTTTCCAGGCCACCGGCGTGCGGCTCTTCTGCTGCAGCGCAAAGTCGTTCACCGCGAGCTTGCCTGCATCGAGCTGCAGGTTGAAGGCCTTGCTCCAGTCGGCCACGAGCTGCCCGCTGGCATCCAGATTGCCTTGGCTGACCTGCGCATTCAGCATCGGGGGCGCCATGGCGACGAGCGGTGGGAGGCCCACGCCGTTCAATGCCACCTGGCCGACGAAGCGGCTGTCGCCCATGTGCAGCGCACCGTTGACATGCAGCGTGCCACCGGCAACACCTGAGCTCAGATCGATGTTGGCTGGTGGTGCCGCCAGGGTCGCAAAGCCGCGGATCGTGCCATGCATATTGTCGAGCGAAAGCTTCTTCGGACTGGGGCCGCTCAGGTCGGCATAGTCGATCTGGCTTCCCTGCAGAGTCAGCGTCGCGATACGCGCATCGGTGGCGGGCGAGGCCGGTTTGACCGGCGCTTTTCCGGCGCCGGTCAACGCGTCCAGATTGCTGTGACCGCCGGCGAGGCTCGTGTAATGCAGGGTGGCCTTGTCGAGCGCAATGACGTCGAAGTGATAGCGGGACACCAGCGGTTCGACATCCGCCAACGTTGCGCTCGCGTGGCCCAGCTCGACGATCGGCGCGCCGTCGTGAGTGTTGAGGGTGAAGTTGTCCAACTGCACGTTGCCGGTCAGCTTCAGCTGCTGGACGGCATTCCTGTCGATGAAATCCAGCTTGAGCTGGGCGGACAGCTGGCCGCTGGGAATCGCCACCGGCAATGCCGTTGGCACATAGCTCAGGTAGCGGGGCAGGTCCAGGTGATCGAGATGGAAGTCGATCGCCGATTCATGGCTGTCGGAAAACGGCTTGGTCTGTCCGCCGATGTGGATCGGGCTGCCATCCACCTGCATCGCCAGCAGCGGTTGCACGAACACGTCGGTATCGTGCGGCAGGTTGGCGATGAACGGGATGCCCAGTTCGAGATGATCGACTCGGTGGCTGGTATTGAGCACCTTGTCGTCGAAGGTGATGTCGCCGTCGTGCACGCTGATGTTGGAAAGTGCGAAGCGTGCAGGCGGTGCCTTGGGATCCGCTGGCTTGCCCGCAAAGCGGTCGATCAGGTCGGTGAAATTGAATTGCTGCTCACCCGTGCGCGTGATGTGCAGTTGCGGATGCTGCAAGGTCAGCACGTTGAGTACCGGCGCCATGCGGAACAGCGAACTCCACGAGGCACCGACGGTAAGCTGGTCGATGTCGACAAACGGCGAATGGCCGTCACGATCGCCGATATGCAGCTGATCGACGCCCAGCTTCAGCGTGTATGGATTGAGGTGCACCGCTCCCAGCGTGACCGGGCGGTCGAGCATGCTGCTCAGTCGACTCTGCAGCTGGCTCTTGATCAACGGCGGCGCGGCGAAAAAACCGAGCAGCCCGAAGATCAGCAGCAACACGCCAAGGACCAGCAAGGTCCGGCGCAGCCGATGGGAGTGGTAAAGGGTGCGTGCACGTTCACGGCCAGCAGTGACCAGTGCGCTGCGCGAAGTATTTCGATCTGCCATGGCGTTGATGCTCCGGTGACATCACGAACCGCCGGTGCCCGACCGTATCAGTCAGGCACTCTCATCCCAGAATACTTGTTCGGCCCGCCTGCCGGGCAGTGTAGCGTGCGAGGGGTGCTGCGTCGCTACGGGCGTCCCGGTGATGTGACGCAGGTATCGACACTGGTACGTGTCAATGGGGCGCGGGCGATGCTGCCGTGTCGGGGCCTATCAGCCGGGCATAGATAACGTCGAGTTTCAGATCGCCTCGGGCGGCCTCTTCGACGATGCCGGTGCACACATCCAGCGGTTCCGGGTGCGCGAACAACAGCGTTGCATCCAGATCGATTCCCTTCTCCCTGTAGCGCTGCCAGCCGTAGATCTGCGACACGAGCTGGGCCTGCTTGAACGGCATGTTGGCCAGCGCCTGTGTGGCGATCGAGGTCTGGTAAGCCGCGTCGACCAGGTTCAGGTCGCCGATCCCACGAAACTGATCCCATTCAAAGCAGGGACGCGGCGGCTGATTCTTGTTCGCCGGCGATTCCCGCATGTGCGCGGCCATGTCGAACATTTGCGTAGCATGATCGTGCAGACCGATCCGATTGGCGGCAAGTTCCGCACGTATCGCGTGCATGGCCTCGTCGATCGTTGCCCGTTGCTCGCGCCGGGTGTTCCAGCCGTTGATGAGCAGCGCAAGCAGGATGCCGAGCACGACTGCAAAAGTATGGACCGCAACATCCGCCAGACTGATCCTCTCGCGCCGGAGCCAGGACACCCCTGGCTCCGTTTGCGCCGGGGCAGGTTCATCCACGGGCGATGGATCCTTCAATTCCATGAACACACGACCTTGCCGCACTGACCGGCGTCCATCAGGTCGAAACCCTTCTGGAAATCGTCGATCGCGATCTGGTGGGTCAGCACCTTCTGTAGCGGGAAACCGGTCAGTACCATCTGGGTCATCTTGTACCAGGTCTCGTACATGCGCCGGCCGTAGATGCCCTGCAGGGTGAGGCCCTTGAAAATCACCTTGTCCCAGTCGATGCCGGCGCCGCGCGGCATGATGCCGAGCATGGCGATCTTGCCACCGTGGTACATGCACTCCAGCATGTCGCTGAACGCGCGCGGGTTGCCGCTCATCTCCAGGCCGACGTCGAAACCTTCGATGTGCAGGTCCTTCACGGTGTCCTTCAGCGACTGCTTGGACACGTTGACTACGCGTGTTGCGCCCATGTCGGCCGCGAGCTTCAGGCGGTAGTCGTTGACGTCGGTGACGACGACGTTGCGCGCGCCGATGTGCTTGCAGATGCCGGCGGCGATGATGCCGATCGGGCCGGCGCCGGTGATCAGCACGTCCTCGCCGATCAGGTCGAATTCCAGCGCGCAGTGCGCAGCATTGCCGTAGGGGTCGAAGAACGCGGCCAGCTCAGACGGGATCTGGTCCGGGATCGGCCACAGGTTCGAGGCCGGCATGCTCATGTATTCGGCGAACGCGCCGTTGCGGTTCACGCCGATGCCGATGGTGTTCGGGCACAGGTGCTGGCGGCCGGCGCGGCAGTTGCGGCAGTGGCCGCAGACGATATGGCCCTCGGCGGAAACGCGATCACCGACCTTGTAGCCGGTCACGCCCGGGCCGATCTCGACGATGCGACCGACGAATTCGTGGCCGATGGTGAGGCCCGGCTTGATCGTGCGCTGGCTCCACTCGTCCCACTTGTAGATGTGCAGGTCGGTGCCGCAGATCGCGGTTTTCTCCATCTTGATCAGCACTTCGTTCGGGCCGACCACCGGCAGCGGCACCTCTTCCATCCAGATGCCCTGTTCGGGCTTGCGCTTGACCAGGGCTTTCATCGTCTGCGACATGGGGAATCCATCGTTTGGCCCGCGCAGCGGGCAGGGAGGCCGCAATTATAGAGGGATCGAAGCGGGCACCGAAGGGGCGCTGACAGCCGGGCGACATGCCCGCCAGCAGCTGGACCATGCCTAAAGTCACTATCAGCGATGCACTCGTTTGCGGCATAAAGGCCAGTTCATGTCGCAAGAACATGCGACACGAGCCGATATCCGACCCCCAAGGAGCTACCATGCGTCGCGTTTTGCTTGCCGCCGCGTTACTTGCCGGCCTCGCCGGAACCGCCCACGCCGTCGAAGGCATGTGGCAACCGGCCCAATTGCCGAAGATTGCCGACACGCTGAAGCAGCACGGCCTGAAACTCGATCCAGCCACGCTGACCGATCTCACCGCGTATCCGATGGGCGCAATTGTCAGCCTCGGTGGCTGCACGGCGTCGTTCGTGTCGCCGGATGGTTTGATCGTCACCAATCATCATTGTGGCTACGGCGCGCTGCAGTACAACTCGACGCCGCAGAAGAATCTGATCGTCGACGGCTTCCTGGCCAAGACCAAGGCGGACGAGCTGCAGGGCTCGCCCGACATGCGCGTGTTTGTCACCGAGGAAATCCGCGACGTCACCAAAGAGGTCAACGCCAAGCTCAACGACCAGATGAGCGGCGCCGAACGCTACAAGGCGACCGAGCTGGCGATCAAGGAGCTGGTGAAGGGCTGCGAGAGCGACGGTTACCGCTGCGACGTCTACACCTTCCACGGCGGCTACAGCTACCAGCTGATCCAGCAGTTGGAGATCAAGGACGTGCGCCTGGTCTACGCGCCGCCGGAATCGATCGGCAAGTTCGGCGGCGATATCGACAACTGGATGTGGCCGCGCCACACCGGCGACTTCAGCTACCTGCGCGCCTACGTCTCCAAGGACGGCAAGTCGGCTACCTATGCGAAGGACAACGTGCCGTATCACCCGAAGCACGTGCTCAAGGTGAATCCGCTTGGTGTGGAGAACGGTGACTACGTGATGGTGGTCGGCTATCCGGGGCGCACCAACCGCTACCGCCTCGCCGACGAGGTGCAGAGCTCGATCGACTGGGTCTACCCGACCCAGATCAAGATCTACCAGGACACGCTGAACATCATCGACACCGCCGGCAAGGCCGATCCCAAGGTGACGGTGAAATACGCCAGCATGGTTGCCGGCCTCAACAACTACCTGAAGAACTTTGGCGGCCAATTGGAAGGCCTGCGCCGCGCCGATGCCGTCAACGTCAAGCGCGCGCAGGAAGCCCAGCTCGAAGCGTGGCTGAAGCAGCAGGGTGGTGCGGAGAACACCGCGCTGGCGGCGGATATCGGCAAGCTGCGCCAGCAGATCACCGCCGATCAGGCGGACCGCGAGCGCAGCCTGGATCTGGGTCTGCTCAACCGCGCGTCGATGTTCAGCTCGGCGGTGCGCCTGGTGCACCTGGCGAAGGAGCGGCCGAAGGCCGATCTCGAGCGCGATGCCGGCTACCAGCAGCGTGACTGGGTGCGCATCGAAGCTGGTCTGAAGCAGATGGAGCGCCGCTTCGATCCCAAGGTCGACCAGCAGTTCATGGTCTACGGCCTGCAGCGTTATGTGACGTTGCCGAAGGATCAGCGCCTGCCTGCGCTCGACGCCTGGCTGGGCGATGCGAAGACCAAGGCACAGCTGACGCAGAAGGTCGCGGCGTTGTACGCCGGCAGCCAGCTCGGTAGCACCGACGACCGGCTGAAGTGGTTCAACGCCGACAGCAAGGCGATCGATGCCAGCAACGACAGCATGCTCAAGCTCGCCCGCGCGGTGCAGCCGCAGCTGAAGAAGCTCGAAGACGAGATGGACGCGCGCGCCGGCGAGATGAGCAAGCTGCGCCCGCGCTACATGCAGGCGATGATCGCGTGGAAGGATTCGCAGCACCTGCCGGTCTATCCGGATGCCAACAGCTCGCTGCGCGTCACCTTCGGCAACGTGCAGGGCGTGGCGCCGCGTGATGGCGTCAGCTATGCGCCGTTCACCACGGCGCAGGGCATTCTGGAAAAGGACACCGGCGTCGAGCCGTTCAATTCACCGAAGGCCGAGCTCGCCGCGATCAAGGCGAAGGCGTTCGACGGCTATGCCTCGCCGAAGCAGGGCACCCTGCCGGTCGACTTCCTCGCCGACCTCGACATCACCGGCGGCAACTCCGGTTCGCCGGCGATGGATGCGAACGGCCAGCTGGTCGGTCTGGCATTCGATGGCAACTGGGAATCAGTGAGTGGCGACTGGCTGTTCAATCCGCAGCTCAACCGCTCGATCCAGGTCGACGTGCGCTACATGCTGTGGGTGATGCACCACCTCGATCACGCCGACAACCTGCTGCAGGAAATGGGTATCCCGGCGAAGTAAGCCAGCGGCTCGTGTAACGACAAAGGCCCGCGTCATCGACGCGGGCCTTTGCTTGTATGGCATTGTGGGAGCGGCTTCAGCCGCGATGCTTTCAGGCTTACCAAGATGGACTCAAGAGCGTCGCGGCTGAAGCCGCTCCCACAGACAGCGCCTGGCACCAACGCGGCTCAGATATCCAGCCGGTCGTAGCTGCGCTTGAACACGATCGGTTGTTGCACGGCCGGGGTGGTCCAGGTTTCAGTAACGGTCAGATGATGGCCATCGGGCGACTGTACCCAGTTCTGCTGGAGCCGCACATCGCCGTCGAATTGCATGGTGATCTGCAGGCCCTGGGCGGTCAGGTGGGTCTGTACCATCGCGTTGCCGCTGAGCGACTGGCGGGTGTTGCCATCAAGCCGGCTGTCCAGTTGGTCCTTGTCATCCAGCACCACCCGGATGCCCTTGGCATCCTGTTGCACATTCAGCAGCGAATCGTTGTCGAGCAGCGGCGGCGGAGCGTCAGGAGGAGTTTTGCCGCTGTCAGTGGTGGATGGCTTGTTCTGTCCTCGACCGCCACCGTGGCCATGACCACCACCGCCCATTCCACCACCACCCATTCCACCACCACCCATACCGTGGCCACCGCCATGTCCGCCAGATGCTTTGCTTGCTGCCGGCGTGCCTGTCGAGGAGGCGCTGGCGGGTTGCTGCACGGGTTGTTCGCGGGTTCTTTCCGCGCGCAGGCGTGCGGCGATATCGGAAGGGCTGTCGCTCTGTTGATCGTTCAACCGCCATATCCCGCTGAAGTCCGGTACTGCAGGACTGGCTGCACGGGCCCGCTCGGCAAGCGCAAGCGAAGACATGGCCAGCAGCAGCGCCAGCGGCAGGCAAAGTGATTTCGGGAATGTCATGGGAGTGGTTTCTGCTGGTCTGCAAGGGCTGCGGGTGCAATGCATCGTCGATCCGGTGATGCGACGAACAGGCATCATCGGGGAACGCATCGCTTGCAGCGGTGGTTGACACCCGGCATCGAATAGCCACGTGCCCGATACAATGGACAGATGCCAATCGACCAGCGCCCCCTCGCCATTTTCCTGATGGGCCCGACTGCCTCGGGCAAGACCGCGCTGGCGTGCGCGCTGGGCGAGCGCTTCCCGCTGGATCTGGTCAGCGTGGATTCGGCGCTGGTCTACCGCGGCATGGATATCGGCACGGCCAAGCCTGATGCGGCGACGCTGGCGCGCTATCCGCACGCGCTGGTCGATATCCGCGATCCGGCGCAGCCGTACTCGGCAGCGGATTTCCGTGCCGACGCGCTGCCGGTGATGCAGCAGATCAGCGCACGGGGCCGGGTGCCGTTGCTGGTCGGCGGCACCGGTCTGTATTTCCGCGCATTGCAGCAGGGGCTGTCCGATCTGCCGGAAGCCGATCCGGCGATCCGCGCGCGGCTTTCCGGCGAGGCCGAGCGGCTGGGTTGGCCCGCCATGCACGCCCGTCTGGCCCAGCTCGACCCGGCCGCCGCGCGCCGGATCGGCGGCAACGACGCGCAGCGCGTGCAACGCGCGTTGGAAGTGATCGAGCTGACCGGCCGTCCGCTGTCCGAACTGCAGCGCGGCGGTAACCGCACGCCTTTCCCGTGGCGCGTACTCAAGCTGGCCTTGTTGCCGGCGGATCGGCACCTGCTGCACGAGTGCATCGCGCAGCGCTTCGACGCGATGCTGTCGGCAGGTTTCCTCGACGAAGTCCGCGCCCTGCGTGCCCGTGGCGACCTGCATGCCGAGCTACCGGCAATCCGCGCGGTCGGCTATCGGCAGGCGTGGGAGCATCTGGACGGTGATTCGACCCCGGCCGAGTTCCGCGACCGCGGCATCTTCGCCACCCGCCAGCTGGCCAAGCGGCAGATCACCTGGCTGCGCAGCGACGTCGGTGCGCGCCTGTTCGAGCCGGATCGCCCCGATCTGCCGGTCCTTGCGGCGGACGCGGTGCAGCTGTTCCTGGGCAAATCCGGCGGTTTGGGACACCTCGCACCGCCGCCAGCGTGATCCAGTACGCCACCAGCACCAAAAATCCCCTTTCATCAAGCGTTTGAAAGCGGCTAACATCCAAGCCATGTTGGGCCGGGGCGCCATTGGCGTTTTTTCTCCGGTCTGTCCGTGGCAAGGGGAGAACAAGAAATGTCCAAAGGACAATCGTTGCAGGATCCGTTTCTGAATGCATTGCGGCGCGAACGTGTGCCGGTGGCCATCTATCTGGTCAATGGCATCAAGCTGCAGGGAACCGTCGAATCGTTCGACCAGTTCGTGGTGCTGCTGCGCAATCAGGTCAGCCAGATGGTCTACAAGCACGCCATCTCCACCGTGGTGCCCAGCCGCAATGTGCGTATCGGCAATGGTCACGACGGCCATGAAGACCATATCGATCCGACGCCAGCCTCGAATGACGCAGACGCTTGATTGACGGGATGTCAGCCCGCATGAAGTAGGTCTGCTCCTGAAGGATCATGCCCACTCGTGTTCGATAGACAAAAGAAAGGCGACCGCGCCGTATTGGTTCTGCCGCATTCCCGCGGCGAAGGCGATACGGCGCGCCGTGCGGAGGAGTTCGCCGAACTGGTGAAATCCGCCGGGGCCGAGGTGCTGGGTGTCATCAGCGCCCGCGTCGAGGATCCCAATCCGCGCTACTACATCGGCAGCGGCAAGGCCGACGAGGTCGCCGAGGCAGCGCGTGCGCTGGAGGCCGACCTGGTGCTGGTCGACCATGTGCTCACTCCGGTGCAGGAGCGCAACCTCGAGAAGCATCTCGGCATCCGCGTGGTCGATCGTGCCGGACTGATCCTGGACATCTTCGCCCAGCGTGCGCGCTCGCACGAAGGCAAGCTGGAAGTGGAGCTGGCCCAGCTCAAGCACCTGGCCACCCGGCTGGTACGCGGCTGGACCCATCTGGACGCCCAGCGCGGCGGTGCCATCGGCAACCGCGGTCCCGGCGAAACCCAGCTGGAAACCGACCGCCGCCTGCTCGCCGAGCGGGTCAAGATGCTCACCAAGCGGCTGCAGAAAGTGCAGACCCAGCGCGGCCAGCAGCGCCGCGCGCGGCTGCGCAACACGGTGCCGCGCGTCGCCCTGGTCGGCTACACCAATGCCGGCAAGTCGACCCTGTTCAATGCGCTGACCACCGGCGAGGTGTTCGCCGCCGACCTGCTGTTCGCCACGCTCGATCCCACCGTGCGCAAGCTGGAGGACCTGAGCTGCGGCCCGGCCGTGCTGGCCGATACCGTCGGCTTCATCCGCGAGTTGCCGCATGACCTGGTGGCGGCATTCCGCGCCACCCTGGCCGAGGCGCGCGACGCCGACCTGCTGCTGCATGTCAGCGATGCCGCCGACGAGGAGCGCGAGCGCCTGCACCGTGTGGTCGACAACGTACTCGACGAGATCGATGCCGGCGACCTGCCGCAGCTGCACATCATGAACAAGATTGATTTGGTTAATGCCAGCGTCCCTGCTGGCGAAGATCAAGAAGCGGGTATCCATGGCCGCACTCCTCAAAAAAGCGCGTTTACCCATGCGTCCATGCAGCCGCGGATCGACCGCGATGCCGCGGGAAAACCTGTGCGTGTCTGGCTGTCCGCCGCCACCGGCGCCGGCCTCGACCTGCTGCGCCAGGCGCTGGGCGAACTGCTTGGCGGCGAAAGGGTGCAGTCGGCCCTGCAGCTGCCGTTGACAGCTGGGCGGCTGCATGCGCGGTTGAAGGCGGCTGGCGCGATCAGCGGTGAAACTGTGGACGAGCATGGCTGGCGGCTGCACATCGACGCGCCGCGCAGCGTGATCGCACCGCTCAGTGGCGGCAATGCGGCCGAGACCCTGCTGTTGCGCGAGCTGCTGGCCCCGGCGGAATAGCGCCGTAGCACAGCGGACGATGTCATCCGGCTCTGCTAGAATACGTAGTGTTTGTGCGGCTGACGCTCGGGGTCGCATGGTACTTCGACAAGCTTTGGTCCCATCTCGCATGGGTTACTTGGTTCAACGCGTGTTCCGGCCGTAGTTGCCGGCCTCCCGACGGCCTCAAGGAGACTGACAGTGGCATGGAATGAACCCGGCAAGAACGGGCAGAACGATCCGTGGAACAGGAAGCGTCCCTCCGGCAAATCGCCGCTGGACGAACTGCTCGCCACCGTGCAGAACGCCACGGCGAAGCTCAGGCAGGGCCCCGGCGGCATCTTCGCGATCCTGCTGCTGGTCCTGGCGATCGGCCTGCTGCTGAGCTGCTACACCATCATCGGCGCGCGCCAGACCGGCGTGGTGCTGCGTTTCGGCGAGTACTCACGCACGCTGGCCCCGGGTTTCCACCTGAAGCTGCCGCAGCCGATCGAGTCGGTCACCAAGGTCGAGGCGACGCGGATCCGTTCCATCACCGACAAGGTGGCGATGCTGACCAAGGACGAAAACATCATCACCATCGACTTCACCGTGCAGTACCAGGTAGATGATTCACGCAAATACCTGTTCTCGCTGAACGACCCGGACGGCACCATCGGTGCCGCGGCCGAGGCCGCGGTGCGCTCGGTGATCGGTGGCAGCGACATGGACCAGATCCTGTCCGCCGCCGGCGCCAGCCTGGTCAGCGAGGCCCAGGTGACCTTGCAGAAGACGCTGGACGGCTACGATTCCGGCCTGCGCGTCACCGAGGTCAGCTTCCAGAACGTGTCCCCGCCGAACGAGGTCAAGGACGCCTTCGACGACGTCAACAACGCGCGCGAAGACAAGCAGAGCATCGAGAACGGTGCTCTGGCCTATGCCAGCAAGGTGGTGCCGGTGGCACGTGGCGACGCCGCGCGCATCGCGGCCGAGGCGGCCGGCTACAAGGCCGCGCGGATTGCCCGCGCGCAAGGCGATACAGCAAGCTTCGACCTGATCCTGGCCCAGTACAAGGCCGCGCCCGAAGTGACCCGCAAGCGCCTGTGGCTGGAAACCATGGAACAGGTGATGGCCAACAATCCCAAGGTGATCGACGGCTCCGACGGCCGCAACATCATCAACTTGCCGAGCCCGCAGGGTGCCGCGGCAGCACCGGTCAGCGGCACGGTGACCGCAGGTGCGATCGCGCCGGCGCCGGCCGGCAGCAATGCGGCTGACAAGGAGACGCAGCCATGATGAAGATCACCTCAGCCATCATCGCGGCCGTGATCGTCCTGCTCGGCCTCAACAGCATGTTCGTGGTCAACGAAGGGCAGAGCGCGCTGCTGCTGCAGTTCGGTCGCATCGTGCACACCGATTACCAGCCGGGGCTGCACTTCAAGCTGCCGCTGATCCAGCAGGTGATGCATTTCGACAAGCGCATCCTGTCGCTGGATGCACCGCCGGAACGCTATTTCACCTCCGAGAAGAAGAGCGTCAACGTCGACTTCTACGTGAAATGGCGCGTCATCGACAACGCCGCCTATTACCAGGCCACCGGCGGTGACCAGCTGATCGCGGCGCAGCGCCTGACCCCGATCGTCAAAGACGCACTGCGCTTCGAGTTCAACGCGCGCACCTTGCCTGACCTGATCTCCGGCGGGCGCAAGGACATCACCGAGCGCGTGCGCCAGCAGACCGACGTCTCGGCGCGCAAGAACCTCGGCATCGCCGTGGTCGACGTGCGCATCAAGCGCATCGACCTGCCCAACGAAGTCAGCGAATCGGTGTACAAGCGCATGCGCGCCGAGCGCCTGCAGCTGGCCAACGAATTGCGCTTCACCGGCCAGGAATCGGCCGAGACGATCCAGGCCGATGCCGACCGCCAGGGCCAGGTGCTGCGTGCCGATGCCCAGCGCGATGCGGCCAAGGTGCGCGGCGAGGGCGATGCGCAGGCGGCGCAGATCTACGCCGAGGCCTACAACCAGGATCCGGAGTTCTTCGCGTTCTCCCGCAGCCTGCAGGCGTACAAGACCTCATTCGAGGACGGCAAGGGCATGCTGATCCTGAAACCCGACTCGGAGTTCATGCGCTACTTCAGCCAGCCTGCGCCGTCGAAGCGCTGAGCGGTGCCCGGATGCACCAGCTGACTGCCGCGCTATGCCTGATGATGGTGATCGAGGGTCTGTTGCTGTTCGCGGTACCGCAAGGCTGGCAGGCGATGGTGCGCGAAGCGCTGAAACTTCCGCCGCGTACCCTGCGTCTGTACGGTGCCGGTGTGATGGTGACCAGGCTGGTGCTGCTGCAACTGTTTCATTAGATACGCGCTTTAATTAGATACGCGCAGCGGCCCGAGGTCGCGGCGCATGATGTTTCCCCGGCTTCCGCGCGAAGCCACCGCAAAGTGAGCGAGAAGATCATGGGCAAGTCAGTCGTAATCCTGGGTGCGCAATGGGGCGACGAAGGCAAGGGCAAGATTGTCGATCTGCTGACCGAGCGCGTCAGCGCCGTGGCCCGTTTCCAGGGCGGCCACAACGCCGGCCACACGCTGGTGATCAAGGGCAAGAAGACCGTGCTGCACCTGATCCCCTCGGGCATCCTGCGTGACGACGCGCTGTGCCTGATCGGCAACGGCGTGGTGCTGTCGCCCGAAGCACTGATCAACGAGATCGCCGAGCTGGAAGCCAACGGCGTCGAAGTGCGCTCGCGCCTCAAGATCAGCCCGGCCACGCCGCTGATCATGCCGTACCACATTGCCGTGGATAAGGCGCGCGAGATCGCTGCCGGCGGCAAGGCCATCGGCACCACCGGCCGCGGCATCGGCCCGGCGTACGAGGACAAGGTCGCCCGCCGCAGCGTGCGCGTGGCCGACCTGATGTATCCGCACGAACTGCCGGCGCTGATCAAGACCGCCGTCGACTACCACAACTTCATCCTCACCCAGTGGCTGAAGGTCGCGCCGGTCGATTACCAGAAGGTGCTCGACGACGCGCTGGCCTGGGGCGAGTACATCCGTCCGCTGGTCGATGACGTCGCCACCATCCTGCACGACGTGCGTGCCGAGGGCGGCAACATCCTGTTCGAGGGCGCGCAGGGCGCGCTGCTCGACATCGACCACGGGACCTATCCCTTCGTCACCTCATCGAACACCGTGGCGGCGCAGGCCGCGACGGGGTCGGGGCTCGGCCCTGGTGCGATCAACTACGTGCTCGGCATCACCAAGGCCTACACCACGCGGGTGGGGGAGGGGCCGTTCCCGACCGAGCTCAAGGACGAGACCGGCAAGCTCATCGGCGAGCGCGGGGTCGAGTTCGGCACGGTGACAGGGCGGCCGCGCCGCTGCGGCTGGTTTGACGCTTGCCTCGTGCGCCAGACGCGCAAAGTCGGCGGCATCAACGGCATCGCGCTGACCAAGCTCGACGTGCTCGATGATCTGCCGGAGCTCAGGATCTGCGTGGGCTACCGGCTCGACGGATTGCCGCTCGATCATCTCCCGGCGGCGCAAGATGCCCAGGCCCGCGTGCAGCCCATCTACGAGACGATGGAAGGCTGGACGCAATCGACGCGCGGGGCGCGCTCCTGGGCCGAGCTTCCCGCGCAATGCATCAAATATGTGCGCCGGCTCGAGGAGCTCATTGGCGCTCCGGTCGCGCTACTCTCGACCAGTCCCAAGCGCGAGGACACGATCCTTGTGCACGACCCCTTCGTGGATTGAGGAGCGGGCTCGTGGCGAAGGCGAGCTATCCCTGGAAGGTGGCGTGGATCACTGG
>JBOHYM010000059.1:0-26185 GCA_050737735.1 Rhodanobacter sp. | reverse complement strand
ACTGACATCGCAGCAAAGTGTTTGTCGCGACTGAAGTCGCTCCCACCACGAGCCGGCATCAATCGAGCTGCACACCCAGCGACCCAAGCCTGCGCAGACCATCGGCGCTCGGCTGCAAGGCGCGACCTTGCGGCAACCGGCGCAACCAGTCCGCCTCAAACATCGCCGAAGTCAACGCCACGCCCAGCGGACCACCCAGATGCATGCGGCGCTCGGTCCAGTCCACGCAACTGCGGCCGTACAGGCGTGACGCGTCGGGCAGCGACAGTCCGCTCGACGCCAGCGCCTCGATGCCCGCCGGCCGCAGGTACAAACCACGAGTCTCCGTCTGCAGCCAATCGCGTTGCAGCAGCACGGTACAGAAAGCCACACCCAGCGCACCGGCCAGGTGTCGATAACAGCAGCGCGCCCGCCGCAGTTGCGCATCGCCCTTGGCCGGCACCGCGTGCAGTGCCGGCGCGCGCGCCAGCGCGAGGGATTCCAGCATCGCCGCGACACGCTCGTCCGCCAGCCGGTAATAGCGATGCCTCCCCTGCACCTGCAGCGCCAGCAGCCCACCGTCGAGCAGCCGATGCAGATGCGCGCTGGCCGTGGCCGGCGTGATCCCGGCCGCCTGCGCCAGTTCACCGGCCGGGCGTGATGTGCCATCGATCAACACCAGCAGCATCGCCGCCCGTGCCGGCTCGGCCAGCAGGCTGCCGAGTTCGGCCAGCTGATATCGGTTGAGTGGTGCGGCATCGTTCATGACGGCAAGTCTAGTCCGCAAGGGCAGCTTCGCATTTCGCTCATCCCCAAAGCATCAACAGCTGTTGGACATACACGAACCCCATGCAACGATTCGAGGATTCTGTAAAGTGCGCGTGCTGGACGGCCATGAGCATAGTTCCAGTCCAGAGTGATCACGTCGCTAGTGCTGATCAGCGGCAGAAGGCCTCTTTCGGAAGGCAGCAAGCGACCCATAGCGGACAGCTTCTCCAGAGGCACCGTGTCGATCCCGCTGGCGCTCAATCGTCGCAACATGAAGGTGACCATGTCGGCCACCCTTCACGTCAAGGAGACAATCATGTCCTACATCGATGGTTTCGTGATCGCCGTACCCAACGCCAACCGCGAGCAGTTCATCGCGCACGCCCGTACCTTCGACGCCATTTTCGTGGAGTTCGGCGCTACCCGGGTGGTGGAGTGCTGGGGCGACGACGTGCCCGACGGCAAGCTCACCGATTTCCGCCGCGCCGTGCAGGCGAAGCAGGATGAATCCGTGGTGTTCTCCTGGATTGAATGGCCCGACAAAGCCGCTCGCGATGCCGGCATGGCGAAATTCGTGCAAGACCCGCGCATGGAAGCCGCCAGTGACTGCCCTTTCGATGGCAAGCGCATGATCTTTGGCGGATTCAAGTCCGTGGTTAGTCTGCCGGACTAAGGAGGCTCTGAGTTGCGTGCTTTTGAAGTACCGTCCGTTTCCGACCCAAAGCGGACACCATCTTGTTACCGTGGTCGTGCGCGTTGCAGGCACTGCAATACGAGCGGCGAGGGCCGCTCGCTACCCTATTAAGCTGTTTCAATAGAAACCTGCGAGCTTCACGACGGCCGCGGTGAGGATGCGTGCGCCGGCAAGCGACACGTCTTACCGCTCTGACAGATCGCATGCCTGACGAATTTAAAGTCAGCCCAGAGTCGTGACCACCGATGGAAAGATCGCTTCATACGCTTCGCCATAAGTCATCGGCACGCCAGAGTTGCGGCCGCCCTGCACGCCACGCTGTAAGGCCACACGGGTGTAGTAGTCCCACAGATGTTCCTGGCCCTGCATGCATTTAATCGCTGCGCGCTTGGCTTCCCAGACTTCGGTGATGTTAAGGATGACGTTGGGCTTCCAGCCGCATTGTTCGGGCTGGTGCGGCTCGAAGAGATAGACCTGCGGCGCACCGAGCACCGGCGTGCCCGGGTCATGCCCGTGTGCCTGCGCCACGATGCGCGCTTCCTGCGCGAATGCGCTGACCTTGGGGTGATCGCCGTTGTAAGGATCGACGCGCGAATGCGTCATCGTCCAGCTGGGCCGCACCGTGCGATGCAGGTCGGCCAATTTGAAAAGTGATTCATTGTCGAGCTTGATCGGATAGTCGCCGAGATCCCAGAACTGGATGTCTGCGACGCCGAGTTTCTGCGCGGCATGTTCGGCTTCCTGACGACGCCCGGACTTTACCTTGTCGAGCGTCATGCCACTCTGGCGCCAGAGCTTGGCCGATTCACCGCGCTCGCCGAAAGAAAGACATACCACGGTTACCGCCCAGCCCTGCGATGCATGCAGTGCAATCGCACCGCCGGCGCGCCAGACAAAATCGGCTGAGTGCGCGCTGACTATCAATGCTGTCTTGTTCGTCATGATCTGTTCCGTTTTCAGATAGAGAGCTCAATCACCGGCCGCGGCTTTCTCGAAGCCGAGCATGTTGCCGATATCCATGCGCAGGCTGACGCCATACGTAAACATGTTTTTCGGGAAGATCTTGGTGTTGGTGATGCTGGAGTTGTCCGGATGGACGATGTACTGGATGCTCGGCATCAGCTCCAGCCCGCGCGAGATGTGCCAGCCATAGGTCAGCTCGTAGGCAGTCTGGTGTGCAGCGTTGGTGCCGTGGCCGCCTTTTTTAATACGCGCATCGCGCAGGAATTCGCGTTCGCGCGGAGTCAGTTCGAATTCCGACACCTGGAAGTTGAAGGTGTCGTGCGGCCGGCCTCCGAACAGTCCGGTCCAGACGAAGCCGGTGTAGATCTGCTGGCGCATGATCTCGGCCTCGTCCAGCTGTTGCACGATGCCGCCGAACCAGTTGAGGTTTTCCGAGCTGCCCGGGTTAGGGCGATAGACTACGCGATCGCCCATCACATAGACGCCGTCGCGACTGCTGTTGATGGTGAGCGCGGTGCCGCCGTATAACGCCTTGGAGCGTCCGACGGTATTGAAGTAAGGGTCCGTCAACGGCGCGGTGCTGAGGAATGCGCCCGCTTTCAGCTCGAACGGATAGCGCGTCTTGTCGGCATCGGTTTTCTGCCAGGCCCATTCGAACGGCACCGTGATTCCGGTGGCATCGGCAATCGACCATTCCAGGCCATCGCTGGCCGAAGTGGTCGGGTTGACTTCGAACACGCCGGTTTCCAGATAGCTGTGTTCGGTTGGGTGGGCTTTGACGTTGACGCCCCAGGTGGCCGATGGCAGCAGGCTGAAGCCGGTCTCGGATACCAGGATGCGTGGCTCGCCACAGGTGTCGGCGGATTCGAATTGGCAGTTGGTGACCAGGTGGCCGTAATAGGTGGTGGTGCCCAATCGGCCGAAGACGATGTCGAGCTTGTCGTCGAACAGTTTCTGTTCGTACGCGAACAGTCCCAGATGCCAACGGTAGAACTCGTTCTTGTAGATGTACTGCTGCTTGGTGAAAGTACCGGTCACGTATTTGTTGAGACTTTCGCCGTAGTCGCGGTACACGGTGAAATGGAACGAGCCGCCGTCGAGCCCCCACAGGGTGCCGAGATCGAAATCGGCACCGATGTTGAACTGACCCACGTTGGTGTGACCCTGGTAGATGCCGCCGCTGACATTATCGGCGTACTGGTTGACCAGCGCGCTGCGGAACACGATGCCGTCGGCTTTGAGTTTTTTGGCCCAGTCCGCGAGCGGACCCTGGTTGCGTTCCGATTTCGGTGCGTCGCTGTCGGACGCATCGTCGGTCGCCGGAGTAGTGCTGTCCGTGCTGCTGACTTTCGCCGGCACGGCCGTGGTCTGCGCAGCGGCTGTGCTGGCAGCCGTGGTCAATGCAACGAGAATGGCGGAGCTCAGGATGAAGCGATTCATGGACATGATCCTCCCCGTCACGAGGCCATGAGACCTCGCGAGGCATTTGCTATTCAAGGCGGTAGTCAGCTCAGACGGCGCAGCTCAGACAGTTCGACTCAAACCGACTGGTACCCCGCGTCGAGTTCCCTTTTCAATTGCCCGCGATCGACCGCTTTCTCCCATCGGCCGACCACGATCGTCGCAACACAATTTCCCGCGATATTGGTAAACACGAACAAGGCGGACAGCACGCGATGGATGCCAAGAATCAGATAGATGCTGCCTACCGGAATGGTCTTGGTTGCCGCCAGCGTCATGGTCAGCACGGCGATCGCCGAACCGGACACGCCGGCGCCGCCTTTCGACGTAAGCAGCAGGATCGCCAGCAGGCCGAGCTGTTGTTCCCAGCCCAGCGCGGTGCCGGTGGCCTGCGCGAGGAACACCGCCACCGCCGCGAAATACAGGCAGGTGCCGTCGTGGTTGAAGCTGTACGCGGTGGGCAGCACCATGCCGACGACGGATTCGTTGACGCCGAGCCTGGTCAGCTTGGCAGTGAGCTGCGGGAACACGCTCTCCGACGAACTGGTGCCGAGCACCAGCACCAGCTCCTCGCGGATGTAGCGCATCAGCTTGAGCAGGTTGAAACCACCGTAGAGGGAAATCGGCGCCAGCACCAGTGCGAAGAACAGCACGCAGGTCAGCAGAAACTCGCCAATCAGCGCACCGAGCGGAATCAATGACGCGAGCCCGAACTGCGCGACGGTGAAGGCGATCGAACCGAACGCGGCGATCGGAGCGATTTTCATCACGATGCGGATGATCCAGAACAGCGCCTTCGACACGCTGTCGACCACGCGCAGCGCCGGTTGCGCCTTCTCGCCCAGTGAGGCGAGCCCGCAAGCAAACAGCACCGAGAACACCAGGATCTGCAGGATTTCGCCCTGTGCGAACGCATCCACCGCCGACTTCGGCACCAGGTTGACCAGAAATTCGCCGACGCCCTGCGGCTGCGCCGCGGCGGCCTTGCCTGAGGTCATCGCCGCATGCAACTTGGCCGGATCGACGTGCATGCCCACGCCGGGTTTCAGGATGTTGATGGTGACCAGGCCGATCACCAGCGCGATGCTGGTGACCACTTCGAAATACACCATCGCCTTGATCGCGATGCGGCCGACTTTGCCGAGATCGCGTACGCTGGCGATGCCGTGCGTCACCGTGCAGAAAATGATCAGCCCCACCACCATCTGGATCAGCCGGATGAAGATGTCGCCCAGCGGCATCAGTGCCTTGCCGATGTTCGGCGCCAGGGCGCCCACGGCCACACCGAGTGCCATGCCGGCCAGCACCTGGAAGGTGAGGTCGCGATAGAAGGGGCGACGCTGTCGTGGTTCCGGCGTGGTATCGCTGACGATCGACGTGCTCATGGCTTGCTTCCTCAACGGGTGGCGATATCAGCGGTGGGTCTGCGACCGACACGCGGCCATGGCATGGTTGATCAATCGAGCGATGCTCCGAGAATTTTTTCGGCCGGGCCGAACACTTCGTCGATGGAAAGGCGACGAGGCAGCAGATGCTGTTCGACGCAGGCATCGATGACCCATGCGACGGGTTCGCGCAGGCTCTCGAAGCCGAACACGGTTCTGCGAGGTTCGCCGCTGGTCGATGGCGTGCGGGATGCAGCGTCACGCAGTAGCTGAAAGACTGCCTTCACCGCGTGCGGATGGCGTTCACAGGCGCCGCTGCTGGCGGACAGCATGTGGTTGATCGGCACGAAACCATGTTGCGCCGACCATGCACGGTCTCTGGCTGCGGCCTCCTCGATGACGGGTACGAATTCGTCGCCGGTCGGCAAGTCGTTGCCGAAGATCGCCGCGTCGATGTCGCCATCGCGCAGCATGTCCGGCAGGCTCTTGTCGCCGGCCATGTGCCGGACGAATGGTGGATCCCGGTATTGCTCGACATGCGCCGGGTCGTGGGTCAGCCACCGCATGTTTTGTGTGGACAGGCCGTAATCCTCGACCAGATGCGCACGCACCCACATGCCGGTGGTCTGCGTGTAGGAGCGAACGCCGATGCGCTTGCCCGGCAGCTCCTGCGGTGACAGTGGCCCGCGCGGACCGTACGCGATGATGCACCCGCGCTGGAATCGCGACGCCACCACCGCAGGCAGCAGCACGATGCGGCGTTCATATGCGATCGCCTGCAGCGCAGTGACGATGGCCAGTTCGGACAGGTCGTATGCCTGTTGCCGCACCATCGGCGCGAATGCCTTGTGCACCGGCGACACGTCGACAAAATCGAGCGCGACGTCGGGGCTGGTCAGTTCGGCGCTGCGCAGCGGTGCGGACAGGGGCGAGTTCGCCAGCACTGTGCGCAAGATCGTGGGCGATCGCTCAGTCATGCTTGCGGCCATTCACGAGGCCAGGATAGATGCGTTCGGCGGTACCCCTGAAGATCATCGCCTGATCCGCGTCGGGCAGTGTGGCGAGCACCTGGCGCGCGGCGTCGGCCAGGCTCGACAGCGAGCCCTCCGCTGCCGGGAAATTCGAGCCCCACGCGATGCGCTCCGCGCCGAATACGTTCACGATTCTTTCGAGGAACAGCGCTGGTGTCGATTGGCCCGCGGTCGCGGCGGCGAGCGTGCGGTTGGTCAGCTTGAGATAGACGCCGGGGAATGCGGCCATGTCGAACAGCGCCTGCGCTACCGCATACGGCGCGCCGTCGGAAAGATCAGGACGCGCGCAGTGATCGAGCAACACACGCACTTTCGGAAAGCGTTCGAGCAGCGCGCGCAGGGTCTGCAGACCTTCCATCGTCATCTGCAAACAGACCGGAATGCCCAGCGCTTCGGCATGCGCCCAGGCCGGATAGGAATCCTTGTGACCGAGCCAGTCGGACTGACCGGGCATGGTGCTGCCGGTGGTGAACAGGCGAAAGCCGGACAGCCCTTCGGCCTGCCAGTGATCGATCTGTTTCACCGCATCTGGCGCCAGCGCATCGATGGAGTACACGCCGACGAAGCGATCCGGGTGCGCACGCACCGCGTCGAGGACGTAGCGGTTGTCGTGGCCGTAAACAGTCGAGGCCTGTACCACTACCGATTTTGCGATGCCCGCTTCATCCGTCGCGCGCAGCAGGCCGGCGACATCCACTGGCCGGTCGCGCGACCACTCGGACTGGTGGCCCCCGATCGGATCGGTGGGATAGCGCGCGGTGTCGGACGAGATGACGTGGGTGTGGGTGTCGATGATCTTCATCATGTTCTCAAGGTCGGTACGGTATGCGTTGATGGCGACCAGCGGCGCATTAGAGGTATTCAAGCCCTTCGCGCGTGAGATCTTCGCGCATGGCATAGATATCGAGGCCGAGTTCGCCGCGGGCCAGGCGCTCGCGCACGGTCTCCTCTCGCGCTTCGCGGACCCTGGCCTGTTCCAACACCTTGGCGGCGTCTTCGCGACGAACCACGCAGACGCCGTCGTCGTCGGCCACGATGACATCGCCGGGATGGATATGCGCATTGGCGCACGTTATCGGCAGATTCACCGAGCCTAGCGTCTTCTTCACCGTGCCCTGCGCGCTGATCGCCCGCGACCACACCGGAAACTGCATCGCCGTGAGATCGCGCACATCGCGAACGCCGGCATCGATGATCAGGCCGCGGCAACCGTGCGCCTGCGCCGATGTGGCGAGCAGGTCGCCGAAGTAACCATCGTCGCAGCGGCTGGTGGGGCTGACGACCAGGATGTCGCCCTCGCGCAACTGCTCCATCGCCACGTGCAGCATCCAGTTGTCGCCCGGCGGGATCGACACGGTGCAGGCGGTGCCGGCGATGCGCGCGCCGGCGTAGATCGGACGCAAGCGGTTTGCCAGCAGGCTCATGCGGCCCTGTGCCTCGTGCACCGTGGCCACGCCGAGACGTGCCAGCCCATCGACGATCGTGATGGGCGTTCTCTCGACCTTGGTGCTCACGGCGTGCATGCGGAAAACTCTGGATGGATGGCACCGGAATGTGACCGTTGCATGGCGCTTCCGCAAATTCGATTTATGATGACTACATAAGAAATGGTTATTGATTGCGCATGAGTGAACCTTTTTCACTGAATCTTCGCCACCTGGATGCATTGTCCGTAATTGGCCGTGCGGGCGGCATGAGTGCGGCAGCGCAACATGTGAATTTGTCTCAGCCTGCGCTCGCCCAGGCCATTGGCAAAATCGAACGGTTGCTCGGCGCGCGGATGTTCGAGCGCCAGCCCGGCGGCATGACGCCGACCGCTGCAGGTCAGATCATGATCATGCGCGTCGAACGCGCACTGCGTTATCTGGTGCAGGGCGTCAGGCTGGTACGACGCTCGGCGCGACTGGCGCCGGTCACGCACATCGAGCGTCGCGTGACCATGGCGCAGCTGCGCGCACTGATCGCGGTGGAAAGCACCAGCAGTTATGCGCTTGCCGCCGAGCGCACCGGTCTGTCGCAACCGGCAGTGCATCGAGCGGTGCGTGATCTGCAGGAATTTCTGGGACTCGCGTTGCTCATCCGCGTCGGCCGTGCCGTGCGCCCAACCGATGTCGCCAGTCGTTTCGCGCGCTTCGCGCGATTGATGTTTTCGGAGCTGCGTGCCGGCATGGATGAAATCGGCGCACTCGGCGGCGGCGGCGACGGTGGCCGCATTGTGCTTGGCACCTTGCCGATGGCGCGCGCAATGTACCTGCCGGAATTGCTGTCGCGATTCGCTGAAGCGCACCCGACCGCATCAGTGGAAGTGGTGGAAGCGCCTTACATGGAGTTGCTGACGACGCTTCGCCACGGCGACATCGATCTGCTGATCGGCGCGCAACGTGATCCATCGCCGGAAAGCGACGTCGTGCAGGAAGGACTGTTCGACGACGAGCCGGTGATTGTCGGACGAGCAGCACATCCGCTGTGCGGCAAACGTCGACTTGCACTGGCCGATCTGCTGCAGTTTCCTTGGGTGATCCCTTCGCACGGCGTGCCGATGCGCGCCAACTGGGAACGCATGTTCCGCGATCAGGGTGCTGAGCCGCCGCGGTTACGCATCGAGTGTGGCTCAGTGTTGATCATGCGCGGGCTGATGCTCAAGGGCGACTGGCTCACGCTGATGTCGCGCGATCAGTTCCTCTTTGAGCGCAAGGTACGTGCCCTGGCAGAAATCGGGGCGCCCGGCAAAGTCCTGCGCAGACGCATAGCGCTGACGCGGCGCAGCGATTGGCGCCCGACACCGCTGCAGGCGGATTTCGCGGGCATGGCGCGCGTGATCGCGGAAGAACGAGTGCAGAAGTTACGCTGACTTGTGCAGACGCTCGGCTCTAAGTCGAAGCACATCATGAGCCCCGCAGCTATGAAACCCGGTCTCCCAGGTTTGGCGGCGCCAGCCCTGTAATTTACTCAGCCAACAGTCCCTTCGGACGTGAACTTGCGAATGAAGGGTGCGGCTCTCGATCGTATTGCGATTATCCTCAGGCCGTACAATCGCTTGATGTCTGCTGGTCGCCGGGTTCTACACCGTTTGCGCGGACACTTCCAAGAAGGTCGAAGACCGACAAAACGTCGCGTTAAGCAAGCTCCTCCGTTCGCTATCGGGCAACCCGACTCAGGATGCGACCGGCTGGTCTTGGCCGGAAACGGCCGGCCATCGCATGGCGCGCAGACCGCTGTGGTCACGAGTGGCACGCTGATCATGGGCAACCGGAATGGCTGCTCATGATGACCGATACGCGCAACTCAGGTGCCGCGCGGTTTTGCCCGGTGCGTCGGCGTGGCAGTCCACGGATCGTCTGGCCACGGGTGGCGCGGGTAGCGCCCCTTCAGTTCCTTCCTCACTTCCGGGTAGGTGCGCTCCCAGAATCCTTTCAGGTCCTGCGTGACCTGGATCGGTCGGCCGGCCGGCGACAGCAGGTGCAGGGTGACCGGGATGCGGCCGGCGCCAACGCGCGGGGTGTCGGCGAGGCCGAACAGCTCCTGCAGCTTGACCGCCAGCACCGGTGGTTCGCCTTCGGCGTATTCGAGTCGTCGCTGCTGGCCACTCGGCACGGTGAGGCTTTCTGGTGCCTGCGCATCGAGCAGGCGGCGCTGCTCGTAGTCGAACAACGCCAGCAGCGCCTGCGACAGCTCTTCCGCCGCGAGTGCGTCGAGCCGGTGCTTGCCGTCGAGATAGGGCGCCAGCCAGCCGTCGAGCGCCGCGAGCAGGGCCGCATCCGAAACGTCAGGAAGGCCCAGCTCCGGCATCCACGCGCGCAACGCCTGCATGCGTGCGCGCAGGCGTTGCGCATGGGCGCTCCACGGCAACACCGCGAGACCCTTCGTGCGCACGGCCGCCAGCATCGCCGGCAGCGCATCGCCGGCGCGCACCGGCACGCTGTGGCGTTCCAGCACGATGGCGCCGAAGCGGCGCTCGTCGAAGGCTTCGGCCGCAGCGCGTTCGTCGTTCCACCGCAGCGTGCGTTCGCGTGTGAACTGCAGCGGGAAATCGCGCTCCAGCACGCGAGGATCGAGCGGCGCGGCCGCGAGGATCAGGCTGTCGCGCGCCTCGAAACGCAGGTCCAGCGCGACCAGCCACGGTTCGCCCAGCAGGGCGGTGTTTTCATGCAGGCGCGCACCGCGGCCATTTGCCAGCGTGTAGCGCAATGGATTGTTGTCGTCGCGCCGCGCGATGCGATCGGGAAACGCATGCAGCAGCAGATCGCCGACGGCATGGCTGTCCGGCGTGCCACTGGCCGCGATACGCACGTCCAGTCGCCGGCGCCAGCCCTTGCTGGCCTGCTCGATCGCAGCCAGCGCGCCTCGATCGGCATCGCCACTTGTGCCCGTTCTTTGGGTACCCCTTTGGGGGGCGGCCGTACCGCGGCGATCACGCCATGCATGCAGAACGGCCACCCGCACGCGGAAATCATCGCTGCGCGCGTGCATCCCTCGCATGGGCGAGCGCGCCTCCATCAAGGCCAGCAGGTCGGCGATCAGCGGGCGCCATTCCACTGGCGCACGCAGAGCGGCAGCACCGAGGCGCGGCGTGGCACCGAGTTCGAGCATCTGCCGGCCGAGTGCGGTGATGCGTCCGTCTGCCGCTAGCGCGGCAAGATTCGCCAGCAGTTCGCGCGCCTGGGCCAGCGCGCCGGCCGGCGGCGGATCGAGCCACGGCAGGTCGGCGCTGCTGCCTGCCGTGATGCCCCAGGCAGCCAATTCCAGTGCCAGCGCGGACAGTTCGGCCTGGGCGATTTCGGCGCCACGCGCCGGCTCCAGCCGCTTGCTCTGCGGCCACAACCGATACGCCGTACCTGCCGCCACGCGGCCGGCGCGACCGGCGCGCTGATCGGCCGAGGCCTGCGAGATGGTGACGGTCTCCAGTCGGGTGAAGCCGGAGTTCGGGTCGAACCGCGGCTCGCGCGCAAGGCCGGCATCGATCACCGCACGAATGCCCGGCAGGGTGATGCTGGATTCGGCCACATTGGTCGCCAGCACGACACGCCTTGTACCAGCCGGCCGCGTGCCTGCGGCGGCCGGACTCAACGCAGCCTGCTGCTCGACCAGCGAGAGTTCGCCATGCAGCACGACCACCTCCACCGCCTGGGTTTGCGCGAGCGTCTCCGCGAGCAGCACTTGCGCCCGTGCGATCTCGCGGCGCCCAGGCAGGAAGGCCAGCACGTCGCCCTCATTTTCCTCGAACGCCTGGCGCGCCACCCGCGCAAGATGATGCTCGATGCTTTCCTGCGTGCGTGCCGGTGGATGCTCGATGCGCACCGGAAAGCTGCGGCCCGGGCTGCTCAACCGCGGCGCATCCAGCCAGGACGCGATGCGATCGCCATCGAGCGTCGCCGACATCACCAGCAGGCGCAGTTCGGGCCGCAACGTGGCCTGTACATCGAGTGCCAGCGCGATGCCAAGGTCGCCGGCGAGATGACGCTCATGGAATTCGTCAAACACGATCGCGCCGATACCGCCCAGTTCCGGATCGTGCTGGATCAGCCGGGTCAGGATGCCTTCGGTGACTACTTCGATCCGCGTCGCCGCACCTACCTTCGATTCGAAACGGATGCGGTAACCGACCGTCTGACCGACCTCTTCGCCGAGCTGCCGTGCCATGAATTGTGCAGCAGCGCGTGCCGCGATCCGGCGCGGCTCCAGCATCACGATCTTCTGCCCATCCAGCCATGCCACATCGAGCAACGCGAGCGGCACCTGGGTGGTCTTGCCGGCGCCGGGCGGCGCCTCTAGCACCAATCGTGAATGCGCGGCGAGCGACGCACGGATCTCCGGCAGCAGCGGAGTGATTGGAAAGCTGGGCGTGGATGGTGTCATCCGCGCCGATGATAACGGCTGCCTCGCCGTGCCTGGCAGGAAACCCGCAACGAGCCTTCCCTGGCCCGTGTCAGTGCGATCCGGATGCGCCGGCGACTACGGTGATGCCCCCGACTGCAGGCATTGGGCCTGCTGCTTGCGCGCCGCATCGACGCTGCCCAGGGTATGGTTGTGCTGACGCGCCTGCACGATCACCTGCCAGTTGCGTTCGCACAGGTTGTCGTGTCGCGTGCCCTGTCGCCATGACTGCATGGCCAGATCCTGCGCGTTGGCATAGTCGGCCACGCGCAGCGCATCCTCGGCATGATCCTGCAACTGCTGCGGCCAGCCTCGCGTGGATGCCGAGGTTGCGGCTACAGGCAGCGGCGTCACCACGGCCGGCGTCGTTGCAGCGGTGTTCTGCGTTGCACGCAGCGGCGCCAGCGATTCGAACTTGTTCTGGTAGTCGTCGGTGACCTGCTTGGCATCCTCCGGGTTGCGAATCACCCGCGGCGTGATCAGCACGATCAGTTCGGTGCGGGTACGGTTGTGCGAAGTCGTACCAAACAGCTTGCCCAGCACCGGGATGCGCGTAAGAAAAGGAACGCCGGTGTCGCTCGTCAGGTCCGTTTGCTGGATCAGGCCGCCCAACAATACGGTCTGGCCGCTCTGCACGCCTACCTGGGTGGCAATGTCGCGCTGCGATATCTGCGGATTGCCGTTGGTCGCTGCCGTCGCCGAATTCGCCACCGGCGTACTTACCTGCTGGTGGATGTTGAGGTAGACCAAGCCGCCGGGATTGACCCGCGGCTGCACGTCGAGGATCACGCCCGTCTGTATGTACTGTGCCTCACTGAAGGTGCTGGCTGCACCGACCGCCGCATTCACGGTGGTGCTATTGATCGGAATATTGTCGCCGGACTGGATATGCGCAACCTGATTGTTGAGCACCACCAGCGACGGCGCCGACAAGTTCTTGGTATTGCTGCTGCTCTCGAGCGCGCGAACGGCTGCCTGGAACTTACCGTTACTGCTCAGGAAGGAATAGAAGAACGGCTCGCCGCCATACTGGTTTCCACCTGCGCCCAGGGCGATCTGCCGGTGCGCGCCGGGATAGTTGCTGGTGGCGACACCACTGGCGTTCGGAGTGCTGTTGGCCAGTCCCTGCAGATACCACTGCACGCCGAACTCAAAATCACCCGTCAGCGCCACCTCGAAGATCCGCGTCTCGATCTGCACCTGCAGCGGCGGTATGTCCAGCTTTTTCACCGCCCGCAGGATCTCTTCCCACTGCGATCGCCGTGCGCGCACCATCAACTGGTTGTTGTTGTCGACCGAGCTGATGCGCACGCTGCCATCGCTGGAGGAGTACTGCTGGTCACCCGAGGAGCCATTGCCGCCTGCACCACCGGAACCACTGCTGTCGGTGCCGAAACTCTTTCCCGTGCTGCTGCCCGACGTACTGCTGCCGATGCCGCCGCTGGTACCGGTCATGCCCCCGGTGCTGCCGATGCCGCCCAAGCCCGTCGACCCCGTGGTGCCGCTCGAGCCGAACCCAGCACCAGTACCACTGGTCGAGCTGCCGAAGCTGCCGGCGGTACTACCCATGCTGGTCCCGCTATTGGTGTTGTCGGCACTGCCCAGCGTCGCGCTACTCAGGCCTGGCCCCACCTTGCCACCCGTGTCGCCACCACTATTGCTGGCACCGTTGGCATAGATCTGCGCCAGATATTTGGCCAGATCGGAGGCTTTGATGTTGCGCACGTCATAGACGAACAGCTGCGGTTCGTTGCCACCACCCTGGTCAATTCGCGCAATCCAGTCGCCGACTTCTCGCAGGTATTCCGGCTGCGTGCTGATTACCACCAGCGCGTTGGTGCGCTCGATCGGAATGAAGCGCAGCATGCCGGCCAGCGGGGTATTTCCCTTTTCGCCAAACATGCCATCCAGTTTCGGCATCAGCTCGCCGACGCTGGCGTATTGCAGGCTGAACACGCCCACCGACATGCCGCGCAGCCAGTCGACGTCGAAGGTGCGCACCATGCTCTGGTAGTTAGCCAGCTCCTCCGGCGTGCCGGACATCACCAGCAGGTTGCGCGCCGGGTCTACCAGCAGCACCGAATCCGGCCGCGCGAACGGCTTGATCAGCTTCTGCATCTCGGTGGCGGAGATGTAGTGCAGCGGGAACAGGCGCGACTGCAGTCCGCCGGTGGGCGCGCTGGCGCCCAAGCTCGGTACCAGGTTGCCGGCCACGGCATCCTTCTCCGGCAGCACCACATAGCCGCCGTTGCGCTTGACCAGCGCGTTGTGGGTCCACGACAGCAGGGTCTCCAGGATCGGCAACGCCTGCCCGGTATCCACCGGTTCGGAGGTGGAGAACGAGATATTGCCCTGCACGCCCGGCACGATTGTGTAGTTCTGCTTGAGCATGTCGCCGAGGATGGCCTTGACCACCGCCTGTACCGGCTGATTCTCGAAGTTGAACGTAACCGCTTCGCCGCCGGTGGCGCGGGGCCGCGGCTGGCTCAACCCCGTCGGCCGGATGAACTGCCCGCTGCCCTGGCTGATCTCCGGCTGGGTGCCGGGGACGCTGCCGTCCTGCGCATTGTTGTTCAGCGGCAGCGGGGCCGGCACCGGATTCTGCGTGCCAGCCATCGCCTCGCGCTGCAGCTTACCGTCGTCATGCGACGGCGGCGGCAGAGTGGCACAACCGGTCAACGAAACGATCACGGCCAGCATGCCGGCGCGCAGAACCTGCTGAATGAGCTTGCGGGACATGGGTCAACGTACTCCTGCATTGGCCGCGGCAGCGTTGCCGGCACGACGTTTCTGGATGGTTTCCCTGAGTCGCTCCAGGGCTTTTTGCTGTGACGGACTTTCCGGCGGCGGCTTTGCCTGGGGCGCCACAGGGCCTGGCAGGACATTCATCAGCGGGCCTGTAGAAGGTGGGGCATCATGACTGGCTGGAGTTCCTGCCGCCTCGCCACCGGGCTGATTGGTTCTCGGTTGATCGATGGGCGCACCGGCCGGCAGCTTCAATTCGGTCTGGCCTGCAGAGGTATCGAATGTCGCCGAACGAGGCTGCACTTTCACCAAAGTGACGCTGCCGTCCGGCAAGGACGCACCCTCGCGCAAGCGCACTTCAGCGTGATCGCCGTTCTTGTTGCGCAGCAAGGCCATGCGCAGCGTGGGCGTGAGGATGATGCCGGTCAGTTCGAGGTCGCCCAGGCCAGCACCAGCACTGGCCATGCGCGGCGTCGGCTTGCGATCAGGGCTGAACAACGGGTGCTGCCAGACCACGGCGAACCGTTCCAGCGGTATCGGTGCCGGCAGATTGTTGGCATTGCCCGCGGGCGGCAATGGCGCCAGTGCGCGCGGCGCCAGCCAGTGCACCTTGCTGCCGACACCGCCCAACAGCAGCATCCAGATCAGGCCCAACGCGACGGCAGTCACACCGAGTACCGGGGTCAAACGACGCTGGTGTGCGGCGTTCATGGCGCGGCGCCCTGACCCGGCGACAGCATGCCGGGCGTCCCATTCACCGGCGCGGCAGCCGGCGCACTTCCGTGCGATGGCCGCAGATAGCCGGACACGTTGAACTGTACCTCCAGCGGTGCGGTGTGATTCTGCTGCGCCGCCACCGGGTTGCGATAGATGCTGAGGTCGTCGATGAAGACGTACGGCATGCCCTGCTCGAGTTCATGCAGCACACTCGCCAACGACTCGATATCGCAACTCAGATTGATGCTCACGGCGGCCTTGCGATAAGGTTCGCCCGGCGTCGCCGGCGGGTTCGGCATCGGCATCTTCTGGCTCACCGCGCAATTGCCGCCGCTGCTGGCGCTGTTACCAACCACGTCGACCACGCGCTGCATCAGGTCAGCGGCAGCCGTGTTCGGGTCATCATCGGGCAGGAACGCCGCGCTGGCCGCCTGCCCGGCACCGAGCGCAGCAAGGCGCTGCTGCAGCATCGGCTTTTCGGCGATGGCTGCCGCGTAGCGCCCCTGCGTGTCACGCAGGTCGGCCATCTCGCCGGAGATCTGCTGCAGCGGCGCCACGAACCACCAGTACAGCAACACGAAGTAAGCCAGCAGCAACGCCAACAGCAGCAGCAGGATGGCTGCGATACGGCTGTCGCGTGGATTGAGCTTGAGAGCAGCCATTGTCATGGCGTCCCTCCGTTACCTGCGGATGCCGCAGCGGCAGGCTTTACCAGGGCCGAGGCTGACTGCTGCAATTGCGCGGTCATGTAGAAGCGTTCCTTGCCGGTGGTTGGGTCAGGCTGGATGCTGCCCTGGAAGCTGGCATTGGTGATCAGCCGCGAATCCTTCAGGGTATCGAGCAGTTTCGCAGCCTGCAGACTCTGTCCCTGCATACCCACCTGGCCGGTGTTGTCGACATTGAAACGCTCCAGCCAGGCGCTATCCGGCAAGCGCTGCGTGACATCCTGCAGCACGCTGAGCATGGCGATGGTGTTTTTCTTGCGCTGGGTCAGAAAGCCGGCAGCGCCTGCGTTGTCCTGCAATTGCGTGCGCAGCGCGGCCACCTGCTGCGCCTCGCCACGCATGCTGTCGACCTCGGTTTGCATCTGCCCGAGTGCCGCCTGCCGGTTGTGCAGCCATTGCCCCAGCAGCAGTACCAGCAACAGCACACAACCCGCCGCCAGCGCCAGGTTCAGTCGCCGCCGGGGCCGCGCATGACGCGGCGTCTGCTCCGGCGGCAGCAGGTTGACGCCGAGGCGGTCGTCGCCGACCGCCAGATCGACCGCATCGATCGAGACACCCAGTTCGCGCAGACGCGCCAGCAAGGGATCGAGCATGCCACGCGTGACGGCCAGCAGTTCTGCATGGAAGCGTCCGCCGGCGGGCGCGCTCAATTCGCGTGCCGCGTAATACACCTGGGCCGCGCTGAACGGCGTCTGCCGGTCCATCTCGAATGCCATCACCTGTTGCAGGTTGTCGCGTGCGGCCACCGGTAGCGTCAGCGTGCGCCGCAACACCGTTGCCGACGGCAGCAGCAAGGCCAGCCGCAGATCCTCGCGATCGATTTTCTGCAGGGCGGCGTTCAAGGCCGCCTGCCCGATGCCGGAGGCTGGCGTCTCGACGCTGTCATCCCAGCGGGCCAGCACCTCGCCATGGCCGGCCCGGCACAACGTCCACTGCATGCCTGTGTGTCGCAGCAGATGCCAGTCGGCGCCGGCACCGAACCAATGCCGCCAGCGCAATGGCAGCAGCCCGCGCAATTCGCCCCCCCACCAGTCGAGAAAATCCGGCAACGGCGAAGCACGCCAGCCACGACGCAGACGATCCATCAGCTGCCGCAGCGATTGCGTTGCCGTACTACTCATTCCGCATTTCCCTCCTGCCAACGCAGCACTGCATACGGCTGCGCCTTGGCTTGCCCACCCTGAAAACGAATCGTGGCACGCAATACGGCACGTGTGCCATCGACCAGCGTAGCCTCCGACCGGATACTTTGCGTGGCTCCGTTGTTGAGCACCACACTCGGATCGTTCGTATTCCGTTGCCGCGCAGCCTGGATCGCATTTTGCTGCGACGGCGTCATCCCGGGAATCGCCGCCAGCGCCAGTGGCGGCGCCGTATTCGGATCCGGACTCGGATTGCCCGACCAGATCGTGACCGCCGGCGCGACCCGCTGATACACCGCCGGCGTCATGCCCAGCACCATCTGCAGTTCCTCGATGCTGGCGAACGGCCCGTGGCGCGGACCGTAGTCGCGTCCGGCCGCCACATAGGCGGCACGCTGGGCAGTCGCCGCGCTGTCGAGACCGGCCTGACCGCGCCAGTCCACCACGTTACCCGCCAGCGCCTGGGCATGCTGCAGGTCCATCCCGGCAGCCTGGAAAAAGGCCTGCAGCACGTCGGGCGTGGCACTGTTGAGATCCACCTTGCCGCCTTCGTCGATCGCCGACACCATCACGTTGGCGTTGTCGTAACGAAACGGATAAATGCGTCCGTCGCCAACCCAGCGCTGCTTCAGATCCGGATCCTGCAACCCGTAGACCGCGCGCATCAGGCCTGCCTCAGCGGCGTAATGCGCCTGGGCCTGGGCAAACTCATAGCGCGCTTGCAGGCTCTCGGTGCGTGCCAGTGCGGCATAGCCGCCCAGCAGGATGGCCAGCAAGGTGCACGCCCACAGCACCAGCAGCAGGGCCACCCCGCCCTGGTCGCTGCGCCGGGCCAGCCGCCTCATGGCAGGCTCCCGCCACGCAAAACCGCCTGCGGCAGACCGGCCGGCCCGTTGCTGTTCAGCGGATTGGCGCGCAGTGGCACATCCAGCTGCGGCCAGCCCTGGCCACCTTCCGGCCGCAGCTGGATGCGCACCAGTTGCGGCAGCATCCGGCCATCCGCCCACGTGCCGGACCACGGCACGGGCTGTCCCTGCCCATCGACGCCGCGATAGCCGAAGCTGCCGTCCTTGATGTGATCGAGCAAGACCTGCGGATCGCCCAGTGGCCTGGGCGGCTGACCGTCCGGCGGCGACACGGCCAGGCTCAGCTCCAGCCGCAGGCCTCCCTTGCCGTCATTGACCAGTTGCAGTCGCTGCAGCTGCGGACCGAGCTTGCCCAGATAACCGGGCAACGGCGCGACATAGCGCATCTCGCGCGCACTGCCCTCGAAATAAATCGCCTCACCCTGCTCGTTGTGGCTGATCGGCTGAATCATGCTCTGCGCCAGCTCGCGCCGCAGGAAGTCTTCGGCGGACCGGATCTGGTCGATCCGCTCGATCGCCGCGGTACCCGAGCGCACGCTGTGGGTAGCGGTACGAATGCCCGAATACACACCCACCAGCAGCAACGCCAGCAGCACCAGCGAGGCGAGCACTTCCAGCAGGGTAAAGCCGGCAGCGCGTTTCATGGCCCCCCCTGCACGTTGCCGGCGCTGCCGTCACCTTGCGGTCCGGCCAACCGCAGTGTGCGGAAATGCGCCTCGCGCGGATGCGACGGCGGTCCCCATTGCACATCGAGATCCAGTTGGTACAGATGCAGCGGTGCGCCTGGCGGAGCCGTCCCGGCCTGATTCCACGGCGACACGTCGAGCCGCCAGCGGAACTGGCGGTCGAACTGGCCCGAACGACTGCCCGCCTGCAGCGGTTCGCCGACGTACGCGCTGTCCAGCATGCTGCGTGCCCACATCGCCGCCTCGCTGTGTTCGGCTGCATTCCGGCTCAGGCTGATCGAGGCGCCGGCCACCTTCATCAAGGCGGTGAACGCGATCGCCAGCAGCATGATCGCGGCGATCACTTCGAGCAGGCTGAAGCCTTGTTGGTGCCGGGAATCGGAAAAAGCCCGCGATGCGGGGCCGACGGCTCGTGCCGGGCAACAACCGGAGCGCGCGGCTGCAGCTCCGCGCGGATCGCTGCAGCTCTGCCGATTCCCGACGACCGTTAGGAAGTCCCTTTTCGGGATTCCCGATTCCTGATTCGCGGCTCTCATCGCACGGCTACCGTATCGACCACACGTACTTCACCGGTCAGCCACGACACGTTGACATGCCATTGCCGCTTGCCGCTCTGCAGAGTGATACGCCCGCCGGTGGAGCTGCCGTCGGGAAAGAAGCGGATGCGCCCGGTGTGGTCGTTCGGTGCGTCCTCTTTCGCGCTGGTGATGCTTACGCGCAACCCCTTCGGCAGGCGAACATCCTGCTCGCGCACATTGCGATAGGTGTTGGCGCGGGTGTCCACGTCGAAGTTCAGTTCCTGCCCGCGCACGATCGCCTGCGCACGCGTCGCGCGCAGCGCGCCAGCCAGCTCGCTGCTGGCCGCGCGCACGCGTGCACTGGCCAGCCCTTGCGTCACCGCGATCGACACTGCCGCCGCCGCGATGCCGATCAGCAGGATCACCGCCAGCATCTCAAGCAGGGTGAAACCGTGGGCACGTGCAGCCTTCATGGTTTACTGCCAGTTACCCACGTCCTGGCTGTAACCGTCACCACCAGGCTTGCCGTCCTGACCGTAGAAGATCAGGTCGAAATTGCCGTGCTGGCCCGGATACTGATAGCCGAAGGCGTGCCCCCACGGATCCCTGAGGTCGGATTCCTTCGCATACGGACCCTGCCAGTTCGACGCATTGGCCGGCTTCACCACCAGATCCTCCAGTTGCTGCGGCGGCGAACCGTTGTCCAGCGCGTAGTTCTCGATCTTTTGGCTCAGCGTCATCAGCTGTGCCTTGCCGGCACCGTACTTGCCCTTGTCGACGTTCTTGCCGACCTGGGTCACCACCACCGTGCCGATGATGCCGATCAACACGATCACCGCCAGCATTTCGAGCAGGGTGAAACCGGCCTGCAAGCCGAGTCGTCGTGGTTGCCTGTACTGCATGGGGATCACCTCAAGGGGGTTTGCGAAAGGTTGTATCTACTGGATGTTGCTGGTCAGGCTAAGCAGCGGCAGCAGGATCGCCGCCATGATGATGGCCACCATCACCGTCATCACGATGGTCAGCGCCGGCACCAGCGCGGCCAGCAGACGATCGATCGCGCGTTTGGATTCAAGTTCAAACGTATCGGCCACTTTCAGCAGCATGGTATCGAGCTGGCCGGCTTCCTCGCCGACCTGCACCATCTGCATCGCCAGCCGCGGAAACAGTTTCGACTGTCCCAACGCCAGGCTCAGCCCGGCGCCACCCTTGACCTGTTCATGCGCCGTGATCAGCGCCGCATCCAGTGCGCGATTGCTGGTGACCTGGCGCGCGATGGCCAGCGCACTCAGCAACGGCACACCGTTTTTGAGCAGGGTGCCGAGCGTGCGGGCGATCCGCGCGGTCTCCACTTTCAGCAGCAGCGGGCCGACCAGCCGCATCGTCAACAGCCGCGTATGCCAGGCCAGCCGCGCCTGCGGATCGCGCAATCGCGCGCGCCAGCCGAACACGCCACCACCGAGCAGCAGCAGGATCAGCCACCACCAGCTCTGCAGCGTATTGCCAAGCACCAGCACCGCCTCGGTGATCCACGGGATCGGTACCTGCATGTCCTCGAAGATCGGCACGAACTGCGGCACCACGTAGGCCAGCAGCAGCACCAGCGAACCGAGCACGCCTACCATCAGGAACGCCGGATAGATCAACGCGTTGACGATGCTGCCGCGCAGCTGTTGTGAGCGCTCGAGATAGTCGGCGAGCCGGCGCAAGGTCTCCTCCAGCGAACCGCCCGCCTCGCCGGCGCGGACCAGGCTGACATACAGCTTCGGGAATACGCCGTGTTCCTCGTCCAGCGCCGAGGACAAGGTGTTGCCGCCGCGCACGCGATCGCGCACGCGCTCGATCAGCTTCTTCGCGCTCTCGCTTTCGGGCAGGTCGAGCAGGATGCCGAGCGCGCGGTCCAGCGGCTGGCCGGCACCGAGCAGGGTCGCCAGCTGATGGGTGAACTGCGCCAGCTGGTCGCCGCTGAACGGACCGCGCTTGAACAAGGCTGCCAGCCCACTGGCACCGCCGGCGCCATCGGCAGGCTGCGCTTCCAGCGGCGTGTGCCCCTGATCCTGCAGCCGACCGATCACCTCCTCGACACTGGCGGCCTCCATCTGCCCCTGCAGCATCTCGCCGGCGTCGCTGACTGCCTTGTAACGGAACTGGGTCATTGGAGAGCCGGGAATCGGGAATCGGCAATGGAAAATCGTAGAGCGGCATCCGTCGCGAGTCTCGGGCCGCTCTCTCCAGTACGCCGCCAAGCCGCATCTTTGCTGCGGCCAGCAGGTGCCGGGCTTTTACGATTCCCGACGACCGTCAGGAAGTCCCTTTTCGGGATTCCCGATTCCCGATTCTCAGCCCTCCTGTGTGACACGCAACACCTCCTCCAGCGTGGTGATGCCGGCCACGGCCTTGGCGATCCCGTCCTCGTACATCGTGCGCATGCCTTCGGCACGCGCCTGCTGCTCGATCTCGCCGGCATCGGCACGGCGCATCACCAGCCGCCGCAGCGGGTCGCTCATGGTGAGGAACTCCATGATCGCGCGACGGCCACGATAGCCGGTGGGATTGGCCGCGCTGCTGCCGGGTTTCCACAGCCGGATCGGCCGCTCGTCGGTGTATTTTTCCAGCTCGAACTGCTCGATCACTTCCGGCAGCGCCTCGTAGGGAATCGCGGTTTCCGGATCGAGCCGGCGCACCAGTCGCTGCGCCAGGATGCCGTTGACGGTGGAACCGAGCAGGTAATCCTCGACACCCATGTCGAGCAACCGCGTGATGCCGCCGGCGGCCGAGTTGGTATGCAGCGTGGACAGCACCAGGTGGCCAGTCAGCGCGGACTGGATCGCGATGCGGCAGGTCTCCAGATCGCGCATTTCGCCGATCATGATCACGTCCGGATCCTGCCGCATGATCGAGCGCAGCGCGCCGGAAAAATCCAGACCGATCTGCGGCTTCACCTGGATCTGGTTGATGCCTTCAAGCTGATATTCGACCGGATCCTCGACCGTGATGATCTTCACGTCATTGGTGTTGATCTGCGACAGCGCGGTGTACAGCGTGGTGGTCTTGCCCGAGCCGGTCGGGCCGGTCACCAGCAGGATGCCATGCGGTCGATTCAGCACCTCGACGAAACGCGACTGGAAGCGGTCGGTGAAACCGAGCGAAGCGAAGTCGAACACCACCGATTCGCGATCGAGAATACGCATCACCACCGACTCGCCGAAGCTGGTCGGCACGGTGGACACACGCAAATCAAGTTCCTTGCCCTGCACGCGCAGCTGGATGCGGCCATCCTGCGGCAACCGGCGCTCGGCGATGTTCAGCCGCGCCATGATCTTCACGCGCGAGATCACCGCCGCAGTGGACGACGACGGAGGTGCCTCCACTTCATGCAGCACACCGTCGATGCGGTAGCGCACCTTCAAGCGGTTCTCGAACGGTTCGATATGCACGTCCGAGGCGCGCTGTTCGACCGCACGCTGCAGGATCAGGTTCACCAGTCGGATGACGGGTGCCTCGGAGGCCAGGTCACGCAGATGCTCGACGTCATCCTCTTCCGCCGCGCTGCCGTCGAGGTTTTCGACGATCGTGCCCATCGCCGAGCGGCCGCTGCCGTAATAACGTTCGATCAGGCCATCGATTTCGGAGCGCAAACCGATCCGCAACGCAACCGGCCGCCCCGCCGCCAGTTCGACCGCCTGCAACGGATAGGGATCCGCCGGATCCGCCACGATCAGGGCCAACCCATCCTTGTCGTCGCTCACCGGCACCACATGCTGCTGCTTCAGGAAACGCAGCGACAGTTCGAGATCGGACGGCGGCAACTCCGGCGCATCGCGCGCCGCCAGCAGTGGCACCTGCAGCAATTCCGCCCAGGCCTCCGCCAGATCACGCTCGGACACCAGCCCGAGCCGTGCCATCAAGGTGGTCAGCGTGCCTTCGGCGGATTCCTCGTGCAGCCGGCGCGCACGCCCCAGGTCACTGTCTTTCAGACGACCGCGTGCAACCAGCCATGCGCAAACTTCCGCTTCGCGACCATCCACCATGCTGCCCACCTCGCTGGTTACCGGCGCAATGACTGCCGACATCCATCCACCCCACTCAAGTTCATGCGATTGACCTGCCAACGCCCCCCGACGTCCACGCGGTAAACGCCATTCGTAGCACATCCAGCCAGCGACAGGCGAGTATGGCTGGATGCAATACTGAAACATTCCAGGCGTCATCGCCCAAGCGGGCTTGCCGGCACAAAAAACCGGCGCCTGGAAGGCGCCGGTCCCTTTCGAATCAGCAACCCGGCGAACCGGGCCGCTACCGGTTTACCAGCCGAAGCCCACGCCCACGCCACCGGAAGCTTCGTTGCCGCTGACGGCGGCGCCGAAGGTCAGGTTAGCCTTGGGCGACAGCTGTCGCGAATAGCCGACCGACAGCGCAGCCTCGCCGTGGTAGCCACCGACGCCCACGCCGACCCGGTTCGGCGTGTTGACGCCTTGCGTGCTGAACGACATCTGCGACATCGCCGCCCCCATCGCACCCACCTGGTTCATGCGCTTGTCCACTGCGTGGAACTGGCCATTCACCTGATCACGCAGCGCGTTGATGTCGCTAGTGGTGGCGAAGCTGCCGAGCTTCTGATCGGTATACGCATTGGCACTTTGCAAGGTCTGCTGGGCGCTGGCGTCGGTGTAACTCTTGGCCGTCACCAGAGCCTCCTGCACCTGACCCAGGTTCGCCGCATCCGTGGCCTGGGTACCGGCCGCCACGTTGGTGATCTGGCGTTGATTGCCGGCACTGCCCACCGACACCGTGTTGGCACGATCGGCCACCGAACCCTGGCCCAATGCCACGGCACCGGCCGCCGTCACCGAGCTGCCCTGACCGATCGCCGTACCGGACGCCTCCGTCACCGATGCACCTTCGCCCACCGCCACCGCATTGGTCGCCGCCGCTGCGATGGTGGTATTTGCACCCACCGCGGTGCTGCCATCGGCATTCACCCTGGCGTTGCCGCCGATTGCCGTGTCGTTAGGGCCGGCTGCGTAACTGTCGCCACCCACAGCTGTGCCGCGATCGCCACCCGCGGCCGCGCCCGAACCGACCGCCACACCCTTGGAACCAGAAGCCACGTTGGCCGCATCGGTCCCGTCGTTCGGCCCGTCGGTTGCAACGTGCTCATTGGTTGTGCCACCGCTGCCGTATTTGTGCTCCAGCGTGGTCACACGACTGCCGAGGCTGCTGATGCCGGACAAGGCCCCGTTCAGCGCAAGATCGAGTGCGCCCAGGGCTCCGCCGACATTGTTGTAGAGACCGCCCTGGATCATGTAGCTGGGCATCATGATCCCGCCACCCGGCTGCAACAGCGCAGCACCACCGAAGGCACTCAGCACATCTTCAATCTGTCCCACAGTGGCAGCATCAGTCGACACATCGCTGGCCTGCAGATTGCTGATCCGCGTGCCATGGCTGCCGGTCAGGGTGATCTGCCCCTTGCTGACATCGTCGTACTTCACCGCCGACGCATCGACCTGGCCGGCCTGTGCCACCACGGCGTCGAGCTGACCTTTGTTCACCGCATCGGTCGCCGCCGTTCCGGCTTTCACGTTGCTCACCGTCACCGGCGTCGTGCCGTTGCCCAGTGACACCGCCGTGCGCGTCGCATCGGTATAGAACACCGCCGTGTTGTTGATCGTGCTGATCGAGGTCGTGTTGGCCGTCACCTTCGCCTCGGTGGCAAAGAGCTGGCTGCCGTTCACCGCCTCCTTGCTGGTGGCGCTCAACGTACCGGCCGCCATGTTCACGATCTTGCGCTGGCTCGTCGCGCTGCCCACCGACACCGTGTTGGCTACGTTGGCTACCGAACCGGTGCCCAACGCCACCGCGTTGGTGGCCGTGGCCTGGCTTTGACTGCCCAAAGCCATCGCCCCGCTGCCAGTGGCACTGGCCTGATAGCCTGACGCCAGTGACAGCAGACCGGTAGCGGCGCTCTCGGCACCCAGCGCGGTGGCACCATCGCCACTGGCATAGGCCAGCGCGCCCAGCGCCGTCGACTCGATCCCATCCGCCTCGGCACCAATGCCCACCGCCGAAGAGATATCACCGCTAGCGATGGCACTCGCACCTACCGCCGTGCCGCCCTCGCCTGCACTCGTCGCCGAGAACGTCACCGGATCGCCGTTCTGGCCGATCAACACAGTCGATGCCGTACCGCCGATCGCCACGCTGTCCGCACCGCTCGCCGTGGCACCCGCGCCGTATGCCGCGCTGTTGCTGCCTGATGCTACCGAGCTGGAACCGGTCGCCGTCGCGTTATCGGCACTGGCCTGGGCGTGACTGCCCGTTGCCACGCTATTTGCACCGCTGGCTACGCTGCTGTACCCGGACGCTGTGCTGTAGTCCCCCAACGCACCGGCACCCCAACCCATCGCCGATGCACCGGCACCAAACGCCACGCTGCCGGCACCCAGCGCCATGCTGTAGTCACCTTCCGCATCCGACCCGTAGCCGTACGACGCACTCTCTTCGCCGATCGCAAAGCTGTTCGCACCGGTCGCCACCGCGCCCGTGCCCAGCGCCAGGGAGTTGTAGCCGGTCGCCACACTCTCATCGCCGAACGCCGTGCTTACGGCACCCGATGCCACCGCGTGCG
>JBOHYM010000058.1:0-10144 GCA_050737735.1 Rhodanobacter sp. | reverse complement strand
GTGCCCGCCCTACGGGGCGAAGATCAATGCGATGTCGCCGGCATCGAGCGCACGCCATTCACCCAGCGGCAACTCACCCAGGCTGAGTCCGCCGACCGAAATCCGCTGCAGCGTCTCGACGTGATTGCCGGCTGCAGCGAACATGCGGCGCACCTGGTGGTAGCGACCCTCGGTCACGGTGAGTCGGGCATGACTCGGTCCCAGCACCTCCAGCACCGCCGGTGCCAGCGGCTCCTTTTCCGTTTCCAGCAGCAAGCTGCCGCTGGCGAACAGTGCACCCTCATCGCCGCGCAGATCCTGCGCCAGCGTGGCCTCGTATACCTTGGCCACCTGCGCCTTCGGCGCAATGATCCGGTGCAGCAGTGCACCGTCGTCGGTGAACAGCAACAGCCCGGTGGTATCGCGATCGAGCCGGCCCACGCTGGACAACACCGGCGTGCGCACGTTGTAGCGCGGCGGCAACAGGTCGTACACCACCCGGCCCGGATCCTTGCGCGAGCAGGTGACGCCGAGCGGCTTGTTCAACATCAGCACCAGGCCGGGCGGCGGATCGAGCGGCTCGTCGTCGACACGGATGTGCTCGTGTGCCACCACATCATCGGCGTACAGCACCTCCCCATCCGCATCGGTGATGCGACCACTGCGAAACAGCTGCGTCACATCCTTGCGGCTGCCATAGCCGAGATTCGCAATCAGTTTGACCAGCTTCATACGCGTACTCCTGCCGCTTCGATCACCTTGAAACCTTCCCGCACGACCAGCGTGCGCACTTCACTGAAACGCGAGGCCAGCACGGCTTCATACGGCAGGTGGCGATTCGCCACGATGAACAGACGTCCCGCCGGTTGCAGCGCATCGGCCGCACTGGTGATGAACGCCTGCCCCAGCTCCGGCAGGTCGGCACGTCCCTGATGAAACGGCGGATTGCTGACGATGGCGTCGTAACGCTGCGACAGGCCGCGGGTGACATCGCTCCAATGCACCACGACTGCCAGCTCGCGCCCGCACTCGCGCTGCACCCTCGCCAGATTGGCCTGTGCCGGCTCCAGCGCACGCGCCTCGGCCTCGTACAGGTCGATCGCATTGACGTTCGGGCAACGCGCGACGACCTGGCTGGCCAGATAACCGTAGCCGGCGCCGAGATCGGCCACGCGTCCGTACAAATCATTCGGCAGGTGTGCCGCGAGCAGCGCTGAGGCGCGGTCGATGCGGTCCCACGCGAACAGGCCGGGACGGCTGACGTAACCGTCAACGATCCCGCGCGGCGCATCCAGCGCCAGCCATTCGTCCAGCAACGCCTGGTCGATATCAGTCGCCTTGGGCGTGCCCCAGAACACCCGGCACTTGTGCTTGGACAGGTGCTGCACGGCGCCAGTCAGTTTCGCCAGATCCGCCTCGCCCGACTTTGCACCCTCGGTGTTCGGCATGGCCGCCAGCACCGTGCCGCCGGGCTTCGTATGCAACAGCGCACGGGCAAACAACGCACGCGCCTCGTCGCGCTGCCGCGGCGGCAGCAACAGCACCAACGGGAACCGTTCCCCGGCTTGCGGCTCGCCCACGCGCAAGCCGTTGCGGCCCAGCTCGTCGGCAAACGGCATGAAGCTCTGCTCGCACAGCCAGCCGGGCTGCGCCATCTCGCGCAGACGCACGCCGGCACGTGCGCGCATAAACAGCACGCGACCATCCGCCGGCAACGGCAACTCCGACGATTCGAAGGGAACAAACAGGGCCGCCAGCGCCGCATCCGGCGCGGCTGCGAAAATACCGGCAGCAGTCACGTCATATCTTCATCAATGAAACGATGGCGACATTGTACGTGGTGGGCCGACTCAGCTACCCGTATGCGCGTCGACCGCATCCATCACCCGCGCCGAATACACCATCGCGGCACCGGCGTTCATCGCCACCGCCACACCCAGCGCCTCGGCAATTTCCTCGCGGGTGGCGCCGTGCTTCAGCGCTTCACCGGTATGTACGGTGATGCAGCCGTCGCAGCGGGTAGTGACCGCCACCGCCAGCGAAATCAGTTCGCGCGTCTTGGCATCCAGATGGCCGGTCTTCTCGCCGGCACCGGACAGGGTCTGATAGCCCTTCAGCGTATCCGGACTCAGCTTGCCGATCTCGCCGATGCGCCCGATCAATTCCTTGCGGTAACCCAGCCAATCCAACATGGAAGTCTCCTCGCTATCATGCCGGTCAGGCACCGCGCCCGATCGGGGCCGCCAGTATCGCGCCGCCATCGTGAGGTGCGCATCTATGACTTAAGGCGTAGCACTGTCCACCGTTGAGGTTTTTGCCGGCAGCTCTTCCAGCATCTGCGCAGCGAGCGGCTGGTAACCGCCGTCGAAATGATGGCCGCCCTTCTTGGCGTAAACCTTCACCCAGGCCGGCAGGTCCGGCTCGTCACAGATGGTATCGTCGCTGTCGTCCAGGCCGTAGTAGCAGACCGTCGGCGGCTGGCCCTGCAGTGCCTGCAGTGGCGGCATCGTGTCGTAGTGCTTGATCGGGTTGATCGACTGCAGCAGCGTCTTGACGTGCTCCTTGAACCAGCCCTGCTTGATCATGTAGCCCTCGAGTTCGATCTCGAAGGTGGTATCCCGGCTTGGCGACAACAGCACCAGCTGGGTGATCCGTGCACGATTGGCCGCACTGAGCTTGTCGATGATGGTCGGCAGCACATCCGCGCCGAACGAGAATCCCACCAGCCAGATGCGCTGCTTGCCCCACGCACCGAGGTACTTCGTCATCAGTGCGTCGAGCTCGCGCGCCGACTCCTCCGGCGTGCGCTCGCGCCAGTAGTACTTGAACGTGTTGACGCCGAGTACCGGGATGCCGCGATCGATGAACGCGATGCCAAGTCGCCGGTCCAGATCGGCCCAGCCGCCATCGCCGGAATAGATGATCGCCATGACGTCGTCCTTGCCGGCCGGTGGTGCCACGCTGATGCTGCTGACTGGCAGCACCACGGTGACGTCCTCCAGGCTGACCCGCGACCACGGGCTCCAGACCAGCACGATGCCCAGCACGCATGCACCCGCCACGGCCAGCCCGATTCCATGCCTGCGTTTCATCGGCGCACCACCCCGGAAAGTCCGCCGGAGATCAGGCTGGCCACATTGGTCAGGATCATCGGCAGCGCAATACCGCCGGGCACCGCCATGTAGCGCGGCTCCCATTCGGGATCGAATTTGTCCTTGTAGCGCTGCAGTCCACGAAAGTTGTAGAAGCGCTCGCCACGACCGAACACCAGCGCGCCGAAGCGGTTCCACAGCGGTGCCTGGCGCCGGTTGTGCAGGCCGGCCAGCGGCGCCATGCCGAGGTTGAACCAGTGGTAGCCTTCGCCGCGCGCCCACTGCATCAGCTCCACGAACAGGTAGTCCATGATCCCAGCGGGGCCATCGGGCAAGTGCCGCATCAGATCCACCGAGGCTTCCTGTTTCGTTTCGTTGAGGAACAGGTTCGCGAATGCCACCAGTTGATCGCCCTGCCACACGAGTGCCATCGGCGTGCGCACCAGGTAACGCGGATCGAACGAGCCGAGCGAGAAGCGCTTCTCGCGTACGTTCTTGTCGCGCATCCAGGCATCGGAGATTTCCTTCAAGCGCGGCAACAACGGCGCCACCGCCTCGGCTGGCACGATCTCCAGCCGCAGGCCGTCACGGGTCAGTTTGTTCACCGTGTTGCGCAACACTTTCTTGGATTTGCCGTCGAGATTGAAGCTGTCCAGCTGCACGCGCGCCTCCTCGCCGATCTTCAGCAGGTTCAGGCCCACTTCCAGATACAGGTCCAGATCGGCCGGGCACACCTGGTAGAACACCGGCCAGCCACCGGCGCGTTCGCACTGTTCGAGAAACGCCCACACCAGTTCACGCCGGGCATCCTCGTCGGTCCCGACCGGATCACCCATCGCCACCCAGCTGCGCCCCTCGGTGTCGAACATCACGAAGGCCTTGTGCTCGGGACCGAACAGCAGGGTCTTGTCGCCCATCAGCGCCAGATGCGCCTGGGCGGAAGGGAACTGCTTGATCAGCGGCAACGCCTGTTGCAGTTCAGCCTCGCTCGGCGGCTCACGCCGCAGTTTCAGCGGACGGATCAGGCTGGCCAGCGCAAACAGCATGCCCGCGGCCGCGGCGGCCACCAGCGCGCGCAAGGCTCGCGGCGCACCGCCTCGGTGAAAGCTGAACTCCCACCACAGGTCGCTGCTGTACTCGACATGCTTGTAGCTGAAGAACACCAGCCACGCCGCACAGCCGAGCACTGCCACGATCGCCACGATCCAGCCGACCGAGAAGCTGGTACTGAACAGCGACGCGCGCCGGTAGAACAACCGATGCGCCGGCGCCAGCGCCATTGCCAGCAAGGTGAGCAGGGTGGCTTCTTCGTAATCGATGCCTTTCAGCAGTGAGAACACCGCGCCCGCCAGCAGCAGCACCAGGGTCAACAAGTACGCCGCGTCCAGCCGGCGCTGCAGACCGCGGGCAAGGATCAGCAGCAGCATGCCGATCACGCTGGCCAGCAGGTGCGACACCTCGAGCACCGACAGCGGCAGCACCTCGCTGAGGATCGCCATGCGCACGGGCAGCGCGCGGGTCGCGCCGGAAAACAGCAGCACCGCGCCCGACACCAGGGTCAGCCCGGCAAAGAACGATGGCAACAGGCCGGTGAACCAAGGCGTCAGCAGGGATTTCTCGCGCAGGCCGCGTGCCTCGCGCTGCAACACCAGCACGGTCGCCGTACACAGCGGCAGCAGGTAGTAGATGACGCGAAACGCGGCCAACGCGCCGAAGATCGGCGCCGCCAGCACTTGGTTGCCGGTGGCACCGAAGCCGGCCAGCATCACCGCCTCGAACACACCGAGGCCGCCCGGCACATGACTGATCAGGCCGATGATCTGGGCGATCACGAAGATCGCCAGGAAATGCCCGAAGCCATTGTTCAGCTCGTCCGGCATCAGGATGTAGAGCACCGCCGCCGCCAGTCCCCAGTCGAACGCACCCACCAGGATCTGCCGCAGGGCGGTAGCCGGCGACGGCAGATTGATGCGCCAGCGCCACAGCCGCAGCGGTCGGCGCAGCACGCGGCCAGCGACCAGCCACAGCAAGGGCAACAGGGTCAGCAAGAGGCCCACCGGCCGGCTGAATGCCGCCAGCGGCAACTCCGGCGGCAGCGGCACCAGCAGCAGGGTTACTCCGGTCAGCGCCAGCAGGCCCAGCCAGAAACTGGTGGTGCAGAACAGCACCACCCTCGCCACCTCGCCGGTGGACAGGCCGTTCTGGATGTAGAAGCGGTAACGGATCGAGCCGGACACCAGCAGCGACATGCCCACCGCATTGCTGAAGGCATAGCTGATGAACGAGATCATGGTGACCCGGCGCCACGACAGCCGCCGGCCAATCGAGGCCAGCGCGAAGCGGTCGTACAGCGTCATCACCGCATAGCCCAGCAGGGTGAACAGCGCGGCCAGCAACAGGCGCGTGCGCGAGATGCTCTGCACGTAGGTGCGCACCTGGTGGTAGTTCACCTCCCTGGCCAGCAGGTGCAGCGCCCACAGCGCAAGGCACAGCATGCCTACCGACAGCAACGGCCCAGCCAGCCGGCGCAACAACACCATGTGCTGGCTCGGGGGCGCCAGGATTTCCTCGGCGCTTTGAACCTGCTCGACCTTTTCCTGCTCCACGCGACGACAAACTCCCTTGAGGACTGCCCAGTTTAGGGCCTCTACGGGTGCTGGCGATGAACGGCGGTCACTACGACCGCCGTTGCCGCACCCTCATGCGCTGCCCTCACGCCGCGCGCGAGCCTCGCCCCATGCGCGCAATCCACAGGTACAGCGTAGTGGTGACGGCCACGAAGACGATGCCGCCGATCCAGATCGACGCCGTGTGGAAGCCCTCACCCACCAGCGCCAGCGGTGCATTGCGGTTGGCGAAACCGAGTTTGTCGGAAAACGCCACCAGCGCCGCCACGAAAACGCCAAGCAGGCTCTCGCCCACGATCAGGCCGGAGGCCAGCAGCACGCCAAGCTGCTTGGTCGCCTCGGCCTTCGGTCCGCGCTCGGCACGCTTGTCGAACCACGCGCCGACCAGTGCGCCGACCACCACCATCAGCGTGGTCGAGGTCGGCAGGTAGATGCCCAGCCCGACCGCCAGCGGCGGCAGCCGCACCGACTTCACGCTGCGCGCCAGGATCTCGTCCAGCACGATGATGCCCACGCCGATCACGCCGCCGATGATGATCAGGCTCCAGTCGATGTTGCCGGTGATCACGCCCTGCGCCAGCGCCGAGATCAAGCCGGCCTGCGGCGCCGGCAACGCCCGCGCGGGATCGACGCCCGGCGCACCGAGGAAGCCGTAGGCGTTGTTGAGCAGATCCAGCACCGGCGGGATCACCAGCGCCCCGGCGATCACGCCGATCACCAGCGCCCATTGCTGCAATGACGGCGTGGCGTCGACCAGCTGGCCGGTCTTGAGATCCTGCAGGTTGTTGTTCGCAATCGAGGCGACCGCGAACACGATCGAGGTAATGAACAGCGCGAACGCCACCAGCGCCTTGCCCTGGTCGGCCGGCACCATGGATTTGACCCCCAGTACCAGCAGCAGGGCGGCGATGATCACCACCAGGATGCCCACACCCGACAGCGGGCTGTTGGACGAGCCGATCAGACCGGCCATGTAGCCGCATACGGCCGAGACCAGAAAGCTCAGGATCACCACGAACAGCACGCCGCCGATCACCAGCGCCGGTGTCACCGCGCCCAGCCCGCTGATCTCGCTGAAATGCCACAGCAGGTACGCGACCGGAATCAGGCACAGCAGCGTGATCAGCCCGACCTGGCCGATCGGCATGTCGTGCTCGGTGCGCGGCAGGGTATGCACCTGCCCCACCTTGCGCACGCGTGAAGCGGCCATCGCACCGGCCAGTCCGCCGATCACCGGCTTGACCAGCTTGGCCAGCGTCCAGATCGCCGCCACGCCGATGGTGCCGGCGCCGACGAAACGCACGTAGTGACTCCACGCGCCCTGCGCCGCATCGGCCGCCTCGCCCCCCACCGGATGCAGCAGCAGGAAGTGCGGCACCGCCCAGCCCCAGCCGATCAACGCACCCACCAGCATCGCCACGCCGACCCACAGGCCCACCAGGTGGCCCACCGCAAACAGCGCGAACGACAGGCTGAAATCGTAGCCGGTGGCTGCGCCGCGGTCGCTGCCGAAGCGGAAATAATGCGACACGGTGTCAGCGAACAATCGGGTCTGCACGACCACGTAGAACACCGCCGAGACGATCGCGCCGGCCACCACCGCCTTCAGCCCGGAGCCACCGGACTCCACCGAGTCGGCCACTTCCTCCGAATCCCCGGCACCGACCTTGAGCACCTCGGCGCAGGCCACGCCTTCGGGGTAGGGCAGATCCGAATCGGTCACCAGCGCGCGGCGCAACGGGATCGTGTACATCACGCCCAGGATGCCGCCGGTGGCGCAGATGCCGAACGTCGTCCAGAACGGGAAGCCGTTCCACCAGCCGATGATGATCAGGCCCGGCAGCACGAAGATGATCGAGGACAGCGTGCCGGCCGCCGAGGCCACCGTCTGCACGATGTTGTTTTCCTGCATCGTCGAGTTCTTCATCGCGCGCAGGATCGCCATCGAGATCACCGCCGCCGGGATCGAAGTGGCGAAGGTCAGGCCGGCCTTGAGGCCGAAGAACACGTTGGCCGCGGTGAACACCACGGTGATCACGATGCCGATGACCAGGCCGCGTAAGGTCAACTCTTTGCGCGCTGGCGCAATGGATGGTGGCTGTGCACTCACGAATGGTTCTCCCCGACTGGATGCTGCTGCGGAAGATAGCGTGGAATGCTCACGCATGGTTACCCCGGCACGCCGGAGAGCAGGCTGGCGGTGCCCGCCCCACCGGCGTTCGAGACACACGCTTCGTAGGGCGGGCACTGCCCGCCGTACTTGCATGACGGCATATCACAACCTCAAGCGGCTCTCGAACTGGCGTGGTTTTCCGGTAAACGGATCGACAAAAGTCAGACCACGCGCAACCAGTTTCAGCGGCTGCCGATAATCGTCGGCGGACTTTTCCATCAGCACTGGATACAAGGTGTCGCCAATGATCGGCGCCCCCAATGCGGCCATGTGCACGCGCAGTTGGTGTTTCCTGCCGGTGACAGGATACAGCGCATAGCGCCACTGCTCCCCGTCACACTCCATCACCTCGATCCGTGTCTCGCTGTTCGGTTCACCGTCGATCTCCTGCATGCGGAAAAACGGCTCGCCCGCGACCATGCGCGAACGATGCATCAGCGGAAACGCCAAAGCCGGAAGCGCTGGAGCGAGTGCCTCGTAGCGCTTCTCGATCCGGCGCTCGCGGAACAGCCCCTGGTACGCGGCACGACTGCCCCGCTTCGCCGAAAACAGCACCAGCCCCGCCGTCGCGCGATCGATCCGGTGCAGCGGCACCAGCTCCGGATTGTCCAGCCGATGGATCAACCTGTGCAGCAAGGTCTGTTCGACAAACCCGCCCGCCGGCGTCACCGGCAAGAAGTGCGGTTTGTCCGCCACCACCAGATGCTCATCCACATGCAGCACGGTTTCGGTGAACGGTATCGGCATCTCGTCCGCCACCTCGCGGTAATAGTGGATGCGCAACCCTTCCCGATACGGCGTGTGCGGCGTGATCACGGTGCCCTGCCCATCCAGCACCCGCCCACGCGCGATGCGATCCAGCCACTGTTCGCGGCCGATCGTGGCGAAGTGCGCGCACAGGCTGTCGAGTACCGTCGCCCACGCGCCCGGCGGCAGGTGCACGGTACTGGCGTGGGCTTCGCGGACAAAGGATGTGACGGGCGGGTTCATGGCAGCCGTCAGTCTACCGAGGATGCGGATGGCTCCGTATTCCCTGAAACCGGCCTATTGCCGTCATGAACGTAGACCAGGCCTGCATCGGGACCGTCAGCGCGTAGAATGCCGGGTTTGTTGTCTCAAGGCACCCCCATGGCCCTCAACTCCACCATCTACAAGGTCGAACTGCAGGTCAGCGACATGGATCGGCATTACTACGCCACGCATGCGTTGACCCTGGCGCGGCATCCGTCGGAAACCGAGGAGCGCCTGATGGTGCGCCTGCTCGCTTTCGCCATGTACGCGGACGACCGGCTGGAGTTCGGCAAGGGCATCAGCGACGAGGACGAGCCGGCACTGTGGCGCAAGGCGTATACCGACGAGATCGAACTGTGGATCGAGGTCGGCCAGCCGGACGAGACGCGCATCCGCAAGGCCTGCGGCCGCTCGCGCCAGGTGGTAGTGATCAGTTACGGCGGCAACGTCGCCGAGATCTGGTGGAACAAGGTCGGAGCCTCGCTGGGCCGCAACAAGAATCTCACCGTGCTCGACGTGTCGGCCGCCACCGTCGCCGAACTGGTTGCATTGCTGCAACGTGGCATGCGGCTGCAATGCCTGGTCCAGGATGGCCAGCTGCAGCTGATGAACGATGCCGACTCGGTCGCGGTGGATCCATTGCGGCGCATGGCACCTGCCGAAACAGTGAGCTGATCCCGCTTCATCGGGGGCAACGCGATGCCACCATGCCGTCGTCGTTTGCCGGATAATCGCGATCCGATCCTGCCCACTTTCCCGGAGTCACCCATGCGCTGGTTGTTGTCCCTGCTCGCCCTGTTCGCCCTCGCCGCCTGCACGGCCGCACCGCCCGCGCACGCCACGGGGAGCGTGGACAAGCTCACCGTGCTCGACCAGAAAGTCGGCACCGGCGCCGAGGCGAAAGACGGCATGAAGGTCACCGTGCAGTACACCGGCTGGCTGTATGACGACAAGGCGAAGGATCATCACGGCGAGAAATTCGACAGCTCGCGCGATCACGGCGAACCGTTCGCCTTCCTGCTCGGCCAGGGCAGCGTGATCGCCGGCTGGGACCAGGGCGTGGCCGGCATGCATGTCGGCGGCAAGCGCATCCTGCTGATTCCGGCAGCGCTCGGTTATGGCGCCAACGGCGCCGGCGACGACATCCCGCCGAACGCCTCGCTGGTGTTCGAGGTGGAGCTGCTGAAAGTCGGCGACTGATTCGCCGGCCGGTAGGTTGGGGTGAGCGTAGCGAACCCCAACAATCCATGCCCTGCCGTTGC
>JBOHYM010000057.1:0-16868 GCA_050737735.1 Rhodanobacter sp. | reverse complement strand
ACGCCGAGCAGCGCCGCTGGGTGTACAGCCGCCTCGAACAGGCGCGCGGCAGCGCGGGCTTGAGCGCGGATGAGAAGAAGCGCGTCCTTGAAAAGCTGACCCAGGCCGAAGGCCTGGGACGCTATCTGCACACCAAGTACGTCGGCCAGAAGCGCTTTTCGCTCGAAGGCAGCGACAGCCTGATTCCGCTGGTCGACGAACTGGTCCAGCGCGGCGGCGCCGGCGGCGTCAAGGACATGGTCATCGGCATGGCCCATCGCGGCCGCCTCAACGTGCTGGTCAACATCCTCGGCAAGCCACCGAAGACCCTGTTCGACGAGTTCGAAGGCAAGTTCGAACATCCGGACGATCCCGCGCATTCGGGCGACGTGAAGTACCACATGGGCTTCTCCGCCGACGTCAAGACGCCGAAGGGTGGCGTGCATGTGGCGTTGGCGTTCAACCCGTCGCATCTGGAAATCGTCAACCCGGTGGTGGCGGGCTCGGTGTATGCGCGCCAGACCCGCCGCCGCGACACCGAGCACACGCAGTCGATGGCCGTGCTGATCCATGGCGACGCGGCCCTGGCCGGCCAGGGCGTGAACATGGAATTGTTCAACATGTCGCAGGCCCGCGGTTTCAAGATCGGCGGCAGCCTGCATATCGTCATCAACAATCAGGTCGGCTTCACCACCTCGAATCCGCAGGACGCGCGCTCCACCATGTACTGCACCGACCTGGCCAAGATGGTCAACGCGCCGGTGTGGCACGTGAACGGCGACGACCCGGAAGCAGTGATTGCCGTCACCCGGCTCGCCTACGATTTCCGCAAGCAATTCCGCAAGGATGTGATGATCGACCTGGTCTGCTACCGCCGCCACGGCCACAACGAGGCGGACGAGCCGGCCGCCACGCAGCCGGTGATGTACCAGATCATCCGCAAGCGCCCGACCACGCGCGACCTGTACCAGCAACAACTGGTGAAGGAAGGCGTGCTCGCCGAGGGCGACGCGCAGAAACAGTTCGACGCCTATCGTGACCGCCTCGAAGCCGGTGCACCGATGACCGAACTCGACCCTTCGCCCCCACGCGACGGCCACGTCGACTGGGCGAAGTTCATCGGCGGCAAGCTGTCGACACCGACCGATACCAGCGTGCCGAAACAGAAACTGCAGGAACTCTCCAGCGCGATCCTCACCCTGCCCGCCGACATCACGCTGCAGGCGCGCGTGGCGAAAATCTACGACGACCGCCGCAAGATGGCGGCTGGCGAACTGCCGGCCGACTGGGGCTTCGCCGAGAATCTCGCCTACGCCACCCTGATCGACGCCGGCCACGACATGCGCCTGGTCGGCCAGGATTCCGGTCGCGGTACGTTCTTCCATCGCCATGCCGTGCTGCATGACCAGAAGGACGGTCACACCTATATGCCGCTGGCCACGATCCGTGCCGGCGCCGACGTGGAAGTGATCGACTCGCTGCTCAGCGAAGAAGCGGTGATGGCGTTCGAGTACGGCCACTCCACCACCGATCCGGACACGCTCAGCATCTGGGAAGGCCAGTTCGGCGACTTCGCCAACGGCGCCCAGGTAGTGATCGACCAGTTCATCAGCTCCGGCGAAGCGAAGTGGAACCGCCTGTGCGGGCTGGCACTGTTCCTGCCGCACGGCTACGAAGGCCAGGGCCCGGAGCACTCCTCTGCGCGCCTGGAGCGCTTCCTGCAACTGTGTGCGTTCGACAACATGCAGGTTTGCGTGCCGACCACGCCGGCGCAGGATTTCCACATGATCCGCCGGCAGATGCTGCGCCCGGTGCGCAAGCCGCTGATCGTGATGACGCCGAAGTCGCTGCTGCGCCACAAGCTGGCGGTGTCGACGCTGGACGAGCTGGCCAACGGCAGCTTCCAGCTGGTGATCGGCGAGCATCGCGAGCTGCCGGCAAAGAAGGTCAAGCGCGTCGTGCTGTGCTCGGGCAAGGTCTACTACGACCTGCTGGAGGAAGCCGAGAAACGCAACCTGACCGACGTGGCGGTCGTGCGCGTCGAGCAGTTGTATCCGTTCCCGCGTACCGAGGTCAGTGCCGAACTGGACAAGTATCCCTCCGTGAAGGAGGTGATCTGGTGCCAGGAAGAGCCGATGAACCAGGGCGCCTGGTTCCAGATCCGCCATCACCTGCAAGCCTGCATCGGCAGCAAGCACAGCCTGTCCTACGCAGGTCGCGCCCGCTCGCCGGCACCGGCCGCCGGCCATCTCAACACCCATGTCGCCGAACAGGCAGCACTCGTCGAACAGGCGCTGGTTGCGCCGGTCGGCACCGACCACGCCGCAGAATAAAGACCCAAGGATCACCTATGTCCATCGAAGTCAAAGTCCCCGTTCTGCCCGAGTCCGTCTCCGACGCCACCATCGCCACCTGGCACAAGAAGGCCGGTGATGCGGTCAAGCGTGACGAGAACCTGGTCGATCTCGAAACCGACAAGGTCGTGCTGGAAGTGCCCTCGCCGGTCGACGGCGTGCTGAAGGAAATCCGCCAGCAGGTCGGCGACACCGTGAACAGCCAACAGATCATCGCGATCATCGAGGCAGGCGCGGTGGCCGCTGCCCCAGTCGCAGAGGCGCCGAAGGCCGCTGCTGCTGCGCCGGCAGCTGCCGCACCGGCCGCCGCCAAGGGCACTGCAGACCTGTCCCCGGCCGGCCTGCGCGTTGCCACCGAAGAAAAGATCGACCCGTCCAAGGTCGCCGGCACCGGCCGCGACGGGCGCGTGACCAAGGAAGATCTGGTCAATTACGACAAGGGTGGCGCTGCCGCACCAGCCGCTGCAGCGGCACCGGCGGCGAAGCCGACCCCGGGCTCGCGTCCTGAAGAGCGCGTGTCGATGACCCGCATGCGTTTGCGCATCGCCGAGCGCCTGATGCAGTCGAAGAACTCGATCGCCAGGCTCACCTCGTTCAACGAAGTGAACCTGGCCGAAGTAGTCAAGATGCGCAAGTCGCTCGGCGACGCGTTCCAGAAGGAACACGGCATCAAGCTCGGCTTCATGAGCTTCTTCGTCAAGGCTGCCGCCGAGGCGCTCAAGCGCTACCCGTTCGTCAACGCCTCGGTCGACGGCAACGACGTGATCTACCACGGCTACCAGGACATCTCGATCGCCGTGTCCACCGACAAGGGCCTGGTCACCCCGGTGCTGCGCGACGTGCAGGACATGGGCTTTGCCGACATCGAGAAGGGCATTGCCGAGTACGCCAAGAAGGCGCGCGACAACAAGCTGTCGCTGGACGACCTGCAGGGCGGCACGTTCACCATCACCAATGGCGGCACGTTCGGTTCGCTGCTGTCCACGCCGATCGTCAACCCGCCGCAGAGCGCGATCCTCGGCATGCACACGATCAAGGACCGCGCCATCGTCGAGAACGGCCAGATCATCGCCGCACCGATGATGTACATCGCGCTGTCGTATGACCATCGCATCATCGACGGCAAGGACGCGGTGCTGTTCCTGGTCGATATCAAGAACCAGCTGGAGAATCCGCAGCGCATGCTGCTCGGGCTCTGATCGCGGCCCCCGCGATCAGAAAATAGGTAACGTGGCTCTGGTGCCGCACGATCATTGAAAGCAACGACTACGAGTTGCTTTCGCGGCGCCACTGCCCATATCCGCTCTATCTGCGAGCACCAGCTCGCCGCATAAAGGAACGTTCATGAGCGACAAATTCGATGTCATCGTCATCGGCGCCGGCCCGGCCGGCTATGTGGCCGCGATCCGCGCCGCACAGCTGGGCCTGAAGACCGCCTGCGTCGATGCGTTCACCGGCAAGGACGGCAAGCAGGCACTCGGCGGCACCTGCCTCAACGTGGGCTGCATCCCGTCCAAGGCGCTGCTCGATTCCTCGCGCCAGTTCCACAACCTCACCCATAACTTCGACGTGCACGGCATCAGTGCCGACAACGCACGCATCGACGTGCCGACCTTCATCGGTCGCAAGGACAAGATCGTCAAGCAGTTCACCGGCGGCGTCGCGCAGCTGTTCAAGGCGAACAAGATCACGCCGTACTTCGGCACCGGCAAGCTCCTGAAAGGCAACAATGTCGAGATCACCGGCCCTGACGGCAGCAAGCAGACGATCAGCGCCACCAACGTGATCCTCGCCTCCGGCTCGGTGCCGATCGAACTGCCGTTCGCGAAGTTCGACAACAAGATGATCCTCGACAACGCCGGCGCGCTCAACCTCGCCGAAGTACCGAAGCGCCTGGGCGTGATCGGTGCAGGCGTGATCGGTTTGGAGCTGGGCAGCGTGTGGAAGCGCCTCGGCGCCGACGTCACCATCCTCGAAGCACTGCCGGACTTCCTCTCCGTCGCCGATGCCGACGTGGCGAAGGTGGCCGCCCGCGAGTTCGCCAAGCAGGGCCTCACGATCAAGCTCGGCGCCAAGCTGACCAAGGCCGAGATCAAGAAGAAAGAGGTCAACCTCACCTACGAGGACAAGGACGGCGCGCACGAGCTCGTCGTCGACAAGCTGCTGGTCGCCGTGGGCCGCCGTGCCTACACCGCCGGCCTGCTGGCCGACGACACCGGCGTGAAACTGGACGAGCGCGGCCGCATCGTGGTCGACGAGCACAACCACACCGGCGTCGATGGCGTATGGGCGATCGGCGACGCCGTGCGCGGCCCGATGCTGGCGCACAAAGGCTCCGAGGAAGGCGTGGCGGTGGCCGAGTGGATCGCCGGCAAGGCCGGTCACGTCAACTACGACACGATTCCGTGGGTGATCTACACCGAGCCGGAAATCGCCTGGGCCGGCAAAACCGAGAAGGAACTGAAGGACGCCGGCATCCCGTACAAGGTCGGCAGCTTCCCGTTCGCCGCGATCGGCCGCGCCGTCGCGATGAACGAGGCGGTCGGCCAGGTGAAGATGCTCGCCCACGCCGATACCGACCGCATCCTCGGTGTGCACATGGTCGGCCCGGGCGTGTCCGAGCTGATCGCCGAATGCGTGGTGGCGATGGAGTTCAAGGGCTCGTCCGAGGATCTCGCGCGTATCGTCCACGCGCATCCGACGCTGTCCGAAGCCGTGCACGAAGCGGCACTCTCCGTCGACAAGCGCGCCATCCACAAGGGCAACTGAGCGCAGGATGCGCTCATCCCGGACCGCACATGGATGTGCGCTGATCCGGGATCCAGATTCATGGATCTACAACACGCGACCCGTCTCCCAAGGACGGGTTTTGCGCTTTTGGAGGCATCGAGTGAGTGAAGTGAAATCCCTCTGCGTCTACTGCGGTTCCAGCAGCGGCAGCCACCCGGAATACGTCGAACAGGCGCGTCTGTTTGGTACCGAAATGGCCAGGCGCGGCATCGCGCTGGTCTACGGCGGCGGCAACGTCGGCCTGATGGGCACCGTGGCCGATGCCGTGCTGGCAGGTGGCGGCAAGGTCACCGGCGTGATTCCACGCCAGCTGGTCGAGCTTGAAGTGGCGCACCCCGGCCTGACCGAGATGGTGGTGGTGGAGACCATGCACCAGCGCAAGACACGCATGTACGAGCTGTCCGATGCCTTCGTGGCGCTTCCCGGCGGCTTCGGCACCATGGACGAGATGTTCGAGATGTTGACCTGGGCGCAACTCGGCCTGCACCAATACCCTTGTGCATTCCTCAACGTGCGCGGCTATTACTGCGACCTGCATGCCATGATGAATCACATGGTCGATGAGAATTTCGTGCGTCCCCAGCAACGCGATGGCATCTGGTTCGGCGAAGACATGGCCGCGCTGTTCGACTGGATGCAGGCCTACGAAGGCACTTACCTGCCCAAGTGGATCGACAAGTGCAGCGTGCAAGCCTGACTGCTTCATTGCAGGAGACCCAAGATGACCAGCTTCCGCGCCTTCCGCATCCATAGCGACGACGCCGGCTATCGCGCTGGTATCGAGACAATCGACACCGCGGTGCTGTCGCCGGGCGAAGTGCTGGTGAAGGTGGCGTACTCATCGGTCAACTACAAGGATGCGCTGGCCGGTACCGGCAAGGGCAAGATCCTGCGCCAGTTTCCGTTGAACGGCGGCATCGACGTGGCCGGTCATGTGGTGGTCTCCACCGACCCGGCATTCAAGGAAGGCGACGCCGTGCTTTGCACTGGCAGCGGCCTTTCGGAGACCCGCGACGGTGGCTACGGCGAGTACGCCCGGCTGGATGCGCGCTGGACGATCCCGCTACCGCGCGGCCTGAGCCTGCGCGAGAGCATGATCATCGGCACCGCCGGCTTCACTGCCGCGCTGGCCCTGCTGCGCATGCAGGACAACCGGCAGGTACCGGCGCTCGGTCCGATCGCGGTGACTGGGGCCAGTGGCGGTGTCGGCCAACTGGCCATCGACATCTTCAGTCGTGCCGGTTACACGGTGCATGCAATCAGCGGCAAGGCCGATCACTTCGATTTCCTGCGCAGTCTTGGCGCCGCGGAATGCATCGACCGCCACACTCTTGCGTTCAGCGGCAAGCCGATGGATTCGGTCCGGTTCGGCGCTGCGCTGGACAACGTCGGCGGCACCATGCTGGCTGGCCTGCTGCCGCTGGTGGCGCCGTACGGCAACGTGGCGATCTGCGGCAATGCCGGTGGCATCGCCTTTGACAGCACCGTGATGCCGTTCATCATCCGCGGCGCCTCCCTGCTCGGCATCGCTTCAGCTGGCACTGCACGCGACATCCGCGACGCGGTCTGGCAGCATCTGGCCAGCGACTGGAAACCGCAGCACCTGGAACGCATTGCCACGCGTGAAATCAGCCTCGACGAACTGCCCGGCGTGTTTGTGCACATGCTCGCTGGCGACTCGTTCGGCCGCACGCTGGTACGCATCGGCGGCACGGTTTGACGTAACCGTGCTTGGAACTCGCTTCGCCACGGCTTAGAATCAACAAAACTCGCTGGGGACTATCACCTTATGGCACGTATCCTGATCGTCGACGATTCCCCGTCCCAGTTGCTGGGCATCAAGCGGATCGTCGAAAAACTCGGGCATGAAACGCTTTCCGCCGAAGATGGCGCCGCTGGTGTTGAGGTGGCCAAGGCAGAAAAGCCCGACCTGATCCTGATGGACGTGGTGATGCCCAATCTCAACGGCTTCCAGGCGACCCGCACGATCAGCAAGAATGCCGACACCGCGCATATCCCGATCATCCTGGTGACCACCAAGGATCAGGAAACCGACAAGGTCTGGGGCATGCGCCAGGGTGCCAAGGCCTATGTGACCAAGCCGATCAAGGAAGAGGAACTGGTCAAGGCGCTGAACGAGTTTCTGCCGCACTGAGCTGATTCAGCCATTCACCAGCCTCATGCAACGCGGCGCCTTTCGGCGCCGTTTTTCATTGCCACGCTGGCGAAGGCCTCAGCCGCGGGGATCGTAATCCTGGAACTGTTCGTGCAACGCGGCGTAGGCCGCGCGCTGGGCATCGTTGTCCGCCAGCGGTACGCGGATCGACAATTCCACCAGCTGGTCACCCGGATGCGTCCCCGGCATGCCACGCCCCTTCAGGCGCAGCTTGCGACCCGATTGCGAACCCGCGGGAATACGCAGATCCACCGTACCCGCCAGGGTCGGCACGGGCACCGTGGCACCGAGCGCCGCTTCCCACGGGGTGATCGGCAGCACATGCACCACGTTGCGTCCATCCAGGCGAAAGCGCGCATCGTCGTGGATGCCCACTTCCAGCAGCAGATCGCCATTCGGCCCACCAGCCATGCCGCTCTGACCTTGCCCGGAAAGGCGGATCACCTGCCCGGGCTTGATGCCAGCGGGGATCTTCACTTCCAGCACGCGCTCACCGCCGGCCGGATCGTGCATGGCCAGCCGCGTGCGACCACCATCGAAAGCGGTCTGCAGATCGATCTGCACGGATGCCTGCACATCGTGGCCACGCCGCGGCCGCGGCTGACCACGCTGGCCACCGGCGGCACCACGGCCAAACAAGCTTTCGAAGAAATCGCTGAAATCGCCGTCGCCGCCATCGCCGAAACCCTGGCTCTGGCCCTGCCCTTGCCAGCCCGGCGGCGGCCGGAACTGCTCGCCCTGCCGGTAACCGCCGGCGCGCAACTGGTCGTAGGAACGCCGCTTCTCGGTATCCTTGAGCACTTCGTTGGCTTCGTTGACCTCCTTGAATTTCTCCTCGGCGCCGGCTTCCTTGTTCTTGTCCGGATGGTATTTGCGCGCCAGCTTGCGATAAGCCGCCTTGATCTCGGCCTCGCTCGCCTCCGGCTTCACGCCGAGAATCTCGTAATAATCTTTGAATTCCACCGTCACTCCCCGGCCCTGGCCATCATGCCGAACATGATCCACCACAGCCATTTCACCCACAAGCATTGCGGCTTGAGATAAGTGCAGGAGCCACGTGATTCAAGGCGACAGCCAGCATGACACGGGCGTAGCATCAGCCGCTCCGTCACTCCCCGGCAGAAACCATCCCATGACCATCCAGATCGGCCAGACCCTCCCTGACATCGGCATCACCGTCATCGACGGCAGCGCCGCGGCGCAACAGTGCACAACGCGGGAGCTGTTCGCTGGTCGCAAGGTGGTGATGTTCGCCGTACCCGGCGCCTTCACCCCCACCTGCTCGAACAAGCACCTGCCCGGTTATGTGCAACACGCCGGCGATTTCAGCAAACACGGCGTCGAACTGATGTGTCTGGCCGTCAACGATGCCCACGTGATGCGCGCCTGGGCCGAATCGCAACACGTGCCACCCGGCCTGCTGATGCTGGCCGATGGCAATGCCAGTTTCACCCAGGCACTGGGACTGGAACTGGATGGCACCGCCTACGGCATGGGCCTGCGTGCACGCCGCTTTGCGCTGTATGCGGAGGATGGCGTGGTGCGCCAGTTGCATGTCGAGGCGCCGGGCGAGTTCCGTGTTTCCAGTGCGGAGGCGATGCTGGAGGCGATCAGCCGGTGAGTAACGTCCTGATCAGTGGCATCAGCAGCGATATCCACCACCGGCAAGAGATGTTTGATCAAATGTCTCGCAATCCGTTGCAACCATTCGCGCCAGCTGCGGGAAATGCTGAACAGCGATGCCACCACGCAACCTGACACCGCTGGCCAACTGGTGTCCACCCACTCGGTTTATGGGAAGGAGGCACACAAATGAGTATTCACCGCATCCTCTACTACGTCATGAAGTGGCTGCTTGCCGGACTCGCTTCAGTATTCCTGCTGTCCTGTGCCAATACGCAAAGCAAACCCACCATCGCCGTGGGAGATGCCCGATTCGAATTTCTGACCCCTGCGCTGGTACGAATGGAGTACTCGCCTTCCGGGACGTTTGTCGATGCACCCACCGCGGTCGTGCAGAAAAGGAACTGGCCTGCAGTCCATGTCCAGTCGACACAGAAAGCCGGCTGGTTGATCGCCAGCACCAGCGCCATGACGTTGCGCTACCGGTTGCAATCCGGTGCGTTTACGGCAGCCAATCTCAAGGTGACCTGGAACAATCCGGCCGGTGGCACCCACGAATGGCACCCAGGTGACGTGGACTCGTTGAACCTGGGCGGCCTCACCTATTCCCTGGACAACATCAGCAAACCCAACCTGCCCGCAGGACAGATGGATCTCGAAAGTCCAGTCAACGACATCATTCCCGGGATCGATGTGCTGCTCGCCAAGGCCAAGCCCGGGCTATTGAGCCGCAACGGCTATGCGTTCATCGACGACAGCCGGACCCCGGTGTGGAATGCGCAGAAAACGTGGATAGAACCGCGCGCACAGAAGAACAGTCAGGACTGGTACCTCTTCACCTACAACCGCGATTACCAGAAGGTGTTCAACGAGTACGCGGAGCTATGCGGTCCTATCCCGATGATCCCGAGATACACCCTCGGCCCCTGGATCACGGATTTCAATTTCGAATACTTCCCGGACACGGCGGAGTCCAGGCAGCCTGCATTCAAACGGTACAACCAGCAGCATCTGGAAGATGAGGTATCACGGCTTCGCGAAAACCACATTCCTTTTGACACACTTGTGCTGGATTTCGCCTGGCACAACTACGGCTGGCAGGGCGGCTATGACTGGAGTCCCCTCATACCGCACCCCGACCAGCTCCTGAACTGGCTGCATGGTCAGGGTGTCAAGGTGAGCCTCAACGATCACCCGGGTTATGCCAACACCGACGAAAGCATCCTGTCGTTCAACGACAGCCACGCACCGGAAGTGCTGCACGCGCTTGGGCGGCCACTGCCCCCGAAGCCTTCGTTCGACATGGATATCTCGAAACAGTGGAAGTTTTCCACCGACCCGCACGATCAAGGGCTGCGCAATCACTGGTTCGCGAAGGATCACAACGATACACACTGGAAACCGATCCATACCGGCATGCCATGGCAGGACCAGGGCTACCGGGCCTACGAGGGAATTGCGTGGTATCGAACATCGGTGCGGCTGCCGGCGGCGCTTCCCGACGCCTTGTATGTGTACCTGGGCGAGGTCGGCCAGACCTACCGGATATTCGTCAACGGAAAAGAAGTCCCGCACAGCCAGATCCAGTGGCCGCGACGACTGACCTATACCGACATTGCTTCCTACGTCAAAGCCGGACAGCAGAACGAGATCGCTCTACGCGTGGTGTCTGGAAAGAACGGTGGCGGCATCCTCCGCGGCCCGGTTGCCATAAGGAACGTCGAGCCACCGAAGCGGATCTATTTCGATCTATCCGACCAGGAGCAGGCCGATGTTTTCATGCGTGAGCTGCACGAGCCACTGATGCAGCAAGGCGTGGACATCTGGTGGGTTGATGGCGGCGGCGGTGCCGTCGACATGCCTGGTCTGAACAAGCAGCTATGGACCAACAAGGTCTTCTACGACTACAGCCAGGGGAAAAACGGCAAGCAGGAAACCGGCCAACGCGGCTTCATCCTCAGCCGCTATGGCGACTGGGGCAGCGAGCGTTATCCGGCATTCTTTACCGGCGACACATATTCAGAGTGGCCTGTTCTCGCCTATGAAGTCGCTTTCACCGCTCGCGGCGGCAATGTGCTGGTGCCGTACATCAGCCATGACATCGGCGGATTCCACGGTGCCAGGATCGATTTCGACCTGTATGCGCGCTGGATCGAATTCGGCGCCTTCAGCCCGATCCTGCGCATGCACAGCGCCCACGCCAACCCGCACGAGGGCAATATGCGCATGCCCTGGGTTTACGGTAACCAGGGCATCGCGTTGATGAAGAAATACTTCACCCTGCGCACCCAACTCATCCCCTACATATATACGTACACATGGTTGGCGCATACACAATCCATGCCGATCCTGCGACCGCTCTACCTGCAGTACCCGGATCTGGAAGAAGCCTACCGACACTCCCACGAATACTTCTTCGGCGAGGAAATGCTGGTCGCGCCCGTACTCGACGGTAGTGGCAATCGAACCGTCTATCTACCGCCCGGACAGTGGATCGATTTCTTTACCGGCAAGCGCTATGAGGGTAGCACCACGTTTACTGCACACTATGCCGTGGATGAAATGCCGGTGTTCGTTCGCGAAGGATCGATCATTCCCGAGCAGAGCGTAAGCGATTACTCGAATGCTCAACCCATGGACCACGTGATTCTCAACATCTACGGATCAGGCAAAGGTCGCTTTGATCTGTATGAAGATGATGGAGTTTCGCTCGCCTACAACCAGGGCCAGTACGCGCTGACGCCGATGACCTATGCGACGGGCAGCGATGGCTCCCATCAGCTCCTCATCGAACCAGCCAAGGGCTCGTTCACGGGCCAGGTGCAGGCTCGCTCATACGAACTGCGCATCCATGTGGCGAACAAGCCACCATCGATATCTGTCGACGGCATGGATGTCAGCCAGTGGACTTGGGATGCGAAGGAAGCGACGGCGACCGTCATGCTGCCCAAACAAACTATACGGAACAGGATTAACGTGAAATGGCCATAGCAGACGCCGGCTGTCCATCTGACCGCAGCTAACCGGTATAGCCGTCCGGCAACACTGTTAACTCCCGCAAAAAAAACCCCGGGATGACCGGGGTTTCTCGTTCAAAACAATCTCAAGTTCATTCTTCGGTCGGTGACGACACAACCACATCCGGGCCATCGCCTGAAGGCGTGTTGACCTCAGCGACCTCGGCAGCTTCGCCATTATCCTCCTCCGCATCCAGCCGCATCACGCTGACCAGCGTCTCGTCCGCAGGCAGCTTGATCAGGGTGACGCCCTGGGTGTTGCGGCCGAGCTGGGAGACTTCTGCCACTCGGGTACGCACCAGCGTGCCCTGGTTGGAGATCAGCATCAGCTCGTGTGCCTCGGTGACCTGCACGGCGCCGACCAGTGCGCCATTGCGTTCGGAGCACTGGATGCCGATGACGCCCTGGGTGCCCCGGCCCTTCTTGGTGAACTCGACGAGTTCGGTGCGCTTGCCGTAGCCGCGTTCGGTCGCGGTGAGGATGTCGCCCTCTGCCGCCACGATCAACGAGACCACCTGCGCATCCTTGGCCAGCCGCATGCCACGCACGCCGGTGGCGGTACGGCCCATCGAGCGCACGGTGTTCTCGTCGAAGCGGTTGACCTTACCGTTCGAGGCGAACAACAGGATGTCGCTGTTGCCGTCGGTCATTTCGACATTGACCAGCGCGTCGCCCTCATCGAGCTTGATCGCGATCTTGCCCTTCTGCAGCTGGAACGCGAATTCGGTCAGCGGGGTTTTCTTGACCGTGCCGAACTTCGTCGCGAAGAACACGAAACGGTCCTCGCTGTATTCGCGCACCGGCAGCACCGCCTGTACCTTTTCGCCCTCACCCAGCGGCAGCAGGTTGATGATCGGCTTGCCGCGTGCACCCGGACCCGCGTCCGGCATCTGATAAACCTTGAGCCAGTACACACGGCCGGTGCTGGTGAAGGTGAGCAAGGTGTCGTGCGTGTTGACCACCCACAGCTGCTCGACGACATCCTCGTCCTTCAGCGCCGAGGCCGAACGACCCTTGCCGCCACGCTTCTGCGCGCGATACGTGCTGGCCGGCTGGCGCTTGATGTAGCCGGTATGCGACAGCGTGACCACTACGTCTTCCGCCGCGATCAGGTCGAGGACGTTGAGATCCTCCTGCGAATGCTGGATTTCGGTGCGACGCGCGTCGCCGAACTCTTCCTTGACGGCTTCGAGTTCGCCGCGGATCACCTCGAGCAGGCGTCCGGGATTTTCCAGGATCTCGATCAGACCGCGGATGGTTTCCAGGATCTGCCGGTATTCGTCGGAAAGCTTTTCCTGCTCCAGCCCGGTCAGGCGATGCAGGCGCATCGCCAAAATTTCCTGCGCCTGCACTTCGGACAACTGGTAGCCGTCGGCCTTCAGGCCATCGCGCGGATCCATGTCTTCCGGGCGCGAAGCACCCGCACCGGTGGCCGACAACAGCGCACCGACCATGCCTGGCTGCCACTTGCGTGCCAGCATGCGCTCGCGTGCCTCAGCCGGCGACGCCGAGGTCTTGATCAGCTCGATCATCTCGTCGATGTTGGCCAGCGAGACAGTCAGACCTTCGAGGATATGCGCGCGGGCACGGGCCTTGCGCAGCTCGAAGATGGTGCGGCGGGTGACCACCTCGCGACGGTGGCGGATGAACGCCTCGAGGATGTCCTTGAGGTTCAGCAGTTTCGGCTGGCCATCGAGCAGCGCCACCATGTTGATGCCGAACGTCACCTGTAACTGGGTCTGCTGGAACAGGTTGTTCAGCACCACATCGCCCATCGCGTCCTTGCGGATCTCGATGACGACGCGCATGCCGTCCTTGTCGGACTCGTCGCGTAGCTCGCTGATGCCTTCGAGTTTCTTTTCCTTCACAAGCTCGGCGATTTTCTCGATCAGCCGCGCCTTGTTCACCTGATACGGTAGCTCGTGGACGATGATCGTCTCGCGACCGTTCGACTCGGTCTCGATTTCGGCCCGTGCGCGCACCAGGATGCGGCCACGCCCGGTGCGGTACGCCTCGATGATGCCGGACGAGCCGTTGATGATGCCGTAAGTCGGGAAATCCGGACCCGGTATGTAGTGCATCAGGTCGTCGATGCTGAGCGACGGCTCATCGATCAGCGCGATCGTCGCCGCGATCACTTCGTTGAGGTTGTGCGGCGGGATATTGGTGGCCATGCCCACTGCGATGCCGGCCGAGCCGTTGATCAGCAGGTTCGGCACACGCGCCGGCAGCACCAGCGGCTCGTGCTCGCTTTCGTCGTAGTTCGGGCCGAAGTCGACCGTATCCTTGTCGATGTCGGCCAGCAGCTCGTGCGTGAGCTTGGACATGCGCACTTCGGTGTAGCGCATCGCGGCGGGATTGTCGCCATCGACGGAACCGAAGTTGCCCTGGCCATCGACCAACATGTAGCGCAGCGAGAACGGCTGCGCCATGCGCACGATCGCGTCGTAAACCGATGCATCGCCATGCGGATGGTATTTACCGATCACGTCACCGACCACACGGGCCGACTTTTTGTACGGTTTGTTCCAGGCATTGCTGAGATCGTTCATCGCGAACAATACGCGGCGATGGACGGGTTTCAGGCCATCGCGGACATCCGGGAGGGCGCGGCCGACGATCACGCTCATGGCGTAATCGAGATAGCTCTGGCGCATCTCGTCTTCGATGTTGACGCGAATAATTTCTTTGGCGAGTTCTGCCATGAATCGGCTTCCCTGTTAACGAAAAAGGACGCTGGCACCGCGCCTCAAGCGCATGCGCAAGCGACCCGAAATCAACCTGCTAAGTGTAGCACGAACGTCATCAAAACGACAGGATTTAGTCGTTATGAATCAATAACTTAAGATGACGTCTTGGTGGACTTGAAAAGCATTCCACGCGCTGTCGAAAAATTGACCAGTGCGGCTACCGCCGAGCCGGCCGCTGCGGCTACCGCCGGCCACCGGTGCAGCAACGGAAAACTCATCAGGAGCAGCGCATAGACACCGTAATTGATCAGCGCGCCGAAGCTCATCAGCCCCAGCCAGTGCAGCCATTCGGCGTGTGCCGCACGGTCACTGCGACGTCCGGCAAAGGTGTAATGGCGGTTCCACCACCAGGTCACCGTTGCCGCGACAAGAAAGGACAGCACACGGGCGAGGTACGGATTCCAGCCTTCCCAGCCGACCAGTGCCTGAACGATCGAGGCATCGACCAGCAGCCCCAGCACGCCACCGACTGCAAACAGCGTGATCTCGCGTGACAGCTTCATTGCCCGAACATCGCCTGCATCGCGAGACTGTTCGGCCGTTCGATCACGCCGCGTTCGGTGACGATCGCATCGATCAGTTCGGCAGGCGCCACGTCGAAGACCGGATTCCACGCCTGCGCCCCTTCGACCACGGTGCGCTGGCCGGCCGTGCTCAGCAGTTCAGCCGGATCGCGCAGCTCGATTTCGATTTCCTCGCCGGTGCCGGTGGCCATGTCGACGGTGGACGATGGCGCCGCCACCATGAACCTCACGCCGTGATACTTCGCCGCGATCGCGAGCTGATAGGTGCCGATCTTGTTCGCGGTATCGCCGTTCGCCGCAATGCGATCGGCGCCGACGATGACCCATTGCACGGCGCCGGATTTCATCAGATGTGCCGCGGCGGAATCGGCAATCAGCTGCGCCGGGATGCCGTCGCGCACCAACTCCCACATGGTCAGTCGGGCGCCCTGCTGCCACGGCCGGGTTTCGCCGGCATACACCCGGTTGATCCGCCCTGCCGCCACGCCGGCACGGATCACGCCCAGCGCCGTGCCGTAACCGGCGGTGGCCAGCGAACCGGTATTGCAATGGGTCAGCACGCCCGAGCCCGCCGTGATCAGTGCAGCACCCAGCTCGCCCATGCGGCGATTGGCAGCCAGATCCTCGTCCTGGATCGCCTGCGCCTCGCGCAGCAAGGCGGCAGCATCGGCACCCGACGCGATGCGCTTTTTCATCCGGTCCAGCGCCCACATCAGGTTCACCGCGGTGGGGCGTGCTGCGCGCAGCATGGCGAGTACCGGCTCCAGCGACTCCTGCTGCTGTGCCGCCATCGCCACGCCCCAGGCAGCGGCAATGCCGATCGCCGGCGCACCGCGCACGGCCAGGTCGCGAATGGCCTGGGTTATCTGCGCCGCATCGCGGCAATCGATCCAGCTTTCCTCGTTCGGCAGCCGGCGCTGGTCGAGCAGACGCAGATGATCGCCCTGCCATTGCACGGCGCGGATGGAGTCGTGACTCTCGAAATGTGTTGTCATCCGCTTATTATCGCCGAAGCGGGTGCCGGGCAACGCAGGTGCCATGCGAAATCATGCATGCCCTCCATGGCTCGAAGCTGCCGTCATCCGGCACGCTCCGGTCGCAGGAATCCGCTCCTCATGGCGCCTCGGGCATCACCAGCCACATGATCAGGTACAGCAGAATGCCGGATCCGCCCAGCAAGGTAAGCACGATCCAGGCAACCCGTACCAGGGTTGGATCCCAGCCGTAATATTCGGCGATTCCACCGCAGACACCAGCCAAGGTCCGGTTGCTGCGGGAGCGGCACAAACGTTTATCCGTACTCACTATCTACCCCCATCTGAAATCAATCGCGTGCACGCAGCCACTGGTGGATAGCCGGCGGCACCTCGCGCTGTGCACGGCCGGAGACGTAGATGCCGATATGACCGCCCTTGAACGCGAGCTGGGTGTAGTCGGTGGTGCCGACGTGCCTGCCCAGCGCGCGCGACGCATCCGGCGGCACCAGGTGATCCTGCTCGGCAAAGATATTCAGGATAGGCATGTCGACATCGCCCAGGTCGACCTCTTGACCGTCAATCTCGATACCACCATTGACGAAGCCGTTACCCTGGTAGAACTGCTTGATGAACTGGCGGAACGCTTCGCCCGCCAGATCCGGCGAATCAAAGATCCAC
>JBOHYM010000056.1:0-45099 GCA_050737735.1 Rhodanobacter sp. | reverse complement strand
GAAGAGCATCGCGCACAGGGTGCGCTCCTACACGAGCGCCTGCAGCACCGGTGCGGCCTGCGCCTCGCGCCCCAGCATGCCGGCCAGTGCATGCAGACGTGCCGCCAACTGCCCCGCGTCCGCTGCGCACAGCGTGGCATGGCCCACCTTGCGCCCCGGCCGCGCCTGCTTGCCGTAGTCGTGCCAATGTGCATCGACGGCACGCAGCACCGGCGCCGACGGCGGCAGCTCGCCGATCCAGTTGAACATGGTCGACATGCCCCGCGCGCCAGTGTCGCCCAGCGGCAGGCCGAGTACCGCGCGCACGTGGTTTTCGAACTGGCTGGTATGCGCGCCCTCGATCGTCCAGTGCCCGGAATTGTGTACGCGCGGCGCCATCTCGTTGCCCAGCAGTTCGCCGTCCTTCACGAACAGCTCCAGCGCGAATACACCGACGTAGTCCAGCCGCTCGGCCAGCGTGCGCGCCAGCGTGGTGGCACGCTGCTGCAACTGCCCGATATCCAGTGCCGGTGCCAGGCTCATCGCCAGCACGCCGTCGGTATGCCAGTTGCGGGTCAGCGGCCAGGTGCGGAAATCACCGTCACGAGCACGCACCGCGATCACCGACAGCTCGCGCTCGAACGGCACGAACGCCTCCAGGATCAGGCCATGCTTGGATGCCTGTGCACCCAGCGCCGTCCATGCCGCATCGGCATCGCCGATGTTTTTCAGGCGGAACTGGCCCTTGCCGTCGTAGCCGAGCCGACGCGTCTTGAGAATCGCCGGCGTGCCGATCGTCGCGATGGCCTGATCCAGCTCCGCGCGCGTATCCACCGCCACGAATTCCGGCGTCGGCAGACCGCACTCGCGAAACAAGGTCTTCTCGGCCAGCCGGTCCTGGGCCACGGCCAGGGCCTGCGGTGCGGGGGACACCAGCACCCGCGCAGCCAGCCAGTGTGCCGTCTCGGCCGGCACGTTCTCGAAATCGAAGGTGACTACATCGACCTGCGCGGCGAAAGCTTCCAGCGCGGCATAGTCGGCCCAGTCGGCCACTACGAGCGGCGCGACCTGTCCTGCGCAGGCGTCGGGCGAGCTGTCCACCACCAGGGCCTTCACGCCCAGCGGCGCCGCGGCCAGTGCCAGCATGCGCGCCAACTGGCCGCCACCGAGGATGCCCAGCACGGGCTGCCGCCGCTCACTCATTGGCGCGGATCCGGCTGCCCCAGCACGGCCTGGGTCTGACGTGCGCGCCAGGCGTCCAGTGCCGCGGCCAGCACGGGATCATGCAGGGCCAGCACCGCCACCGCCAGCAAACCCGCATTTACCGCGCCGGCCCGACCGATCGCCAGCGTGCCGACTGGAATGCCGGCTGGCATCTGCGCGATCGACAGCAGCGAATCCATGCCATTCAGCGCCTTCGACTGCACCGGCACGCCAAACACCGGCAACCGCGTCTTGGCTGCCAGCATGCCGGGCAAATGCGCAGCGCCGCCGGCGCCGGCAATGACCACCTGGATGCCGCGTGCCACGGCCTGCTCGGCATAGCTGAACAGCAGATCCGGCGTGCGATGCGCGGAGACCACCTGCACCTCGTGCGGCACGCCCAGTTCGGTCAGCACATCGGCCGCGTGCTGCATGGTTTCCCAGTCCGAACGCGACCCCATCACCACGCCGACACAGGGCAGTCTGCTTGTTCCTGTCATGGCCGAGCCATCCAAAAACGGCTATTGTACGGGCTTTACGGCACCCCGACACCTTCCAGAAAACCATCATGGACAAGCGTCTACTCGACATACTGTGCTGCCCGGTCAGCAAAACGCCGGTACGCCCGCTGAGCAAACACGAGCTGGACGCACTGAATGATGCGATCGCGGCCGGACAGGTCGACTCGGTCGCCGGTACAGGCGTGCGCGGGCGGGTGACCGAAGCACTGATCACCACCGATCGCAAGGTGATCTACCGGGTCGAGGATGGCATTCCGGTGATGCTGCCGGAAGAAGGTATCGGCACCGCGCAGCTGACGGCCTTCCCGGTCGCCTCGTAAGATCTTGCAGGCCATGACCGCCGACGGTTCGCGCATGACACGGACACCTGCTTTGGCTTATCGTCGTCATCCGTGCGGGACATCCGGGTTCCGGCCGCATCTAGCCATGCTTCAGGGGATTGGCGATGAACGAAGCCAGTGATCCATCCAGGGTCGGTAACGACCCATCCAGAGTCGTCAGTCTGAGCCAGCGGATGGATCCCGCCAGCGAGCGCGTGGGCGAGTTGCTCAACGCCGTGCGCAGCATCGCCAACCGACGACTGCAGCAGTGGATCGGCAACGCCTTCGAGCATGTCGACGATGCACTGTTCGACATCGCCGAGAAGGCCGAGAACAACGCTGCCCAGATGCACTACTTCGACGGCATGCGCGAAGTGCGCAAGCGCCGGCCGTCGGTGGAACGCCAGTTTCTGAGCGCCATCAACCGCAGCCTCGGCGAGTTGACCCACCCGCTGCAGCAGAGCGCCACCGCAGTCGCGCCCCCGACTGGGACGGTTGAACTGTCGCTGGTGGCCGACAACGAGCTGGAGGAATCGCTGGCGATCACCAGCATGATCGGCAAGAACGAATCGCGGCTGGCGCGCGACCTGTTTGCCGTCAACCAGCGGCTGTCGGTGATCTGCGGCGGCCACAAGATCGACGATGCCAGCAACCCGGTTGCGCCGGCGATCCTGGCGCAGACGTTTCGTCAGGCGCTGCATGAGCTCAGCGCGGACATGCGCGTCAAGCTGATCATCTACAAGCTGTTCGATCGCTATGTGCTGTCGTCGCTGGAAGAGCTCTACCAGGAAATCAATACCGAACTGGCCCGTGCCGGCGTACTGCCGCAGCTGCGGCATACCGTCGTGCGCAGTGGTGCCGCGACGGCCGGCGCCACCGGCCACGCAGGCGCACAGCCTGCCGGCGAAGCAGCGCAGGCTGCCGAGGAAGCCGGCGATATCCCGAGCGACCTGCTGCAGACCCTGCATGCGTTGTTCAGTGCCCGCCGCAGTTCCGCTGGCAGCCCTGTTGGCCATGGCGTGATCCATGGGTCGTCAAGCGGCCCGCTGCCTTCGGCCAACGAACTGCTCGGCGCACTCAGCGTGTTGCAGAGCCAGATTGCCACCGCTGGCCCGTTGCCGCTCGCCCAGCCCGATGATGCCGCTGCGCTCAGCCGCGAAGTCATGCAGCTGAAGGGACAGCTGCTGAGCCAGATCGGCGCCCTGCGCGGCGAGCGCCCCAGCCACGTTGCCACGATCGATGAAGACACCATCGACTTGGTCGGCATGCTGTTCGAATTCATCCTGGAAGACCGCAACCTGCCCGCCGAAATGCAGGTCATGCTGGCCCGACTGCAGATTCCCTACCTCAAGGCGGCGATCCTCGACCGCAAGCTGTTTGCACACCGACAGCACCCGGCACGCCGGCTGCTGGACTGCCTGGCCGAACAGGCCAAGGGCTGGTCGGAGGAGTCCGACCGCGACCGCCGCCTGCACGACAAGGTGAAATCGGTGGTCGACCATCTGTTGCACGATTTCGACGATGACATGAGCATCTTCGAGCGGCTGCTGGTCGACCTGCAGCAGTTCCAGGACGTCAACAAGCGGCGCTCAGAACTGGCCGAACAGCGCGTGGCCGAATCCACCCGCGGCCGCGAGAAGCTTGAGCAGGCGCGTCGGCGTGCCGCCCGTGAAATCATCGATCGTATCGGCGAGCAGAAGCTGCCGCCGCTGGTGCATGGTGTGCTGGCGCGGGCGTGGGCCAACCACCTGGTGCTGACCTTGCTGCGCCAGGGCGAGGCCTCGCCGGAGTTCCGCAGTGGCTTGCACTTCGTCGACGACTTCATCGCCAGCACCCGCCCCGCGACGGATCCGGAAAGCCGGCAGCTGCTGCGGCAGAGGTTGCCCGGCATCGAACGCTCACTGCGTCTGGGCCTGGCCAACGTGGCGTTCCAGGAGCACGACATCGAGCGCCTGCTGGGCCAACTGCACGCCTACTACCGGCAACAGCTGGGCGAGACGGTCGAGCCAGCCGAAATCGTCGCGATCGGCGAGGATGCCACGATGCTGGCGATCCCCGACAGCATCCAGCCGGTCATCGAACGCGATGCCGAACCGGACGACAACGGCATCGACGACAGCATCGCGGTGCCCCCGGACAGCCCCGAATGGCAGCAGGTCCAGGCACTGCAGCCGGGCACCTGGCTGGAATTCAATCACCTCGAAGAGGCGATGACCCGCGCCAAGCTGTCGTGGATCAGCCCGATGAGCGGACGCTACCTGTTCGTCAACCGGCGCGGCCTGAAGGTGGCCGATTACTCGCCGCAGGAACTGGCGATCCTGCTGATCGATGGTCACGCCCGCATACTCGCGGCCAACGCGCTGTTCGATCGCGCACTGAGCGCGATTGTCGGTCGCCTGAGCCAGCCGGGCACGCCATCGTCACCCGCCACAGACACCGAATGACGCCATCCACCCAGCCTGCGGCGCCCGATGCCGCCCATATCGCCGCCGATGTCGAACGCGCCTTCGCCGAGGATCTCGGCCAGGGCGATGCCACCGCCGGACTGCTGCCGGCCGGCGCCCACGCGCATGCCGAGCTGACCTGCCGCGATGCGGCGGTGATCGCCGGCACGGCGTGGTTCGATGCCTGCTTTCGCCAGCTGGATCCGTCCGTACGGATCGACTGGCAGGTGCAGGACGGACAGCGGGTCAGTCCCGGCACGGTCATCTGCCGTCTGTCCGGCGATGCCCGTTCACTGGTCAGCGCCGAACGTTCGGCACTGAATTTCCTGCAGCTGCTGTCCGGTACCGCGACGGTGACCGCCGACTACGTGGCGGCCGTCGCCGGCACGGCTGTGCGCATCCTCGATACCCGCAAGACCGTGCCCGGCCTGCGCCTCGCGCAGAAGTACGCCGTGCGCTGCGGCGGCGGCCACAACCACCGCATTGGCCTGTACGACGCGATCCTGGTCAAGGAAAATCACATCATCGCCGCCGGCGGCATTGCCGCCGCGGTGCAGGCGGCACGGCAGCTGCATCCAAAGCTGCTGCTGGAGGTCGAGGTGGAAAACCTCGACGAACTGACGCAGGCGATTGATGCCGGCGTGGACCGGATCATGCTGGACAATTTCAGCTTGGCGCAGATGACCACGGCCGTGCAGTACACCGCCGGCCGCGTGCCACTGGAAGTGTCCGGCAACGTCGACCTGCGCACGATCGGCGAATTCGCGCGCACTGGCGTGGACTTCATCTCGGTCGGCGCCTTGACCAAGCATGTGCGGGCGATCGACCTTTCCCTGCGACTGCGGCTGGCCTGATCGAGCCGGATCGATTCGGGTACGGCCGGCCGGCGGCTTGCACGCGGCTACGGGCGCCCACACACTGCGGGCATGAGCGATCTTTCCAACCTGCTGCTGTTGCTGGTGCTGGCGGCCATCGTCGGCCTGTGGCTGAGACTCAGCGTGGCGCGCGAACGCGCCGTGCGGGAAGCGCGCCGACAGTGCCAGCAGCATGGCCTGCAGCTGCTGGACGAGACCGTCGGCCTGCGCGGCCTGCGCCTGCGCCGGGTCAACGGCCTGCGCCGGGTCGAACGCTGTTATGGCTTCGAGGTGAGCATCGATGGGCACGACCGTGAGCCGGGACGCCTGTGGATGCTTGGCGACAGCCTGAGCAGCCTGAGTCTGCCGACGATCGAATTGCTGCCGCCGCGCGAGGCGACTGCCGGGCCCATGCCGCCCGGACCCTCCCTCCCCGCGCCGGGCAGCAACGTGGTGCCGCTGCAGCCACGCCCGCGTGCGGGTGACCGGCTGCATTGAACGTCCCTGCTACGCGGGTGGATGGTTCAGCGGCTTACTTGACTACGCGCAGATGCGGCGCGCCACGCTTGGGTTTCTCGGCACCCTCATCGGCACTCGGTGCCGGGGGCGTGTCGTCGGGCTCCGGTTCGGACGGTGGCGGGGTATCGCCGCCCTCTTCGTCGGCAGGAAACATCATGCCCTGCCCGTTTTCCTGCGCGTACAGCGCCAGAATCGCCGGCACCGGAATCTGGATCGTCTGGCTGGCTCCCGAAAAACGCGCCTGGAAGCTGACCCATTCGTTGCCCAGATCCAGGTTCGCCACCGCGCGCATAGCCAGATTCAGCACCACCTGGCCATTCTTGACCACCTGCGGCGGCACCCGCACACCCTTGAAGGTGGCGTCGACCAGCACGTAGGGCGTCAGATTGTTGTCGCTGATCCAGTCGTAGATCGCCCGCAGCAGATACGGGCGATTGGAGCTCATTGGTGCAGTGTCATGCTTGCTCATGGAGTTGCCGCATTACCTTTTCCTGATCGGTCATGCTGCGCGCAAAACCCTGGCTATGGAACAGACGCTCACCGTAATCGATGATCGGCTTGCCCTCGCGACCCAGCTCGACGCCCAACCAGGGCAGCCGCCAGATCACCGGCGCCACCAGACAATCGGCCAGACTCATTTCCGGATTGAGGAAGAATTTCGACGCCTTGAACAATGGCACGGTGGTCAGCAGCTGCTCGCGCAGGCGCTTGCGCGCCTGCTCCGCCGGCCGGCCGCCGGCACGGATGGTATCCACCTCGGGCAACCAGTCCTTCTCGATCCGTACCGCTGCCACGCGCAGCCGCGCACGCGACTGCGGGTCGATAGGCATCAGCGGCGGATGCGGATAACGCTCGTCGAGGTACTCGCAGACTACGGCCGTGTCGAACAAGGTCAGGTCACGGTCGATCAGGGTCGGCGTGCTGGCATACGGGTTGAGGTCGATCAGGTCCTCCGGCGGCTTGGCCGGATCCACCAGCACCCGTTCATAGCTGACCCCCTTGGCGGCCAGCACCAGCCGCGCACGATGACACTGGATGTCATCAACCGTGGTGTAGAGCGTCAGTACGGTACGCGAGCGAACGCTTTGAACCATGCTCGATTCCCCATCAATGAGACGGCTGCGGCGGCTCGTGGCCGCCGCAGCCGCATGGTGCCACCCGGCGTCAGTGGACGTCCTTCCAGTATTCCTTCTTGAGCATGGCGGCCAGCAAGGTGAAGAACGCCAGGAACAGCAGTACCCAGATGCCGTAGTGGTGGCGTTGCAGCGCCGCCGGCTCGGAAGCGTATTCCAGGAAGCTGGTCAGGTCGCGGGTGGCCTGCTGGAACTGCGCCGGCGTCAGCTTGCCCGGGTGGGTCAGTTCCAGTTTTTCCACCTCGTCGGTACCCGGCTTCACCACCGCGGTCTGCATGCCCTGCAGCTCCCACAGCGGGAACGGCATGGCGGCATTCGGCAACGTGGTGTTGTTCCAGCCGATCGGGCTGTGCGGGTCAAGGTAGAACGTGTTCAGGTAGGTGTAGACCCAGTCCGCACTCTTCGCACTGACTTCCAGCGACAGATCCGGCGGATCCTTGCCGAACCACTTGCTGGCCGAGTCGGCCGGCATGTGCGAGATCACCGGATCGTCGAACCGGGCACCGGTGAAGTTGAGGTTCTGCATCACTTCCTGTTCGGAAAGACCCAGGTCCTCGGCGATGCGCGAATAACGCACATACTTCAGCGAGTGGCAGCCGACGCAGTAGTTGAAGAACAACTTGGCGCCACGCTGCAGCGAAGCCTGGTCGCGCACGTCGGAACCGGACTTGAGCAGCCCCGATTCGCCTTCGGCGTGCGCCGGCATGCCGCCGACCAGCAGGCCAAGCGCCAGCGCGGCCGAGGAGAGGAAATGCTTCATCGTGATCTGCCGCTTAGTCATGCATCGTCACCCGATCCGGAACCGGCTTGGTCTTCTCAAAGCCGAAGTACGTGTAGGCCCAAAGGAATGCGAAGAAGCCGAAGTAAAGCAGGGTCATCACGCGACCAAACGCGTTTTCCCAGGTCGTCAGGTCGACGTTACCGAACCACTCAGGAATCACTTCCGCGGTGATGCCGGCACCGACCGCACCGAGGCCAAAGAACGCCAGCACGAACACGCCCAGCGCGACCTTGTAGCCAGTGCCGCGATAACGGATCGACTTGACCTGGCCACGATCGAACCACGGCATCAGGAACAGCACCGCGATCGCACCGAACATCGCCAGCACGCCCCACACCGCCGTGCCCAGGAACGACGGAATCATCCGCACGATCGCGTAGAACGGGGTGAAGTACCACACCGGCTTGATCTCGGCCGGGGTGACCAGGTTGTTGGCCATGATCGAGTTGTCAGGCTCGAGGAACCAGCCACCGAAGGTCGGCGCGAAGAAGATGATGAACGCGGCGATCAGCAGGAAGAAGCCCACGCCGACCAGGTCCTTCACCGTGTAGTACGGATGGAACGGAATGCCGTCGGTCGGCTTCAGCGCATCCCAACGGTTGCCCTTCGGGCCATGCTTGATGTCGACGCCGTCCGGATTGTTCGAACCCACTTCGTGCAACGCGGCGATATGCAGCACCACCAGCAGCAGCAGCACCAGCGGCAGCGCGATCACGTGCAGCGCGAAGAAGCGGTTCAGCGTGGCATCGGCCGGCAGGAAGTCGCCCATGATCCACTCGACCAGCGTGCCGCCGATCACCGGGATGGTGCCGAACAGCGAGACGATCACCTTGGCGCCCCAGAACGACATGTTGCCCCACGGCAGCACGTAGCCCATGAAGGCTTCGGCCATCAGCACCAGGAAGATCAGCATGCCGAGCAGCCACACCAGCTCGCGTGGTTTCTTGTACGAGCCGTACATGATGCCGCGGAACATGTGCAGGAACACCACCACGAAGAACAGCGAGGCGCCGGTGGAATGCATGTAGCGGATCAGCCAGCCCCACTCCACGTCACGCATGATGTACTGCACCGAGTCGAACGCGCCCGCCGCGCTCGGGTTGTAATTCATCGTGAGGAAGATGCCAGTGACGATCTGGTTGACCAGCACCAGGATCGCCAACGAACCGAAGTAGTACCAGAGATTGAAATTCTTCGGCGCGTAGTACTCGGTCATGTGCGCGCGGTACATCGGCATCATGCCGGGTGCGCGTTCGGTGACCCAGTCGCCGATATTCGTGAATACGTTGGCCATTACGCAGCCCCCTTCGGATCCACGCCAATCTGGATGGTCATGTCGTCAATGAAGTTGTACGGAGGAATTTGCATGTTCTTCGGCGCCGGCACACCCTGGTACACGCGACCGGCCATGTCGTAGCGCGAATGGTGGCAGGGACAGTAGTAGCCACCCTGCCAGTTCGGATCGAACGGCTCGGGTTTGATTTCGCCCACATAGTTCGGCACGCAACCCAGGTGGGTGCAGATGCCGACCATCACCAGCCACTCGGGCTTGATCGATCGGGTTTCGTTCTGTGCATATTTCGGCTGCTGTGCGGCCGAGCTGCCGTCCGACTTCGGGTCGACCAGTCGCGGGTCCTGCTGCGGCAGCACCGCCAGCTGCGCCGCCGTGCGGTTGACGATGAAGACCGGCAGGCTGCGCCAGCCCACGATCAGCTGCTGACCGGACTCGATCTTTTTCAACGACTGGGTAACCGGAGCGCCAGCGGCCTTGGCGCGCGCGCTGGGTTCCCACGACTTGATGAAGGGCACAGCTGCCGACACGATTCCGATACCACCAACCACCGCGGTGGTTGCTGTCAGGAAACGGCGGCGGCCGTGATCGACGACTTCGTTCGCCATCAGGCTCTCCGGTACTTGCAGTGTCTATGGTGGGGTTTTGGACCCCGCAAAAATCGCGTTAGTGTAGCGTCAGGCCCTGCCCCGTACAATAAAATCACATCCCGGCGGACTCGATCCGCCGCGACCCTCGCCATGATTTGCCGGAACACCCTCTCTACGACATGAAACATGCCGCCGGCACGCTTGCCTTCATTGCCCGCTTCGTCATCCTCGGCCTGGCGGTGGCGTTCGTGGTCGGCCTGTTCTGGCCGGGCAGCGGCGAGCGCATGCGCCGGCGTTTCGGCATGGCCACGCCGGCGCCGGTCGCCACCGCCACACACCGCGTCAACGGCCCGGTCTCGTACGCCGACGCGGTGGCGATCGCCGCGCCCTCGGTGGTGAACATCTACGCCAACAAGATCATCAGCGAACCGGCGTTGAAGATGTACGACGACCCCTTGCTGCAGCGACTGCTTGGCGGCCAGCCCACGACCTACCAGCATCGCGAGCAGACTCTCGGCTCCGGCGTGATCGTCAGTGCGCAGGGCCGGGGCTACGTGCTGACCAACAACCACGTGATTGCCCACGCCGCCGACATCCAGGTGCTGCTGTACGACGGTCGCATCGCCAAGGCCACCTTGGTCGGCGCGGACGAGGAGACCGACCTGGCAGTCCTGAAGATCGACGGCAGCAACCTGAACCTGCCGGTCATCCGCATGGCCGACCAGCAGCCGTTGCGCGCTGGCGACGTGGTGCTCGCGATCGGCAATCCGCTCGGCCTCAACCAGACCGTGACGATGGGCATCGTCAGCGCCGTGGGCCGCCAGTTGAACAGCACCAGCGCAGAGGATTTCATCCAGACCGACGCCGCGATCAATCCGGGCAACTCCGGTGGTGCGCTGGTCAATACCGAAGGTGAGCTGATCGGCATCAATACCTTGCTGATCGGCAACGCGGCCGGTGCCGAAGGCATCGGTTTCGCGATCCCCGTCGCGACCGCCCGCAAGGTGCTGGACCAACTGATCACCACCGGCCACGTCGTGCGTGGCTGGCTGGGCGCCAATTACGCGTTCGTGCCGCTGGCCGTGAACGGCGGCCTTCCGGCCGCGGCGCGCGGCGTCCAGGTCAGCGATGTTTACCCCGGCGGTCCGGCGGCGCAGGCCGGCATCAAGCCACGCGACATCCTGCTGCAGATCGGCGACGACGACATCCTCGACCCCGCCGATCTGCGCCGGCGCGAAGCCGCACTCAAGCCGGGCAGCACGGTGCAGGTCTCGGGCCTGCGCGATGGCGTCCCGTTCCACCTCGAAGTCACCCTGGCGCAGCGGCCGCCGACGAGCGCCAGCGCGTCCCTGGGCGATTGATTCAACCCGGTCTGCCGGCAGCAGCCAGCGGTGGGTGGATCGCCACGCCATAGCGCTTGCGCAGGGTTTCCACACGCTCCACATACACCTGGGTTTCCGCATACGGCGGTACGCCGCTGTAGCGCTGCACGGCACCAGGCCCGGCGTTGTAGGCAGCGGCAGCCAGTCGCTCGTTACCGTTGAAATTGTGCAGCAGCAGACTCAGGTAACGCGCACCGCCGCGAATGTTCTGCTCGGTATTGAAGGCATCCAGCACGCCCATGTCGCTGGCGGTGGCCGGCATCAGCTGCATCAGCCCCTGCGCTCCCTTCAGCGACAGCGCGCGCGGGTTGAATGCGCTTTCGGCGTGGATGATCGCGCGCAGGAACGCCTCGTCGACCCCGTACTCCATGCTGGCGGCGCGGATCGTGTCGGCATAGGCGGTCAGGTTGAGCGAGACGCTACCCCACCGGATCGTCGAGTGCAGATCGCAGGCAACGCAACTCGCGATATAGGTGAACAACATCGTCACGGTATGGCCTTTCTTGCCCGCCGGACGCAGGTTGGTGTATTCCACGCTGCCGTCTGCCTGCACGATGCGATAGACCGCACCACGCAGGACGCGCGTATCCGGGGCATCCGCGACCGCGGCCAGCGGCACCTCGGCACCATGCGATTCGTGATAGCTCCATTGACCGGGCGTGCCGGCCGCAGCGACGGCCAGCGGAAGCTTCGCCGTGGTTTCGACCGAGCCGTGCACCGCCGCCAGCGAGGCGCGCTGCAACTGTGCCTCGGCGAGGCGGTGCGCACTGCTCTCGACCGCTCCCTGCACGTTGGCAAGCGAGGTCGATTCGGTCCGCTCCGCCACGAGGCGGCGTGCCGTGGTCTCGACCGAGCCGGTCACTCCGGTCAGCGCGACGCGTGCTGGTGGTGCCTGGCGACGGGACGACGGGGCGTCATAGGTACTGATCGGCTTGCAGTTGTGATAACCAGCCTTGCTGCTGCTGTACGCTACCTCGCCGCTGGCACCGGTGCATTGGTACAGCGTGCCGGCCCGTGCCCCGGCGCACCAGCACCCGGCCCAGAGCAGCGCACAGGCCAGCGCGACCCGGGACAGGATCGTGCGTAATGGGAAGCCCCCGGCAGGCCGATCGACGCTTCCCCTGTGGCTTGCAACGTCGAACATGGGGCGCAGTGTGCCGCCATGCGCTGGCGGCGCCAAGTGCGCAGCCGCCATTTCGTGCGTCATGACCGTTCGTCGATCATCCCGAACCATCCAACATCAAGGCATAAGCAGCAGCAAGCTGGCTGGTTCGCCTGTTTCCCCGATGCTCCGACTGCTGCAAGTGCTTGATCTATCATGCTGATCAACTGGCAGACTGGCCATGGCGCGGGTAAACTGTGCGGTTCAGCAGATTGCGCCCGACTGTTTCACGAACCACGGTATCCCGAGCCATGAGCGGCAAGCTTTTCATCAAGACCCACGGCTGCCAGATGAACGAGTACGACTCGGCCAAGATGGCCGACGTGCTGAAGGCGTCGCACGGCATGGAGCTGACCCAGGACGAGTCCGAGGCGGACGTGATCCTGATCAACACCTGCTCGATTCGCGAGAAGGCACAGGAAAAGGTGTTCAGCCAGCTCGGCCGCTGGAAGCAGCACAAGAAGGACGGCAAGCCGGTGTTGATCGGTGTCGGCGGCTGCGTCGCGTCGCAGGAAGGCGCCGCCATCGTCAAGCGCGCGCCCTACGTCGATCTGGTGTTCGGCCCGCAAACGCTGCATCGACTGCCGCAGTTGATCGAGGCGCAGCGCGCCAGCGGCTTGCCGCAGGTCGACATCAGCTTCCCCGAGATCGAGAAGTTCGACTGCCTGCCCGAGCCGCGTGCGGAGGGTCCGACCGCGTTCGTCTCGATCATGGAAGGCTGCTCGAAGTACTGCAGCTACTGCGTGGTGCCATACACCCGCGGCGAGGAAATCAGCCGTCCGTTCGACGATGTGCTGGTGGAAGTGGCCCAGCTCGCCGCGCAGGGCGTGCGCGAAGTCAACCTGCTCGGCCAGAACGTCAACGCCTATCGCGGCCCGACCCACGACGACGGCATTGCGGATCTGGCCGTGCTGATCCACGCGATCGCGCAGGTCGACGGCATCGGCCGCATCCGCTTCACCACCTCGCATCCGCTGGAGTTCTCCGACTCGCTGATCGAGGCCTATGCCAACGTGCCGCAGTTGGCGAACTACTTGCACCTGCCGGTGCAGGCCGGTTCCGATCGCATCCTGAGCGCGATGAAGCGCGGCTACACCGCTCTGGAGTTCAAGCAGAAGATCCGCAAGCTGCGCGCGGTGCGGCCGGACATCTGCGTGTCGTCCGACTTCATCGTCGGCTTCCCCGGCGAAACCGAAGCGGATTTCGAGAAGACCATGAAGCTGATCGAGGACATCGGCTTCGACCAGAGTTTCTCCTTCATTTTCTCCTCGCGTCCCGGCACGCCGGCGGCGAACCTCGCCGACGACACACCGGCAACGGAAAAACACGCGCGATTGACCCGACTGCAGGCGACCATCAACGCCAACGCGAAGCGGATCAGCCAGGCGATGATCGGCAGCGTGCAGCGCGTGCTGGCGGAAAAGCCCAGCACGCGTGACCCCAGCGAACTGACCGGCCGTACCGAAAACATGCGCTTCGTCAATTTTCCCGGCCACCCGCGCCTGATCGGCCAGTTCGTCGACGTGGTGATCACCGAAGCGATGAGCAATTCGCTGCGCGGGCGCCTGCCACTGACGGACGACGTGGCCGTCTGACGCGCCCTTAACCGCTCACGCACTCTCTGCCAAGGCTCCCGACGCATGCATCGCACCGGCTACATCCTGCTGCTGTTCGCACTCTTGCTGTTCGGCCTGCTGCCCGGTGCACACGCCAGCGTCGCCAACGCTCCTGGCGAAAATCTCGAAGTGTCGCTGATCACCTACGGCCCCGGCGCAACCTACTGGGAGCGTTTCGGCCACGACGCGATCGAGTTGCGCGACAGCATTTCGGGCGAAGCGGTCGACTTCAACTACGGCGTGTTCGATTTCAACGAGTCGAACTTCTTCATCAACTTCGCCCGTGGCCACATGCATTACATGATGGACGCCGGCTATAGCGAGCCCGAACAGACGAGCTATGTGGCGGACGGTCGTTCCGTGACCCGACAGCGCCTCGCACTCACGCCGGAGCAGGCCTCTGCACTGCGCGATTTCCTGCTGTGGAACCTGCGCCCGGAAAACGCCGGCTACAACTACGACTACTACGCCGACAACTGCACCACCCGCGTGCGCGATGCACTGGACAAGGCACTCGGTGGTGTATTGAAAACCCAACTCACTGCGCGTGCCGGCGGCATGACCTACCGCCAACAGACCGCACGCCTGATGAGCGCACAGCCGTGGCTGATGCTGCTGATGGATCTGGGCCTGGGACCGTACGCCGACCAGCCACTGAATGCCTGGCAGGAAAGCTTTTTGCCGATGGTGTTGCAGGAGCAGTTGCGCGAGGTACGCATCGACAACGGTCACGGCGGCTTGCAACCACTGCTGCAAAACGAACAACTCGTTTCGCCAAACCGGCTCGACGTACCGCCAGTAGCAGCACCCGATCTGCGGCTTCCGCTCGCACTGGCAGGACTGTTGATCGCTGTGTTGATCGTCGTGGCAAGACGCTGGTGGCCGCTCGGTTACGCCCTGCTCGGCACGCTCTACCTGCTGGCGGCCGGCCTCGTCGGCTTGCTGCTGCTGGTGCTGTGGACCCTGACCACGCATCACTCGGCCTGGGCCAACGCCAACCTGCTGCTGTTCAACCCGCTGGCGTTCCTGCTGCTGCCGACACTGTGGCGGGCGGCTCGTCGCGGCCTCGCCGCGTCACGCTTCATCGATGGCGTGCTCGCGCTGCAGCTGCTCGCTGCGCTGATCGCGATCCTGCTGCACCTGCTGCCCGGCACCGTGCAGCAGAACCAACCGTGGCTGCTGTTCGCGCTGCCCTGCTGGCTGGCGCTGGCGTGGAGTTTGCGCAGGGCCAGCTGACTCCACCGACCGTGCGCGCGCACGGTCCTACCGGAATCGCAGTGTGGCGCCTCAGTTCGGCAGGCGGCGGATCTTCGCGCCGAGTACGCCGAGCTTCTCCTCGATGTTCTCGTAGCCACGGTCGATGTGATAGACGCGGTCGACGACGGTGTCGCCCTTCGCCACCAGGCCAGCCAGCACCAAGCAGGCCGAGGCACGCAGGTCGGTGGCCATGATCGGTGCGCCGCTCATCTGCGGCACGCCCTTCACCACCGCGGTATTGCCTTCGAGGCGAATATCCGCGCCAAGCCGCTGCAATTCCTGCGCATGCATGAAACGGTTCTCGAACACCGTCTCGGTCACCACGCCGGTACCTTCGGCGACGCAGTTGAGCGCGGTGAACTGCGCCTGCATGTCGGTCGGAAATGCCGGATACGGCGCCGTGCTGATGTTGACCGCCTTCGGCCGGCGCCCACCCATGTCCAGCTCGATCCAGTCGTCGCCAGTCGAGATGTGCGCGCCGGATTCCTCCAGCTTGGCCAGTACCGCGTCCATCGTGTTGGCACGTGCGTGGCGTGTACGCACCTTGCCACCGGTCATCGCCGCACCGACCAGGAAGGTGCCGGTCTCGATGCGATCGGGCAGCACTTCATATTCGGCGCCATGCAGGCGCTCCACGCCATGGATCACCATGGTCGAGGTGCCGATGCCCTCGATCTGTGCGCCCATCGCGATCAGGCAATGCGCCAGGTCGACCACTTCGGGTTCCTGCGCGGCGTTCTCGATCACCGTGGTGCCCTGCGCCAGGGTCGCCGCCATCATGATGTTTTCGGTGCCGGTGACGGTGACCATGTCCATCACGATGCGCGCGCCCTTCAGCCGCGAAGCCTTTGCCTTGATGTAGCCGTTCTCGACCGTGATCTCGGCGCCCAGTGCCTGCAGGCCGCGGATATGCTGGTCAACCGGGCGCGAGCCGATCGCGCAGCCGCCGGGCAGCGAGACCTCGGCCTGGCCGAACCGCGCCACCAGCGGACCGAGCACCAGGATCGAGGCGCGCATCGTGCGCACCAGATCGTACGGCGCGACACAGGTGTTGGTGGTGCGCGGATCGACATGCATCTTCATGCGGTCGTCCAGCACCAACTGCACGCCCATCTGGCCGAGCAGCTCGATGAAGGTGGTGACGTCGTGCAGATGCGGCACGTTGCCGATGCTGACCGGTTCGTCGGCCAGCAGACAGCCGGCAAGGATCGGCAGTACGGCGTTCTTGGCGCCGGAAATACCTACCTCGCCGTGGAGTGGCATGCCGCCACTGATCAGGATCTTGGCCATCGTTTTCCTTGGATGATCGGGGGAAATCCGGCTGCAGCCCTCAACGGCGCGCCGCGACTTCCTCGGGTGTCAGGGTTTTCAACGCCAGCGCATGGATTGCGCCGCCCATCAGGTCGCCCAGCGTGGCGTAGACCAGCCGATGCCTTGCCAGCGGCAACTTGCCGGCAAACTGGCTGGCCACCACGGTCGCCTCGAAATGCACACCATCGGCACCACTGACCTCGACCTGCGCTCCGGGCAGGCCGTTTTCGATCATTGCCTGGATGCTGACTGGATCCATCAAGGGTGTTCCATGCGTGAGCCTGGGTCGACACGGCACGGATTCAGGCGATTGCCGATCCAACGCGCGGACTTATGACGTTAAAATGCGAATATGCCATGGTAATGGAAATCCGCTGGCACAGAAACGACAGTGACAACCGATTGACCTGATCCGCTGCCCCGTCGCCCCGGCGATTCCGGCAGCAACCCTTCCTTCCCGAGCCCCCATGAACGCACGCATCGCACCACCCGCCCCGATCAAGCTGGACCCGGATGCCATCACCCGCAGCGCGCGCACGGTGATCGCTACCGAAGCGGACGCGGTGCAGGCGCTGGGGTCGCGGATCGGAGCGGATTTTGTCGAAGCCTGCCGGCTGATCCTGGCCTGCAAGGGCCGCGTGGTGGTCAGCGGCATGGGCAAGTCCGGGCATGTGGCACGCAAGATCGCCGCCACCCTGGCCTCCACCGGCACGCCGGCGTTCTTCGTGCACCCGGGCGAAGCCAGCCACGGCGACCTCGGCATGATCCTGCCGCAGGACGTGGTGCTGGCGCTGTCCTATTCCGGCGAAACCGACGAGCTGCTGTTCATCCTGCCGGTGATCAAGCGACAGGGCATCCCGCTGATCGCGATCACCGGCAAACCGGGTTCCTCGCTGGCGTCCCAGGCCGACGTGCATCTGGATGGCAGCATCTCCAGCGAAGCCTGCCCGCTGGGCCTGGCGCCGACCACCAGCACCACGGTCGCGCTGGTGCTGGGCGACGCACTGGCGATCGCGCTGCTGGAAGCGCGCGGTTTCACTTCGGACGATTTCGCCCGCTCGCATCCGGCCGGCAGCCTCGGCCGGCGCCTGCTGCTGCACATCAGCGACGTGATGCATGCCGGTGACAACGTACCCAGGGTGTCGCCGGACGCCAGCCTGACTGCCGCGCTGGTCGAAATGACCCGCAAGCACCTTGGCATGACGGCCGTGATCGACGCCGACCAACGCTTGCTGGGAGTCTTTACCGACGGCGACCTGCGCCGCGCGCTGGACGACGAGGGCGTGGATCTGCGTGGCGCCACCGTGGCCGACCTGATGACCCGTGGCCCGAAAACGATCGGCGCCGACAAGCTGGCCGCCGAGGCCGCGCAACTGATGGAGAAACACCAGATCCATGCACTGCTGGTGGTCGATGACGAGCAACGCGTGGTCGGCGCGCTGAACATTCATGATCTGCTCCGTGCACGTGTGGTCTGATCCTGATCCTGATCCTGATTTGTCTCGACAAATCAGGAAAATCAGGCAATCCGCTCTTGACCCAGTCTCACCTACCACAGGCAACTCTTCAGGCCGTGTCCATCTTCTCCTACCTCGCCAATCTCCCCGCCGACATCCTCGCCCGCGCCGCACGCATCCGGCTGGCCGTGTTCGACGTGGATGGCACCCTGACCGACGGGCGCCTGTGGTACAGCGAGGGCGGTCACGAGACCAAGGTATTCCACGTGCATGACGGCCTCGGCCTGAAACGGCTGCAGGCCAACGGCGTGCAGGTGGCACTGATCACCGCACGGATCAGCCATCCGGTCGCGCTGCGTGCCGAGGAATTGGATATCGCCCACGTCTACCAGGGTCAGGGCGACAAGCGGGCCTGCCTGCTGGAGCTGCTCGACGCGTTGCATCTCACGCCGGAACAGGCCGCCTTCACCGGCGACGACCTGCCCGACCTGCCGCCGATGCGGATTGCGGGTCTGGCGGTGGCGGTGGCCGACGCGCACCCGTGGGTCGCCGAACAGGCGCACTGGCACACCCGCAGGAAGGGTGGCCGGGGTGCCGCACGCGAGGTGTGCGACTTGATCCTGCACGCACAGGGCAAGAGCGCCGCCGAGCGGGAGCGCTGGCAGTGACGTTGCGGCTTTGGCTGCGCGACCGGCGCGTACCGGTCGCGATCGTCATACTCGTGCTCGTCGTCGGCGCGCTCCAGATCCTGCTGTCCTGGATGGAAGGCGCACCGGCAGAACGCGATTTCGTCGGGCCGCCACGCTCCGGATACACGCTGATCAACTCCCGCGTGACCGAATACGACGTCGATGGCCTGCCCGGGTTGCGCGTGCAGTCACCCCACCTGGAGCGGCGCGAGGGCGACGAATCGCTATACCTCAACTCACCGACCTTCCAGATGCCGGCCAAGCAACCCGGCGTCCCGGACTGGGACGGGGAATCGCTGTACGGCTGGGTCAACCAGCAAGGCACCCTGCTCAAGCTGCAGGGTCCGGTCTACATGCACCGCCCGGCCTACACCGATGCGCAGGGCACTCCACAGCCGATAGCCACCCTGCACACGTCGGAAATCACCGCGTGGCCGAAGGAAAACCGCATGGAAACCGCCGAACCCGCCCTGATGACGCAGGGCGACAGTAGAATGAACGGCATCGGCATGCGCGCCAACCTCACTGACAATCACCTGGAACTTCTCCATGACGTCCACGGCATACTCATCCCGCGCAAGCGGAATGCTCCGGCTCAGCCTGGTCGCACTCGGCCTGCTGCTCATGCAACCCGCGCTGGCGAAACAGGATGACCGCAACCAGCCGATGAATGTCGTGCGCGCTGACCGCAGCGATGGTTTCAATGCACCGAACAGCATCACCACGCTGACCGGCAATATCGTGCTGACCCAAGGCACCATGAAGGTGACCGGTGATCTGGCCAAGATCTATTTCGATGCCGACCAGCAGGTGAGCCGTGTCGTGGTCACGGCCGACAAGGGCAAGCTGGCACATATCCAGCAGCTGAACGACAACAACGAACTGATGACGGGCGATGCGGACAAGCTGGATTACGACAACATCAACGGCATTGCGGTGCTGACCGGCAATGCCGTGGTTCATGAGCAGAACCACGGTGAGGCACACGGCGACAAGCTCACCTACAACACCAATACCGCCTATATGACCGGCGACAGTGCCAGCAACGGTTTCGTGCACATGATCTTTCTGCCGAAACCGAAGCCGGCGGCTGCCACCTCCACTCCAGCCAAGGCTGCCGTCCCTGCCAGCGCGCCACATCCGACGACACCGTCCACAGCCAAACCCGCTTCGGCGTCGAGTACTCCGACCACGCCAGTGGCGGTACCGGCACCGGCCAGCAGCGCTTCGACACCAGTGAAGGGACAACCGTAACCCATGCTCTCCGCCGAAGGTCTGCAGAAAAGTTTCAAGGCGCGCATGGTGGTGCGGGACTTTGCCTTCTCGATCCGCGAGGGCGAAGTGGTCGGGCTGCTCGGCCCCAATGGCGCCGGCAAGACCACCTGTTTCTACATGATCGTGGGCCTGATCGAAGCCGACGCCGGCAGCATCAAGCTGGACAAGCAGGACATCACCGGCCTGCCAATGCATGCACGCGCGAAACTCGGCATCGGCTACCTGCCGCAGGAAGCCTCGGTGTTCCGCCGGCTCAGCGTGGCAGACAACATCATGGCGGTGCTGGAACTGCGCACCGGTCTCAGCGAACAGCAACGCAACAGCGAGCAGGAAAGTCTGCTGGACGAACTGAAGATCGCGCATATCGCCGACCAGAAAGGCATAAGCCTGTCCGGCGGCGAGCGTCGTCGCGTGGAAATTGCCCGCGCGCTGGCCGCGCAGCCACGCTACATGCTGCTGGACGAACCGTTCGCCGGCGTCGACCCGATTTCGGTCGGCGAGATCCAGCGCATCGTGCGGCACCTGAAGGAACGCGGCATCGGCGTGCTGATCACCGACCACAACGTGCGCGAGACACTGGGCATCTGCGACCGCGCCTACATCATGAACGACGGCGAGGTGCTGTCCCGCGGCACCCCGGCGCACATCCTCGCCGACGAGAAGGTGCGCGAGGTCTATCTGGGCCGCGAATTCCGCCTCTGAGCCTTTGATCTGCCGTTGCACCGCACTCCTGCCTGCGGGCTATGGTCGCGCCTGCGGGCAAGCGCTACGATGGCCGCGAGTTCCTTCGACCTGGCCGGCATGAAACCCGCACTGCAGTTTCGCCTCCATCAGCAGCTGACCCTGACGCCGCAGTTGCAGCAGGCGATCCGTCTGCTGCAACTGTCACAGCTGGAGCTGGAGGCCGAGCTGCGCCAGATCGCCGAGGGCAATCCGCTGCTCGAATTCGCCGAAGAGGCCGAGGACGAGGAAGCGGTCGATCGCGAAAGCGCCGAAAGCGAATATCCGAGCGCCGAAAGCGTCGCCTCCGCCGGCAGCAGTCAGAACGACGGCGATGACAGCGGCGAGTGGGCCGATGGTGCCGTGGCCGAAGCGCCAATCGATTTCTCCAGCAGCAGTATCAGCAGCAGCGGCAGTCTCGGTTCGCGCGGCGGCGACGATTTCGAACCACAGAACGCCGCCCCCGAGACCCTGCAACAGCATCTGCTGTGGCAGCTCAACCTGGCCTCGTTCAACCCGCGCCAGCATCTGATCGCCACCGTGCTGATCGACTCGCTGGATGCCACCGGCTACCTGTCCGAGGGCATCGAGGCCGTGCTGGCCGTGCTGCCGGCCGACCTGAAGGCCAACCTCGACGAAATCGACGCCGTACGACAGCAACTGCAGGGTTTCGACCCCGCCGGCGTCGGCAGCCTGGATCTGCGTGACTGCCTGCGCGTGCAACTGGAGCAGTTCGACCCGGACACGCCGCAGCGCGAGCTGGCCCTGCGCATCGTCGACAGCGAGCTGGAACTGCTCGCGCGCAACGATATCGCCCGACTGGCGCGCCGTTTGCGTGCCGGCGAGGACGAGGTGGCTGCCGCCGCCGTGCTGATCCGCAGCCTCGATCCGCGCCCCGGTGCCGCACTCGATGCCACCCCGGTGGAATATGTCGCACCGGATGTCTATGCATTGCGCGACGGCAGCCGCTGGCGGGTCAGCCTGAATCCGGACGTGCAGCCGCGACTGGGGCTGAACCAGCACTACTGCGGCCTGATCGCGCAAGCGCGCGGCGAGGATGCCAGCTGGATGCGCGGCCAGTTGCAGGAGGCGCGCTGGCTGATCAAGAGTCTGGAATCGCGCGCCGAGACCCTGCTCAAGGTGGCCGATGCGATCGTGCGCCGGCAGAGTGCCTTCCTCGATTACGGTCCCGAGGCGATGCACCCGCTGGTGCTGCGCGAGGTGGCCGAGGAAGTGGGCATGCACGAGTCGACCATCTCACGCGTCACCACCCGCAAGTACCTGCATACCCCGCGTGGCACGTTCGAACTGAAATATTTCTTTTCCAGCGGCGTTTCCACCGAGGACGGTGGCAGCGCCTCGGCCACCGCGATCCAGGCCATGTTGCGCAAGCTGGTCGATGCCGAGGATTCCCGCAGGCCACTGTCCGACCAGGCAATCGCCGAGGAGTTGCAACGCAAGGGCATTCAGGTGGCCCGCCGCACCGTCGCCAAATATCGTGAGGGTTTGCGCATTCCCAGCTCCAGCGAACGACAGCGCGCCGGCTGATTCGGCACGAAAAACCGTGCGGGAACTTGGTTACCCGGAAAGCGTTCCCATACCTTTAGAGAGAGAATGATTGACGATGTACCACCGCCCCATCGGCACGGTACGTCAAACCCGCCGCGAAACGCGGCACTGCACCACCAGAGGAGGCGCCCCATGCAATTCCAACTCAGCGGCCAGCAGATTGAAGTCACCCCGGCCCTGCGCGACCACGCCACCGCCAAGCTCGACCGCTTGACCCGCCTCGACGACAAACTGAGCAGCCTCGCCATCGTGCTGTCGGTCGACAAGCTCCGCCAATGTGCCGATGGCACGCTGCGCGTCACCGGCGCCACCCTGCATGCCCAGGCCGACGAAGCCGACATGTACGCCTCCATCGACATCCTGTTCGACAAGCTGGTCATCCAGCTGCGCAAGCATCGCGAGAAAGTCAGCGACAAGCATCAGCACGAGGCGCGTGAAGCACGCCAGTTCGGCTGATCGTACGGCTTGTCCCTTCTGCGCGGCCCGCCTTCCGGTGGGCCGCCTTCGTTTCGAAGGCGCGTAACCGTCCAAGCTGGCACAATGGCCATGTCGTCGCAGCAGCCCGCCGGGCCCACCCTGTGACGCAAGGGATTTCGCTTGGACCGGATCAGCGCGCGACAACTCTACGATGGCGTCCACGAACGCATGGCCCTGCGCTGGCTGTCCGGCATGCGCGGGGAAACGCGCGTGATCGAGCCCGGGGCCGCGCAGTCGCGCCGGCCTTCCCTGATCGGCTACCTCAACGTCATCTACCCGAACAAGATCCAGATCATCGGCACCGAGGAGCTGAACTTCCTCGACGCGCTGGATTCGCGCCAGCGCTGGGAAGTGATGCACAAGATCGCCGCCTACCAGCCGGTCGCGCTGATCGTGACCAAGGACCAGACGGTGCCGGCCGACCTGCGCGAGGTCGCCGAGGAAACCAACACGCCGCTGTGGATCAGCCCCAAGCGCGGGCATGAGCTGCTGACCTATCTGCAGTACCACCTGGCCCGCATGCTGGCGGCGAAGACCACCCTGCACGGGGTGTTTCTGGAAGTGTTCTCGATCGGCGTGCTGATCACCGGCGAGGCCGGTTCCGGCAAGAGCGAGCTGGCGCTGGAACTGATCAGCCGCGGCCATCGGCTGGTCGCCGACGACGCCACCGAATTCACCCTGATCGCGCCGGACGTGATCGACGGCAGCTGCCCCGAACTGCTGCAGGATCTACTGGAAGTGCGTGGACTGGGCGTGCTCAACGTGCGCGAGATGTTCGGCCACATGTCGGTCAAGCCGTCCAAATACCTACGCCTGGTGATCCATCTCAAACCCATGCGCGATGGCGAAGAAACCGACGCGCTGACCCGCCTGACCGGCGACATCGGCCATCGCGAAATCTTCGACGTGCCGGTGCCGATGATCACCATTCCGGTGGCCCCGGGCCGCAACCTTTCGGTGCTGGTCGAGGCGGCAGTGCGCAGCCACGCGCTGAAGAGCAAAGGCATCGATCCGGCACAGACCTTCATCGACCGGCAGGCACACCAGCTGCGCCGGCTGCCGCCGTGGTGAACCCATGAACGAAAACAGCACACCCCTGCTCAATCCGCTGGTCGATCCGCGCGAGATCCACCTGATCGTGCTCACCGGCATGTCCGGTGGCGGCAAGACGGTAGCGCTGCGTGCACTGGAGGATCTGGAGTTCTACTGCGTCGACAACCTGCCCTCGGCCCTGCTGCCACAGCTGGTCAACGCCGTCATCAAGGGCAGCAACAAGCACCGGCGCATCGCCGTGGGCGTGGACGTGCGCAACCGCGGCACCGATTTCGCGCACATGCCGACCGTGCTGTCGGAACTCGCCGGTGCCGGCGTGCAGGTACACCTGATCTTCCTGGACTGCAGCGATGCGGTACTGATCAAGCGTTACTCCGAAACCCGACGCCGCCATCCACTGGCCACGCGCGGGGTGTCGCTGGCCGACGCGATCGTCGAGGAACGCCGGCTGCTGCGTCCGCTGATGGCGATTGCCGAGAAGGTGATCGATTCCAGCGAGCTGAACGTGCACCAGCTGCGCCGCCTGGTCGCCACCGGCTACGCCCAGGCGACCGAGGGGTTGACCCTGATGTTCCAGTCGTTCGCGTTCCGTCGCGGGCTGCCGCTGGACGCGGATTTCGTGTTCGATGCCCGCTGCCTGCCGAACCCGCACTGGCACGCGCACCTGCGTCCGCTGTCGGGCAAGGATGCACCAGTGCGCGAATTCCTCGATGCCGAGCCGCTGGTCGCTGAATACTTTGCCGATACCGCACGCTGGCTGGATGCGTGGCTGCCGCGTTTCGAACAGGACGACCGCAGCTACATGACCATCTCGATCGGCTGCACCGGTGGGCGGCACCGCTCGGTCTATCTGGTCGAGAAGCTCGCCGCCTATTATCGCGACCATCGCGAAGGCGTGCTTACCTTCCATCGTGAGCTGGAGTGAAGACCATGCCACTTGCAAGTATCACGGACAGCCCATCATGAGTGTCGGCGTGCTGTTGATGACCCATGAAGCGGTCGGCCAGGCGCTGATCTCCGCCGCGCATCACGTGATGCCGAAACTGCCGCTGCAGGTGGCCGCGGTGGAGATTCCGCCGCAGTCCGACCCGGACGTAATGCGCACGCTCACCGTGCGCCATGCGCGCGAGCTGGACCAGGGTGAAGGCGTGCTGGTGCTGGCTGATCTCTACGGCGCCACGCCATGCAATATCGGCCTGTCGCTTGGTGCACTGGGTGTCCGTCTTCGCTGCGTCTCTGGCCTCAACCTGCCGATGCTGCTGCGCGTACTCAACTATGCGGAAAAACCACTGGACGAACTGGCCGAGATCGCGGCCAGCGGTGGCCGCGGGGGAATCTTCATCGACCATGCTTGAGCAAGAGATCGTCGTTTCCAACAAGCTCGGCCTGCACGCCCGCGCCTCGGCCAAACTGGTGCAACTCGTGCAGAGTTTTAAATCCACCGTGTGGCTGGTCAGCAAGGGCCGCGAGATCAACGCGCAAAGCATCATGGGCGTGATGATGCTGGCCGCCGGCCTCGGCACGCCGCTGACGATCCGCACCGACGGCCCGGACGAGGAACCTGCGCTGGCCGCCGTGGTCGAGTTGTTCAATCGCAAGTTCGACGAAGGAGCGTGATGGGTATGGGATTCGGGATTCGGGATTCGGGAATCGGAAGTGCCAGCAGCACACAGCTGCGGGTGGACTTCCGGTCAGCGCGTGCCGCGCTTTTCCCGATTCCCCATTCCCGATTCCCCATTCCCGGCGCGGAGACCGCGCCATGAGACACGTGCTCAACGGCACGGTCGCCGCCCACGGCATGGCGCTGGGACGGGCCCGGCTGGTGCAGCCCAGCCGCTATACGGTCGACACCCGGCCACTGGCCGAGGACGAGATCGAGGCCGAGATCGAGCATCTGCACCGCGCGCTGGACACCGCGCGACAGGAGCTGCGCGAACTGCGCGGCAAACTGCACGGCGCGCTCGCCCGCGAGGTCAACGAGTTCATCGACGCACACAGCCTGCTGCTGGACGATGCAGAGCTGCTGCGCGGGCTGGACGACCTGGTACGGATCGGCCACTACCGGCCCGGCGCCGCGCTGAAGAAACAGCGCGATCGTCTGTCCGCCGTGTTCGAGGCGATGGACGATCCGTATTTGCGCAGCCGCAAGGAAGACGTCGAGCAGGTGATCAACCGGGTGATCTCCGCGTTGCAGCGACAGACCAGTCCGGAGGAGCGCAAGCTCGCCGCACGCGTGGGCGAGATCCTGATCGCCGACAGCATCGCGCCGGCCGACATGGCGCAACTGGCCGGCAACGGCCTGCTCGGCGTGGTCGGCAGTTCGGGCAGCCCGTATTCGCACAGCGCCATCCTTGCGCGCAGCCTCGGCCTGCCGATGCTGGTGGGCACCCGTGACGCACTCTCCAACATCCATGATGACGACTTGATCCTGCTCGACGCCGAACGCGGCGAAGCGGTGGTGCATCCCACCGCGCAGGACCTGTCGCGCTACCGCGCATGGCAACGCGAGGCGGCGATCGAGGGGCGTCGGCTGGCCAAGCTGGCGAATGCCCCCACGCGTACCCGCGACGATGTCGAAATCTGCCTGTACGCCAACGCCGAAACCCCTACCGACGTGGCCAGCGCGCGCGCGCGCGGCGCCGATGGCGTTGGCCTGTACCGCACCGAATTCCTGTTCCTCAAACACAAGGGACTGCCATCGGAAGACGAACAGTTCGTCGCCTATCGCGACCTGGTGATGGGCATGGGCGGTCTGCCGGTGACGATCCGCACGCTGGATCTCGGAGCCGACAAGGCCGATGCCGCCGGACTGGTGCTGCGCGGTGAGGACAACCCGGCGCTTGGCGTGCGTGGCGTGCGCCTGTCGCTGCGCTATCCGGCGGTGTTCTCCACCCAGATCCGCGCGATCCTGCGCGCCGCCTGCTATGGCCCGGTACGCGTGCTGGTACCGATGGTGACCCAGCCGGACGAGTTGATCGCGGTGCGCACGCTGTTCAAGCTGGCCCGACAGGAACTGAAGCGCGAGAACATCGACTTGCCGGAGAAGCTGCCGCTGGGCGCGATGATCGAGGTGCCGGCGGCGGCGATCAATGTGCGCGCCCTGCTGGAACACGCCGACTTCCTGGCGATCGGCACCAACGACCTGGCCCAATACGTGCTCGCCGCCGACCGCGGCAACGATGCACTGGAGAACATCTACAACCCGCTGCAGCCGGCTCTGCTGCGGCTGCTCTCGCACGTGATCAGCGCCGGCCGCCGCGCGAAGAAACCGGTGAGCCTGTGCGGTGAGATCGCCGGCGACGTGAACTTCACCGCCCTGCTGCTGCTGCTGGGCCTGCACGAATTCAGCATGCACCCCAGCCAGATCCTGCTGGTACGCGACCGCCTGGCCACGCTGGACCATGCCCACCTGCGTCGGCACGCCGCCCGGCTGCTGCGTGCGCATACCCACGAACAGGCTGAAGCGCTGCTGGGAGAGATCATCGGTGCATTGGCGTAGGCTGAGTTGCGCAGCTGAGCTCAGCCGCCGAAGCCGCTGTCATCGAGGTCGGTGCCGTCGAGAAACGCATCCAGCAACGCGCCACGATATTTCTGTCGATGCAGCAGCAATGAGAGTTTGCGCCGCAGGTCGAGGAACGGGGTTTTCAGCGCCTTCAGCCGCCCCGCTGCCAGCGCATCGGTGACCGCCACCGCCGGCAGGCAGGCGATGCCCAGTCCGGCGACCACGACCTGCTTGATCGCCTCGATCTGATCCAGTTCCAGCACGGTCTCGCCGGGCGGCAGCTGCGCCAGCACGCGCTCGCTGATCGCGCGAGTGGCCGAACCAGGCTCGCGCAACACCCAACGCGCACCGGCGAAATCCGCCGGCTTCAGGCTGCGCTTGCGCGCCAGCGGATGATCGGGCGGCGCGCATACCACCAGCAGGTCGTCGCGCCACGGAAGCACCTCCAGCAAGGGATGTGTGACCGGGCCTTCGACACAACCAATATCCAGGCTGTGATCCAGCACACTCGCCGCAATCGTCTCGGTATTCGCCACGCGCAGACGGATCGCCACCTGCGGATGGGCACGCACGAACGCGCCGAGCAGTTCATCGACACGGTAATTGCCCACCGTGTTGCTGGCGCCGATGCGCAGCTCGCCGCCCAGCGCCGAGCCATCCTCACTGCCACGCCGACCGAATTCGGCATGCCGTTCCAGCAGCTCCTGCGCCAGCGGCAGCAGTTCACGGCCTCGCGCATTCAGCCGTAACCGGCCACGCTCGCGTGCAAACACCGGTGCATCCAGCTGCCGTTCCATTTCCGCCAGCGCCATGCTGGCGGCCGGCTGGGTCAGGTGCAGCCGCTCGGCGGCGGCACGCACGCTGCCGTGCAAGGCGATCTGCACGAACACTTCAAGCTGGCGCGGGCTGATATTGATCATCAGCCCATCTTATACATCTGATCAGATATTCCAAATTTTCCTGATCGGTGTGGGCGCGGACAATGGCGCCACTGCCGGAGCCCATGCATGACCGCGCCATCCATCGCTACCCTCACCCACCCCACACTACGCATCCGCGTGCCCGGCCTGCTGCTGGCGGTCGGAATCGGCCTGCTGGCCATGCTGCTGGGACGCGAACTGCCGCTGATCGGCGGCCCGGTGATCGGCATCGTGCTGGGCATCCTCGTGCGCAACCTGCTCTCGCCGGGCGAGCGTTACAACCCGGGCATCGCCTTCGCCGGCAAACAGGTGCTGCAGTGGTCGATCATCGCGCTGGGTTTCGGGCTCAGCCTCAGCCAGGTGGCGAAGACCGGCCTCGAATCACTATCGGTGACCCTGGTGACGATGACCGTGGCGTTTCTCGCCGCGCGGATGCTGGGGCATTGGTTGGGCGTGCACGACAAGCTGAAGATCCTGATCGGCGTGGGCACCGCGATCTGCGGCGGCTCGGCGATCGCGGCGGTGACGCCGATCATCCGGCCGGATGATCACGACACCGCGTTCGCGATCTCCACCATCTTCCTGTTCAACCTGGTCGCCGTGCTGCTGTTCCCGCTACTTGGCCACCTGATGCACATGTCTGACATGGGCTTCGGCCTGTGGGCCGGCACCGCGATCAACGACACCTCATCGGTGGTCGCTGCCGGCTACAGCTTCAGTCACGCCGCCGGCGACTACGCCACCATCGTCAAGCTGACCCGCGCCACCCTGATCATCCCGGTCTGCCTGGTGCTGGCCTTCGTGGTCGCCGCGCGTGAAAAGCGCAAGCACCAGCAGGAAGGCACGACCGGCCATTTCAGCCTCGCCAGCATCTTCCCCTGGTTCATCCTGTGGTTCCTGGTCGCCTCGGCGATCCGCACCGTCGGACTCATCCCCGCAGCCATCCAGCCGGCGATTCACACCGCGGCGGAGTTCCTGATCATCGTGGCGCTGACCGCGATCGGCCTGTCGGCGAACCTGCGCAAGATGGCCTCGACCGGCGTCCGGCCGATCCTGCTGGGACTCGGCGTGTGGGCCGCAGTGTCAATCAGCAGCCTGCTGGTGCAACTGGTGATCGGGCAGCTGTGACGCTACGCCCTCCATACCGCGCGATACTGCAGCCAGACATTGGACCTGATTGAAAACGGGACGAGGGGCGGTGGCGCAATGAGAGTGATCGAACGCGAAGAAGTGGCGCGGCGCCTGACCTACGACATGTGCATCCCGCTCATCAGGCAGGCCATGATCGCCTTTTCAAATGGCGAGACGCGCCAGCTCCTGCGTACGGTCATTCCGCTGGCTCAAGGGCACACGTTTGGAATCATGCCTGGTGCCCTGGGCGAAAGCGCGGCCTTCGGAGCAAAACTGATCAGCGTCTATCCGGAGAATTTCGCCAAGGGCCGGCAATCCCACCAGGGGCTGGTCGTCCTGTTCGAACCTGAAACCGGAGAGCCGGTTTGCGTGATCCACGCAGGCGAGGTCACGGCCATTCGCACTGCCGCGGCGAGCGCGGTCGCCACGGACGCCCTCGCACGTCCAGGTGCGCGCCGCCTGGCGATCCTGGGCTATGGCGAACAGGCTGCCACCCACGCAAGGGCGCTGCTGAAAGTACGCGGCATTCAATCCGTGCGGGTGTGGGGACGTGTCCTGGAACGCACCGAGGCATTCTGTCAGCGCATGAGCGACGAGCTTGGCATTCCTTTCAGCAGCGCCACCGAAGTGGAAGATCTGGTGAGCGATGCCGACATCATCTGTACCGTCACCAGCGCCCGCGAGCCGATCTTGAAAGGAGCCTGGGTGCGCCCGGGCGCGCACATCAATCTGGTCGGTTCAAGCGTGGCCGGGCCAGTCGAGGTCGATACGGATCTCGTCGCCCGATCGCGCTTCATCGCCGACAGCCGCGAAGGCGTACTCCGGCAAGGCGCCGAATTTCTGAGAGCGAAGAGAGCAGGCGTGATCGATGACGACCATATCGTTGCGGAGATCGGCCAGGTTCTGGCAGGCAACATCGCGGGTCGGCAGTCCGATGCCGAAATCACGGTCTACAAATCGCTTGGTCACGTAGTGCAGGATCTGGCATGCGCATGGGCGCTCTACAGCAAGTCGGAATGCCTGCCTCTCGCCCTTTGAACCCTCTCTGACGCCGACGCACAGGCCCGTTTCGGGTCGCACTGCGATGCTCGCTTATCAAAAAGGCGTCAGGATCAATTCCTGACATCGCGTTCAAATTGTCTCTGACACCATTCTTTAATTAGAAGCAGCTTTTGCGTGCTATGGCGGTTGCCTTTCCTACCGGGGCACCAAGCGTACTGCGCAGACAGTGGTTGTGAAGACCTTTCGTAAGGTGCGAAGCGACCATCATGAGATCGTTCCAGTTTGGCAAGCTCATGGCGCCATTCTTGATGTACCTGAACAAATGATCTCGGTAAGGTTCATTGATGGCGAGAATCGTCGATTCCTCGTCACTCCATAGCTCGACAATGCGATCAAGACGTCGGTGCTTCGCATTTTCGAGAAGCTCCGCCAAATCGTGACCTAGTTTCATTTTCTTCTTACCGAAGTGCTCGATCGGGACGCCACGGGATCGAATAAATGCTTTCAGACTAAGCTCGATGGATTGCCCTATAAGCGAGTATTTGGGCGGAGCGAAACTTGAAGGCTCAGATGCATGAAGAGCCTCAGCTGCACGCCGATAGTCCTCAGCATATCGAAGCAAGCCAAAAGGTGAAGTTCCTCCCCATTTTTCGAGAGCCACACGCTACTCCTTGAAACTTCAAACTTTCGTGTCCGTACTTAGCCGTTAGCAAACATTCTCGCTTCGTCAAGCCTTCCCCTGCTCCACAAGCGTCAACGCCACCTTGTCTCGCAGATAGACCGGCAACGCCAGCTCCGGCGCCTGCGTACGGCCGGCCTTGAACTCGCGCAGCGCCAGCTCGGCAACGTGCGCGGCCTGCGGATAGCGCAGACCATCGGCCGAATGCAGCGTGCCAGTGAGTCGCTCGCACAACACGGTGGCATAGGTGGCCCAGCCGCTGCCCACCACCTGCCAGGCAGCGGCCTGTGGCAACTGCAGGGTCTCGGCAGTGCAGATGCACTCCTCGTCCAGCGCGATCAGGCCGCCGTTGTCGTCGCGGCGGTAGCAGGCGGCGTAGATCTCGCCCATGCGCGCGTCGATCACGGCGAGGATCGCGGTGCCCTCTTCCTCCGGCGCTTCCAGCGCCAGCGCGGCCAGCGAGGAGATGGTGATCACCGGCAGGTCCAGCGCCAGCGCCATGCCCTGTGCCAGCGACACGCCGAGGCGCACGCCGGTGAACGCACCGGGGCCGCGACCCACCGCGATCGCGTCCAGCGCATGTCGGCCGATACCAGCCTCGGCCAGCAAGGCATCGGCCATCGGCAGCACCAGTTCGGTATGCCGGCGCGGCGCGATCTCACTGCGGGCGATCAGTTCGTCGCCGTGGATCAGGGCGACGGAGCAGGCTTCGGTGGCGGTTTCGATCGCGAGCAGGTTCATGGTTGCTCCATGATAGCTGGTGGTGGCTCGGCCGAGGTCGACGCCGCCACGGTCGGTCCCGTTGTGATTGGTACATAGGCGTACCAGTCGATACGGCGAGTCAAATACATCATCAGCGCGACCATCACCAGCAGCACCAGCGCACCGATCAGCAAGGCATACTGCTCGGCCGCGATCAGTCCGTACAGCATCGCGTAGATCAGCCCCAGCACGCCGCCCAGCAGCAGGCCGGCACGCCGCGCATGCAATACCGCCATCGCGTAGCCGCCCACGATCAGCACCACCGCGGCCGCGGCCAGCGCATACGCCGCGCCGAAACCGATCTGCTCGGACAGCGCCAGCAGCACCACGTAGAACGTGGCCAGCGCCGCACCGACCAGCAGGTATTGCACCGGATGCACGCGCAGCCGCTTGAGTATCTCGAACAGGAAGAACGCGACGAAGGTCATCGCGATGAACAGCAGCCCGTACTTGCCCGCGCGCACGTTGCGCTGATACACGTCGACCGGCTGGTACAACTGCACGCCGAACGTGGATGCCTGCAGCGCCTTGTCCATGCCATCACCGGCATCCGTCCAGTGCTGGCCGTAGCTGCGATTGAGATCGAGCATATGCCAGCGCGCGCTGAAGCCCTTGGCATCGACCTGACGCTCCAGCGGCAGCGCAGCGCCGATGAAGCTGGGGTCGCCCCACGGCGCGTGCATCGTCACATCCGTATTGCGCGCCAGCGGCAGCAGCTGCAGCGATTCGGTGCCGGCCAGCTTGAGGCTGATCTCGACATCGATCGGCTGGTCGGCGAGCGCATCCAGGTCGATCGGCACCACCACGTTCGGCCACGGGCCGAGGTGATCGGCCGACGAATCGAAACGTACCGGCTTGCCGTTGATGCGCAGCTCGCTCACTTCCTGTAGACCGCGCAGGTCGCCAATCGACAGTCGCAACTCGGCCTTGCCGCCTTGCCACTGCGCGTTGCTGGCGTGGCGATACTGGGCCAGATCCTGCGGGCGGAACTGCGCGTTGATCTTCGCTATGGAAACGTACACCGGCGCGGTATAGATGCCATAGCTGCGCGTCTGCACGGCCATCGCCACGTCGATCTTAAGCTCGTCCGCTAGCATGCTCTCGCTGCCGACCTGCACTTGTGGCGGCTGGTTTGCGGCCACGGCCAGCTGGCGCGTCGTCGGCACCGTCAGTACCGGCCCGCCCAGCACCTGCTGGCCACCCCAGCCCTGCGCGATCTGCGCGATCGCGGTCTCGCGCAGTTGCTGGCGTTCACTGACCAGTCCGCTCACCTGCATCAGCGGTATCGTCATCAGCAATGCCAGTACGCCGATGCCCAGCACTTTGGCCGTCACCGTCTGTGTCCATGCATTCATTGCGTCGCACTCCCCGGATTGGAGCGTCGATCACAACAGCCACAACGGCAGCCAGGCGGGCGACGACGGCCTGGCAGCGGGCCGGAAGATGGCGTGGCGATGGCCGTGAAACTTCACGCAATTGGTGCGGTCATCCAGTGATCGGGAAACAATCACAGCGACAAGACAGGGGGTTGCATGCGCACCATCGCTAAGTTCCTGGCACGCAACAAGGGTTTCATCACCTTCATGCTGTGCATGATCATGTTCCGCAGCGCCGTGGCCGACTGGAACGTGGTGCCGACCGGCTCGATGCAGCCCACCATCAAGATCGGCGACCGCATCCTCGTCGACAAAGCAGCCTACGACATCCACCTGCCGCTGACCCATATCGCGTTGCTGCACCTGGCCGACCCGCAACGCGGCGACATCGTGGTGCTGGATTCGCAGGCCGCCCACGAACGGCTGGTGAAGCGGGTGATCGGCCTGCCTGGCGACGAGATCGCGATGCGCGGCAACGTGCTTTACATCAATGGTCGCGCTGCCAGCTACACCTCGGGCAGCTACGCCGGCATCCACGACGACCTGAAGAATCCGGCCCGTTACGAAATCGAACACTATGGCGACATGCGCCATGCGGTGCGCCTTTCCGAGTATTGGCCTAGCCCGGCCAGCAGCTTCGGACCGGTGAAGGTGCCGGCGGGCCAGTACCTGCTGCTCGGCGACGACCGCGACAACAGCATGGATTCACGCTACTTCGGCTTCTTCCCACGCAACGAGATCGTCGGGCGTTCGCGCTACGTGGTCGCCTCGCTCGATCCGGAGCATCACTACCTGCCACGCGGGAATCGCTTCGGCGCGGCGCTGGATTGACGGCTCAAGCCGGCGGCTGCCACAGCTCGATGCGCGTGCCTTCGGGATCCATGATCCAGCCGCAGCGACCCAGTTCGCTGCTCTCGATGCGTTCGTCCACCACCACACCGGCGACGCGCAGTTGCGCGAGCAGCGCATCGCATCTAGATCGTCGACGCGAAAGTTGATCATGTACGGCTGCGCGCTCGGCGCGAAGTAGTCGGTGTTGGCGGCGAACGGTGCCCACAAGATGAAACGTGGTCGTGCGGCGTCCTCATCGAAACGCACGGCGCCCCAGTCTTCGGGATGCAGGCGAGATGCTTCGCGTACCACGCGCTAAGTGCAGCAGGGTCGCGTGATTTGAAAAAGATGCCGCCCAGTCCGATCGACCCCGCCTCCTCAACCTGCGGCAACTGCCGCGGCTTGCGAGTCGTCGAAAAATGATTGCACATCCGCCAGCTCGCGTGTGCGCGGCATCGGCGGCAGGCTGGCCAGGAACAGCCGCCCATATCCCTTGCTCGTCAAACGCGGGTCGCACAGCACCAGCACGCCGCGATCGTGCACGTCGCGGATCAGCCGGCCGGCGCCCTGCTTCAGCGCAATCACCGCGCTGGGCACCTGCCAGCCGATGAACGGGTTGATGCCGGATTGCAGCAGTGCCTCCAGCCGCGCCATCAGCACCGGATCGTCCGGTGCGGCGAACGGTAGCTTGTCGATCACCACCACGCTCAACGCCTCGCCGACCACGTCGACGCCTTCCCAGAAACTTGCTGCGCCCAACAGCACACCGTGGCCGCTGGCGCGGAATTCCTCAAGCAACCGCGGCCGCGGCGCGGTGCCCTGCACGAACAGCGGCCACGGCACCTTGCCCTGCAGTAGTTCGGCCGCGCGACGCAAGGCGCGATGCGAGGTGAACAGCAGGAACGCGCGACCGTGCGAGGCATGCAGCACCGGCAGCACGGCCTCGATCACCTGTTCGGTGTAGTCGCGTGCATTCGGATCAGGCAACCCGGACGGCAGGTAGCACAGGCCCTGGCGCGCATAGTCGAACGGACTTTCCAGGCTCAGCACCTGCGGATCATCCAGTCCGAGCTGGCGCGCGAAGTGGTCGAAGTTGCCGGCCACCGACAGCGTGGCCGAGGTGTGGATCCACGCCGCATGCGTGCGCTCGCGCAGACCACGCATCGGAGCCGCCAGATCGAGCGGTGTGGCGTACAACGCGAAACCACGCGGGAAGTGTTCATACCAGCGCACGTCGCGATCGCCCTGACCCTCGACAATGCGATCCAGCCGCGCGGCAAACAGTGCGGCGCGTTCGTGCAGGTTGGCGAAACCGCGCGAGCGCTCAGCCTGGGACGCAAGCAGTTCGGTCAGCGTGGCCAGCAGTTCACACAGGTCGTGCAGCGCCTCGCGCACGTCGGCGCGATCTTCGAGTGGCTGGAACGCACCACGTGACGGCAACACATCCATGGCCAGGCGCAGCCGGCGCAGCGCGTCCTGCAGGGCTTCCACCGGCTCCAGCAGCAGGCCAATTGCGCCGGTGACGCCGTTGCATTCGGTCAGCGCATCCTGGGCCAGCTCGCTCAACTGGCGTGCGCTGATGCTCTGCGAGAAGAACTGCCCGGCCAGTTCGGGAATCTGGTGCGCCTCGTCCAGAATAAACGCCGCCGCGCCCGGCAGGATTTCACCGAAGCCTTCCTGCTTCAACGCCAGGTCGGCAAACAGCAGATGGTGGTTGACCACCACCACGTCCGCCTCCAGCGCCTCGCGGCGCGCCTTCACCACATGGCAGTCGTCGAAGAACGGGCACTCCACACCGAGGCAGTTTTCTGCTGTGGAGGTGACGCGTGGCCACAGCGGCGATTCTTCCGGCACTTCGGCCAGCTCCATCCGGTCGCCGCGGCGGGTACGCGCCGACCAGGCGCGGATTGTCGCCAGTTGCGCGGCCTGCGTGCGATCGAAGGTGGCGCCTTCGCGCACGGTCTGATCGAGCCGGTACAGGCACAGATAGTTCGCACGGCCCTTCAGCAACGCCGTCTTCAGCCGTGCACCGAGTACCGAGCGCACCTTGGGCAGGTCGCGAAAGTACAGCTGGTCCTGCAGCGCCTTGGTGCCGGTGGAGATGATCACCCGCTCGCCCGACAGCAGTGCCGGCACCAGGTACGCGTAGGTCTTGCCGGTGCCGGTGCCCGCCTCGGCGATCAGCGTGTCGCGCCCGGCGATCGCCTGCTGCACCGCCCGCGCCATCGCCTGCTGCGCCAGCCGTGGCGCGAAGTTCGGCAGCTCGCGCGCAAACGGGCCATCGGCACCGAGCAAGGTGCCGACGTCGTCGGACCCGCTGTCATCGAGATCAGTCATCGATCAAGTATGGCCGAGTGCATCGGTCCGGCAAACCACCAAGGAGAGCGAACGATGTGGAGCGGAGCGCGCCTACGGATGTGAAACGTCCCACCGCGTCCAATCCAAGCGTATTCCAGCCGAGTTGATCGCTGATCGCATTCAAACTAGCGTTCTGGCGATGACCACCCCGTACAGTTGCAAAAGTCACGATGTGACTTGTCGCTCCGAACGACTGAACTGGTCTAACATTACGAGTACAGGGTAGTTGCTTACTGGTCACAGGGAACAACCAATGATTCAAGTTCAATGGAATTATGTGGCACTGTTTATCGCGATCAGCAGCATGATCGCGATAAACAGTGCCACACCAGTCTGGGCGCAGGCCCCAGCTGTGGCTGCCAGCTTTGACTGCAGCAAAGCAGCCAGTCCTACTGAAAAGCTGATCTGCAGCAGCGCTGAGATCTCATCCCTTGATGGCAAGCTGCAGCAGACCTACAAGACGGCGCTGACGGCGACTGACGCGTATGGCAAAAAAGCGTTGACTGAAGAACAGCGCAACTGGGTCCGCTACACCCGTGGCATATGCCAGGACACAACCTGCCTGAAACAAGCCTATTTGGCTCGCATTGCCGTTCTGGCGCGCAATGAGAAACACATCGTCAACGGCGAGCCATACTGCACGATGCCAAGCGGCATCGATCACACTGGCGGTCATAAATGCGGAGTCTACGTAGTGACTTACCGAGACCCAAACTACCGAATTGGTTCATTCAACCAATCCTTGGCAGAACATGAGCATGGCACCCAAGTCATTGGGTGCAGCCGACTTATCGATCTTCCCGTCGGCTATGCAAACGGCAACCATAGCTTCGGGGGTGCATGTGTGTTGCAGGACGGTGATCAACGCAAGGACATTGAGGTATGCAACGACGACATGATCGGACATTTCCAGATGCGGCCGATCACTTCACAAGGCGTAACAGACAAGAACCTGATTGATTTTGTCTATAACAACTGCTCAGGAAGCTAGTTACTTTCGCAAGCCAAAAGGATTTCGCCATGCCGGATAGCACCACTATCACCCGTGAGCAGTTGCGCACTGTTCTGATGGCCACAGAGCTCGGCGGCCAGACGGGTGATTCAGACCATTTCTCCTATGCCAGGCTCGCCAACAGCACGTATTCGTTCGGCGAGATGCAATTTGACGTCGGAAACAACCCCGATGCGAAAGCGTTTCTAAAAGATAACGGATTCGACTCTACCGACATCTTAGATCTTGGCAGGCATGGTGGCTTGACGCGTGAAAGGCTGGACACTCTGGATGCCAAGTTGCAGGCGATTCCACAGGCGACAAGGGACCAGTTCACGAACGACCAATTAGATCAAACCATTGCTGGCGTGGGTGACATCATTGATGATGTTCGCAACATCAGCCCCGGGAAAGCCGATGCCATCACTCAAGACCAAAAGCTACAGTTGGGAATTGCTGATTACACCAACCAATTCGGTCCACCCTACACACAACTCACGGGCTATCTTGCGGGTAAAGAGGAAACGCTCGGTCACCTCAAGGTGCAAGCTGGCAACCCACCGACCCGAGAAGATGTCCAGACTTTCATCGGCTCCGGGAAGTATGGTCAAAATCCCGCCAACGCGCGCGGCATTGAAGGTCGTGCGGCAAGGTTCGAGGGTGCCATGCAGGAACTCAACCTAAGTCCAAGGTTACAGACCATCGAAACGCTTAAGGAGCACGCCAAGGGCACGGAAGTCCATAACCTGCAAAGCAACTTGGCAACCCTGGGCTATACCGACGCCAAAGGTCACCCCCTGCAAGTGGACGGACAATTCGGCCCTGCCACCGTGGCTGCGGTGAAAGCATTCCAGGCCGATCATCAGCTGACACAAGACGGTCAGTTTGGACCGAAAACCCAGCAAGCCATGCAAGCCCGTCTGCAACCGCTGAATCGGGATGATCCGGGGCTTCTACCTTCGATATCAGGGGTGTCCTCCCTGCCTGCCGCCGCCGCGCCTGGGTTGGACGATCCGCGTAATGCATTCAACCCTAGCCACGCGCTCTACAACACACTGAAAGAGCGCATTCCGGCCGCGAGTGAGAACCGACTGTTGCAGTTCACTGGAGCCTGCCACAGCAACAAGATCACCGCGGACAATTTGTCCACGATTCATTTGAACGGTGAGACGGGAAAGATGTTCTTCTCCGGGACAAGCTTTATGTCGACCGTGGCGGTCGTTGACGTGAAGACCCCATCGCCCGCAGCGGCTCAGTCGATTCAGCACATCCAGCAGTACGACCAGCAACACGCGCAGATGATGGGGCAGATTCAGGCGCAAAACGCGCAGCAGAACAACGTCCAAGGGCAGCAGGGACCAGTACTGGGCGGGCGATAAAGGTCGACACGATCTGGATTTCCCCAGACGCAAGAAGCGAGGCCAACGGCAGATGCCATCGGCCCTCGCCTCGAATGTGTACCTAACCCCCGGCCAAGAACGGCCGAGCATTCTCGTAGCCGTGCCACGCGCTCGAAATATGGACTCCTTCCAGTTGAGCTTTTGCGGGGTGAATGCATGAATGCAGGTCGACGCGGCGCAACCGTGTGAGGTGATCGCAGCCAGTGGCACCGACGCCGGCAAAGGTTCACCATGCCGGCACCACCCATGGGGAGCGCATCATGACGACCGAGCTGTGCATGCTGATGTGGAGTGTGGTGCTGGGACTGGTGCAGATCACACTGACCGCAGCTTGCATGCTCGGCCAACGTGGGCTCGGGTGGGTGGCCAGCGCGCGTGACGAGATCAAGCCGCCGCTCACCGGCATCGGCGGCCGGCTGGATCGCTCCCGCGCCAATTTCCTGGAGACCTTCCCGCTGTTCGCCGCCGTCGTGCTGATCGACCATCTGCTGCAGCGTCACAGCTGCATGACCGTGCTCGGCGTCCAGCTCTATTTCTGGGCACGGCTGGCCCACGTGCCGGTCTATGCCGCGGGCATCCCCTACCTGCGCACCCTGATCTGGGCAGTCAGCATCGTCGGCATCGTATTGTTGCTGGGCGCACTGTTCTGAAAGCTCACTCCCGCTTTCTGCTGACCGAGGGATCAGCTCAGTAACGCGAAACCCCCACCTTGTGGCATTGCTGTACCGACTTGCGTGCGGCGTCAGCACCGGCTTCATCGCCAGCTTGCAGGCGCATCTCCACGATGGTCTGCCAGTTGCGCGCACACAGCGGGCCAAGCTTGGGCCCGAGCGACCACGACTGGTGGGCGAGTTTTTCGGCGGTGGCGTAATCCTTCAGGCGCACCGCGATCTCGGCGCGATCCTGCAGCAGGTCGGGCGAATCCGGACTGAGCTTGAGCGCCTGATCGAGCTTGGCTGCGGCGTCGGTATAACGACCGGCCTGCTCGTCGTTCCTGGCAGTGTCCTGCAAAGCGGTGACGCCAGGATCGCGCAGCGGGTTGACGTCGATGACGGATTTTTCGCGGTCGCCGGCGGCACGGATTGCGCCGATCATGTCGCGATCCGGCACCACCGTCGGCGTGATCGGCGCCGGCGCTCGCTCGAACAGGCTGCAGCCGGCAAGCAGGCTGACAGCCAGCAGGATGAGGGACAGGGAGGGTCGCTTGAACGAGTGCAACATGATCAGTTCCGGGTGGGGGTATCGATTGCAGCAGGCGCGGTACTGGCGGCGGACGCTGGATGGTTGCCACCGCCGAACAGGCTTTGCACGCCCTGCCAGAAGCAGCCTTCGGTATCGCTGGACAGCGTACCGGTAATCACCGGCACCTGCCGCGCACCTTCGCACTGCGGCTCGGTCCGCTTGCCATCGGCCGGGTTGACCCAGGCCATTTCCAGCCCGGCAGCGGGGGCGGCGGACAAAGGCTGCGTCGGCAGTTTCGCGAACAGCTCGCGCCATGCGCGCAAGGCGCCGGTGGCACCGAACAGGCCGGTCGACTTGTTGTCGTCGCGGCCCATCCAGAACACTGCCAGGTGCTCGCCGGTGAAACCGGCAAACCAGCTGTCGCGGGTGTCGTTGCTGGTACCGGTCTTGCCCGCGGCATGCAGCCACGCCAGTCCGGAATTGCCGATGGCGCTCGCCGTGCCGCGCAGCGCCACTTGCTGCATCGCCCAAGTCGTCAGGTGCACCGCGTCCTGGTATTCGCCATTGCCGCTCTGCACCTGATAGCGCTTGATGGTTCGGCCACTGCCATCGACCACGCCGCGCACCGCCACCAGCGGCAGTGCGTGGCCGTCGGCGGCCAGATACTGGTACAGCTGGGTCAATTGCAACGGCGCCAGATCCAGCGCACCGATCAGCAGCGACGGACCCGGATTGACGTTGCTGAGGCCGAACGATTCGAGAAACGACTTGATCCGCGGCAGGCCCACCGCCAGACCGAGGCGGATACTGGCGAGATTCCATGACTGCTCCAGTGCCTCGATCATTGGCACCTGGCCGTGGCTCTGGTTGTCGTCGTTCTGCGGCGTCCACAGGCTGCCGTTGGGCTCACGCATGCTGATCGGGCTGTCGTCGAGCAGGCTGGCCAGATTCCAGCGCCCGGGCTGGGTCAACGCCACCAGGTAGACGAACGGCTTGATCGTCGAACCGATCGGCCGGCGCGCGTCGAGCGCGCGGTTGAAGCCCTGGTCGCCTGGAATCTTGCTGCCGACCACGGCCAGCACGCTGCCGCTCTGCGCATCGGTCACCACCGCCGCCGCCTGCAGCATGTCGGCCCGCTTGCCGAGCGCCTTCATCGTGCTGGTGATGGCCTGCTCGGTGTACAGCTGGGCAGCCGGATCGAGCGTGGTGAAGACCGATAGATTGCCCTGGCTCAGGGTTTCGTCGTCGAAGTCGGCGGTGATCTGCGTGCGCACCAGCTGCATGAACGCGGGGAAGCGGTTGTGCGGCAACTGGCCGTTGCTGATGATGTCCAGTGGTGTGGCCTGCGCGGCACTGACCTGCGCGTCACTGAGCAACCCGGTATTGGCGAACTCCTGCAGCACCAGGTTGCGCCGGGCCAGCGCACGCGCCGGTGCGCGGCGTGGGTCGTAATAACTCGGCCCCTTCACCATGCCGATCAGCAAGGCGATCTCCTGCGGCCGCAGATCCTCCAGCTGGTGGCCGAAGTAGAACTCCGACGCCGCGGCAAATCCATGCACGGCCTGATCACCCTGCTGGCCGAGGAAGACATCGTTGACGTAGGCCTCGAGAATCCGGTCCTTGCCGTAATGCGCCTCCAGCAACATCGACATCAAGGCTTCGTTGATCTTGCGCGTGAAGTTCTGGTCGCGGCTCAGGAACAGGTTGCGCACCAGCTGCTGGGTCAGGGTGGAACCGCCCTGCACGGTATGTCCGGCACGCAGGTTGGCGAACGCGGCACGCAGGATCGCACTGAAGTCGACGCCGATGTGATGCTTGAAATCGCGGTCCTCGACCGCCTGCAGGCCACCGACCAGCAGGGGTGGCACGTTGGCCAGGCGCACGAAGCGACGCTCCTCCTGCTTGGCGCCGTACAGTGTGGCGATGCGCGCTGGATCCAGATGGGTCAGCACGATGTTCTTGCTACTGATGACATCTTGCACCGACTGCACATTCCCTTTGCCCAGGGTCACGCGGATGCGCTTCGGTAGTTCGCCGCCATCCGGGCCGGCGTAACCGCGCGAGGAAATCGTGTAGCGCGTGCCCTGCTTCATCCAGCTGCCCGCCACCTGGCCGTGGCCATCCTCGCTGTAGCCGGCGAAAGTCAGTTCCAGCTCCAGCGCGCCCGGGGTCATCGGCATGTCGGCAGCCAGCGGCAACGGTCGCGCGTAGACGCGGGTGGGCACGGCGAACACCAGATCGTTGAAGCGGTCCTGCACGCGCTTGTTCAGCACCAGCGTGTACGGCAGCACGAAGCCGAACAACAGGCCGGTGCCGATCCAGAACGGGATGCGCAGCCAGGGCCAGCTGGCGCGCGCGATCGAACGTGTACGGGTCAATAAATCCAACGTGGGGGAATCCGGCGGCAAAGTGGGTCGATCATAGGGCCTGCACCCCGGCGCGCAAATGAACGCCGCGGCCGGTTTCGGGGCGGAACGCGGGCAATCCGGCCGGCCGCACCTGTGCGAGCGACTTCAGTCGCGATGCTTTTGATTGCAGTGAAGCCAGAGGCGTCGGGGCTAAAGCCCCTCCCACAGAAGCCACTCCTACAAGGGCGCCGTCCACATCGATGGTTCGGGGCGGAACGGCCGCGGGCTGATGCCGAGCAATCGGCGCAACTCGTCGTTGTCCGCCACCAGATCGGCATCCAGCCGGTTCAGCGGGCCACGCAACGGCGGCAGCGCATGCCGCCCCAGCCGCAGCAGCCACGCCGGCAGCGGCAGCGGTACGGTGGCTCGCGGCAGGCTGCGGCGCACCCGCGCAAACATTTCCGCGGCCGGCAGCCGCTCGCCGCCGCCGATCGGCAGGATCCGTCCGGCCGCCATCGGGCATTCCAGCGCGGCCAGCACGGCCTGCGCGATGTCGTCCGCATGCACTGGTTGACGCAGACCGCTACCGGCCGGCAGCGGAAACAGCCGCAGGCGCATCGCGCGGCGGGCAATCGGGGTCAGGCTCTTGTCCAGCCCGGCACCATAGATCAGGGTCGGCCGCAGCACCGTCCAGGCGCAGCCGTGACGGGCACAGGCTGCGGCCAGCGCCGCCTCGCCTTCGCGCAGCTGGCGCGAGATGTCACGCTCAGCCGGCACGCTGGAATCGCGCTTGGTCTCGGCACTCATCGAACTGGTGGCGATCACCCGGGGCGCATCGCTCAGCGGGGCCTGCGACAACCACTCCGTCAGCGCCCACAGCGGGCTGAAGCTGATGATCGCCGACAGCGGCGGCAGCGCCGGCACGGCAGCGGGCAACGCGCCCTGCAGCCAGTCCACGCCGGCCTGCTGCGGTCGTGGATGCCGGCTCAGTGCCAACACCTGCTCGCCGCTGGCGCGCAGGCGTGGCAACAGGAAATGGCCGATCTGACTGCTGCCGCCAAGCACCAGTACCGTCATGCCGCCCTCATTGGCCGGCCTGCAGTCGCGCGCTGAGATCCAGCACGCGCGGATGATTCGGCGCCAGCTTGCGCGCGCGATCCAGCGACTGCGCGGCCCCCATGCGGTCACCGCTCGCCAGTTGCTGCTCGGCCTGATCGAGCCACGCCGACGCCAGCCGGTTGCTGAGCGCACCCTGCGCGGCATCGCCTGGCGCCAGATCGGCGAGGTTCGCCAGCATGTCGCCAGCCTGCTTCAACTGGCCACCGGCCAGATCCTGGTTGAACTGCTGCTCGACCTGGCCCGGCAGCCCCTGCAAGCCCTGCAGTGCTGCCGCGTTGTTGCCGTCGATCGCCAGCGCGCTGCGATACAGGTCATACGCACAGTCGCCCGGCGGCATCATGATGTTGCCGTTGCGGGTGGCCACCTGCGCACGCTGCACCAGTTGCGCCACCGCCGCGCTCTGCTGCGGCGACGACGGCGCCGCTGCGGGCGCGGCGACACCATCGTCATCCGGTGATGCTGCCGTGGCGCCACGCGTTTGCGCTGCTCTGGCCAGATGCGCCCGCGCCGCGGCGAGGTCGGCCGACTTCGGCGCCAGCGCCGCAGCCTGGTCGAGCAGCTTGCCGGCCTGCGTGGTGTCACCGGCATCAATCGCGGCGCTCGCCTGCACGGTCAGCGCCTCCGCCACATCGCCGAGGCCACGTTTGGCCTGCGCGTTGTCCGGATCGAGCGCCAGCGCCGCCTTGAAATGGGCCAGCGCGGTATCGTCGCCGGAACCACCGATGCGGCCGGCACGCAATGCGTCCTGGCCCTGCTTGAGGGCGGCATCCAGCGCGCTGTTGTCCTGCTGGCGCAGCTGTGCCTGCAATGCACGCAACGCCGGCAGCGCGCCGTTGTTCGGCTGCAGCGCCGCGAGTTGTTCGACGCTGGCATTGGCCTGCGCACTGTCGTTGGCATCGAATGCCTTGCGCGCCTGCACCGCCAGCGCATCGCCCACCTGATCCAGGCCGTGCGCCGCCACCGCGTTACCGGGATCGGTCTGCAAGACCTGGCGGTAAAGCGCACCGGCGCCTTGTGGACCATCCAGCTGGCCGGCAGCCAGCGCCTGCTGGGCACGATCGACCAGGTCAACGGTCTTCACCTGCGCACCGCGCGCGTTGGCGATCGACTGGTCGAGCCGGTCGATGTCGCTACCGCCGCCGAGCAGTTCGCGGGCTGCCGCAGCCTGCTGCGCAGCCTGACTCAACTGGCCCGCCTGCAGGGCGGCATCGGCCTGTGACAACTCGGCCTGTCCGACTTGGCGCAGGCCGGCGCGGGCACGATCGTTATCTGGCTCCAGCGCCAGCGCGGCCTGGAACAGTTCGCGTGCGCTGGTGCCGTCCTGGCCATCCAGGTGGCCAGCCTGCAAGGCCTGCTGCGCCTGCCCCAGCACGTTGTTGAAATCGGTGCGCGGCAACATCCCGCGCAGGCGGTTCTGGTTGAGCCACAGCGCGGTGCCCAGCCCGATCACCAGCAGGAGCAGCAGCGGCATCAGCCAGCCACGCCGACCACCGCGCCGCGACCGTGCCGTCCGCACACGCGACTGGCGCGGCTCGACCTGCACCTGCGGCAGGCCGTCACCGGATGGCGCACGCGGCGCATCCAGGTGATCGAGATCACCCAGGGTGGGTTCGGTGCGACGGGGTACATCCGCGTCGTGCTGGTCTCGGCGTCCGCTCATGATCCATGTCGGTTGAAGCAACGGCATGCAGCTTAGCATCGGGCTGTCGACGCGCTTCGTGCCGCCGCCACCGGCGTTCAGCTTGCGACATACGCAACTCGACGAACCCGGTAGCCAGGGCTGTCCATAACTGAGACTCACCGAGGAGCCCGCTAGGAGCGTGGGCGGTAGAAACGTTCGCGGCGAAAAGTCCTCTGCGCGAGGACAGTTTTTCGACGATTCGCCGGCCCATAGT